>JAPOOG010000044.1 GCA_026713545.1 Bryobacterales bacterium
CTCTGAACGCAATTTGCATTCAAGCGAAGAAGCTCGAGCGCACGAATGGAGCTACCGGACCCAGCGGTGAAGGGCGATGAACCTCTCGCGGGGAGCTGTCGAGACTTCCCTGCCCTGCCCGCCATGGCGGATGGCCGCTGTTGCTGCGTGTGGATGGGATATAGTGGCTCGAACCACGGGTACAGCCATTGCCCAAGAGAAAGGAAAGGCACGATGAAACGGACGAAAAAGGCATGAAGAGAGCGACCGCGACGTTGCTGATGATCCTGACGGCGGCAGCGATGACAAGCTGTCAGAGCGAAGAGGAACGCAAGGACGAAGAGCTGCGTGAAGAACTGAGAAATTTCATTGCAGTAATCGAGAAAGCTCAGAAAGAGCACATCGAAGCTGAAAAGGAGAACGTCAAGATCAAGGAAAAGCACAACAGCAAGAAGATTTCTGTACACATTCCAACGAATTATGAGAGAGCGACAAGGAAACTGGAAAAGGTCGAGGCGGATCATACAAACGGTTGGCAGAAGGAAATCCGAAGGAGACTTGACGAGGCGGAAGGAGAAGAGCTGAAAGGAATCGGAAGAGAGATGAACGTGATGTGGCAGAAAGCGGATTTCGGCAAGAAATCAGCGGAGATGGCAGTACGAGACATGGAGCGCAGAATGGCGACTCCCCGAGAGCAACGCTGGCCGTAGAAGGGAACGAGATCAGTCATCGACAAACTGAACGGACGAGCGAACGGAGAGAAGAATGCGGCCGATGTGACCGCGCCAGCGGGGTTCCCGAAGAGAGGAGCAAACGGAGTGAGCTTCCCGGCTCATATCAGCGCCGAGGGCCTCCGCACAGAGACAGCAAAGCTCGACATCAAACTCTGTCAGGCGCGTAGCAACGAAATAAGGAAGAACGAGCTTGCGAGAGGCGCAAATATTACAAACGAAGTACTCGAAATCCGCATCGGAGGCTTCGGAGACTTCCAGAAAGTTCGTCAAAGTTCCGTAGAGAACCTGGTCAAGCTCGTGATAGAGGCGCAGAAGAAAGGTCAAGTCCGAGCTGCGAGGATTGAAAGACCATTTGTGAGAGCGAACGCGGGAGCGAACATCGGGGCCGGGGTCGCGGGTGGTGAAGTCGCGGATCAGCAGATCAGCGTCTTTCGCGGTAAGTTTCATGAGGAGTGGCGAAAGCAGAAGGATAGTTCACGATTCGGGGAGAGGCAATCCGCAAGCCAGCAGCACGAGGTTCATAGAACCGAGATCCCGCGCTTGGCGAACATTAACCGCAGGGATTCGGTGAGAAGCTCCTGCACGGTGGTTTCCTCTTCCGACGCCAGCATCCGCAACCGCCGAGCGACCTCGGGCTCGAAGTAGCCTCCGATGTGCTTGCGTTTCGTTTTTGGGGAAGCGGCGGGGCGCGCGGCAGCAGGCGGATCCGGCGACGGCGAGCGTTTCTTCGACAAGGCGGAAGCGAAATCGGAATGGGTCATGTGAGGGGGTTTCCGTTGGTTGCAGGATTGAAGTGCTGCAGCATGTCAAGGACGTAGGAATGCAAGGTGTGAACCTCGTGGGCGGCTTTGCTGTTGGGTTGGAACTCCTGGGCGGTGAGGCCGGAAACGAGAGAACGCGAGAACGCAATGCGCCGGCCGAGCCGGTAGGGGCTGAAGTCGATGCCGTGGAGAACGAGCGCCTGTTCGGCCTGCAGCGTGTCGCGGACGGACTGAGTGATGGCGTTGAGAACCGCCAGGACGGGGGTGCCGGTGGTGCGCAGGAAGCGAAGTGTGTTGGTGATCGCTTCCAGGTCGAGGATGGCCGGCCGGCAGGGGACGAGCACAAGATCGGCGTGCTGAGCGGCTTCGAGTGCGGCGCTGTCGGAATGCGGAGCGGTATCGATGTAGAGCATGTCGCCGCCGAGCTTCTCGACGTGTGCGATCTCATGCCGCAGCCGGCTCGCATGAGCCGAGAACACGACAGGCAGTTCAGCCTCGCGGCGGTCCGACCAATTCGCGGCGGAAGCCTGCGGATCAAGATCGATGACGGCGGTCTTGTGACCGCAAGCGGCCGAAGCGACGGCCAGGTGCAAGGCAAGGGTGGTCTTACCGGAGCCGCCTTTCTGACTGATGATGGCGATGGTCTTCACAGGCGCAGCCTCGATGACATCAAGATTGCAAACGTGCAAGCCTGCAAACGTGCAAGGTTGCAGGCGTGCATGACTTCAATTATGCAGGCTTGCAGGATTGAAGGCAACCGTGTCCACGCTCTCACGCTCTGATGAGCGTCAGGGAGAAAGCGGGATAACGCTGCAAGAAGCGGCGCAAGTCGAGCGGATCCGCGCGAAGGAGCTTGCGAGAAGCGCACGATCCGGCAGCGATTGCCGGGATGCTGGGGGTTGAGCTCGAAGACGATCGCCGCGTCAGCGGCCTCCAGCGAGGGGGTTTTTACCTCATCGATGCCCGCTGCGAAAGAAGCGGGCTGAAACCGAACCGTGCATGAGCGACGGCCGGAGCGAACGCAATTCGTAAGGGAAAGGACTCGGCACGGCACGGCGGCCGTGACGAAACAGGTACCGCTGCGCGACAAGAAAGGTAAGCGACAACGGAGCAGAAACGAAACGGCCGTTGACGAAGGCGGAGTGATCGCCTCCAGCGAGGTACTCGACTGGATTGTGGAATGCCAGAAGGACAACGGCGAAGCGCTGCTGCTTTAGGAGCTGTGAGAGAAGCTGACGATGCCGGCTGCGGCGGCGAGGGCGTCGATCTCCCGCAGTTGCGGCAACAACGCGGTGAGCGATCGCAAGTGCTTGTTGAACTCGATCCAGCCATAGAAGTGGCACAAGTGCGGAATGGGAAGATGGAAGATTTTCCGACTGATCTCAGCGGTGGGGTCTTGCTGGTAGAGGCACTTGAAAGCGCCACGCCAATCACCGAGTCGCATCGAATCGACGATATCGAGCTTCTGTTCGGTATCGGTTGAGAACATATCCGGGATCAGGGTGCGCGTTGGGGGATTGTTGAGCGTTGCTGCGATGATGCAACCGGCCAGGCAGACTTCACAGGGATAGTCGCGGCGGCGGGTGTGCCAGTTCCCGCTGTAGGGAATGTAGGTTGCGATGTCGAGAGTGGAGGCGTCGTCGAGGGCGCACTCGAGAAGGCCGGACAGGGTGTCGGGCAGAGGGCTGGGTTCCGAGACGGGTTCATCGGTTCGGGTAGTGGCTAGGGGTCTTGCGTAGGGTAGTTGCACTGAAGGAATCCTCCGGAAGGTAAGGGTTGGGAGCTTTCCGCTCGCCTCGACTTGGCGGAAAGCGGAGAACCCGCCCGGAAGGATGGAGGCATGGAGGATCAGGACTGATTCACGAATGGTAGGGCATCCTATTCGATTTTTCGCAGCTTCGGGATGGTCCGCGCGATCGATCTCAGATGGGAGTTGAAGGTGCGCCATCCGATGAATCGGGTGTGAGCGGGAACCCGCAGGAACGAAAGACGGGATTCGGTGAAGAGGCAGGGCTCAACCAGGTGGACAAGGCCGTAGGCGTGGACCCAGCGGCCGTTTTGCATGTGGTGGAGGGCTTCGAGTTTCCAGCGTATTAAGGGCGGGTGCATCGAGGGAAGCACGTCGTCTTCGGGAGAATGGTTGTAGGTGACGGCCATGACAGCTCCCGCCAGGCCGATTCTGCAACGGCCGTCTTCGCCGGGGCTGTGAAAATGA
>JAPOOG010000033.1 GCA_026713545.1 Bryobacterales bacterium
CACTTGGGCGACCCCAGGGTGACCCTGAATTCGCTGTGCAAAGCGCAATGCGTTCTCGCAGGCTGCGCCGAAACGTAGCGCGAACGTCCTCAAACCGCGCAGCGCCAGCCAACTGGAGAACGGATCCAGAATCCCGCCTGTCAACGTGCGGACTGTTTGTATTTCCGTCCAGCGCTCGTCCCGAACGCGGGTAATCAGGACACCGCCGAGCAAATCGCTGTGCCCGTTGAGGTACTTGGTGACGGAATGGAAGACGATGTCGGCACCATGATCCAGCGCGCGTGTTGTCAGGGCCGGGGCCAATGTGCCGTCGACGACCAGAACGGCCCCTGAGCTGTGTGCAGCCTCGGCAACCGTCGCAATATCCAGGACCGTCAGGGTCGGGTTGATCGGCGTTTCGATCCAGACAAGATCAGTTTCGCCTGCCACGATCCCCGCTCCCACCGCCATTGGGTCGGTCGGGTCGAACAGGGACAGGGCAATCCGGCCCTTCGACCTCAACCGGCGCAGCCAGTCCTGCCCGCCGTGGTACATGACACGCGGCGCCAGGACATGGCTGCCGTGAGGCACCGTGTCAAGCAAGCAATGCATCGCGGCAAGCCCCGCGCTGAAAACCAGGGCGTCGGAACCTCCCTCCAGTTCCGCCAGGATCTTCTCGAGGATGTTCTGTGACGGATGAGACTCGCGAGAATAGGCGTACGATCCGATGAGGTCGTAGTTCCGGTCGCGAGCGAACGTGGTTGAGAGGTGGAGTGGGGGTGAAACCGCGCCGGTGGCGTCATCGAGATAGTGGCCAAGCTGGGCCAGAAGCGTCCGCGGGTTTCCAGGAGTTCCCATTGATCAAGCTCGAATCTGCGCGGCGTCAACAAGGCACGCCAGAACATTGCTGAATCCTGCCTTGATTATCTCAGCATTCCCGATCTCCGACTTTGGTGATGCGATGGCTCCCAATCGGGCACTGCAAGACGAGAGCCGCTTACCGGATCATTCGCATGCGTCCTCACACTTGCGACTTCGCCGCCCGGCCCCAGCCTTTCGACAGTCTGATGGACTTGCAGGGTTCCTTTCCGTTGGTAACTCGAACCGCCTCGAGAACGCCGCCGCTCTCACTGCCTCAATGGTTGCTGGCCGGCGACGCTTCAATCCCTTCCTTCAGCACATGCGGAACGTTTCGGGGCAACGGCTGCGAGTGTGGCGACCGGCCCTGACGAGGACCGGTGGAGGCGCAATCCGGATCGGCTGGGTATCACTATTCGTCAAGCATCGCAGCCACCTTCAGCTCTCGGGCACAGCTTCCATGAGCAGCGTCAAGGCGTTTTTCAGACCCTCGTTACCTGGGCTTGAGCCTTTGTAGTGTCCCAGGCGCACGACGACCAGGTCGTGGGAGGGAATGATGATCGTTTTCTGATTTCCGGCTCCCGCCATGTAGTACGCGTCTTTCGGAATCGGGTAGGCGCCCTTGCTGTTGATCCAAAAAAAGCCGCCATAGATGGGACGGCCGTCGGCCTCCCACGCGGGCGCCGGCGTGCTGACGAACTCCACGAAGCCTTCCGGAAGGATACGCTCGCCTCGCCAAACCCCGTCTTGCAGGTACAGGTTGCCGAGACGAGCCCAGTCCCGACCCGTTCCGAATTCATAGCCTTGGATCAGGAAGTTCCCGTACGGGTCGGTCTCCATCACCATGTCACGAATGCCGATCTTGTCGAAGAGTTCCCGCTGGGGGAAGGAGTGGTACTCGTCCCCGCGTCCTTCGACGCCGAGCCGCACCAGGTAGTTCGTCAGGACGGGATCGCAGTTCCGGTAGCGCCCGATGGTATTCGGCGGCCACTGCTGCGGCCTCGTCGCGGCCCATTGGAACGAGTCCCCACCGCCTGTATAGAGATAGAGATGGTCGGGGTATCCCATGGCAGGATCGTATTCCGGATCACCGCGGTTTACGCAGCGGATCCCGCTCGACATCCGCAGGATGTCGGCAATTCGGATCTCTGCCCGTGGATCCTCTTGCTGTTGCCATTCCGGGACCGGCGCCGGCTCCCAGAGGTCGTAGACCCCTTGCTGAATGAGCACCCCCATCAGTGTCGCGGTCAAGCTCTTGCCCATCGACCAGCTTTCAAGCGGCGTGTGAAGGTCCAGCCCGCCGCGGTAGCGTTCAGCGACAAGACGTCCTTTCCAGGTGACGACGAAGGCGGCGGTCATGCCCTCGGCCGGCTCGAAGGCGGCTTGGACGGCGGCCTGGACCTTCGCTACATCGAGCTCGGCCGGAAACGGTTCGCCGGGCAACACGTCGCCCATCGGCCACGGCTGCATGCCGGGATCGGGAAGCGAGCTCGTCACGTCGACGGCCTCGAAATGGAGTCCATCCTCTCCGAGAGGAAACGTGACGCAGCCTTGATCGCCGAGGTATTTCGCCGTACGCACCACTCCGTCCGGGAGCGTCAGGCGCACCAACTTCTTCTCCATATCGACCTCGCGCTTCGTTACTTTCGAGCGCTGGTCGTAGTGGCTCGTGAAGTAGCCGATGTTCTCGGCAGCAAAATCGGCGTCGAGTCCGGTGACGAACACGGCCGAGCACAGGATCTTCGCGAAACCCGCGGTGTGATGATGGAGAGGGTCGCCTGGAGGGCCTTCCCACTCCGTGGGCAGCTCGAAGGACTTGGCACGGGCCACGAGCGCATCAACTTCTGATCCCCTGTCGTAGGACGAGGACGACGTTTTCTCGTTCACGCAGGCGAGTAGGACGAGCAACAGGATCAATACTGCGGCAAGGCTCAATCGACTCATGATGAATACTCCTCATCTCGCTGGAAGCATACCACCCCGTCCGACAACGGAGGATCCGGCCACACTTCGTGGTCTTCGAGTCCGTTGAAGCAAGAGCGCTTTCGGCAGGTCAGCTTTGCCAAGGAAAATCTCCAGCGCAGGCGATTCAATTCTAGCCTGCATTTCTCCCCACCTGACGTCCGAAGCACGCGATAAGACCGCCATGACTTCGCTTTTCCTTCGCAACGCTTGCTTGCCGTGCTCGATGTACGATCAAGTACACCTGCGCGCCTTTTTCCTCCGCCCGTGCGCGGATCATTCAAGCTGAAAACATTCGGGCCGGCATCAACGCCGCTTGATCTGGGGGATGTTTCAGGTCAGGCCATTGGAATTCTGCCGCCACAAATTCCGGCGGTGGAGGGGTGAAAAGAGATGCCATCAGAAGGCGACGCCGCAGGACCGTTTCAGGCATCCATTCCGGGATAGATCCAGGACGGAATCTGCCGACTTGCGGCACTACTTGTCGTGTGCGTCGACAATCCCGGAATGGGTCAGGTGTTTGCCGGTACGGCTGCTGCAGGAACGACAAGCACGGGTTCCGGCTATTGAAGTGCAATACTGACCCATGGGTTGTGTTTCTCGAACGGCGGAAGTCTGATCGCAACGGCAGGCCGTGATAGCTCGCAACTTTCGGAACCGTGGTTTTCGAATAGGGTAACCGCATGAGTCGTGCAAGGGACTCGCGCCTCACATCGGAAGAACCGTATCTGCTCGGTACCGATCCGGAAGAGGGACGGCGTCTCGAAACGCAGCACCGCTTGTGGGCAGAGGCCGCGCGCGAACTCTGGGACCGTGCCGGGTTCGGAGCGGGCACGCGGTTGCTTGATCTCGGCTGCGGGCCGGGATTCGCTGCCCTCGAGCTGGCGGACCGGGTCGGGGCCGGAGGCCAGGTTCTCGCCGTCGACGAGTCGGCGCGCTTCATCGCCGCGCTGGCCCGCGAGGCGGAGCGTCTCGGGATCGAGCAGCTCACGGCGCGAGTTGAGCGGGTCGAGGAGTTGCGGCTGGAGCCCGCCTGTATGGACGGAGCCTTTGTGCGGTGGCTGTTCTGCTTTCTACCGGATCCGGCCCCGGTCATCGACCGGGTCGTTCTCGGGTTGCGGCCCGGCGGCCGTCTCGTGGTCTGGGATTACCTGAACTACAGCGCGACGACGCTTCAGCCGAGGAGTCCGGCGTTCGATCGCGTGCTCGCAGCGGTCTATGAAAGCTGGCGGCGCACCGGGGGCAGCCTTAACGTCGGCGACCGTCTGCCGGGGCTGATCGTGGAATCCGGTTGCCGCCTGATCGACCTGGTCCCGCTGGTGCGTTTTGTCAGACCGGGAACGACGTTCTGGGACTGGCCGACACAGTTTTTCTTTGGCTACGTGCCGAGGCTGGTTGAAGCCGGATTATTGACGGAGGAGGAACGGAGCGCGTTCGAATCCGAATGGCGCGATCGCGAGCGGGCTCCGGGCGCGTTTCTGTCCACGCCGCCGATGATCGGGATCATCGCCGAGAAGGAGTAGCTCCGACGACGGCCCGCGTATCGGCGCGGCTCGGAGCGGCAGTGCGCGGCGAATCGGGTTGTCCCGAGGCTTGCTCCAATGCACGCGTTTCTTCACCTTCCGGCTTGACAGATACTGGGCAACAGGGACCGGAGATGCAACTCGATCTGGGAACATGCGGAGTGCGGTCGTTCCGTGAGGCCGACGCCGCTGAACTGGCCCGGCACGCCAACAATCGAAAAGTGTGGCTGCAACTACGCGACCAGTTCCCGCATCCCTACACGATCGACGATGCGCGCAACTTCATCGCCCTGGCTCGCGGCGGGCACCCCGAGACGATGTTCGCAATTACCGTCAGCGACGCGGCGGTTGGCGGGATCGGCGCCAAACTCCGCGACGACGTAGAGCGCTGCTCGGCGGAGGTCGGTTACTGGCTCGGCGAGCCGTACTGGGGCCGCGGCATCACGACACGCGTGCTAGCGGCGTTCACCCGCTTTGCCTTTACCGCTTACGACCTGGAACGATTGTGCGCCGTGCCCTTTGCCTCGAACACCGCGTCATGTCGCGTGCTGCAGAAGGCCGGATATCGACTCGAGGGACGCATGCGCCGGAGCGCCATCAAGGACGGCAAAGTGAAGGACCAGTTTTTGTACGCCATCCTGCGCGGAAATGGAGCGACGACTGAAGACTCGTTGCGTCCCGCAAAGCATTCAGCGTACAGTCCGGGCTAGTTTTTCCTCCGCCCGTGCGCGGATCATTCAAGCAAGAAACATCCGGATGGGTGTCAACCCGGCTTGATAAACAGGATGTTTCAGATCAGAACGTCAAGCGGAGACTGAACTGGAACTGTCTCGGGTCGAATGCCGACGCAAATGAGAACGGTTCCGTCACCGGCCCGCGCCGACCGACGAGCCTCTCCGGCAAGTCGTCGATCGTGGCATTCCCCACGATACCGTTCACGCCCTTGAAGTTCGTGCGGTTCAGAACGTTGAAGGCCTCGCCGACGGCCTGCAAGCTTACTTCTTCCTTGAGGCTGAACGACCGTGCCAGCCGCAGGTCGATCCCGAAGAAACGCGGGCCGATTCCGACGTTCCGTCCGAGTCCCCACGGGCGATGCGTGTCGGTGTGACGATCTCCGACCGTGTCGAATCCCGCGTTCAGGTTGAACGGCGCGCCCGAGCGCGCGACCGCGATCCCGGAGAGAGTGAAGTCGGCGAGCAGGGCCTTCGCGAAACCCTGGCCCCTGGACGCCTTCCACGGAGACTGCGCCACGGCATGCGCGACGAAGCGGTGCCCGCGGTGAAAGTCAGAAAGGGCAAGTTCGTTACGCGCGTCCCATTGCAGATGAGGCTCGAACGCCGAGTTGTAGTCGGTGTTCTCATCGATCGTCTTGCTCCACGTATGGTGCGCGGAAAGCGTGAAGCCGCGCGAGAACCTTTTCTTGAGCTGCAGGATCATGGCGTGATAGTGCGACCTGCCCCAGCTTCCGTAGACGTTGTCCTGGAAGATGAGTGGATCGCGGAAGTCCACGATGGGGCGTCCCGCTTCATTCGTTCCGGCCTGGACCACGTTGACGTCAAGGGGCCGAATGATATGCAGGCCGCGGTTGTAGTTGTAGCCCGCAGACAACGCATAGCCGCCGACTTGCCGCTGGACTTCCAGGCTTCCCTGCTGCGAATAGGGATTCACCGTGTCGTCCGTGACGCGGAACCCGACGCGAAGAGGGTAATTCGGACCGGGCTGAATGCCGTGAATGGCCAAGTCTTCCCCGCGAATCTGTCTCTGGCCCAGAATCCCTCTCGCCTGCAGGGTTTGGTAGATCTCCGCCGAGGTCAGCGGTCCTCCGGTGAGCGCGCTGCGAATCCCGGGAGCCCCCGTCAATGGAATGAACACCTGGTGAATCTGCTGCTTCTCGCCGAGCAGGTCATTGATATAAGAGATCTGTCCCTCGATTCGGGCGTAGAAGATTCCGTAGCCTCCGCGCACGACGGTCTTCGGATTCGGGTTCCAAGCGAATCCCGCTCTCGGCGCCAAGTTGTTGTTGTCGCGCGGAAACCGCGTCTTGAACTCGAATTCGTGGCGCAGGCCGAGAGTCAGAAGGAACCGGGGCGTGATCCGGATCGCGTCCTCGACATAGAAGTTCGTGCGGTTCGTCCACCCCAGCCAGTAGGGATTGCCGAAGCCTTGCTGGTATACGGTCGGCAGTCCGAGGACGTACGCCTGGAGAGCCGAAATGGGCATGTCCACGGAGCCGGCAAGCCGTCTCAAGCCGGCAGCCGTCAGAGCGCCCTTGATCAGGCGCGACGTTCCGGTTCCAACTGCGTTGTCGATGACGCTAGCAAGAGGCACCGCCTCGCCGAAGATGAACCGGCCGCTGAGGAACGTCTCGGACCGCACCCAGTTCCGGACAGGATTCGCATCCGCTCCGAACTTCAGGGTGTGGCGATCGGTGACCCGGATGAAATTCTGGCGCACCTGGTAAACCCGCTCGAGACCACGTATCGGAAGGAAGAAGTCCCTGCCGAAGTTGCCGAATCCGGCGATTTCAATCGATGGGCCGTTGGGCTCGTAGGGCGTCGAACCGGAATCGTGATAAGCGAATCCCAGACGGGTCTCGCTGACCCAGCGGGGGCTGATCGCGAACGTGTCTCCGAACGCCAACGAGAATTCGCTGAGGTTCTGATTGTATCCGCGATTGCGCGCATTCAACTCACCGAATGACGTATTGTCTCTGTCATATCCGGTCCAGTTGCCGCGAAGGAACATGTTGTGGCCGTCGCGCAGCGCGTAGTCCAGTCGCGTGACAACCTGCTGCCGCAGCTCCGAGAAGGGGAAGACTCCGCTGTTCTCCTCGAAGAGCGGAACGACGCGGGGATAATTGGCCGGCACGAGCGCCGCGGCGAGTTGGCCCACCAAAGGCCGCAGCGGCACCGGCCCGGCAACGCTGAGCACGTTGACCAGTTCTTGCTGGGACTCCGTCAAGGATGTGAGAAACGATCGATCGGACAGCAGCGGAATGATCTGCGACTCGTGGCGGTCCAGGCGCTCGTACGTGACGGAGTAGAACGTCTTGTTCTGTTCGATGGGGCCCCCGATCGACGCTCCGCTCTGCACCCTGGTGTACGGGCTCTTGCCGGGGTCGAAGTAGTTCCGAGCCTGGAACCTGCGATTGCGCATCAAGCCGAACAGTGATCCGTGCACCTCGTTCGTGCCGCTCTTCGTCACGATGTTGATGGCACCGCCAGGAGCCCCGCCCTGCTCGGTAGAGAACGAATTCCTGTTGACCTGGAACTCGTAAATGGCCTCCTGGCTGATCTGGGATCGAACACCTCCCGTGATCGCGACGTTGTCCAGGCCATCGATCATGAACGTGTTGCCGCGTCCGTTGGTGCCTCCAATGCCGAGCCCGGAGCTGCCCGTCGTTGTGATGCGACGATCCGTCGCGTTGGCGACATAATCCGTGTTCACCACTCCCGGCGTCAGAAGGCCCAGGGAAAGGTAATCCCTGCGATTGATCGGGAGATTCTGAATGCGCACCGAGTCGATATGGTCCGCCTGCTGCACCCGATGGGGATCGATCGCCGACCTGGCGGATTCGCCGGACACGACAACGTTTTGTTCGGCCGCAGCCACGGATAGCTGGGGAGAGACCGCGGCTGTCTCGCCAACGCGCACTTCAAGGCCATCGACTTCGAGCGGCGCGAAATCCGACGCTTCGAACCTGAGCGAATAGAGTCCGGGCTCGACGTATCGAAACACGAACTCGCCGGTTGCGGACGTTTCCGCTTCCCTCCGGACGCCGCGGTTCTCTTCTACCGCGCTGACGGTCACGCCCGGGATGACGGCTCCGGTCTCGTCGTAGACGACGCCGCTGATACTTCCCGTATCCGTCTGACCTGGCAGCCATGTTCCGCAAGCGACAACCAGGCAGGAAGCCATCCGCAAGAGCACCGCCCTATTGGCGAAGCAATGGCACCGCATTGCTGACCCCTCCACTATTGGTGGTGTATGAGATTCTAGCAACGCCGATCATGTTCAATGCCGATTGCGAAAGGCGTGTTGCGTCCGCAGGAGGGCATTGTCAATCTAATGTTTCGCATCCTGGCTACAGAACGTTGTCTGCAAGTTGTTCTCTGTATGACAAGCCTTCGACGGGAGCGGTAGACTTACAGCGGTGCCGTAATGCGACTTCCCAGGACGCCTCAAGTACAGGAGGGTGAGTCGGATGGCCGCAAACCAGCAAACGCTACACGAGGAGTTGCCAGAATCACAGCGGCGTGATCTGAGGATACTGGAGAGCATTCAGAATCGGGTACTGTGGCTCAGTACGCAGATCGTCCACTACGCCAATAACGTTCGCGACAATCCCGACGGCCTCAAGGTCGGCGGTCATCAAGCCAGTTCGGCCTCGATGGTCAGCTTGATGACCGCACTCTACTTCCATGAGCTGCGGCGCGGCGACTTTGTGGCTGTCAAACCACATGCATCGCCGGTGTTCCACGCCATTCAATTCCTGCTGGGCAATCTGCCAGCCGACAAACTCAAGCAACTCCGCGCATACCAGGGCCTTCAGGCCTATCCAAGCCGCACCAAGGACGTTGACCCGGTGGACTTCTCGACCGGATCGGTCGGCTTGGGCGCCGTGGCTCCGAACTTCACGGCTCTGACGGCCCGATACGTCAAGGACCACTTCGGCACTGGTGGCTCTCACCGCTTTATCGCTCTGATTGGCGATGCGGAACTAGACGAGGGCAACGTGTGGGAAGCCCTGGGCGAGGACAATCTGCTTGCTCTTGATCAAGTCCTCTGGATCGTCGACCTCAATCGCCAAAGCCTCGACCGCGTCGTGCCGAGCGGAAAAGCTCAAAAGATCGAAGAGATGTTCCGCGTCCACGACTGGCAGGTCATCGAGGTCAAGTACGGCCGCCGGCTCCAGGCCTATTTCCGGCGTCCCAATGGGAACCGCCTCCGTGAACGCATCGACCTGATGACGAACGACGAATACCAGAGCCTGCTGCGGATCAGCGACGGCAACGTGATCCGCGAGCACCTGGCCCGTTCCAATGGCTCGGTGGATCACGAGTTGCTGGGACTGCTCGAGGATTGCCCCGCGGGAGAAATCCGGGATCTGCTGGCGGACCTCGGTGGCCACGACCTCGACATGATCCTTGATGCCTACCAGGAGGCTGACCGGGTGCGGGGCCGCCCTGTCGTCATCATTGCCTACACCATCAAGGGTTGGGGCCTCCCGATCGCGGGAGATCCGCTCAATCACTCCAAGCTTCTATCGACCGCGCAGATGGACGAGCTACAGGTGCAACTGGGAGTGCCGCAAGGAGGAGAATTTGCGAGTTTTGCGCCCGGAAGCGAGGAGGCAGGCCACATCCAGTTCTGCAAAGCCCGGCTCTCGACCGGGAGAAAGCCCCGCAAGTCCGCGGGCCGGCGCTCTTGTGAAATTCCCGAGACCCTTGGCACAGTTCATAAAGGCAGGCGTTCTACGCAGCAGGTTCTGGGCACACTGCTCAGCTCGCTTGCCCGCCGGCCCGATATCGCGGCCAGGATCGTTACGACTTCGCCCGACGTGGCCAGCTCGACGAACCTCGGTGGGTGGATCAACAAGATGGGCGTCTACAGTTCCCGAGCCCGGATCAACTATTTCAAAGAAGCCCAGATCCCTCAATTGTTGAACTGGGAACAGTCCCCGCGGGGCCAGCATATCGAGCTGGGTATCTCCGAGAATGACTTTTTTTTACTGTTGGCCGCATTGGGGCTGTCCAGCGAGTTTTTCGGTGAAACCCTGCTTCCGATCGGCACCATTTACGACACGTTCATCTCCCGCGGACTGGATGCTTTGAACTACGGCCTGTACTGCAGATCGAAGTTCCTCTTCGTGGGTTCGCCATCGGGAATCACCCTCAGCCGAGAAGGGGGAGCTCACCAATCCGTAATCACGCCTTCGATCGGTGCGGAGCTACCCCATCTGGTCTACTACGAACCCTGTTTTGGACAAGAGTTGGAGTGGATCCTGCTGGCCGGCCTGCGTAATCTGCTGGACCGCGAGAGTGGAAGATCCGTTTATCTGAGGTTATCCACAGCGCCGGTTGATCAAGCACTGTTTCCACTCGAACCCGGAAGCGCCAAGGAATCGGAACTGCGCCGGGACGTTCTGCGCGGAGCCTACCGGCTTGTCGATCACAGGACCCACCCGGACTACCTGCCGGGCGAAAACGTCGTACACATCTTCGCTTGCGGGGTGATGGCGCCAATCGCTTTGGAAGCGAGCCGCATATTGGAAGGGCGGGGCATTCTGGCCAACGTCGTCAACATGACGAGCCCCGGTCTGCTGTATCGCGGTTGGAAGCACGCCACGCGTCTGCGCGCAAGGAACCCTCGGGCGCGTTCCACGGCTCTGCTCGAACACGTGATTACCGAGACGGAACGCGCCTGCCCGATTGTGACCGTCATCGACGGTCATTCTCATACGCTTTCTTTTCTTGGAGCCGTGTTCGGCACGAAGACGGTTTCCCTGGGCGTCGATGAGTTTGGCCAGACCGGCAGCCGCCAGGAACTCTACGAGCATTACGGCATCTCCGCATCGGCCATCGTCGAGGCCGTGGAGTCGACACTGACGTCAGACGCTGCTTGAGAAGGGTATTGCGCGCCTTTTTCATACAGCACCTTTGGCGTGACAGTAGCGACACCCTTCGAATCGGAGGCTTCGATCGCCTTCCGCTGCCAACGGTCGGCTTCGTCTTTATTCTGAGCATCCGAGGTAAATCGATGGATGTCTTTGGTCTGGCAGCTCGCGGCGAAAGACCCCGCTGCATTCGAGCGGCGATGCATCCCGGCTGAGCTGTGAGCTGCATTGCTCCTCGGTCGATTATGTCCAATATGCTCCCTCGTCGCGCCTTGTCAGCCGTGCTCCTCGCCGCTCTGGTTGCTACGCGGGGTTCCACCAGGGACTACTGGAACGGGAATCGTCACGGGGCAATGGCGCCGGATCGCGGACCGTGTGTTTGGCATTGACCGTGGAAGTGTATTGAGGTAGGGTTGCTGGGTAGCGCGGCGCCGATCAAGGAAACGATTCTGAGCCGCCGCTCAATCCTACCGGGAGGTGGCAGAAAGATATGGAGACCAGACGCGAATTCCTGGGCGCCTCAGCGCTGAGTGCGGTAGCTCTGAGCTCTGCGATGGCGATGAGACCAGGCTTGGCCGCGCCTGCCGAGTCTACGAAAAAAATCCGGCTTGGTGTTGTCGGAGGAGGGTTTGGAGCCGCGTTTCAATGGCACAACCATCCCAACTGCGAGGTGGCCGCCGTTACGGATCTGAGGGCCGACCGGCGCAAGAGGCTCCGCGAGAGGTATCGTTGCGACAACTTCTACGAGTCGCTCGAGGTGATGCTGCAGCGGGCCAAGAACCTCGACGCCGTGGCCGTATTCACGGGAGCTCCCGACCATGCGCGGCATGTCGAGATGTGCATGCGCAGGGGCCTGCACGTCGTTTGCGCCGTACCGGCCTGTTTGACGCTGGCTGAAGCCGAAAGACTCAAGGAGCTCAAAGAAAAGACAGGCCTTCGTTACATGATGGCGGAGACGAGTTATTATCGGCAGGCCTGTATCTACGCCCGGAACCTTTTCAGGTCGGGCGGTTTCGGAGAACTCTTCTACAGCGAGGTCGAGTACTATCACAACCAAGACCTCGACAAGATTGTCAATGACAAGACCACCATGTTTTACGAGCCCGACGGCTCACGGAGCTGGCGCTGGGGCTATCCTCCGATGCTGTATCCGACGCATTCGACGGGTTTCCTGGTGGGAGTGACCGGCGAACGCATCGTGCGGGTCTCCAGCCTGGGCTGGGGAACCAGTCATCCGCACAATGACGACAACCGTTACAACAACCCCTTCTGGAACGAAGCAGCGCTGATGCAAACCGACCGCGGCCACATGGTTCGCTGCAACATGTTCAAGTTGGTTGGAGCGGGCGGAGAACGCGCACAGTGGTTTGGAGAGAAAGGGTCACTGTACATGCGAAATCGAGGTCTGCACCCCAACAGTTGGGCCAAGCGAACGGGGGACCCTACCGGTCCGCCCGAGCCGGTTGAAATACCGGAATATTGGAAGAGCGACATGCTCCCGGAGCCGATGCGCCTCGCAAGCGGTCACGGCGGGAGCCATGTGTTTATCAGCGCCGAGTTCATCAATGCTTTGCTGGAGGATCGCGAGCCGGCCATCGACCTCTACGAGTCTCTGGCCATGACCGTCCCGGGCATCGTCGCCCACGAGTCATCGCTCAAGAACGGAGAGCAGATGAAGGTTCCCCAGTTCGATCAATCGGGCTGACCTGCATGTCTCAGCATCCGACGGTCGACGCACGCGAAAAAGGCCGTGATTCGTGTCTCGTGATTCGTGAAAAACCTCAAAGGCCGTGTTGCCGGCGCCATGCGGCTCGCGCCTCGTCCTGACGGCCCTCTCACGTACTTCGCCTCGCCACGTGGTGAGAAATGCAGGCCAGCGGCGCCGGCCCCGTAAGTCAAGAGAGATGACGGCAGCACGGATCGCAGGAATCGCTTGGGTCCTGGGGCCGCAGCGAGCCTGCCTGTTGGCGGCTGGCCCCTTCTGTTTTCCGCCCCGACGCATTGTAAAGCTCAAGGACATGAGGCCAAGCGTGCTCGGCATTCAGAAACCAGGCGCTCGAAGTGCGCAGGCAATGACAGGCCCTGCATCAGCTCCGACGACTTGATTCAACAGCAAAGAACCGAACTCGTGATCTCCATGGCGCAAAGAAACCCTGTCTTCACCAAGCCCCTCGCTGCCAGTAGAGAAGAGTTCGATGTCTTCGTCGAGCGGGACGTTCCCGTCGAAATGCGGGACGGCGTGAAGCTCGTTGCCGACGTGTATCGTCCGGCGCGGAGAGGAGAGCCGGTCGAGGACAGGTTTTCGGTGATTCTGATACGTACGAGCTACAACAAGGACAACGCTCAGAAGCAGCTCGACTACGAATCGTTCGTCCGGTGGGGGTACGTGGTCGTGATTCAAGACGTTCGGGGCCGGTATAAGTCGGGGGGATCGCATTATCACGGTGTTGCCGAGGCCGAGGACGGATACGACACGATTGAATGGATCGCCGACCGCCACTGGTCCAACGGCCGGGTCGGCATGACGGGAATCTCGTACCTGGGAGCCGTACAAGCCGCCGCCGCGGCGATCAACCCCCCGCATCTGGCTTCGGTTTTTCATGTCAAGGCGCCTGCAAATTATTACCAAAACGGTTTCCGCCACCACGGAACGTTTCTGATGTATACATTACCGATCGCCTTCATGATGGCCGGGAGCAGCAAGCTCGCCCTTGAAGACCCCGTTCTGAGGAAGGCGGCCCACGATCCGTGGAAGAAGTCGTCCGAGTGGCTGTCACGGATGCCTCTCAAGAGAGGTGCGACTCCTTTCAGCTCTGATGCCGAGACCGAGCGCTGGTTCTTCGACATGATGACGGAGACCGACTACAGCGATTTCTGGAAAAAAGTTCCTCTTTGGCAGCCGGAAGAGTTCTTCGATGACTACAAGGACATCCCGGGATACTACGTGGCCGGCTGGTATGACCTTTATCGTGAAGAAGTTTTCTACACGGGTCTTTCCAAGCGCAAGAAGAGCAGGATCAAGCTCCTGATGGGCCCCTGGACACACATGGACCGGAACCGTTACGCGGGAGAAGTCGACTTCGGACGGGACGCCGAAATGAGCTACGACGAGTACAACGTCGTGCAGCGGAGTTGGTTCGATGCGACGTTACGAGACAGAAAGACCGGTTCGCTGACAGAGCCTCCTGTGAAAATCTTTGTCATGGGGGGAGGGGATGGGCGCAGGAACAGTCACGGTCGCCTCAACCATGGAGGAAGGTGGCGTATTGAAAACGATTGGCCGCTCCCGCGTACCCGCTACACGAAGTATTACTTTCATGCCGGCGGCAAGCTGAGCACAGCGAGGCCCGGATACGAAACAGCGTCCAGCTTTGTTTACGATCCGAAAAACCCGGCGCCGACTGTCGGCGGCAGATCCTATTTTCTCTCCGACCGCAGCGAACTCACGGCTCCGTTTGTTCCCTTTGGCCCATATGACCAGAGAGAAAAACCTGAGTACTTCGGCTGCAACTCGAACCTGCCCCTCTCGGCGCGTGCAGACGTTCTGGTGTTCATGACGGCGCCGCTCGCGGCTGACACCGAGGTGACGGGTCCCATCAGCGTGAGGCTCTGGGCTTCTTCGTCGTCGGTCGATACCGATTTCACGGCCAAACTCATTGACGTGCATCCGCCCAACGAGGACTACCCGGAATGCTTTGCGATGAATCTTTCCGACAGCATACTGCGCATGCGCTACCGGAACGGCTTCGAGAAAGCTGAACTCATGACGCCGGGAGATGTTTACGAGTTTGTCATCGACATGCCTCCCACCAGCAACCTCTTCCAGAAGGGCCACCGGATTCGCGTCGATATCTCCAGCAGCAACTACCCGGCGTATGATCCCAATCCCAATACGGGGGATCCGTACATGATGGACAGCAAGAGCGTCATTGCGGAAAACAGCATCTATGTTGATGCTGATCATCCGTCTCACATTATGCTTCCCGTAATCCCCTTAGGTTGAGAGAGCGAGTTTTCGGGTGTTCTGAACCTGGCCGTTTGGGGCACGGCGGAGCAGTCTGATTTCTAGGCAAATCACTGAGAATCAGTCTCGTGATTTCGTTGCCGCATCCTCAAAAGGCATAGCCGATACTGATTGTCGAACGCAGCACAGGAAGCAAGCCGATACGGACTTCCGGGGCCACGAAGAATCCCTTGGTTATGAACACCCGGAGACCCAGGCCTCCAGAGAGGTTGATGCCTCCCTCCGAGCGCCACTCGAACTCCGGGAGCGAGGGATCAAAGAAATGCTCCGCGTTTGGTTCCAGTGCCCGATACCGGGTAAATCCGAACCCGAATGCCAAATAGGGGTTGATGCGCCGGCCCGGCGAAAACTCGTACTCCACCACTGGAGTGATCAGCAGGGCACGTTCCTTGTAGTCGTCGTATTTGCCGAACATGTTGGCATGCAATACCTCCAGGCCGATCCGGAAGCGCGAGCCAGCGGCGGCTGTGATGGCTCCGCCGCCCAGCCAAGCTTGGGGAGGGGTGTCTTCCAGCAGGTAGGTGTGGCCCAAGTGTCCCCGCAAGTCGACCTTGCGATTCTGCCCGAAGTCCGGCTGCAGGAGCAGCAAGGAAATCGTCATGAGGGAGAGGAGGGTCATCCGGGCGTGTCGCATCGGTTGCTCCTTTCGGCCGGACGCTAACGGCGTCGCGCAAAGCCCATGTAGAGGGAGAGCCGAAAATTCGGCTCATGTCCTATGCGGAATTGAGGAGAGATGAAGAAGCGGTCATTGGCCCAGATCTTGACTCCCATTCCCCATCCCAGGCCCCCTAGCAGTCTGTGTCTAAAAACCATTTGGAGCTAAGGATGTTTTGGTGTAAACTGGCGCCATGGCGATGGGAACGCGAGGGAAGCGGCGGCGGCAGGAGGAGCTCTTTTACGCCGCCGAGATGGCCGAAACGCCGGGAC
>JAPOOG010000032.1 GCA_026713545.1 Bryobacterales bacterium
AAGCCATTGCTTTTATGTTTTCACGAATCACGGCTTTTTTTGGCCTTTTCCGTTCACCGGCCGTCAGACATTCCTTCTGGAGCGAACCAGGCCCCCCAACCATGGTTTTCACGAGTCACGAGTCACGAGACACGAATCACGGACTTTATCGCCGCCCGGTCGCTGCTTTCCTGCGCGTTGTGGCGCGGCATGGGGCGGCTATGGCGCGGCATGGGCGGCGGCCGTCCCCCGCACCGGCAACACGGCCTGTATGGTTTTCACGAATCACGGCTTTTTCGGCCTTTTCCGTTCACCGGCCATCAGACATTCCTTCTGGAGCGAACCAAGCCCCCCAACCATGGTTTTCACGAATCACGAGACACGAGACACGAATCACGGCTTATATGGTGGGACCAAAAACCGAAATCCGCCGCCCGAACCGCCGTGCCTGCCGCCAAGTCACGACTTCGATGCGAATCTTGACGAGGTCATTCCGGGATATTCTGGGTTTTTGCCGCCGGATTACGATTTTTTACCGAATGATAACGATTCTTCTGCCCACTATTTCCCGGAATGATTCGGAATTCGTCGGAATGATTCGGATACCCCCCAAGCCGGTGTCCGCGCGCCGTCCGCCGTTCTCGCTCGGCTTCCCGGCGCGCGCTGGGCTGCTTCCGATGCGGCCCGCACAGAAGGACCCCATGCTGAGAAAAGGGAACGGTACTATATGGTGCCGTATGCCCGGATCTGAATTGACAGCACTGACGCGATGCGCTAGGATATTTCCGATCTGTTATAACAGATCGCGGGAGGGTTCCATGCATGACATCGTTCGAGGGCTGCGTGTCGTAGCTCTTCTTTTGTCCGCCGTGGTGATCACGGGTGCCCAGCAGAGCACGGGCACGATCTCCGGCATCGTCACCGACCAGCAGGGCGCCGTGGTCCCGGGAGCCCAGGTCGAGGTTCTGAACACGGCGACGAACGCACTCTTCACAACGTCGTCCAACGAAAACGGACTCTACATCGCGCCCGGAATGGTCGTCGGTGAGTACGAGATCGCCGTCGAGGCCGAAGGCTTCCGCCGAAGTGTCCGTTCCGGGGTCACGCTTCAGGTCGGCCGGAACGCCGACGTCAACGTGACGCTCGAGATCGGCCAGGTGACCGAGGTTGTCGAGGTGGTCGGGGAAGCGCCGATTGTCGACACCAACAGCGCGACGATCGGCGAGGTCATCGAGCGGAAGCGCGTCAGTGACCTTCCTCTCAATGGCCGCGGGGCTTTGGCGTTGACCCTTCTGACGGCGGGTGTCATTTCGAACGCGGGCCCCACGAATTCCGGATTCGGGGATCGCGGCATTCAGCTTTCCTCGATCTCGATCAACGGTAGCCCGAACTCGATGAATGCGCAGATGCTGGACGGCAACAACAATATCCTGAGCTACGTCGGCGAGGTCGGGGTTCCGATCGCGGTCGACTCCGTGCAGGAATTCAAGGTGCAGAGCGGCACGATGTCGTCCGAGTTCGGCTTTACCGCCGGCGGGGCGATCAACCTCGTGACCCGCTCGGGAACGAACGAGATCCACGGAACTCTCTACGAGTTCCTCCGCAACGACGCGTTCGATGCCAGGAACGCCTTCGCCCGCACCAGGCTGCCGCTTCGCTACAACCAATACGGCGGGGCGGTGGGAGGGCCGTTTGTCAAGAACCGCACGTTCGGGTTCTTCAATTTGGAGGAATACCGCCTGCGGCGGAGCAGCCCGAGGATCATGTCCGTCCCCGTGCCGGAATTCCTGACAGGGGACTTTGCCATGCTGCGAACGGCAAGTGGAGCTCCGATCCAGATATACGACCCGGACACGACCCGCCCCAACCCGGCCGGCGGCGGACTGGTCCGCGACCCGTACCCGAACAACCAGGTGCCGTCGTCCAAGTTCGATCCCGCTTCCCGGAACGTCCTGCCGTGGTATCCGGCGCCGAACAGGCAGCCGTCGAACCAGTACACGTTCAGCCAGAACTTCCAGGACGCCTCGGTGCGGAGTGTCAACTGGTCGCAATGGAACGTAAAAATCGATCACCGCTTCAGCAACAAGAACTCGATGTTCGCGCGCTATACGCAGGCGCGTCACCAGCCCTTCAGCAACAACCCGTTCACGGATCCCAACGTGGGTACGAGCCGCGAGGACGACCAGACCAACCGCAATTTCGTGATCTCCGACACGCACACGTTCTCGCCGACCTTGATCAACAATCTCCGGGTGGGCACCAGCCGTCAGAGGTTCACGTTCGAGACCGTCGGCAGATATCTCGGATACGCCCAGCAGATTGGCCTGCCTGCCAGTGTGCCGCCAGACCAGGTGCCGCAAATCGCCATCAGTCCCTACCCCAGAATCGGGGGAGGGGCGCTGGGAAAGCGGACTTCGCTGAACTGGGACATCCAGAACATGGTGACCCACATCAGCGGAAACCACACCCTCAAATACGGTTTGAACGCGCGGGACCTCTACGGAGGGAATCGGCAAGGCGGGGCTTTGTCCGGCCGCTTTAATTTCACCGGCTTGACGACGAATCCTCAAGCTCCCGCCGGGACGGGGAACAGCCTCGCCCAGTTCCTCACCGGTGATGTTTCGAGTGCCAACATCGATCGCATCCTGGGCAACTCGTGGCACGGCTTCAACTGGAGCGCCTTCGTCCAGGACGACTGGAAAGTACTCCCCCGCCTCACCCTCAATCTGGGCTTGCGTTGGGATCTCCAGCAGAAGCCCTACGAGCGCAACAACGGGCAGATCAACTTCGATCCGGATTGCATCGAGCCCTCCACCGGGCTTCGCGGATGCGTCGTGTACGCCGGCGTCGACGGCCAACCCCGGACCTTCATGGACGAGGATTACAACGACTTCGGTCCCCGGGTCGGCTTCGCATACGACGTCACCGGGGAAGGCAAGACCGTGTTCCGGGCGGGCTACGGCATCTACTACGCTTCGATCTTCTACCGCCATTTCACGGGCGATATCAACTTGTTCTCCCGCACGCGGACCAACTACGTGACATCCACTCCGGGAGAGAGAGCGTTCCAGTTCTCCGACGGCTTTCCGTTTCCGTTCAACGAGTCTCCCGGCGCCTCGGCGGGCCCCGGTGCTCGTCTGGGCCAGGACGTGACCCTGCGGGAATCCGATGCCACCACTCCCATTACGCAGCAATGGAACGCGTCGCTCCAGCACCAGCAAGGCGAATGGTTCTTCGACGTCGCGTACGCCGGCAACAAGGGCAACCATTTCTCCGGCGCCGGTTACAACTTGAACCAGGTGGATCCCGCAACGCGTTTCTCATTGGGACAGGAGCTGAACAGTCGAGTGCCGAACCCCAACGCGGGGCTCGTGCCTGGCGGACTCGGAGGAAGCACCGTCAGGCTTGAGCAGACCCTCAAGGCATTCCCGCACTACAACAACGTCACGATTCGGAACCCCCGGCTGGGCAACTACCTGTCGCATCAGTTGCAGATCAACGTCAAGCGGCCGTTGAAGGAAGGCCTGCTGGTGCACTTCGCATTCACCGGCGGCAAGAAGATCGGAGATTCCACCGATGTGCCTGTGAATTTCGGTCTGGTCGAGCAGACGAACGAGAACAGCTTCCAGAACGGGCTCTACGACCGCCAGGTCCAGCGGTCCATCGATCCGACCGACGTGGCAAAGAGGGCGGTCATCAGCCTCCTCTATGAACTCCCGTTCGGCAAGAATTCATCGCGCGGATTGAGCAAGCTGATCGGGGGCTGGCAGATCAATACGATCGGCGTTTTGCAGGACGGACTGCCCTTGATTATCCGTGGAGCGAGCAATAACCAGGCGAACCGTCCGAACTCGACGGGACAGAGCGCGAAGCTGGATAACCCCACTGCCCAGCGGTGGTTCGACACCAGTGCGTTCGTGAACCCACTGGACTTCACGTTCGGCGACGTCGGCAGGGCGCTGCCCGATGTGAGAGCGCCGGGAACGGTGAATTTCGACCTGTCTTTGTTCAAGAACACCTACATTGGTGGCGAGCGGCGGGTGAACGTTCAGTTCCGGGCCGAGGCCTTCAACTTCCTCAACCAACTGAACCTGGCGGGACGGAATGGCGTGAACACCAGGTTCGTGCCGGGCGCCGACGGGAGGAACGCGTCGGCGACATTCGGCACGATCGTCAATGCCAGGGACGCTCGCGTCATCCAGTTCGGCCTCAAGGTGATTTTCTAATCGCTAGCGAGGCCGCCGAGCGGCAACGAGAGATTCAAAGGACGGTGCGAACAGGCTGAAAGGGAAAAAGGCATGACTTTCTCCAGACAGTTCTGCACCCCGGCGAACGCCGGCATGCTGGTCCTTTGGGCATCGATCCCGATAGGCTCGCTCGTTGCGCAGCAGGCTACGGTCCCGAGCCCAGCTCCCAAAGCCGCTGCGAAGGCGGCTCGGGCTCATTCGTCCGCCGAGCGGCCCGGCCCATCGGCATCCGAAGTCGCCGAGGCGGTGACGTCCCAGGCGGCCGGGCTGCGTCCCGCGTCCGCCTCGGATGCGCCCGTGGTGCGGCGTAACTTCATTGACGAAGCCATCTTCTCCAGGATGGAGCGGGCCGGCGTGCCTCACGCCGGCATCGCCTCTGACGGAGAGTTCCTCCGGCGTGCCTGCATCGACTTGATCGGGCGCATTCCGACTCTCGAGGAGGTGCTGGCCTTCGAGGCCGATCACGCCGGGGACAAGCGGGACCGGCTGATCGATCGGCTGATTGCCGGCGATGAGTTCGTCGAACGCTGGTCGTACTACTTCGAAGACCTGTTCCGCGCCGGGAACCGCATGGGGCACGGCAAGAACCTGTTCCGCTTCTGGACGCGCGAGTGGCTCACGCTCGACCGCTCTTATGCCGATGTCGTCACCGACTTGCTGACGCAGGGCGGCAAGAGCAGCCACTCGTCTCCCGGCGCGTTGTACTTCGCCCGTGATTTTGTCAAGGCCAAGGACGATCCCGACGAGCCGGACGCCCACGATCTGGTCAACCGCGCCGACGCCATCGACGAGTTTACGGTGACCTACGGCAAGGTGCTGCTGGGAGTCAACTTGGGCTGCATCTCGTGTCATGACGGCGCGAATCATCTCGAACAGGTCAATCTCTACCTCACCGGCAAGACGCGCGAGGACTTCTTCCGGCAGGCGGCGTTCTTTGGGCGGACCCGCATGATCATGAACTGGGAGAACGGCTTCCAGGCGAACACCGAGTACACCGTCGACGATGTCGAGCCGGGCTATCCCACGACCAGCGAGAGCATCGTCCGCGTCCCTCGCACGGGCGGTTCGAACGCCCCCAAATTCATCCTCGGCGATCAGGCGCCGCGCGGCGGCGAGTTGCCCCGTGACGCCCTGGCTCGACTGCTGACGGGCCACATCCAGTTCGCGAGAGCGGCCGTCAACCGCATCTGGGCCGAGATGATGGGTGTCGGGATCGTCGAGCCCCTGGACGGCTTCGACCTGACAAGGTACTACCCCAGCGGCGGCCTGCCCGATGGCTGGACGGTCCAGCCAAGCCACCCCTACCTGCTGGACGAGCTCGCCCGCGACTTCCAGGCCAGCGGGTTCAGCTTCAAGCACCTGGTGCGCACGATCGCCCGTTCGAGCGCCTATCAGCTCTCTTCCAAGTTCGACCACCCTTGGAAGCCCGAGTACGGCCGGTACTTTGCCCGGCGCAATGTCAGGATGCTCAGTCCGATCCAACTGCACGACGCCATCGTGACGGCGACCGCCGTCCCGGGGGCGTATTCGAGTGGCGGCGCGGAAGTCGGCATGGCGCGGCAGGTCCTGGATCCCGCTTACGTCAAGGGCGAAGTCGGGGAGTTCCTGCGGGCCTTCGGCCAGCAAAGCCGTGACCAGTTCCCCGTGCGGCCGGTGAGTTCCTCCCTCCAGGCCATGCTGATGATGAATTCGCAGACGGTGCTGGATCGCGTCCAGTCCGACGGTGTCGGCCGTGTCGCGAAGATGCTGGATGCGCTCGATGCGGACCGCATCGTTGCCGCCGCGGCCTGGAAGGCGGCCACGGGCCAGGCCCCCCATCCCGAGCAGGCCGAATCCGCGGTGCGCCGCGGCATCGTCGAGAAGCTCTATCTGTCGACCCTGTCGCGCCGGCCCCTCCCGAGCGAGATGGATGTGGCGCTCGGCGCGCTCGACAATGACATGGTGCAGGGTGCCGAAAACCTCCAGTGGGCGCTTCTGAACAAGCCCGAGTTTCTATTCAATTACTGACGGGAGGCGATCGAGAGAGGCCAGCCATGCGCACCGTTCGAGACTTGACGCTGACCCGGCGCGACACCTTGCGGCTTGGTGCGGGGAGCCTGCTCGGCGGTCTGGTCGGCGAGGGCCTCTGGCCGGCGCGCGTGCGCGCGGCCGGACGCGCGAATCCACGAGGGACTGCGCGATTCGCGATCATGGTCGAGGCCGCTGGCGCGATCAGCCACGTTGACACTTTCGACTTCAAGGAAGACGCCGGCACGCAGGCGGACTTCGACGTGCGAGAGGTCCGCAACGGACTGTACATCCCCTACCGGCTCTTCCCGAAGCTGTCGGGGATGATGGACAGGATCGCCGTCGTGCGTACGTTCAAGAGCCACGAGGTGGTCCATTTCCGCGGAGAGTACTACACCCGCGCGGGCCGCCCGCTCAATCCGGCGCAGACCGCGGAGATACCGCCCGTCGGCACGGTTGTCGCTGCCGAACTGGATTCGCAAAGGCGCGAGAGCGATACGTTCCCGTCGTTCGTCACCTGCAATCTGGGAAAGCTGGCCCTCCCGAGCGGCTTCTACCATCCGCGCTTTTCGGGCCTGGATATCAATGCCGGGGGCGGCGTCGGGAGCGTTGCGGCGTCCGGGGAAGCGCTTGCCCTGCTCGAGGAAAGGTTTCGGCTCCTGGGCGACCTCGAGAACGCCGTGCGCCGGGAAATGGGCGGGCGTGGACCGCAAATGAGCGCCTTCCGCTCCTTCCAGGAAGAGGCCTATCACGTTCTCGGAGACTCGCGCTGGCCGAAAGCGCTGGCGATGGAGGACTCCGACAAGAAGCGCTACGGCGAGAACAACGTCGGACTCGGCTGTCTGCTGGCGCGCAATCTCGTCGCGGCGGACGCGGGTACCCGCTATATCCACGTGAAGCACGGCGGCTGGGATCACCACAAGCGGATCTACGATCACGACTCGCGTTCGAACCACTACAAGCACTGCAACGACTTGGACCGGGCGCTGTCAAGCCTGCTGAGCGACCTCGAGTCGACGCCGTCCCCCCGTGACGCTTCGAAAACTCTGCTTGACGAGACGATCGTTGTCGTCCCGACGGAGTTCGGCCGCGTTCCGGGAGCGCTGAACCTGGTTGGCGGAAGGCATCACTACAACGAGGTCTATATCGGACTCTTCGCGGGCGGCGGAGTCAAGGGCGGAACGATTGTCGGACGCACTGATGCTGCCGGA
The DNA here is from genome assembly GCA_026713545.1 of Bryobacterales bacterium. Lineage (GTDB taxonomy): Bacteria > Acidobacteriota > Terriglobia > Bryobacterales > UBA6623 > JAPPLB01. The sequence goes on from JAPOOG010000032.1 coordinate 7,445, forward strand.
GAGCATGCGCTTGAAACGGGCTGGAAGTATCGAATGCAGCCCAAGACCGAGAACATGGTGGCGTCTGTCTATTCTGCCTTGGGTATCGACTGGCTCAAGGAAGTGACCAACACGCCATCCAGGCGGGTCTACCGGTTCGTCGACCCGCTCGGAGCTACCGAGCCCTGCATCGCCGACGAAATCGAGGAGCTGTTCGTTTGAAGGCCCGGTGCCTCGATGCGGCCGGACTAGCAGCCCGTGGCGCAAGTCCCGTGGAAGGCGCGGCGGGCTCCTGCGGTCATTCGGCGCGGAGTGAGAAGGATGGCGGTCCGGGTCGACCTCCTCCGACGAACGACAAAGCCGATGATTGCAAATGTCCTTCGCCCGAAGGGTTACGCGCCGCTCCCGCTCGGCTGAGCCGAGAGCGCGGTGCCCTGCCCCTGGAGGGGCCACGCGTTATGCAATCGGCCCTGGGGCGCGTAACGCCGCCGCGTGACTTGCGCCACGGGCTGCTACTGTTTGCGGCGCTGGCTGCGAGCTGGCTTTGCCCGGCTGCGGCGGAAACCCGGCCGGATCAGCCGGACCCTGCGGCCAAGGCGCCGGAAGGCATGGTCCTGATCCCGGAGGGCGAGTTCACGATGGGCCGGACGTTCTCCACGCCGGACGACGAGACGGGCATGAGGCCGCTCATCCTCAGAGACGACCGACCGCCCCATCAAGTCCGCTTGGATGCGTTCTGGATGGACGCCACGGAGGTCACGCACGCCGCCTACGCGGAATTCATCGCGTCGGAAGGCCGCCGTCCTCCGTACCATTGGCTGGACGGCAAGATGCCGGAGGCCTTGGCGGAGCACCCGGCCTACAACGTGGACTGGCATGACGCCCGCGCCTTCTGCGAGTGGAAGGGCAAGCGCCTCCCCTCCGAGGCCGAGTGGGAACGCGCGGCCCGCGGCAAGCTCGAAGGCGCTCGCTATCCCTGGGGCGACCAGAAGCCGGATCGTGACCGGGTGCGGTTCTCGACGCCTGAGGGTCCGGCTCCGGTGGCTCAGCACCCTCCCAACGACTTTGGGCTGTACGACATGGCCGGCGGCGTCGCCGAGTGGTGCCAGGATTGGTTCAAGCGCGCCTACTACTCGAACAGCCCGGCCGAGAATCCCAAGGGGCCGTCGGAGGGTATGTACAGGATCGTCCGCGGCGGCGCCTGGTCGGACGGCCCCAACCGCCTCACCGTGTTCTTTCGGAACTGGATTCGGCCGAACCAGCGCACCCCGAACCTGGGCTTTCGCTGCGTCCAGGAGGTGCGTTGATGCCGGTGGGCTCGATAGACCGCCTCGGAAGGCGGCGGTTCCTGCTGGGAGCGACGGCCGCGCCCGCGTTTCTCGCTCTCAAGGAACGTCTCTTTGCGGCAGGGAACGGGCCTCTCGAAATTGAATCCGTCGAGCCGGTCGCGATTCGTACTCCGCGTGGCGAGAAGCCCCCGGACTGGTACCTGGAAATGGGGCCGGTCGGCCAGGACACCGGCGGGAGCGGCCTCTGGAACCGCCTCGACCACGCCTCGCCCAGCCGGTTTCGGGGAGCCACCCAGGCGACTCTCGTCAAGATCGTCACGCGGGACGGCCTGGTCGGATGGGGCGAGTGCCACGCTCCGGCCGCCCCTCGCGTCCATGCGATGGTCATCAGCGACCTGCTTGCCCCGATCCTGATCGGACAGGACGCCCGGCAGGTCGAGCCGCTTTGGGAACGGCTCTATTCCAGCCAGCGGCTGCGAGGCTACGCCACCGGCTTCTATACGGAGTCGATTGCCGGAGTGGACCTCGCCCTGTGGGACCTGCTGGGTAAGTACCTGGGCCAGCCGCTGTACCGGATTCTCGGCGGCAAGTACAGGGACTCGATTCCGACCTACTCCGGAATCCGGGGCAGGTCCCCGCGGGAGCTGGGCGAGTCCGCAAAGCGGCAGATGGAGGCGGGCTTCCCGGCCGTCAAGATGGGGCTGAGCAAGGGGCCCGGCACATCGAATATCGAGCGGGTCATAGCCGTTTCGGAAGCCATCGGCGGCACGGGCCAGTTCCTGGTCGATTCTCTCGGGGCCTACAAGGTGCACGAGGCCCGCGCCGTCGGCGCCAGGCTGGACGAGCTTTCCAACATCGGTTGGTGGGAAGACGCCCTGTTGCCGGAGGACATTGCGGGTTACACGGAGCTCAAGGCAGCTCTCAAGACGCCGCTCTGCGCCGGCGAGACGCTCTCGAACCGCTACCAGTTCCGCGAGCTGTTCGCTGCCAGGGCCGTGGACATGGTGAATCCGGACCTCTGCCGCGCGGGCGGCGTCAGCGAGTGCCGTCGGATTGCGATTCTGGCGGACCTGCACGGAGTGCTGTTCTCCCCGCACATCAGTACCGGCACGGCCCTGTACTGGGCCGCGTCGGTCCACTTGGCCGCGCACCTGCCGAACACGGTGATCATGGAAGGGGGGACGCTCCTCGAGCGTCCGTTTGGGAACCAGCTGCTCCGGGAACCGCTGGAGTCCCGCCCCGGCCAGGCGATCGTCCCGGAGCGCCCCGGCATCGGCGCGGAATTCGACGAGAGCGTGCTGGAGCGCTACCGGGTGGCATGAACATGTCCGCGAAACTATTGCCGAATGTCCGCTGGCGCATCGCGGCGCTGCTGTTCGCCGCGACCGTCATCAACTACATCGACCGGCAGACGTTGTCCGTCCTGGCTTCCGAGATCACCGCTGAGCTGGGAATCTCCGATATCGAATACTCCCAGGTGGTCCAGGCCTTCCTCATCTGCTACGCCGCCATGTACATGGTCTGGGGCCGCATCATCGATCGCTGGGGCACGCGCGTCGCCCTGGCGGTGTCGATGGTCTGGTGGTCCCTCGCAAATGCCGGGCACGCGCTTTCCCGGGGGGCATTGGGCCTGGGAGTGTTCCGGGCGTTGCTCGGACTGGGAGAATCGGGCAACTTCCTCGCTGCGGAAAAAGCGATATCGGAATGGTTCCCTCCGCAGGAGCGCGGCTTCGCGAACGGCTTGGTGAACGCGGCGGCGTCGACCGGAGCGGTCCTGGCGCCGCCCTTGATCGTGCTGATCTTCACCCAGTGGGGTTGGCGCGTGGCCTTCGTCGTGACCGGAGCGTTCGGCTTTGTGTGGCTGGTGTTCTGGCTTCGCTGGTATTGGGTTCCGTCAAAGCACCCGCGCGTGACGAGCGGCGAGCGCGTCCTGATCGAGACGGCCCCCGGTGGTCCTCCCCGCCGAACCGTTCGTTGGATCGAGTTGTTCGGCTTCCGGCAGACCTGGGCGCTCTTCCTGGCCAGGGTCCTGGCCGACCCCGTGTGGTGGTTCTACCTGTTCTGGCTGCCGAAGTACCTCAGCGACGAGCGGGGATTCAGCATCGTGGCGATCGGGCTGACGACATGGGTTCCGTTCCTCACGGCGGACCTCGGCGCCATCGCCGGCGGCTGGCTCTCGGGACGCTTGATCCGGCGGGGCATGGCGCCGGTTCAGGCCCGCAAATGGGTCATGCTGCCTGCCGCCGCGGTCATGCCCTTGAGCTTGATCGTGCCGGCGAGCGATTCCTCGGTGGTCGCTGTGACGGCGATTTGTGTCGTCACGTTCGCTCACATGGCATGGAAGACGAATCTGATGACCATGACGGTCGATGTCTACCCGACCGCCGTGGTCGGCTCCGCGGCCGGAATCGTCGGGCTGGGCAGTTCGTTGGGCGGAGTGATCTTCACCGGAATCACCGGTGTGGTGGTGGAGCGGTATTCCTACGCTGCGATATTCTTTGTGATGGCCTTCCTCCATCCGATCGCATTGGCGGTGCTGCACGTCTTGGCCCGCGGCAGCGTAGGAGAGAAAACCGCGGCATGATGTGTGAACGAATAGTATGCAGGGTAATGACAGCAAGCTGAGGACGGACTCTTTCCAGCCTCTCGAACGTCGTCGCATTTCCGACCACGTGTATGAAGCGGTGCTTCACGCGATTCTGGAGCACCGTTTCAAACCCGGCGAGCGCCTTTCCATCCCGGAGCTCTCGCAGAGCCTGGATGTCAGCCAGATGCCGGTGCGGCAGGCGATCGACCGCCTCAGCGAGGAGGGGTTTGTGGACATCCGGCCTCGCAGCGGAACGTTCGTAGCGCAGGCGAACGAGCGGGATGTCGCCGAGACCTTCGATCTCCGCCGGGCCCTTGACGGGCTGGCCGCCGAATCCGCAGTGCTGCATGTTTGCGGCCAGGACATCGCTGAACTCGGGGAATACATTCGGCAAATGGACAAGTACGCCGCTCTGGGAAGCGAAGGAATGGGAACCCATGACCGCCTCAACTGGGAGTTTCACTTGCTCATCGTCAGGCTTTCCGACAATGAGAAGCTCTACGAAATGTACAAACAACTGAACGCTCACCTCCAGATTGCCAGCGTCCACGTTTCCAGCCGCGATTGGGCTGCACGCGTGCCCCGGGCTCAAGCGGAGCACCGGGAGATGGTCGACGCGTTGGAGAATCGTTCCGCGGAAGCACTCTCGAATGTTCTGGCCAGGCATGTCGAGCGGGGCAAGGCTGCGCTGCTTTCCGACATCCGTGCCGCGCGGGAATCAGCCGCGCTCTCTGAAGAGTCCAGGTAAGAAGACAGTAAAGATGCAAGACGCTTTCCAAGGAGTAATTCCCATCCTCGTAACGCCGTTCAAGGACGACGGCAAGATCGACGTGGCCGGCCTGCTGCGGGTCGTTGACCATCTGTACGCGCACGGGTCCGTGGGCGGCTTCGGCGCCTTCGGCAACGCCGGGGAGGGCTACGCTCTCCTGCCTTCAGAGAAGCACCGGTTGCTCGATGCGATCGTGCGTCATTTGGACGGCCGGGCCCCGGTCATCGCCGGCGTGGGCGCGACCGGTACGGAAGCCGCCGTCGAAATCTGCAAGGAAGCGGAGGACCTCGGTGCGGCGGGCTTGATGGTCTTGCCGCCGTACTACTTGCGCCCCGATGCGGACGGCCTGATGTTCTTCTATTCCGCGATCAGCGATGCGGTCGGGGTTCCGATCATGGTCCAGGATGCGCCGCTGCTCACGCAGGTTGCTATGCCCCCGGCGCTCCTCGCGCGTATGGCGCGTGAAATCGAGCATGTGGACTACGCGAAGGTCGAGGCTCCGCCGACCGCCCCCAAGATCACCAGGACACTCGAAGCCGTCGACGGCACGCTGACGCTGTTCGGAGGACTGAACGGACAGTTCATGATCGAGGAGTGGCAGAGGGGATCCCGGGGAATCATGCCGGGCAGCGACTTGGTTTCGGTCTACTGCTCGATCTGGAGAGCGCTTGAGAACGGCGAGTTCGATTCGGCATGGAGCGCGTTCCAGCGGGCGCTTCCCCTGATCCGGTATGAGCTGCAGCCCGGACTGGGCGTTTCGGCGATAAAGCACAATCTCATGCATGCGGGAGTTCTCGAGAATGCCGTGGTCCGGCACCCTACCCGCTCGCTCGATGAATCCGGGTTGCGCGAGCTCGAAGTTCTGCGGTCTTTGGTTGGGACGAACAGTCAGCCGTGCCGCTAGATCGAATCGCGTCGATCGAGGCGTTTTCGATCAGGCTGCCTCGTGACCCGGAAGCGGTGACGGGGACTGCGGGGTCGCCGACCACGCTGGCTGCCGGCGGGTTTGACTACCGCTGGTCCGAAACGAACAGCACGCTCTATTCGGTGAATTTCGAAGCCGCCTTGGTCAAGGTGACTTTGGAGTCAGGCCTGGCCGGATGGGGCGAGGCCCAGGCGCCTCTCGCTCCGGATGTCGCGTGCCTGATTATCGAGCAATTGCTGCGCCCGGCGGTCGAGGGCCGGGATTTTGACGGCTCTCCCGACACGGTGACGTCGCTGCGGAATCGGATGTACTCGGCCATGCGCGTTCGCGGTCAGACCGGCGGCTTCATGCTCGATGCGATTGCCGGAGTCGACATCGCCCTGTGGGACCTGGCCGGCAAGTCTCGTGGGACTTCGGTCGCGGACTTGCTGTCATCTTCCGCCCCCAAGAGCAGGATTCCGTGCTATCTCTCGGGGCTCCCGGGCGCAACGAACGCCGAGCGGGTGGCGCGGGCGCGGGAGGCCTGGGGCGCGGGCTTTCGCATCTTCAAGCTGTTCTACGACCGCACGGAAGACGAGCTCTTCGATCTCATCGACCGCCTGCGGGAAACCTTGGGGCCGGACGTTTCCATTGCGGTGGACGCTCTCTGGCGGCTTGACGGAACCTCGGCGGGTGCCTTCGGGAAAAAACTTGACGATCGCGGAGCCCTCTGGCTCGAGTGCCCGCTGGCTCCGGAATCCCCGGCCGGCCACGCCCATTTGGCGGCCGGGATTCGCACGCCGATCGCATTGGGCGAGAGCTATCGTACGCGCTACGAGCTGGCTCCGTTCCTGGCGTCCGGCTGCGTCCGGTGGTTGCAGCCTGACATCGGCCGTATGGGCATCACCGAAGCGGCCGGCCTTGCGCGGGAAATCGGCGTTGGCGCTCGCATCGTCCCCCACATCAGCATTGCCATGGGACCGCAGATTGCCGCGGCCTTGCAATTCGCCGCTTCGTCGAGGAATGTCGGGCTTGCCGAGTACAACCCGGTCGTCTTCACGGTTGCCAACCGCTATCTCGATCGGCCCCTCGAAATCGACGGCGCCGAGTACCTCGTGCCCGACGGTCCGGGCCTGGGCGTCGAACTCGACGAGTCGGCAGTAAGGGCGGTCGCGGGCAGAGTGAATGTCACCCCGGCTGTCGTGTCTCGTGATTCGTGACCCGAGGAATGTACGGTTCGCCGAGCTCGCGGCAGGGAATCGTCAGGCGTCGTTTCCCTGCCCTCGCGACAGCCGCTCCAGCGCCAGCAGGTTCATCATCAAACGGCGGAGCGGGTGATAGTGGTCTTGGCGCACTCCGTGATAGGAGGGCTTGAAGCTGAATCGCCGGTCCTCGCCCAGGCTGTAGGTCGGGTACCCGAAGCGGCGCAATGAGAACTTCTCGTCTTGCACCTTTTGGGCGAGGTTGAAGTAGCGCGCTGCCCACTCGGCGCCGGTGTGTTCGTAGATCTTGAGCGTCGATACGAGCACCTCCTGATTCGCCCACATGCTCTTGTAGTAGAACTTCTCGCCCTTGATCCGCAGCTCGGGCCGGTTGCCGGCCAGCTTCATCGGCGGCCACTCGTAGCCGCCTGCTCCGACGTTGATCCATTCGGGCAGCCCGCCGTAGACGTGGTCCCAGCCGATGTCGAGGTGCTGCCGGACTTGCCGCGCGGCCAGGTCGAACATGGGCTGATCGCCGCGCCGCAGCGCCTCGTCCATCACCATCCACAGGCATTGGCAGCAGTGGCCGAGCAGCGACTTGTTCCGCTCGGACGGAATCGGGCTGAAATCATGGTTGCGGTACTCGTTGGTGAGGCCGATCTCCGCGTTGTGATGCTTGTGAAGGATGGCGTCCACGCAGAAGTCAGCGATCGATTCGAGTTCCGGGTCGGGGCTGCGGTTGAGCATCTGCGTGACGGTTTGCAGTGTGACCATCCAGTTGCCTTGAATGCGGGCTCCCCGATGCGGCGCGTACTTGTCCTTGAACTCTGGTCGGTTGACGTAAGCGAACATCTTCTTGAGCAGCGCGATGCTTGCCTCGCGCGCTTCATCGTCTCCGGTCGCGGCGGCGTATTCCTGCAAACCCTCCGCAAGGAAGAACATGCCGTACACGTCCCCTTCCACTTCAGGTTCGAATGGCTTGACGATCTCGCCCTCGCGGGAGAGATCGATGGCGTAGAAGCCGTCCGCCTGCCGGGCGTGCTCGAGCCAGAACTCTTTTGCCTTGCGGGCGATTTCCAGGTGCTGCGGATCGCCTCCGAGGTGGTTGTACAGGAAGCTGTACACCCAGACGCCGCGCCCCTGATACCAGTGATATTTGTTGTCGCTGAGGCGTCTGCCCTCGTAATCGAGCGCGGTCATGAATCCGCCGAGCCGGTGGTCGATTCCATCGGCGGACCAGAACGGGAGCTGGACGTCGAAGAGTTCGCTGCGGTAGGCGTCGCGGAGTTGTTCGAGGTTGCCGCCGCTGAGCTGATCGCTGGGTTGAGGATAGCGCTTCGAAACCGCGGCTTCACTCGGCCGGGCCGGCGTCGCCAATCCGGCCACGCCGGCGCTTGCCGCGGTGAGGAAGCGCCGTCGATTCGAGCCGGACATGTCCTGAAAGCGCCAACGGGCGGCTCCGGCCTACGCGATCAACTCCTTGATCAGCTCTCCACCCGTCTGGCTGAGCTGTTTCTCGCGGCCTTGGGCAAAGTAGGTCAGCCTAGTGTCATCCAGGCCAAGCAGATGCAGCAGAGTGACATGCATGTTCTTGATCGGATGCACGGCCTCGACCGCGTTCCTACCGGTCTCGTCGGTGGCTCCGACGATCTTGCCGCGCGGCGCGCCGCCTCCCGCGATCCAGAAAGCCATGGCCGGGGCGTTGTGATCGCGGCCCCAGACAGCTTGGCCGCCCCGCAGGCCATTATCTGGAGTGCGCCCGAATTCACCCGCCCATACGACAAGGGTCTCTTCCAGCAAGCCGCTGCGCTTCAAGTCCTTGAGCAGGCCTGCAATGGGCCGGTCGATGGAATCGAGCCGTTTTCCATGGGCTTTCTCGATGTAGTCGTGCGAGTCCCATCCGGAAACGATCACCTGCACGAACCGGACTCCGCGCTCCACCAACCGGCGGGCCAGCAGGCACCGGCGGCCGATCGAATCCACCTCGGAATTGTCGGAACCGACTCCATAGAGCTCGTGCGTGGCCTTCGGCTCCAAGTCGATATTGACGGCCTCCGGCATTTCCGCTTGCATCCGGAACGCCAGCTCGTAGCTTTCGATCCGGGAAGCCAGTTCGTCATGGTGTGGATGCCGCTGCGAATGGCTGCGATTCAGTCGTCCGATGAAGTCCAGCGTCTTGCGCTGCTGGTGCTCCGTCACGTATTCCGGCGGCCTCATATCCAGCACCGGCGCGCCTTGCGATCGCAGGGGTGTCCCTTGGTAATGCGCCGGCAGGAACCCGTTCGACCAGTTCCCCGCCCCGCCCTGCGGAAAGGCCAGATCGGGCAGGACTACGAAGCCGGGCAGGTTCTGGTTCTCGGTGCCCAACCCGTAGGTCACCCAGGCGCCGATCGCCGGGTCTCCGCCGAAGCGGTTTCCCGTATTGAGGTGATAGAGCGCCGTCGGATGGTTGACGGAGGTCGCCTGCAGGCCCCGGTAAAAACAGATATCGTCCACGCAATCAGCGAATTGGGCGAGCTTGGCGTTGATCTCGATGCCCATGCGGCCGGCGCGGCGGAATTCGAACGGACTGCGGACGAAGTAGCGCTTGCCCGTGTTCATGCTGGCTTCGAACTTGTTTTTCTTCTTGACGAACTCGGTCATGTGGAGGTCGACAAGCTTGGGCTTGGGATTGAACGTGTCGATGTGGCTGGGACCGCCCTCCATCAGCAGAAAAATGCAGTTCTTGGCCTTGGCCTCATGGTGCGCGCGTCTGGGGGCAAGCACTCCCGCCTGGGCGCGGTCTTTCTGGAGCATCGCCGACAGCGCGATCGCCCCCAGCCCCATGCCGGAGTGGTACAGGAGTTCGCGGCGGGATGGTCTTGCGGCAAGGACGGGGCGTTTCATGATCAGTACACGTATAAGAATTCGTTGGAGTTGAACAGCGCCAGAGCCAGATCGGCCCAGGCGCGTATGCCGGGCGGCATCTCGCTCGGGTGCGGATTGTGCTCGTAAGGGCCGGTATAAGCGGGCTGAACGAATTCGAAGCGTTCTCCGGTCAGCTCGCTTGTGATGGTGTGGACGATGTCCGTCGGCAATCGTCGGGCAGCAGCGGGGTTCCCCTCAAGGTGCGCCGTCATCTCCGCAACGAACTCTTCCGTCCAATCGCGCTCCTCGCTCGTGGGATCGCGGCCGAATGCCAGTCGAAATGCGCTCTCGACGCGCATCCCCGCGGGCAAGGAATCCAGGCGCTGCGCCATGATCAGCGCCATGTCGCGCGACAGATCGGCATTGAGCAGGGCGAACGCCTGGGTCGGCACGGTGGATGATTCCCGGCGCTCGCAGGTCAGGTCCGGATTTGCGCCGTTGAACACCTCGATCATGGGGTCCATCATGCTGCGCCGCTGGAAACTGTAAACGGAACGGCGGTTGCGTCTCCGCCGGGTCGGCTCGGCTTCGTAGACCGGCTGGAGGGTTCCCATCGCATGCCTCGGCTGGTGCGCTACTTCCGGATTGATCTGGGCGTACGTGCCGGGTCCGCCCGCGAAGTCGCTCAACTCGCCGGCAACCGCCATCATGCTGTCGCGAATTTCCTCGGCTTCCAGCCGGCGGGGTGAGAACCGCGCCAGGTAGATGTTCTCGGGGTCGAGCTTGTCCACCAACTCACGGTTCTGGTGATCGCTGGCTCGCCGGTACGCCTCCGAATACAGGATCACTCGATGGACTGCCTTTACGCTCCAGCCCTGGTCAATGAAGAATACCGCCAGCCAATCCAACAGCTCCGGGTGCGAGGGCTTCTTTCCCATCTTTCCGAAGTTGTTCGCGTTCGAAGCCAGCCCGCGCCCGAAATGGTATTGCCAGACGCGATTGACCAGAACCCGGCTGGTCAGCGGATTGTCTGGATCCGCGATCCAGCGGGCCAGCGCGCTTCGCCGTCCGCTCAGGCGGTCCGGGATCTGCGGAGCCGGCAGATCGGAATAGCGCGCCACCGCTTCGAGCACACCTGGTGAAACCTCCTGCCCGGGCGCCTGGATGTCGCCTCCGGCCAGAACATGGGTTTTTGCTCGGGCATAGTCCCCCGGCTGCAAGTAGCTGTTCCGATACCTCAGGGCCTCCCATTCCTGGACATAGCCGTTGCTGACCGTCATGGCCAGAGGCTCGAACCGCAACACGGACAGCTTGTGCATGATCACTCGCTTCCGCAGCAGCTTGAGCAGCTCAGCCTGCTCACTGCTCAGGTAACGCTGCAGCGTAGTGGTCCGGGCGTTGGCGGCGGCTTCGGGTCCCTTTGCCCGCGCGAGTCGCTCGCGGGCCGCTTCGTGGAGGTCGTGCATCCGGCGTTCCAGCTCTTCCAGGCGGGTCTGGATAGGCTTGCGGCCCTGGTCGAAGCCTTCCGTCGATTCTGACGGCAGGAACGGCAACGGGCGCCTCGCGAAAGCCGTCTTCGCGAAGACGGCTTGCATGCGGTAATAGTCCTTGGTGGGGATCGGGTCGAACTTGTGGTCGTGGCAGCGGGCGCAAGCCAGCGTCACCCCCAGGAACGACTGCCCCACGTGGTGCGTCACGTCGTCCAGGAAGAGCTGCCGGGTCACCGCCGCGACGGCCATGCCGGTATGCTCCCAAGGCCCCATCCTGAGAAAGCCGGTCGCAAGAATCGCCTCGGGATCGTCCGGGAACAACTCGTCGCCGGCGATCTGCTCGAGCACGAAGCGGTCGTATGGCTTGTCGCTGTTGAATGCGCGGATGACGTAGTCCCGGTAGCGCCAGGCATTGGGCCGCACGAAGTCATTGGAGTAGCCGGCGGTATCGGCGTAGCGCGTCACGTCGAGCCAATGACGCCCCCAACGCTCGCCATAGCGGGGAGAGTCCAGCAAGCGCTCGACGACTTTCTTGTAGGCCCCTTCGGATTCGTCGTCCAAAAAAGCCTGCACCTCTCCCGGAGTCGGAGGCAGGCCCGTCAGGTCGAACGTCAAACGCCGGATGAGCGTTCTCCTGTCGGCTCTCGGAGCCGGTTCGAGTCCCTTCTCTGCCAGACGGGCCAGGACAAAGCTGTCCACCGGAGTCTGCACGGCAGCCGGGTCTATCCTGCATTTCTCCCCACGCGGCGAGGTGAAGTGCGTGAGAGGGCCGTCAGGACGAGGCGCGAGCCGCTTGGCGCGCGCAGGCGTACTTGACCGTACGTCGAGCACGGCACGCAAGCGCAACGAAGTCATGGCGGTCGTATCGCGTGCTTCGGCCGTCGGGTGGGGAGAAAGGCAGGATATCCCTTCGGTTGGGGGCTCGACGCGCTTCACCGGCCGGAACGCCCAGATGTCGCCTTCCTCGAAATTCCACTTCGCCGTCGAGCGCCCATCCGCATAAGGGGCTCCCGCTGTGATCCATGCGCGGAATGCGTCCCGGGTCTCTTGGGGAAGCTGCTTCTCCGGCCCTCCGGGTGGCATGGCCAGCTCGCCGGCATGATCTATGGCCGACATCAGCAAGCTGTCGCCGGGCGATCCGCTCTCGATGGCCGGGCCTCGCTGACCGCCCTTCAGTGCGGCGTCCCGAGTGCGCAGGTCAAGATTGGCGAAGACGTTCCCTTCGCCGTGGCAGCCCAAGCATTGCTGCTTCAGCACCGGCTGGATGGTGTTGCGGAACAGTTCGGCAGGAGAATCCGCGGCGGCGGCTGAAGTCGCTCCAACCAAGCCGGAAAGGAAAATCAGGCCTGACCGCAGGAAACGAAGTCCTGACCCCGCACGGACCGCTTTCGATCGGTATCGTCGCCGCATGTGATCCCGAAAAGCAGGGTCAGTCGTCCGATAGCCCGTTGGAGTGCCGAACCGCAGCAGGCGGACGGCCAAGCACCCTGCAATGGTTGCTTCCCTATGGTAGCGCGAGACATCGGCCGGAAGCTCTCGATGCGGTCGGTGTGGCCCCGACTTTCACGTACTCGGCAACCGGGCGCTGGACCGATGGGCGCTGATCGACGCTTGTCAAGCTGTCGTTACAGCATCCTTTGAATGACGCCCCTACGGGGCAGCTTCCCGCTGCCTCGCAACCAGGTTCGCGCGTGCCTCGCCATACTGCCGCTTGATGTCTTCCTTCTCAGCCTCGGTGTTCCAGGGGCCGGTATCCATCGCCTGCTGAAGCACTTGATCGAGGCGGTCGATGAAGTACTGCGCGTCTTCGTGCGAGCGAATCGGCTTGTCGTCGACGATCACTCTCACCGGCATCGTGGCCGCGAACGGGAACGGCCGCCGAATCGGATGGGTCGCGTACTTCGCGCGCGTTCGCACGGCGAACCATCCGCTGCCGTCGATCGTCACCTCTTCGCTCAGGGTCGCGATGCGCTTCTCGCCGGTCGGCTCCAGCGTCGCCACGACCTTGTTGTTGAAGAGCAGTTCGATCGATTCGATCGGCATGATCGAGCGCACTTCGGCCTTGGCTCGCATCGCGTGGGAGCCGGCCGGGAGGTTGATCGTGTCGCCGGGGTCTTTCCCGTTGATCGTGAAGTAGACCAGCGGTCCGGCGCTGACGAAGCTGCGCCCGGCCTGGAAGTCCTCGATCCACTTGTCGTAGTCAAGTTGTTTCCCGGTCTTCACGTAAACGCGGTTCGAGCCGATGATGTAGCTGCGGTAGAAGTTGCCGAAAGCGTCCTCGCCGGCTGAAGCCACCACGTCGTAGCCGCAGTTCCAGGCGCGGTAGAGCGGCTGCATCCCGCCGATGGAGTTGACCTCGACGAAGTCGACCGTCCCGAGCGCCATGTCGGCCGGGAAGTTGCGCCCGGCGCCGTGCGCGTACCCGGCCAGGGCGCCTTGTGCCCGCGCGACCATGTTCGGCACGGTGTTCGATGGATGCAGGCTCGCCACGACCGTGTTCTGGTAACCCACGTAATCGGGGATCACGTAATGCTCCTTCAGATTCAGGTAGGCGCCGTGCCCCCAGAAAGGCGGGTGATATTCCTGGTTGTGGTAGAGAATGCGCTCGCTGGTCGACACGGGATCGGGCTTGCCCGTGAAGTGGGCGATGTCGGGAATGCGCTGCTCCTTGTTGCAGATCAGGTTGTTCAGTACGTGGATGTCTTCCGCGTCCCCCTGGAACATCATCGTCTCGGACGGGTTGTAGTAGACGCCCGAATAGTTCATGTGGAAATGGTTGCCGCCGTCCCACCAGCCTTTATCGCGCGCCTTGTCGAGGCGCTTGAGGCGAATGGTGACGGACTCGGGGCGGTCCCCGCGAACCATCACTTCCTGATCGACGGGCAGGAACTCGAACCCCTTGGCGACACCCAGCGTCGTCTTGCCCGGCGGCAGGTCGATCTCGAACTCGCCGTCCGTGTGGAAGTAGTGATACTCTTTCTCGTCCATGTGGTCGTACATGATCCAGTCGACGCGCAGCCAGCTTTCCTGGGGCGCGTAGGAACGGCCGTCCGCCGCGTTCAGATGAACCCTCGCGGCCGTCACGCCGCCGGTGCCGTCGTCGACGATCTTCACCCGCAGCTTGCCCATCGGGCGCTTGTAGACCAGCTTGTTGGTTTCGACCGGCTCGAGCTTGCCGCCGAACCAGTGGAACAGCCACAGCGTGGTGTCGCCGGTTTCGTTCGAGATGAACGCGATGCGGTTGCCGTCCGGCGACCAGCGCGGGCTGGTGCGGTCGAAGTCGCCGTAGGTCAGCGGGAAGTAGTCGCCGCCCTTGGGGGGCATCGCCCAGAGTTGCTGCCACTGCCGCCCGAGGTACGAGCTGTAGACCATCTTCGCCCCGTCGGGTGAGATCGTCGGCCGCGCACGCCACGTCGTTTCCTCGTAGTGAAACCGCGTCATCTCGGCGTCGGGCTCGGCCTTCATCCAATAGAACCCGCCCGAGCCGTGCTTGTTGTGCCGGTTCGTGATGAAGATCAGCTCCTTGCTGTCGGGCGTCCAGGTGGGGTGAAGGTGCACCGCCCACTCGCCGTAGTAGACCGTCCGCGGAACGAGTTGGAAGTCCTTGGTGATGGCGTACGGCTCGCCGAGCTTGCCGTCGGCGAAATCCATCATCCAGATGTTGTAGCGTCCCTGGGGCCGGCTGGAAACGAAAGCCAGGCGTTTGCCGTCGGGCGACCACTCCGGCTCGACGTTGATCGATACCCCGGAGGTCAGCGGCGTGACGTCGCCCGTTTCCAGATCGAGCAGCTTGAGGTGGATCTCTTCGTTGATCTCCGACGTGTACGCGATGTAGCGGCCGCCGGGATGCCACGAGGGCATCGATTCGTAGGCCGCTCCTTCTGTCAGCTCGTAGGCCGTCGTTTCGCCGACTTTGATCTTCCAGATCGAGCCCTTCATGCCGAAGGCGATTTCCGTGCCGTCCGGGGACCAGCTCGGGTAGTTCGGGCCGTTCGTGATCTGCGGGAGATAGCACTCGAGGATGTAGGGTTCGCCCGTCATGATCTTCGAGAAGACCCGGCGGCGCCCCTGGGCGTCGGCGTGGTCGGCGGCCGCCGCGAGAGCGAGGAGAACAAGGGGGATGCAGCGTAGGTGTGAGAGTCTCATGGCTCGGATATGGGTATAGCGTTCAGTTTTGAAACACGATCATTCAATCGAGGAATCATCTCCGCGCGGCCCCTGCATTTCTTCACTCGACTCCATCCTGCAGAACGTGGCATCGGGCAGGAACGTATCGTTTGGGGATCAGCGTGACGGTTGTCGTCCAATACGTGCCGATCTTGTGTTCGACAATGGAGCCCATCAACATGTGCGCTTCCCACTTGGTCAATCCGCAATCCTCCCGCAGCCAGCGGATCATGTCGGAGTTCGCTTCGCGCAGGCGCGAATCCGTATCGGCCTCCTTCGAGGGGTTGCTGACGATCGAGGCGATGTGCGTGTCGTTGACGAGCCTCGGACCGGTGAGGTTCTTGTTCTTGACGACGCGCACGGTGAACTGCACGTCCATTGACGTTTCGATGCCGGCGCCAAAACCTTCGCCGTCGCCTTGTTGCGCGTGGCCGTCCCCGAGATAGAAGTAGGCGCCCTCGTGAAAGACGGGGAAGTACATCGTGGCGCCTTCGACCACGTCGTTGTAATCCATGTTGCCGCCGTGGATGGACGTCGGACTGTATGCCCTCGTCGACTGTCCCGGCTCGCCGACGCCGATCGTGCCCAGCATCGGCCGCACGGGTAGCTCGATCTTCCAGTCGGAGCGCATCTCGGGCTTCAGCCGGGGGCTCGTCGTGAGCTTCTCGAGATCGATGTCCCAGGGGACGAGGTCGCCGCGCTCCGGCCGCACTGCGTGCATCCCGAAAATTGGCTCGCGCGCGTTTTCGGTGTCTCCGGGCTTGATGCGGGCATCCGGGATGCCGCTCGTCGTGTAGCCATAGTTGCGGTTCACGCGGACCTTGTCGAGATGGACTTCCAGGGCGTCGCCCGGTTCGGCGCCCTCGATATGGAACGGACCGAACAGCGGGTTGCCGCCCTCGGGTGGAACGTAGGGGTGTTTCAGGTGATGGATGCCCTTTGGGTCGCCCCCGCCCGAGTCCCACGTCTTGGTAATGACCGTGTCACCCGACTTGATGCGAAGAATCGGTTCCTTCTGGGCGGAAAGGTTGCGGGAGTGGTGATCGGGGTAGATCTCGTAGGTTTCAGCGCCGGCCAGGTGGCCAAAGAGCAGGGAAATCGCGAAGCAGAGGGGCGCGAGCACGGCTTGCCGCGCCGGCGGGCTGCCGCGGGGCATTCGTCACCTCCGAATTGATGACAGCGAGGGGGCAGATACTTCTTCTTCATGAGTGTGGCAATGGAGCCGTAGTAGGTGACGATCTTGTGCTCGACGACGGAGCCGAGCAGCATGTGCGCCTCGGGTGACGTAAGTCCGCATTCGTCCTGGAGCCAGTTCAGCATGTCGGAGTTCGCGGAACGGACACCGATATCCATGTTGCTGTTGAACTCGGGTTGACTCGCGATCGATACCAGGTACTCGTCATTGATGAGCCGCGGGATGCGCAGCCTCTTGCCCTTGTGCAGCTTCACCGTGAACTCGACGTCCATCGATGTTTCGACGCCCGCGCCGAAACCCTCGCCGTCGCCTTGCAGCGCGTGTCCGTCACCGACGTAGAGGTAGGCGCCGGAGGCGAATACGGGTAGCAGCACGGTTGCGCCCTCGACGATGTCGTTGTAATCGATGTTGCCGCCGTAATCGCCTGACGGTCCCGACGTGCGCACCTGATACCCGGACGGGGCGGGCGCCACGCCGATGCAGCCCAGCATCGGGCGCGCCGACAACTCCATGTTCCAGCCGGATTTGTCTTGCGGCCGCAGCCGCGGCGTGACGGTTTTCTTTTCGAGATCGACGTCCCAGGGAATCAGCGTGGCCCGGCCCGGCCGCACCCTGCCCATGCCGTAGTTGGGGTCATGGATCTTCTCGCCCGGATTCAGGATGCCCGGCTGCACGGCGAAGGTCGTGTAGGCGTCCTTGCGGTTCAGGCGGATCTTGTCGATGTGGACTTCCAGCGTATCGCCGTACTCGGCGCCCTCGACATGGAACGGACCCATCAGCGGATTCCCCTTTGCCGGGTACCGGTACGGATGCTCGATGTGCCAGACGCCATCGCGGTCTTTGCCGCCCGAATCCCAGGTGCGCGTCTTGACGGTGTCGCCGGATCGAATGCGGGCTACCGGCTCCCTCTCAGCGGAAAAGACGGGAGAATGATGCTCGGGGTAGATTTCGTGGACGGCGGCGAGTGCGGGCAGAGCCGAGAGGATGAAGAAAGTGAGCGCTCCTGAGATACGTCGGGGCATATTGAGACTCCTATTCTTCAAGGGAAGATCCAGATAATATTTCCAATGCCAGCACGCATACCGGCTATGGGTTGTACGCTTTGCGGGGAACATTTCAGGTCGCTTTGGCGTGGCTCAACAGCGCTTCCTTGATGCCCCGTGCCGCGAAGATTTCATCGCCGTCGCGCATGCACTGTGTGGTGAGGCCGGCGCTCGGCCCGTCGCCGCCTCCGCTGATCAGGACGCGCGGCTGCCCTTCGCGGAGCTGCCGGTAGATCTCCCGCCCCGCTACGGGGATAAGGTTCTGGTCCCAGGAAAAATGCACGTTGTTGTACCCCTGCGTGTTGTCGACCAGCTCCGCCGTACAGCCGGGAACCTCGTTCAGAACATCGGCAATGTACTGCGCCTTCTTGTTCCAGCCCTCCAGGACCGCGTCATGGTCGAGAGACGCATACCGCCGAACGGCGGCGACGATACCCATGATCTCCTCTTTTCCGACCTTCATGCCGCGGCCGATGGACTTGTACGGAGAGTGGTTGAGAGTGGCGGCTTCGATGAGATCCTTGCGGCCGGCCAGGATCCCGGAGGACTGCGGTCCGCGCAGGCCCTTGCCTCCGCTGATGACCACCAGGTCGGCGCCCGCTTCGGTATAGCGCGTCATGATGTCGGGCGGCGGCAATTCCGATGCGGCGTCGACCAGGACCGGCACCCCGTGCTGCTTGCCGATCTCGATGAACTCTTCGGGCATCAATGTCCCCGGCGGATTGTTTTTTTGTCGATAGACCCTGGCCAGGACGGCGATCATGGCGGTCTTGTCGCTGATCTTGTCGATCATGCCCTGCTTGGTGTCGGCGTCGACGATCTTCATGCCGGCCGCGCGATAGGCCCGGTCGTAGTTGAAGCGATGCTGGGTCTGCGTGAGACACTCGACTTTGTCCCAGGTCGGATGCGGCAGGGCTTCGATCTTTTCCTGGTCCGTGCCCGTCAGGCAAGCCGCCGCCCCGAGCAGCATCGCCGAGAACGAACCGGCGCTCACTACCGCGGCTTCAGCGCCCATGACCCCGGCGATGTAGTCCCCGGCTGCTTTGTTGAGGGCGTTCATGTCGATGAAGTAGTCGTTGGCTTCCTCCATCGCGCGCATGACTTCGTCCGGCATGCGGGACCCGCCGATGACGGTGTTGTGGCCCTGGCAGCTCAGAAACGGACGCAGGCCGAGCCAGCGGTTGTAGATGCTGTCCTGACCCCAGGACATGGGTTCCTTGAGCCGGGAAGCGGCCGTGCCGCAGGCGGCGGCCAGACCGCTCAGCGCGGCGACCAGCCCGCGGCGGGTGATTTGCAAAGGCGAGAGACTGCTCAATTCCTTGGTGTGAGTGTCCATGGTGACCTCCTGGTTTCAGTGCCGCCTGGGCGGCTCGCGCCGCGGCGGCATGCCGTGCCCCTGCATGATGAATGCCGGGATTCGCCTCCGCGGGGGCGTTTACGTTGTCCGGCCCTCGGCAATAAAGAACTCCCGCAACCGGCGCGCGGCGAAGATTTCTTCTCCGTCCCACTGGCACCGCGTGGTCATTCTGCCGCCCTCGTCATCGTTGTAATAGACGATGCGCGGCTCGCCGGCCTTGAGCTTTTCAGCGGCCTCTTTTCCCGTCAGTGGGATGACCTCGCGGTCCCAGCTCAGGCTGATGTCCTCGAAGCCGTGCGCGTTCATGATCTTTTCCGCGTTTAGGCCGGGTACGTCGGCCAACTGATCGATGATGTAGCGCGATTTCTTGTTCCATCCCTCGATCACCGCTTCGTGGTCGAGCGAAACGTACCGATTCAGTGCCACGACAAAGCCGACGATCTCTTCCTTGCCCACCTTCATGCCGCGTCCGAGAGCGGTGTTCGGGGAGTGGTTGAGAGCGGCGGCTTCGATGAGGTCCTGGCGGCCCGCCAGGATCCCCGTGGATTGGGGGCCGCGAATCCCCTTGCCGCCGCTGATGACAACCAGGTCGAAGCCCGCCGTGGTGTAACGGGTCAGCGTATCGACGGGGGGAAGCTCCGACGCCGCGTCGACCACGACCGGCACGCCGGCCTTCTTGCCGAGCTCGAGGAAGTCGTTGGGCATCATGACGCCGGGTTTCGGGTTGGGATTGTTATCCCGGCTCGCCAGGCAGGCGAGAAAAGCCGTCTTGCCGCTGATGGCGTTCGCGACCTGCTCTTTGGTCTCGAAGTCCACCAGCGTGGCCCCGCCGGCCCGGTAGGCGTGGTCGTATCCGAAGCGGTGGGACGTTTGCGTCAGGCACTCGACCCGGTCCCACGTCGGGTGAGGCAGGGCCTTGACCTTCTCCGGGTCGGTTCCCGAGAGGCATGCCGCCGAAGCCAGCACCATCGCCGAATACGAACCGGCCGTCACCAGCCCCGCCTCCGCGCCGGTGACCTCGGCGATGCGCCGGCCGGCGGCATCGTTCAACTCGTACATGTCGACGAAGTAGTCGTTCGCCTCGGCGATGGCCCGGATCACTTCGGGAGGCATGCGCGAGCCGCCGACGATCGTGGTGTGCCCGCGGCAGGTCAGGAACGGGCGGATGCCCAGCAGACGCGTGTAGATGCTGTCGTGTCCCCAGGCCTTCGAACCTTCCTGCAGCTTCGAGGCGGCCGTGCCGCAGGCCGACGCAAGGCCGGTGAGTGCGGCGATCAGTCCGCGGCGCGTCATTTCCAGAGCCCCAACTCGGGGCGCATCCGGGTCGGAAATGGTCTTGTTCTTCACTCTCTCCTCCTGCGGGCGGCTCCATCGGTGCCCGCGAAGATCATACCAAAACAAACGCCGGGCGCCCGCGAATTCTCGCGGAACGCCCGGCGAAGTGAAACCGTTATCGAACGCGCTAGAAGTTCCAGCGCAGGCCCATCTGCATCTCGCGGCTTTCCAGCGCGCTCGTGATCCTCCCGAAGTTACCTGACAGGATGTACATCTGCGGGGTCAGGAAGGGCGGCGTGTTCGTCGCGTTGTACATCTCCCACCGCACCTGGATCGAGTGACGTTCCGAAATGTCGATGTTCTTGAAGATCGAGAAGTCGAAGCCCGTGCGTCCCGGCTCTTCGAGGATGCTGCGCCCCGTGTCGCCGTAGAGGCCCTTGCCCAGCAGGATCCGGCTCTCGGGAGTGGCGAGCATGAAGGCGCTCGTGTCGAACCAGCGGTCCAGAGTGCGCGCGCCGCCCGAAAGGTTGCCGTCACCGATTCGGAAGGGGCGCCGGGTGCAGTTCGGGCACCCGTCTCCGGGCGTCGGGTCGACTCTCGACTGGTGCGGGTGAACGGGCAGCCCCGTGGCCAGCAGGAGAGTGCCATTGACCTGCCATCCGTCGAGGATGTGCTTGGCGGGGCCGGTCAGGTTCTTGGCGAAGGGCAGCTCCCACAGGAACGCGGTCGTCGCGCGGTGGGTGATGTCGAAATCGCCCCGGCCGCGCTCGGCCGTTCGGCGGTCGTGCGGGTTGTTCGGCCGCTGCGCCCCGCAGCAGGCGCGGAAATCGAACATCGCCTTCGCCCAGGTGTAGGTCTGCAGGAAGGTGAGTCCGCCGCTGAAGCGCCTCTCCAGCTTGGTCAGCAGGCCATGGTAGCTGCCCGAGGCCGAGCTGTCGTGAACCTCGATGCTCCCGAACCCGGCCCAGCGCCGAGTCGGGTTGGCGGTGCCGATCGTGTTCGGCAGATACGCGTTGTACTCCGCCGGGAGGTCGAAGTGGTCCGACTTCGAACCGCTGTAGCCGATTTCGGCAACGAGGTCCCACGGCAGGGACTTCTGGATGTTGATGTTCCACTGATGGACGACACCCACCGTTTCTTCGACTTGCGCAGCTCGGATGCGGGCGAGAAAGTTCTCGCTGCTGGCCCGGTCGGCGGTCCCCATCGTGATGATCGGTCTGCGCGGCAGGGCGGCCTCCTGGATGTTCGCCGTCCCCGGCGGGTTGGCCGCCAGGTGCGGGACGAAGTTGTTGATCATGTTGACGTTGTAGAAGATCCCGTAGCCGGTGCGGATCACGAAGTCCGTCCCGCCGGTGGGCCTCCAGGCGATCCCGAAACGCGGCGCCCAGTTGTTCTTGCTCACCACGTTCAGGGGAACCCGCGCCGCGCCCGGCGCCGGGAACAACTGGCCCGAAGCCATGTCGAAGTTCCGCGACTCGCCGCGGTCATCCACGAACGGGGAGTTGTACTCCCAGCGGAGGCCGAGGTTCAGGGTCAGGTTCGGCGTGACCTTCCACTCGTCCTGGATGTAGGGGTGCAGGCGCCAGTACTCGAAGTCCGGGTACGTGCCGGCGTTGGGCTTGCCCGGAATGTTGCCCAGCGTTACCCGTTGCGGATGGTCGAGCAGGAAGTCCGACCAGCCGTGGCCCGAGTGGATGCCGTTGAAGCTGAAGCTGCCGTTGGCGAACTGGATCGTGCGCCGGGAGGTTCGGACGAGATTGTATTCCAGGCCGGCCTTGATGCTGTGGTCTCCCTTGATGAACGAGACGCTCTGGAAAATGGAGCGCGACTCGTCCCAGATCTGGTTGACGTCGGAGGCGCCGATGCCGCAGCAACCGGTCACGCTGATGCTGACGATGCGTGCGTCGTGCGGGTCCTCGGTCTGGCCCGGGATGCCCAACTCCGTCAGGTTGTTCCATCCGCTGTCGGTGAAACCCGTCCGGCGGAAGTAGAGGTCGCGGTTGTACGAAGCCCGGATTTCGTAGAGCGACGTGTTGGAGAGGAAGTGGGTCCATGTCATCGTGGCGTTCTGCTGCTTCTTCGGGTTGAAGAACGTGAAGCGCGGGTCGACGGAAGCCAGGACATTGATGCTGGCCGGTTGAATCCTCTGGATGCCGTAGCGGCCGAAGATCTTGTTCTTGTCGTTGACGTTCCAGTCGCTCCTCAGGTAGAACTGGTCGTCGTCCAGGTCGTTCTTCGTGGTGCCCGAGAAGTTGTTCCTGCCGTCGAACTGCGGGTTGCCGAAGTTCGGCTGCGGCCAGAAGGGAATCACCCTTTTCGAGACGGACGAGATTCGGCTTGATGGAATGACGTGGTTCGGGAAGGCCCCGCAAGTCGCTGCATCCGCCGGATCCGTGCAGGTGGCGATATCCAGGACCGGACTGCTGGCGAAGAAAGGCTCGCTCAGATCGCCGTTGCGCATGAGCTGCGTCGGATACGTGCCGAAGCCCTGATTGCTGCGCCGTTCGCTGAGGCTCTCCAGGTTGGCCGTGAAGAACAGCCGGTTCGTGATGATCGGGCCGCTGATCACGCCGCCGTAGGTGTTGCGCGTCAGTGGCCGCTTCGGAAGATTGGGATTCTCGAAGAAGTTGCGGGCGTCGAGCTCCTCGGCGCGGAAGAAGTGGAACAGCGTGCCGTGGAATTCGTTCGTGCCGGGCCGGATCGAGGTGATGATCTGCGCGCCCGACTGGGTCCCGTACTCGGCGTTGTACCAGCCCGCTTCGACGCGGAACTCCTGAATCGCCTCGACCGAGGGCCGCATCCGGACCATGCCGTGGATGCCGGTGCGGAGCGGAGCGCCGTCGAGAATGATGTTGTTGTTGTGCATCTTCTGGCCTAGCGCCGCGATGCCGTAGCCCGGCCCGAAGCCCGACGTCGTCACGCTGCTGCGCGGCCCGCGGCTCATGCCGGGTGCGAGCAGCGCCAGCCGGAACAGATTGCGGTCGCCCGGAATCGGCAGCTCGCGAATCTTGGATTCGTCGATGACCGTGCTGATCGTCGTGTCGTCCGTCTGGACCGACACCGCGTCGGCCTGCACCGTGATCTGCTCGGTGACGGCGCCGATCTGCAGCGTCAGGTTCTGGCGGCGGACCAGGTCGACCTCGAGCCGCACGTCGGTCGCGACGGCGCGGCTGAAGCCTTCCATCGTGGCCGCCACTTCGTAGAGGCCGATGTCCAGCGCAGTGACCGCATAGTCGCCGCGCTCGTTGGTCTCGACCGTCCGCTCCTCCTGCGTGCCTACGTTCGTGACGGCAACGCTGGCGCCGGGAATCGCGGCGCCGGATTCGTCGGTTACCGTTCCAATGATGCTGGAACTGGTGCTTTGCGCAAATGCGGTGCCCGCGCCAAGGGACATCGCCAGAGCCAAGGTAATAACGACAAAGGCGTCATTCAGCCTCCCCGCTTTCGAAAAAGCCGGGGTATGCCAACAAGAACTTCTCTTCTCGTACATTCAACTGCTCCCATGTTCGTTAAGTCAGTGCCGACGGGCCGGGCAGGTTGAAACCTGCTTCGCGCCTCCCAGGCGCTGTCGGGATCGGGGCTGCCTACACGGAGACGTGTCTGCATCGCCCAAGAGAATAGCAATTCCCAGACCGTTACAGAAGGTCTCGAAAGTCGGTTTCAAGCTTTTTCCTGGGGGGGAATCACCGCCGCAAGACGGCGGCAGGTTCCGTGCCCGCGTCATGGCCTTGCCGTAAAACCCTTGTTTGGTAGCCTTTGAGCGATCTTCGTGCTCCGTCTCGGCGGCCGGCGGCCCTTCACGGCTGATGCTGATGGGGCGGCATCCGTTCAGCATGCAGAACGAAATATGTTCGTACGGTTCGGTCGGAGCATGACACAAGTGATGAGGTCAGTGGCGAGACCGGGCACCACGAACCGGAGGTGATTCCGCCTGACGGATCGGAGCGCCTTCAAACTATGAGAAGACGGATGCCGCCAGGATTGGACGGCTCACTGGAGTCTGGAAGTGATGCCGAACATGGCGTCTCCAAGGCCACACACGCACTCCCAAAGAGTTTCTGAGAAGCCGCGTTGATCTTCGGGTCCCTACAAGACAAATCTCTTGATGTCCCGCTATGGTCTTCGCTTTCGATACTGAACCCCTTCGATTCCCTTGAAGTCTGCGTCCTGCGTCCACAGTTCCGCACCGTATTGGCGCGCGGTCGCGAGAATGACACTGTCGGCCAGGGGCAGCTTCAGTTCCACGCTGAGCCGCGCCGCGTTCACGGCAATCGCCGCTCCCAAGTCCACGACGGTTCCCTGCTGCAGGACCGCCGCCGCGTGAAGCGCCGCGCTCTCGTCGCGTTGCTGGAGCACTCGCTTGAAAACTTCGAAGAGAATCAGTGTGGAGACTACAAGCGTCTCGGTGTCCTCAATAAGCTTCGCAAAGAAGGAGGCGTTCGGACCATCGACGAAATATTCTGACCCGAAACATCCTCCTGATCAAGCGGCGTTGACACCGGTCCGGATGTTTCCCGCTTGTATGATCAGCAAGTGGGCGGGGGAAAAACCAGCCAGGCGCTGGAATCGACGACATTCATGCCCGGTCCGCCTCTCGTTCGACGCTCGCGTCGATTCCTTTCAGGAAGCCCTTCATTTCCCGGACCGGGTGCACCGGAATCAACTCGATGCGGCCACCATAGGCGATTGCTTGGACCTTCTGGTCCGAAATATTCTCCTGATCAAGCGGCATTGACAACGCTCAGCATATTCTCGCTCTAATGAACCGCGCACCGGCGGAGGAAAAACTGGCCCGGCAGGAGGCCGAGCCGGACACGGATCTCCTTCGGAATCACCACCTGGCACTTGGGAGAAATCGTAACGGTTTCCACGCGGCTTCCATCGATATACCTGTTGTAATACCGATATTGTATCGATTAGCGATCACTCATGTCACGCGTCCGCGGCTTGTGGATGGGACCCGTTCAAGCTGCCGGGAAACGCTGTCCGGCCGCGTTTGCTGACGGCTTGGCTTTCGACCGAAGCAATGCGGCCGCTCGTCGGGCTGTACACTAAGGTCGGAATTAGTCAGCTTCGGGAGAAGACGCATGCAAGTGAATCGCAGGGAATGGCTGTCGGGCGGTTTGGGCGCGGTTTCAACGGCGGCGTGGGCAGGCTGCGGCGCCGGTTCGCAGACGCAGGGCGGCGCGCTGGCGCCCGTGGTCTCGGGGGGCGTTGTCGATTGGGAGGCGGTTCGCGCCCGTTTCCCGCGCGCGGTCAACGAGACCTACTTCAATTGCGCCGCGCAGCATCCCCTGGGAGTCCATACCGTCCGGGGCTTCGAGCGCTACATCGACTTCATGCACAATGGCCCTGGCGAGGGCCGCGAGGACTTTTGGGAAACCGGCTATCGCGAGATGAAGCCGGCGTTCGCGCGCCTGATCAATGCCAAGCCGGAAGAGATTGCCTTCTGTGCGGGAACCACGGTCGGCGAGAACCTCATCGTCAACGGCATGGACCTGAGCAACGCCAACGTGGTCACCAACGATCTGCACTACACGGCGTCGCTGGCGAACTATCTCGCGCGGCGCGACAAACATGGGTTGGACGTTCGCATCGTCAAGCACCGCGATTGGGAAATCGACATCGCCGACATGGAGAAGGCGGTGGACCGCAATACCCGGCTGATCTCGGTTTCGTTCGTGTCGTCGGTGAACGGCCACCTCGAGGACCTGAAGAAACTCGGCGACCTGGCTCATGCTCACGGCGCTTGGCTGTTCGCCGACATCATTCAGGGCTGTGGCGCGACGCCGCTCGACGTGCGCGCAATGGGTGTCGATTTTGCCTCGTGCGGGATGTACAAGTGGCTCCAGGGCGAACACGGCTTCGGGTTCCTGTACGTCAAGGAAGACCTGCAGGGCACGGCCGTCAAGGGGACACAGTTCACAGGCAGTCCTGGCCTCAACTACGAGCCCTGGACCGCCTCGCCCGACCCCGCCAAGCCCGAGTTCATCTCGCGTCCTCGGGAGGGCATCGGGCAGTTCGAGTGCAGCACGCCGGCGGCGATCAACTACGCCGGTCAGCTCGAATCGTTCCGCTTCATCGAAGAGATCGGCGTCGACAAGATTCGGGCGCACGCTCGCGAGGTGACCGCCCGGCTGCAGAAGGAACTGCCTCCGCTCGGCTTCACCGCCATCACGCCCGACGGCACCGAATCCGGCATCCGAACCTTCCTGCACCCCGATACCGATTCACTCAAGGCCAAGATCAACCGCGCCAACGAAGAGGGCCGCGCCAATATCTCGATCGGCGGCCCCAACTCGGGACTCACCGTGGGACGCGGCGGCAACCAGGTGCGATTCTCGGTTTCCGTCTACAACAACCACTCGGATGTCGACAAGGTGCTGGAAGTCTTGTCCTGACGGGGCGGGATGAAACCCCGCTCGGCGCCGAGAACGGCCCGCGCAGCACCGTGAAAGGCGTTGCGCCCGGCTGACAAGCCGCGGCCAGGGAGCCTATGGCGCCTGTTCGACCAAGGAGCAACGCAGTTCAGCCGGGATGCATCGCCGCTTGAATGCAGCAGAGCTCGTGCCGCGGGCTGTTGGCTTTCAGGTCTTCGCCAGCAGCCGCTTTGCGAAGCCGCCCTCCTGGGAGTGCTCGAGTGCCCTCTGGGCGCTTGCCCGCATCCCCAGCCCGAACGGCGGCTCCAACAAGAGCCGCCCCGAGCCCGGCAACCCGTTCTCCACGAAACACGAGACACGAGACACTGTTTTTTTGTTGCCTCTTGGTACTGAAGCCCTTCAGTCTTTTTTTCCCGCCCCGGTCGGCATAGCATGAGCACAGAGAGGCTAACGAACGACCTGCCGTCGGCGCGGCGCTCGCCTCTGGCGGCTGCCCCCCACGACGGCAACACGGCTTTCCCCGCCGTGGATGCGCAAGGGTCGCGCCACCGGAAACTGCCGTCCGGGCCACTGCGCCAGCCGGCAAGTCACCGTTCTTCAGTTCACGATTGTTCACCATTGTTCGCCATTGTTCGCCATTGTTCGCCATTGTTCACTAAAAAAATATTGCCCCTGCGCCACTGTCGTTGCCCCGTCCGCCGTTCTCGGTCGGCCTTACGACGAGCCTCGCCACCGGGCAGCTCCCGCTGCGGCGAACACAAAATGAAGCCATGCCGAGAAAAGGGAACATTCCAGCCTGCATTGACTGGAGTCGTGGACACTTTGCACCGGGAGGCTTAGAGTAGAGGTACGCTGGAGGGCCGTCTGTTGCGGCCTTTCCGGGAAAGGGGAGTTCATGCCTATCAATCGACGCCAGTTCCTCGGTGCGGCGGGCGCCGCCGCGGCCGCGGCCCACGCGGCGTGCGAAAGCCAGGGGGGCGCTTCCCCCACGCTTTCCGATATCGCTTCGATCCGAGAGCGGTACCCGCGCGTGCTGCGGCAGGCGTACCTCGACACGGCGGCGCACTGCCCGCTGAGCACACATACCCGCGAGGGGATGCAAAAGTACATGGACTTCCACATGTACGGCGGCGGGGAAGGTCGCGGCGAGTATGCCGGTGAGGCGATGCGTGCCGTCAAGCCGCAGTTCGCGCGCATGATCGGCGCGAAGCCTTCGGAGATCGCCTTCGTCCAGAACACGAAAGCGGGTGAGGACATTGTGGTGAACGGCCTGGACATCCAGGCCGCGGGCGGCAACGTCGTCACGAACGACCTGCACTACGCCGGCTCGATCCACAGCTTCCTCGGCCGCAAGAAAGCCGGCATGGATGTTCGGATCATCAAGTCGAAGGATTGGGTCACCGACCTTGACGCCATGGAAGCCGCGATCGACAAGAAGACCAGGCTCGTCGCGATCACATTGGTCTCGAACGTCAACGGACACGTCGAAGACGCCAAGGCCCTCACCGGGATGGCGCACGCGAACGGCGGGTATGTCTACGCCGACATCATTCAGGCAGCGGGCGCCATCCCGATCGACGTCAAGGCGCTCGGTCTCGATTTCGCTGCTTGCTCGAATTACAAGTGGCTCCAGGGTTGCCGCGGCTCAGGCTTTCTGTACGTCCGCGAAGAACTGCAAGGCACGGCGGTGAAAGACCTGCTCTTCCCCGGCTATGTCCGCTTCAACTACCCGCCGTGGGTGGACCCCGCCGACGGTAACGAAGATCCGATGCCCTTTTCCCCGCCCAGGAACGCCGGCCGCTATCAGCCGGGCAATACGGCCCGCGAGGGCTACTGCGGCCAGTATGAGTCGTTCAAGGTGATGGAAGCGATCGGCGTCGAAAACATGCTGGCCCATACGATGGCCCTGGTCGACCGCATCCGCAAGGAGCTTCCGGAGAGCAGGTATCGGTGCATCACGCCCGAGGGCGCTCGCAGTCCGATCCTCGTTTTCATCCCGGCGGACTACGAGGGAACGCAAGCCAGGCTGAAACAGGCGAACATTCAGGCGACCACGACGGGGAACCGTTTGCGAATCTCGCCCAACATCTACAACAACCAGGAAGATGTCGACAAGCTGCTCGACGCCTTGGTCTGACCGGAAACATTCTCTTGATCAAGCGGCATTGACAGCGGTCCGGATGTTTCCTGCTGGTATGATCCGTGTGCGGGCGGAGAAAAAAATAAAAGGAGCGGCCATGAACTTCAATCGAAGATCGTTTCTTGCGGGAAGCGTCGCGGCGTCCGTGGCGTCGCAGCTCGGGTGCGGTCAGGAAAGTGATGCCGCGCCGGTGCTCGGAGACCTCGACAGCGCGCGCCGCGACTTCCCGCGGTCCGCGAACGGCGTGTACATGAATCACGCCTCGCAGCACACCCTCAGCGTACAATCGGCTCGGGCAATCCAGCGGTACGCCGACTACCTTGCGAACGAATGCTCGCGAGCCGGTTGGTACGAGGTGTCGGACGATGCAAAGGCGCTTGGCGGCGCATACAAGCGCGAAGTCAAGGAGATGTTCGCCAGGCTGATCAATGCCCGGCCGTCTGAGATCGCCTTCTGCCTGAGCACGACCGTCGGCGAGAACATGGTCGTGAACGGCATGGGCATTCAGGAGTCCGGCGGCAATGTCGTAACGAACGATTTGCACTATTCGAGCTGCCTGTACAACTACAAGATGCGCCAGCAGCGTGGTCTTGACGTGCGCATCGTCAAGCACAGAGACTGGCGGCTCGACCCGGCCGACTTCGAAACCCTCATCGACGACAAGACGAAGCTTGTCGCGCTGACGCTGGTTTCGAACGTCAACGGATTGCTCGCCCCGGTGAAGGAGATCGCCGGCATCGCGCATCGCAACGGCGCTTATGTCTACGCGGACATCATCCAGGCCTGCGGAGCCGTGCCCATCGACGTACAAGCCATGGGGATCGACTTTGCCGCCTGCTCGACCTACAAGTGGCTGATGGGACTGCGCGGTTTCGCCTACCTCTACATCAAGGAGGACCTGCAGGGAACCGTCGTGCAGCCCACGCAGTTCGGAGGAGGCGTGAGCTTCAACTACGAGCCCTGGGTCGAAAATCCCGACTCCGGCAGTGGCGAGATCGTCTACCGGCCGAAGCAGATGGCTTCCCAGTACGAAGTGGGCAACGTATCGAGTGTCGGATGCGTTTGCCAACAGGAGGCTCTGAACTTCATCCACCGGGTCGGCGTGGATGAGATTCAGGCGCACGCGACTCCCCTGACCGAGTTCCTGCAAGAGGAGATGCCGAAGATCGGGTATGCTTCGATCACTCCGAGTGGCAATCGAAGCCCGATCACGACGTTTCGCGTCCCTGATCCGAAAGAGGCCGAGCGGCGGCTCAAGGAAGCCCATATCGAGGTGACGCTGCGGTTCGGTAATCAGATGCGCGTATCGGTGTCGGTGATGAACAACCAGCAGGATGTCGAGGCTTTGGTGGCGGCGCTGGCGTAAATGAAATGCGGCCGACTCGATCGATGGAGAAACCCTATGAACTTTGATCGACGCGATTTCCTGGCCGGTTCCGCCACGCTCGGCTCCGGCATGTTCTTTGGTTGCAGTGCGGCGGATTCCAAGATCGCCGACACTGCGCTCACGGCCGAAAATGCCGACTTCGCAACCGCCCGAGCTGCTTTCCCCTGGTCAACGAAGCAGGTCTGGCTGAACAACGCCGGCCGGCATCCCTGTGGTGTTCACTCCGTCAACGCGGCCCGCGGGTATCTCGACTACATCCTTGATGGTCCGGGAAACGGCGCCGGCTTCGGAGAAAAGCAGTTCCACGATGTGAAGGCGTTGTACGGCGAGCTCATCAACGCCAAGGCGTCGGAAATCGCGCTCGTGCAAAGCACGCTGATCGGCGAGAACCTCGTCGCTCTCGGTCTGGGCCTGCACGACGGCAAGGGCAACGTCGTCACCGACGAGCTGCACTATCACGGCGGAAGCTATATCTATCGCCGCCTGCAGGACGCCGGGCTCGAATTGCGGATCATCAAGCAGAAAGACTGGCAAGTCACTCCTGAGGAGTACGAGCGGGTGATCGACAACGACACGAAGCTCGTCTCGCTAACCCTGGTTTCGAACATCAACGGGTTTCTCTACGACTCCAAGGCCATCAGCGAGATCGCGCATGCCAACGGCGCCTACGTTTATGCCGACGTCGTCCAGGCGGCCGGCTGCGTTCCCGTGGACATGCGGGCCATGGGGATCGACTTCTGCTCGGCTTCGACCTACAAGTGGCTGATGGGGATGCGCGGCCTGGGGTTGTTCTACGTGCGGGAAGAGCTTCAGGGCGGCGTGCTCAAGCCGGTGATGTACGGGGACAAGCAATACTCGAACTTCGAGTTCCACTACTTTCCGGGGAGCCCGCCGGGCGAGACGCCGATCAGCTATCAACCGCGCGGCGGGGCGCAAATATATGAGGTCGGCAACGTCTCGAACATCGCCGGGGCGGCGCAGCGCGAGGCGCTCAAGTACATCCTCAAGCTCGGTGTCGACAACATCCTCGCCCATGCCAAGCCCATGTGCGACAAGCTGATCGAGGAGTTGCCGAAACTTGGTTACCCTTGCATCACGCCGCCGGGCAGCCCCACGCCCATCACGGCTTTTCTCGTCGAGAACCCCGAAGAAACCAGCGCCAGATTGAGAGCCGCCAAAGTCGCTGCCAAGGTCAAGTGGAAACAGATGCGTGTCTCGCCCTCCGTCTTCAACACGATGGCCGACGTGGACCAATTGCTGGATGCGTTATCCTGACCGGTCGTATGAGCCTGTATTTCTCATCACGTGGCGAGACGAAGTGCGTGAGAGGGCCGTCAGGACGAGGCGCGAGCCGCTTGGCGCGCGCAGGCGTAGCGGCCATATTGCCTCCTTTGGCCTTCGGGTCACGAAACATGAGACACGGCCTTTACGGTTCACCGCCCGTCAGACATTTCTTTCGAGAACGAACCAGGCCCCCCGCCAGGGTTTTTCAAGAATCACGGCCTTGTACGCAAGCCGCCTTGGAGCGACAGCCGTACCGCCCGCCTGGGTTTTGGGGTCACGAATCACGCGACACGAGACACGAAACACGGCCTTTTAATGCAGGTCAGGTTGTAGATACATCCCGGGAGTCGTTATGAATCGCTATCGCCGCAGTGTTGTCGCCCTTCTTTGCCTGACCGTTTGCATCACCTCCGGGTCGGCGCAGTTCCCGGCCAGGAACCGCTATGCCGGAGGGTACATGTACAACTTCTACATGCCGCCGAGCGCCAGCACGCCCTGGCGGCCGGCGTGGTCGCCCGACGGCAAGGAGATCGCTTTCTCCATGTCGGGCTCGCTGTGGAAGATCAAGGTCGGCGACACCACTGCCTACGAGCTGACCGCGAACAAGACCTATGACTCCGCTCCGGCGTGGTCGCCCGACGGCCGCTGGATCGTTTACACCGCCGAAGACGGCCAGGGCATCAACTTGATGCTCTACAACGTCGCCACCGGCGAAAGCACCGCCGTCACCCAGGGTGGCAAACTGCACGCCGACCCCGTCTGGTCGCCGGACGGCAAGACACTGGCCTATGTTCACAACGACCCCCGGAGCCGCTTCCACATCTACACGCGCTCGTTCGACAACGGCTCCTTCGGCGAACAGGTCCGTATCACCGAGCCCAATGATTTCGGACGCGGGCGCCTCTACTTCGGGCGCTACGACGACCACATTCAGCCCACGTTCTCGCCCGACGGCAAGGAGATCATCCTCGTTTCGAACCGCGGCATCACGTTGGGCTCCGGAGCGATTTGGCGTGCGCCGCTCGAACCGGACGCCATGTCGAAAGCCACTCGCATCCTGCGCGAAGAGACGCTGTACCGCACCAGGCCGAACTGGTCGCACGACGGCAAGCGCATCCTCTACGCCTCGCATCGCGGCAGCCAGTACACCAACCTCTACGTCCATCCCGTGCACGAAGGCGAGCCGCTGCAACTCACGCGCAATCCCTGGGACCACTTTGACCCGGCCTGGTCTCCCGACGGCGAATGGATCGCCTACATCTCGAACGAGCACGGTCTCTCCGAGCTCCGCTTGCTCAAGACCTTCGGCGGGACCGACGAGAAAGTCGAGATCAAGCGCCGCGTCTGGCTCCGCCCGATGGGCCGCATCGAAGTGTTCGTAAAAGACGACACGACCGGCGAACTCACCGAATCGCGAATCTACATGAAGGCCTCCGACGGCAAGATCTACGCGCCCACGAACACCTACCAGCGGGTCGCCGCCCGCGCCGCCAAAGAGGACTTCTTCCACGCCCCCGGGCACTTTATCGTCGAGGTGCCGATCGGCGAGCTCATTCTCGAAGCCGCCAAGGGGCCTGAGTACTGGCCGTCCCAAGGCAACTTCTACGTCCACCCGAAAGGCGTCACGCGCATCGAGCTCGAACTCACGCGGATGGCCAGCATGAACGCCATGGGCTGGTGGAGCGGCTCGGACCATGTCCATATGAACTACGGCGGCAACCTCAACAACACGCCCGAGTACATGTTGTTCGAGGCCAAGGCGGAAGACCTGGACCACATTGGCTGGAAGATCGCCAACAAGGACAATCGTGTCTTCGACACGCAGTACTACAAGGGCGAGCCCCTGCACTCGCTCTCCGACGATCAGAACCTGATCTCGTTCGGTGAGGAATACCGCCCCGCCTGGTACGGTCACATCAACTTCATCAATCTCACCAGGCACCTCATTTCGCCTTTCACGACCGCTTACCAGGACACCGGCATCGCCAGCCTCTATCCGAGCAACACCGACATGTTCGCCCTGGCTCGCAAACAGGGAGCCATCGGCGGGCACGTCCACCCGTTTTCACGCGAACCTTCGATGGACTCGGAATACCGCGTTGCCCAGACGTACGCCGTCGATGTGGCCCTCGGATCGTTCGAGTACCTCGAAGTGCTGACCAGCGCCAGGCACTACACGGCGACGTCGAAGGCCTGGCACCGCTCGCTGAACTGCGGCTTCAAGGTGACAGCCTCAGCCGGGGAAGATTCGATCCTGAACCTGCAGGCTACACCGCCGATCGGCGCCGCCCGCATGTATGCCTACCTGGGAGAAAAACTCACCTGGGATGGCTGGGTGGAAGCGGTCCGGGAGGGCCGGACGTTCGTCACCAATGGCCCGCTGATCCAGTTCACGATCAACGGCGAGATCCCTGGGTCGGAGATTCATTTGCCTGCGGGCGGCGGCGCGGTGGAGCTGAGAGCGACGCTCGAATCGATCGTTCCGCTCGAAACGTTCGAGATCATCCACAACGGCAAAGTCATCGAGACGATTCCTCTGGACTACGACAATCAGAAAGCGGTCTTCGAGAAACGGATCGAAGTCGCCGAAAGCGGCTGGTATACGCTCAAGGCCGCCGGTAGCGGCATCAAGCACCCCATCGACGATGCCTATCCTGTCGCCGAAACGAGTCCGATCTACGTGCTTGTCGGCGACCAGCCCATCCGCTCGAAAGAAGATGCCGAATACTTCATCCAGTGGATCAACGACCTGATCACGCTCTGGGACGGCTACGAGTACTGGCGCTCGGACCGCGAGAAGGAGCACGTCCTCGGGCAGTTCCGCGAGGCCCTGGCGGTGTTCGAAAAGCGCCGGGACGAGGCACGGTAAAGCAGAGTGGTCGGGCCTGTCCGCGTCGGTCGTGAAGACGCGGTCGATCGGAGTGACGAAGGAGCAACCAATGACTCGGCGCATGCGACGCAGAACCCTCTTGAAGCTGGCCGGGAGCGCTGCGGCGGCGCAGGCTTTTGCAGCGCAAGGCGAATCTGACGATGTCATCATCAGCGAACTCGGCGCCATCGCCGTCGGTCGCGCGCCGACGGCCGCGCGCGCCGGGCATGACATCTTCGCTCGAGGGGGAAATGCCGTAGACGCGGCCGTCGCCGCAGCCTTGCCCGCGGCCGTCGTCGAGCCCGCCTCGTGCGGCATTGCCGGATACGGCACGCACATCACGATCGGCCGGGCTGACGGCAAGGTCGCTTGCATCGACGCCAACTCCATGGCGCCTCAGGCGGCGCGGCCTGACATGTTCAAGCACGACGGCACGGGGCAGGTCCCTGGCAAGGTCAACTACTACGGCTGGCTTGCCGCCGGCATACCCGGCGTCATGGCCGGACTCCAGGCGGCGCTTGACGGCCACGGCAAGAAGAAGCTGGGCGACGTGGCCGCATCGGCGATCCGTTACGCCCGCGACGGGTTCGCCGTGAACGAACGTGTTGCCCGATCGTTTCAAGGCTCTGCCGGCCACTTCCTCCGCGACGCGGCCTCGAAGAAGCTCTACTTCCACGGGGATGAGCCGATCCGCGCAGGACAGAGGTATCGCAACCCGGACCTCGCCTCCATGCTCGAAACGCTGGCTGACCGCGGCACGGCCGATTCCTTCTACCGAGGCGACATCGGCCGCCAGATATCCGCTGCATTTCAAAAGCACGGCGGCATCGCTACGGCTGACGATTTCGCGGCCTACGAAGCCAGGCAGGTCGAAACCAACCGACTCTCGTGGCGCGGCTACTCGATGCACACCGCTCCGGTCAGCGCCGGCGGCCTTTCGACCTTGCAGGCGCTGGCCATCGTGAAGGCTCTGAAGTGGGAAGAGTGGACGGCACGGCACGAAAAGAACCACGCCGCGCTCGAAGCTCTGCGGCTCGTCTGGGCCGACCGGTTCCGGTATTTCGGCGACCCGGAACACGTCGATGTCCCCGTTGCGCGCCTGCTCTCTGACGATTATGTCCGCGATCTCGCGGACAAAGTCGAAAGCTCCGTGAAAGCGGGCCGCCCCATCGAGCAGGACTTCGATTCCTACGAGCAGAGGGGGACCATTCACATCAGCTCGTCCGACCGGGAAGGCAACGTCGTGGCTGTCACCCTCACCCACGGCGGCGGTTTCGGCGCGCGCGTCACTGTGGAGGGCCTTGGGCTTACGCTCGGACACGGCGTTTCGCGGTTCGACCCCCGCCCGGGCCGTGCGAATTCGATCGCCCCGCGCAAGCGCCCGCTGAACAATATGACGCCCACCGTCGTTTTGCGCGATGGCCGTCCCATCCTCGCCCTCGGCGGGCGGGGTGGACGCCGCATTCCCAACATGCTCTACTCGGCTCTGTTGCACTTCGTCGGCGAAG
Source organism: Bryobacterales bacterium (assembly GCA_026713545.1). GTDB lineage: Bacteria > Acidobacteriota > Terriglobia > Bryobacterales > UBA6623 > JAPPLB01. The sequence continues at coordinate 43,117 of JAPOOG010000032.1, forward strand.
ATCGTTCCATGGTTGAATCCGTCAACGGCCCCCGGATGCACACCCTCGGCAATATGAACCTTACTCTCGACAACCCGTGGAAAGCCGAAGACGTCGGTTTTTTCAAAAAGATCGGGTATCGAGTCTCCCGCGGCGGAGTCGCTTTGCTGAGCGCCGCCTCTTTCGATCCGCGCACGGGGAAAGTTGCTGCCGCATTCCGCTAGAGGACCACTGCCATGACGCTCCTCGTCCGCTTCCTGCCAACGGCGGTTCTCTCAGCCGTCTTCGCCCTCCCCTCCGCACAAGCGGACCCGATCCGGATCGGTTCGCGGCTCGAATTGTTCGTCGACGACCATGTCATCGAAAACCTGACCGGCGGCGCGCGGCTGCGTCTTCACCGGCCGTCTCCTCGTGAGATTGCGATCGTCCTCGATGCTCCCTGGGAGGGCAACAACTCCAACTACGTCACGGTGTTCCGTGACGGCTCGATCTACCGCATGTACTACCGCGGCCGCCAAATGGACTTGAGCGGTGACAAGCTCAAGTTTGTCCATGGCCAGGTGTACTGCTACGCGGAAAGCACTGACGGCATCCACTGGAACAAGCCGAACCTCGGACTCTTCGAGTTCCAGGGCTCGCGAGAAAACAACATCATCTGGAACCGCGAGGGCTCTCACAACTTCGCGCCGTTCAAAGACGCTAATCCGGACGCTGCCGCAGAGGCCCGTTACAAGGCGCTTGGCGGGATCAAGCGCGAAGGGGGTTTGTACGCCTTTCAGTCATCGGACGGCATTCGCTGGTCGAAGATGCGGGAGGAGCCCGTTGTGACCGATGGCTACTTCGACTCGCAAAACCTCGCCTTCTGGGACGCCGAGCGCCGCGAATACCGCGAGTACCATCGTGAGTTTCGCGAGGGTCGCGACATCATGACCTCGACCTCCTCCGACTTTCTCGACTGGTCCGAGCCCGTTTTCCTCAAATACTCGCCCGGCCGGCTCACCCAACTCTATACGAACCAGGTCGCCCCGTACCATCGCGCACCGCACGTGCTGCTCGGTTTCCCGACCCGTTACATCGCGGGCCGCGGCCTGCTGACTCCGTTCAACGAAAGGCTCGCGCGGGTCAACAAACGCTATGGCGCCGATTACACCGACGGCGGGTTCATGGCGAGCCGTGACCGGGAAACATTCAAAGTGTGGGGTGAAGCCTTCATCCGTCCGGGTCTGATCGAAGAAGGCCGTTGGAGCTATGGCGCCAACTATCAGAACTGGGGCCTGATCGAAACGAACTCGGCCCTCGAAGGCGCACCGAACGAGCTCTCGATGTACGCCACGGAAGGCGATGGCTGGGAGGGTCCCGGAATCAGCCTGCGGCGCTATACTCTCCGCATCGACGGGTTCGTTTCTGTCGAGGCCCCGCTGGCAGGCGGCGCGTTGCTCACGAACCCCCTTCTCTTCGATGGCAAGGAGTTGGTGATCAATTTCTCGACTTCCGCCGCCGGTAGCATCCGGGTCGAGATGCAAGACGGCAAGGGAAGACCCATCGATGGCTTTTCTCTCTCTGACTCGATCGAGATCTACGGTGACTCCATCGAGCGGCCTGTCGCTTGGAAGCTAGGAACGGATGTCGGTCCCCTCGCCGGCAAAGCCGTTCGCCTGCTCTTCGAGCTGAAAGACGCCGACCTGTTTTCGTTCCGCTTTCGCTGAAACGCCGGGCCTTGCGGAGCGCTTCAGGAGGCCGGTCGATTCGCGCTTCTCGCTTGCAATGTCGCAGCCGCGAAGGTGAGCAGGTCGCCCGTCGCCTTGGCCGTCTTCTGAAGCTCATCGAACCGCTTGCCCATTTGGCAAAGCTGGACTCGATTCGGACAACTCAGATAAGCAGGGTCGGCATCCGTGAGGAAATCATCGAAAACCCGAATGGCTTCGTCGAACCTCCCGAGACGCACCAGAAGCTTAACGAGCACCTGACCCGGTGCGCTCCCGATGTCGTCGGGGTTGTAACTCGCTATCTTCTCGCGAAAGTAGCGGATTCCCTCGTCCACATCCTCGCCCACGAGGCAACGAAGATACACGCTGTAATCCTGGTAGAGGTCCTCGAACGGAGGCTCGCCCGGATATTGAAACAGTTCTGAAAGCCGCTTGCCGTACTCCGTGAGTTCGATCAGCAGGCGCAGGCTCTTTTGATCATGCAAATCCGGTCCGAACTGAATGCACGAGCCCACATGCGATGTATCGACGTAATAGCTGTTGCCCTCGAAGAGCCAATCCCGTCCCTTCATCAGCTCGGGAAGAGATCCCGTGTCGGGCGCCTCACCTTCATTACGGGCGATCACCCGCTTCATGTTGTCGATGATCTCCTTGTGAAGCGTCTCGGTCAGCAGCCTTGCGCTCTCCTCGCGGCCTTCGACACTCGGGTACTGGCCGAAGCAGGTAATGGCGCGGCAGGTGCCGTGGTTTGACAAAATCAGCTCGAAACCCTTCCTGGGATGAACCCGCTCGTGAAACGCTACCTGGATTACGTCATCCAGATCGTCCGAGGGCGGGACTTCGTCAATCACCTTGCGGATCGTTTCGATGTCTCCAACAGCCCGGTAGTAAGGCCAGGCGCGACCGATATCTCCCTTCGCGAGGAACAAGCCGCCCACCTCGCGCGCCGCCGCTATCGACCCCGCGTCGTAGGCTCGCTGCGTCTCAACGTCCAGGCCGTTGAGAGGTTCGGTGGGAATCAGCGGCAGACCGAGTTCGTGCCGCTTCTTCATCAAGTGCGTCTCGAAGACGAGCGGAAAGTTCTCTTCGGCGCGATAGCGCTCCAGCAGGAAGTCGAACACTGCCGCGGGCTCTCGCTCGGCAAGAAGCATCTCGAACTGTTGAAAGGGATTGCTCACGGGAGGCGTCCCTCATCTTACCGAAGTCACGTCTGGGCAAAACGACTTCTGCATCCGAGAGACTGAGCAGGCGATGCGAATCGGGAGCCCCACGTTGTAAACTCACTAGTTTTAGCCGACACCGAAGTCTCGACACATGCTCGGTCGTGTCTGGCGGTCGTGCAACAGGCAGGGCCGCGTAAGATATTACGAGCATAAGCAGTTGCGGACCATGATCAGTCCAGGGAGCCCCCGAAACTCACACTGAAGCTATCCTGTCCCAACGAGCCGGGTCTCCTTGGGAACATCTGAAGCACTGCAAGGCATATCTCACTGAAACACTTGATGCTGGCTCCACCACGACCAAGGCTCTCATGGAGCCGCCTGCTGGAAGTCTCGCTTTCTGTTGTGGCCGGCGGGCTGCTTTGGGGCCAACAGCAGCCAATCGAGTTCCCGCACGATAAACACGTGGCCGCCGGTGTCGACTGCATTGACTGCCACAGCGGAGCTGACATACGTTCCGCGGCGACGATCCCGTCGATCAACAAGTGCATGCTGTGCCACGGGCGGGTCGCCAACGAAGGCCCCGGAGTAAAGCTGCTGCTCGAGTATTGGAACCAGAAGCGTGAAGTGCCCTGGCAGCGGGTGTACGGCTTCGAACGCGCTGCAAACGTCAGGTTCCGGCATGCCCCGCACATCCGCGCCAAGATCGAGTGCTCCGCCTGCCACGGCAATGTGGCGGCGATGACGGTCGCTCAAAAGGCGGTCGTGCACACCATGGGAACGTGCGTCCGTTGCCACCGCCAGACGCAGGCGAGTGATGATTGCGCCGTGTGTCATTTCTAGAAGCCCGGATCTCAAACCATGGACCGCCGCAATTTCTTCAAACTGGTCGGGACCGCATCGGGTGGAGCGCTCACCGGGGCGTGCGGCAAGCAGGCGCAGGAGCTGATCCCCTTGCTGGTGCCCGCAACGGAGATTGTCCCCGGCGCAGAGGAATGGCATCCAAGCGTGTGCAGCAGTTGCGCAGCCGGTTGCGGAACGATCGTCCGCGTGATGCAGGCCGAGCGCAAGATTGAAGTCGATGGCGAGACCGTCCGCCAGCCGATCGCGGCCATCAAGAAGATCGAGGGCAACCCGCTCGATCCGGTTTCAGGAGGGCGTCTGTGCGCACGCGGCCAGGCTGCCGTGCAGGGCCTTTACCATCCCGATCGGATGACGGGGCCGCGTCGGCAGGCTGGCGCTCGCGGCTCCGGGGATTTCGAACTCGTCGATTGGGAAACCGCTTTGTCGGAAGTGGCGGCTGCGCTCGCGGGCTTCGATCGCAGGCGGATCGTCTACCTGACGTCGGCCGGGATGGGTACAGGAAGCGCCACCGCCGCGCGTTTCCTGGATTCGATCGGGGCGCCCCCTGCCAGCACCATCGGCGTGAGCGACTTCGCCGTTGAGCGGCGCGCGAGTCAACTCGCGTTCGGTTGGGACGGGCTACCGGTTTACGAGATCCAGGATGCGACCTATGCCCTGAGTATCGGTGCCGACTTTCTGGGTGGCTGGGCTTCGCCCGTCTTCTACAGCCGGCGATTCGGACATATGCGCCGCGGCCGTCCGGGCATTCGAGGCAAGCTTGTTCACGCCGAGTCCCGCTTTTCACAAACGGCCTGGAGCGCCGACCGCTGGTTGCCCGTCGCTCCAGGCGGTGAACACGCCCTCGCCATGGCGATCGGCCACGTTATCGCCAGCGACAACCTGCGTGAAAGCGATCAAGCCGACGAGTCGTTGCGGCAGGCATTCGTGGCTACCGATTTCTCGGGGGCGTGCAAGGCCTCGGGCCTTGAAGAAATGCGTGTTCGTGACGTAGCCCGTGAGTTGGCAGCCTCCACGTCCCCTCTGGTTTTGGGCGGGGCGAGTATTGTGCGTCCCGGCTCATCGAGGGCCGTGACCGCCGCGAATGAGCTCAATCTCTTGCTCGGAAACATCGGCGCCAAGGGTGGCGTCATGCCACCCGCCCCCCTGCCAGGCGGCCTGGCGGCTGAAAGGCCTGCGTACCGACCCTTGGAGGAACAGATCGGCAAGGCTGAAGTCGTGATGATTGACGGCGTCAACCCGCTCTACGCCGCGCCATGGCTCGCCGGCTCTCTCGCCAAGGTTAAGTTGGTGATCAGCTTCGCCGACTTCCTTGACGACAGCGCCGCGCATGCGGACTGGATTCTGCCGGATCACCACGAGCTTGAAGCTTCCGCGGGTGTCATCCCGCTCATATCACCAACGCCGGCCCTCGCTGGGGCACCGGAGTTCGTGAAGCCGCTCCACGAGACACGCGCAACCCCTGACGTTCTCGTCGACCTTGCCCGGCGACTCGACGCAGCCATCGAGCCGGTCACCCTCGACAGCGCCTACGCGTCGATCCACGGGCAGGCCGCTGACGAGGAATCCGCTCCCGCCGACTTCATTGACCAAGCACGGCGGCAGGGAGGATGGTGGGGGCGGGAGCGGCCTGCCGATGCCCCCCGCACACGAACAGAACCTCTGGGGGATTGGGATCCGCCCGTCTCCGACCCGGCCTATCCCTTCGCCTTTCAGCCCTATCCAACACTGCAGTTCGGCTTTGGTGGGCAGTCGCATCTCCCTTGGCTGCAACAGTTGCCTGATCCAGCTTCGAGCGCCGTTTGGAATCTGCCCGTCGAGATTGATCCGGCAACAGCGGAGCAACTCGACGTCAGAAACGGCGACACACTCAGAGTCATTTCTCCGAGCGGAGAGCTCGAAGCGCCCGTCTACGTCAACCCCACCGCGATTCCCGGTGTCGTGAGCATGCCGATCGGACAGGGTCACGGAACCTTTGGGCGCTATGCCTCGGGCCAGGGTGCAAACCCGCTATCGATCGTCGATCCCGTCCCGGAGCAAGAGACGGGCGCGCCCGCGTTCGGCGCTACTCGCGTTCGACTTGAAAAGGGAACGACGAAACAGCGCCTGGTGCAATATGCGGCGGTGGACCGTCAGCCGCGCCCGCATCGCTAGAGGAGGAGAGAGTGTCAGATCAACTGGTCCCGGTCAGCGAGATCCAGAGCGCCGATGACAACGTACCCCGCTGGGGCATGGCGATCGACCTCGATCGCTGCACCGGCTGCGAGGCCTGCGTCGTCGCCTGCCATGTCGAGAACAACATCCCTATCGCGACCGAAGATGACGCCGCGATGGGCCGCTCCTCGCACTGGATTCGCATCGATCGTTATTACGAGGGTACGTTCCCCGACATCAAGGTCAAGTACCGCCCGGTCTTATGCCAGCAGTGCGACGATGCGCCATGCGAACCCGTCTGTCCGGTATACGCGACGTATCAGAACGCCGAGGGCTTGAACGTACAGGTATATAACCGCTGTGTGGGAACGCGCTATTGCGCCAACAACTGTCCGTATCAGGTGCGTGTCTTCAACTGGTTCGATCCGGAATGGCCCGAACCTCTCGATCTGCAGTTGAACCCCGACGTTTCGATTCGTCCCGGCGGCGTCATGGAAAAGTGCACCTTCTGCGTACAGCGAATCCAGCGCGGCAAGCTCGATGCCCAAGCCGAGGGCAGGAAAGTCGAAGACGGCGATATCCAACCCGCTTGCGTTCAGGGATGCCCCGCCGAGGCCATGGCCTTTGGCGACTTGACCGACCCCGAGAGCAAAGTCTCTCAGTGGGCCGGAGTTGGGCGCTCGACACAGCTTCTCGGCGAGTTGGGCACGAAACCGAAAGTCTTCTATTTGGAAAAGTCTGACTGATCGGGTCCTCCCCAGTGCAACAGAAGGAATGACTACGCTTGCCAAGGCATTGAACGGTCCGCACCGTAGAGTGCGCGAAGATGTCCTCCACCCACTCGAAGGCCTCAGTTTCTGGTACTTGGCGTCGGCAGCGTTTTTCAGTGCTCTTGTGGTTGGGGCGTTGTTCTCCTGGGGCTGTCAAATTTTTTGGGGTATCGGCGTCGCGGGCATTCGTCGGCCCGTATTCTGGGGCCTCTACATCGTCAATTTCGTTTTTTGGATCGGCATCTCACACGCCGGTACCTTGATCTCCGCAATTCTTCGCCTTACGGACGCCGGATGGCGCAAGCCCGTGACCCGCGCCGCCGAAGCGATCACCGTGTTCGCGCTCATGATCGGCGGCATGTTCCCCTTGATTCACTTGGGGCGTGTCTGGCTTTTTTATTGGCTGATCCCGTACCCGAATGATCGATTGTTGTGGCCCAATTTCCGATCGCCGCTGGTCTGGGACATGACCGCCATCTTCACCTACATCACAGGCAGCGTCCTGTATCTCTATCTGCCTCTCATCCCTGACCTCGCGGAAATGGCCTCTCGCAGCCAGGGCTGGAAGAGCAGGGTTTACCGGCTCCTGTCGATCGGTTGGACCGGCAGCGACCGCCAGTGGCACGCCCTGGAGCGCGCAATGAAACTGATGGCCGCCATGATTCTCGCGGTCGCAGTGTCGGTTCATTCCGTAGTGTCATACGATTTCTCGATGTCCATTGCACCGATGTGGCACAGCACCATCTTTGCTCCCTACTTCGTAGCGGGAGCGATCTTCAGCGGCATCGCCGCGCTCATCCTGGTGATGTTCGCTCTGCGGAAGTTCCTGAACTTGGGCCGCTACCTCCGCCCTCTGCACTTCCACAATCTGTCGAAGCTTCTGTTGCTGATGTGCCTCGTCTGGCTCTACTTCTCGGCTTCAGAGCACCTGACCGTCTGGTACGGCAACGAGCACATCGAGATGGCCGTTTTCAACGCCCGTGTCTATGGCGAATACGCGCCTTACTTCTGGTTGATGGTGGCCTGTAACTTCCTGATTCCCTTCATATTGCTGGGCATTCGCCGGCTACGGACTCTCGGCGCCATCGCTGTTTCCGCCGTGGCGGTGTTGATCGGGATGTGGCTGGAGCGTTTTCTGATCGTCATCCCGACGTTGAGCTATTCGGCCCTGCCGGCCGCATGGGGGCCTTACGAAGCGAGTTGGGTGGAGCTGTCGATCACGGCCGGCACCTTTGCGGCAATGGCTCTGTTCTACATGATCTTCGTGAAGATCTTTCCGATCATCGCCATCTGGGAATACGACGAAGATGTATCTGCGAGCTGAATTCTCCGACGTCGAAGCGACCGCTGCCGCCGTTCAAATGATGTCCGGCACCGGCGTGGACAAGCGTGACATCGAGGTCTTCTCGGCGCGCCCGGTCGCATTCGAGCGCGGCATTCTCGACAGGTCCAGCCGCATGTCATTGTTGGCAGTCGTTTCCGCCATTGTCGTTGGAAGCGGCTCTACCGCCCTGATGTTCTACACGCAACTCGACTACCCGCTCGTCACCGGAGGCATGCCCCTCAATTCCGGCTGGGCTACAGGCGTGATTACTTTCGAACTTACGATGTTGGGCGCCATCCTCGGCACCGTCGGGGTCTTCCTTTGGGAATCGGGACTTCTTCGTAAAAACCGTTCCCCTGCCCCCGCGATTCGCGACGACGTGCTCACGCTGCAAGTCCGTTGCGACCCGGAAAGGGCCGAGCGACTCGTCCGGCTGCTCGCCGACTCGGGCGCCATCCAAAGCACGCGTGTCGAGGATGCCTCATGACGGCGCGCCTGCTGCTCGCGCTAGCGGCGATCACGATCTCCCTTGCCTCGTCCGCCACCGAACGTAAGCCTCCGCCTTGGGAGAAGCCCCTTGCCAAAGGCCGAGACCTCTATCGCGAAAACTGCATCGTCTGCCACGATATCGACAAAGCCGAAACCAGGAAGATCGGGCCCTCGCTGTTCCGCCTCTTTCAGAACGAGAAGCTGCCGTTCTCCGGAGGCACGCCCAGCGAAGAATACGTGAACTTCAAAATCCAATTAGGCGGCGACGTCATGCCCGCCTTCACGGGCAGACTAACTCCGCAGCAGATCGACCTGATCGTCGACTACATCAAGTCGGCCAAGTAACCACGAACTCTCGCTATTCACGGCAGGCCGCAGACCGCCCGCTCGTTCAACGCCAAGCGCCACGGAGGCTAACTACGTTTTGCGGATGTCTCTGTGAGAGACCTTCACTTCGCATCCAGCGCCCGTGAGGTTGCGGCCGACCGCATCCGCGATCATCACCGAGCGATGCCGGCCCCCCGTGCAACCGAATGCAATCGTCAGGTAGCTCTTGCCCTCACGCACGTAATGGGGGACGAGATACAGCAGCAGGTCGGAAATCCGGCCGATGAACTCCCCGGTCTGCGGAAACGACCGTACGTACCGAATGACCTTCGGATGCTTGCCGGAAAGATTCTTGCAACCCGGCACATAGTGCGGGTTCGGCAGGAACCGAACATCGAAAACCAAGTCGCTGTCGCTTGGCAAGCCGTGTTTGAAACCGAAGCTGTTCACCGTGACGAGCAGTTGCGGTCTGTCTTGAGCGCTCTGGAATCGCGTTACGATCAGACGCCTCAGATCGTGAATGTTGAACTGCGACGTATCGAGAATCAGATCCGCAAGCTTTTGAATGGATCGTAGCGCCTGCCTCTCCGCCCGGATGCTGTTGAGGACGGACGTACCCGTGCCCAGCGGGTGTGGTCGACGTGTCTCACTGAAGCGCCTTTGTAGAACGTCGTCCGCGGCTTCAAGAAACAGCAGAAACACACGATTCTGCCTCCTCAGTTCCTGAAAGATTCCGGGAAACTTCTTGAGGGCCCGGCCTTCACGAATATCGACCACCAGAGCGGCCCGGGAGATTTCCGGAGAGTGTCTACAGAGCTCGGCGAAGGTCGGGATCAAGTCAATCGGCAGATTGTCGACGGCATAGAAACCCATATCCTCAAAGACCTTCAGCACAGAGACTTTGCCCGAGCCGCTAAGTCCGGTCAGGATGACGAGTTCGTATGCCCCGCCCGGCGCTTCCCCCGCGCTGCTTGTCTCAGCCGTCATTTCTCACCCACCTGACGGCAGAAGCACGCGATACGACGTTCATGACTTCGTTGCGCACGCTTACTGTGCTCAATGTTAAGGGCAAGTACACCTGCGCGTGCCAAGCCGCTCGCGCCACGTCCTGACGGCCCTTTCAGGCACCTCACCTCCCCACGTGATGAGAAAGGTCGGCTAGCCGGCTCCGTCTTGCGACGATAAGCGCTCATAATGGCTGCGAAGAGTGCTCAACTTGCTTCGATGAGTTCGAGTTTGCCGTCCCGTCGTCGCACCAGCACGCGCAACTCTCCACTTTCCATGTCCCGATACGTCAGATGATCCTTGCCCAGTTCGTCGATCTGCATCATGGCCTCTTCGATAGTCAGCGGCTTGGGAGCTACGCTGTTCGACCGCACGAGCTGCCCCCGGAAAGGTGCTTCCGAAGCGGTCACGACGTCCCGAGGCACAGGCGCTTCCGCCTGAGCAGCCCTCTGGCTCTGGTGCCGCCGCACGTCGATCAGCTTGTGCTTGTTGCGGATCACCTGTCGCGCGAGTTTCTCCACTGCCGACTGCACGGCGAGGAAGGCATCCATGCTCGAGCCGCTCACAACCAGCGTATGACTCAGAGCCCGCAACGTAATCTCCGCGTCAAAGAGATGTCTTTGCCGAGACATCTTGACGTGAGCCTCAAGATCCCTCTTTCGCCCGAGAATCTTGTGGCACTTTTGGAATTTCGCATCGAGCTTGCGCTCTTGCGCCGCCGAGAAACGAGCAGGGCGACCTGTGTAGTGAACCCTCATGCAAAAATCTGACCTCCGTCAAGAAACAACTCTCTTCTTCCTCCTGTGGTGAGTAGAAGGAATGTTCATATCCCCTCGGTACTTCGCTACCGTCCTGCGCGTCACCGAGATACCATTCTGGCTGAGAACCTTGCTGATGCAATCGTCAGTAAGAGGATGAGTCAAGTCTTCCTGCTCGATCATCTTCTTCACCTTGAGCTTCAACAGCATCAGTGGCATCGAGGCGCCCGCGGGACCTTGCACCGCCTCGGAGAAAAAGAAACGAAGTTCGTAAATGCCATGTTCCGTGTGCCCGTATTTATTGGCGACCGCTCGACTAACTGTCGACGGGTGAACGCCGATTTCCTCCGCGACATCCTTGATCATCATCGGGCGCAAATACTCCATGCCATTTGAAAGGAAATCTCGCTGGCGTCGAACGATCGATTCACACACTGAGCGAATTGTCTGTCGCCTCTGCTCTATGTTTCGGAGCAATTGAAGCGCTGAATGGTAGCGCTCACGCACGTAGTTGCGTACTTCCTTGCTTGCATTTCTTCGGTCGAGAAGCCTGCGATAGCTGCGGTTGAGCCTCAACTCAGGCAGGTCTTCTTCGTCGAGCACAACGCGAAAACCATTCGCCGACTTGACGAAATAGACGTCAGGCTCGACCAGACGACTCTCCGATGCTGCGTATCGCTGTCCGGGGCGTGGATCGAGCGTCCGGATCAACTCCACTCCTCGCTCAACCTCGTCCAGGGACCTGCCGGTCTTGTGTGCAATGGCCTCGAATTCCTTGTTCTCGAGTTCGTTTAAGAAATCCTTGACGATCGTGGTCGCCATGCCGTCCTCGGTCTCACATTCGCGAAGCTGAATCAACAGGCACTCCTGGAGATCACGCGCCGCTACGCCGAGAGGATCGAAGGTCTGTACCAACTCCACAGCCTTCTGCACGTCTTCGGCAGATACGCCGGCCGTTTCCCGAATCTCTTCCAGACTCGCCGTCAAATAGCCATCTTCGTTGAGGTTGCCCAGCACGGCTTCCGCCGCCGCCAGCACGGTTTCCGATCCGTGTGACATGCTGAGCTGCCACTCCAGGTGGTTGACCAACGTCAAGGGTTCAGCCAGGAAGGTTTCAAATGAAGGCCGTTCCACTATTTCGTCCGCCGGGGCCCTTGGTCCAGAGTCGAGATAGTCATCGAAGAACGAGCCCAGATCGATCTCTCTGAAGGGGTCTTCGCTGACCTCCCCGCTCAACTTGTCATCCGTCTCGTCAGAGCCCGTCTCCGAGGATTCGTCATATTCCTCGGGGTCGTCCCCAGACTCCTCGCTGATTTCGAGAATCGGATTCTCGGACAACTCCTGGTTGATTTCCGTCTTGAGATCCAGCTTGTTGAGCGCCAGCAGTTTGACCAACTGACGCAGGCTTTGAGTTAGGACCGGCCTTTGGGAGAGTCTAAGGCCGAGCCTTTGCTGCATCAACATGAGAGGGCTGGTCGCGCACGGTGAGTGGCAATTAGTATACCAATCACCTCAGAACGAACCGGAGGGCACAGAGCCGCAGGCAAGAGGCCGCACTACACAAAGAAAATACAGCGGAGCGCCACGGCGTCAAGTCTTACGAAATCGCTTGCTGTGACCGCATGAGAGGCACAGTGGAAGCAGGAGGCGCCGGCCAGCCTGCCCGAAGACGAAAACCCGCCGCGCGACCTCGAACCTGAGGTCCGCGGCCCTGCCGCTGTCCATTCATGGGCCTCTTCGGGCCGGCGTTTCCTGGCTCCAGGACGCCTCGTCTTCGGCCTGATCTTGATCCATCATCGGACGAATGCCGAAACGGAACGATTCCCCCAGGTAGACGCGGCGCACTTCCGGATCGGACTCCAGGTTCTCGGGAGTGCCCGAGCGGAAGACTTCACCATTGTGGATGATGTATGCCCGATCCGTTACGCTGAGCGTCTCTCGGACGTTGTGATCGGTGACCAGAATGCCGATCCCGGACGCTCTGAGTCTCGATATGATTTTTTGCAGTTCCAGAACCTGCTTGGGGTCGATGCCGGAGAAAGGTTCGTCCAGCAACAGAAAACGGGGAGAGATCACCAGCGAACGCGCAATCTCGACGCGTCGCCGCTCGCCACCGGAGAGTTGATACCCGCGGTTGCGCCGAACCGTCTCCAAACCGAGTTCGTCAATGAGGCCGTCGAGACGCAGCCGCCGTTCACGACGGCTTATCTTGAGCGTTTGCAGGATAGCCAGGATGTTTTCTTCGACGGTAAGCTTGCGAAAAATCGACGGCTCCTGCGGCAGGTAGCTGATTCCGAGTCGGGCCCGCTCGTACATCGGCGCATCCGCGATGTCATTGCCGTCATAGATGACCCGGCCCGAATCGGGGCTGATGAGCCCCACAATCATGTGGAACGAGGTGGTCTTTCCGGCGCCGTTCGGCCCCAGCAGGCCGACTACTTCCCCCGGATGGACGCTGAGAGAAACCTCTCGCACCACGCGGCGGCCGCGATAGCTCTTGGATACTCTTTCCGTACCGAGGCGGCTCATCCGAAGGAGCAGTAGAAACCTAGGGCGCTTTGCGCCTCAAGGTGCGGGCGCGCTCCTGTGAGCTGCCCTGAACGAGCAGCCTATCATCGTCGAGATAGTAGGTCAATCGCGTACCCTCGGTCCGCCCACGGCGTCCATCCTGAACGGAGGCCGGCTCCCCGATGAGGATCACCTTTGATTCCCTGGGGTAGTATTCCGCATTCCGACCGGCGCCTTGACGGGCATCGGAGGCACCGCTCCGGACGATCCGAACGTTTCCCGTCGCGAACGCTTTCTCGAGCCGGTTCCGGGAGCCGGTTTCTTCGTCGGAGCCCAGATGCCCCTCCAGTCGATCCGAAGAGACGGTCAGGTCGGCGCGCCGCAACTCCGCCGAACCGACGTAGACCATCAGCTTCTCCGACTCGTCGTAGTCGAGGGAAGCCGAACGAACACAGACCTGTTCCGCAGCGGGTCTGTCATTCGCAGCCGGCCTGCTGCCGTTCGCCGGTTCGGTCAGATAGTTGACTACATTCCCTTCCGCCCGCAGAATCTTTGCCGGTCTGTCAATCCGAATCATGTCGGCCTCGAGCCGATTCCGTTCCTGCCAAAGGCGTGCTTGTCCACTGAGGATGAGAACGCCGGAATCCCGCAGGGAGGTGATCTCTTCGGCGCTCGAGAAAACGGGTTGGCCAGGAGCGAAGAAACCGTTCGCCTCCTCTCGGGACGCCGTTTCAGTCGAGACTTCGGTGAAGCTCGATGAGGCTCGGCCGCGAGCCGTGTAATCACCCGTATTCTCGTCGAACAGGATGCGGTCGGCCCGAATCGCGCCCGAAAGATCCCAAACATGCGCATCAGCGCTCAACGCGATTTCATTGCCGGCCGGATCAAATACCGCCTCGCCCGCACGGCCCTGGCGGTGACCCCGCTGGAAGCCGAATCCGTTCCACTGCTTCAGGAGCCGCGCCTCACCGGTTCCAGGATCGAAACTGCTCTCGAACGCCTCACTCCAGGTCTTTAACGGCGGACGTTCGGCGTTCAGCTCATCAGCACCGGGGATGCTCTCTACCATGACCTTGCCGTTTGCCTTCAGATACTCGAGGCGGTTGCCTTCACCGTAGATGCCCTGAATGCGGTCCGCTTCCAGTTGCCGCCGAACGCCTGTCTCATCGGCCGGCTCCAAATCGAGACGGCCGCGAGTGAGGGCAGAGAGCGTTTGCAGGTCTTCACCGTTGTCTGCCATGCGCAACTCGATCGAATCGGCCTGCAAGCTGCGAAGACCGATTCCCGTGGAAGCCGCAGGGTGTTCCTCCACCCGCGCTTGATTGCGCAAATTAACCCTTCGCAGCAGGCTTTCCATCGATCCAGGACGGGTTTCGTAGTAAAGGTCAATGCGATCTCCCCAAGCCCGCATCCGCGAAGACCCGCTCCGGGACTCCAACGTGGCCGCTCCCGTGGCACTGACCTTATCAAGCATCTGGTCTTCCGTCAGAGCCACGTAGAGCCGCCGCGAGGAGTACTGCACCGTCCGGTTCCCTTGACGGTCCGAGCCCTTCACCTGCCAGGCCTCCACCCATCGTGTCCGGCCCTGGTCAAGGTGCACGAAGGCTCGTTCGGCGTTGAGCCGCTCAGAGCCTCGCTCAACGGAGACGACACCATTCAGCTCAACGATCTGAGCATCCTCACGGAAGATCATCGTCCCGGCTCGCACTCGGGCCGGCGGACGCCCGTCCTCGCTGAAGCGCTCGAGAAACACGTCCGATTCCATACGAAAGAAGCGCTGCGCCGGATCATAGAACGCTCCCGTCGAATGTCCCCGTCCTCCGCCGAACTCATACTCGGCGTACCTCTCCGTAACGCAGATGCCCGTCTTGCTCTCGAATGTCACTCCGGACGTGTGGATGCGCGTCGGTACGTTGCCGGCCTGCCGGGATTGAGAAGGGATCGCCAGCGTGATCGACACCTCGCCTTCGCTATAGAGCTGCTCCTTACGGGTATCGAACAGGGCCGCGGGAGTCTCCACAAGATCGTATGTGCCGCGGTCGCCGTGCAGAATCCTGAGCTCTACGTCCTCCAGGTCCAACACAAGGCTGTCGTTCGATTGACGCAGCCCCCCCGCAGTGATCTCGATCGCCCGTTCGCTGCCCGACGACTGTGACCAACTCCATCGGCCCGACTGCGTGTTGAGGTCCGACGGAATCGTATCCGGTTCTGCGACACGGATCCTGAGGTTCGTTTCTCGAGTATCGATGTAATCAGAGATGACCGCGGCGACCATCACCCCGACACCGAGCAGCAGAAGGAATCGGAGGGTCTTCATGGCCGGCCGAAGAGCCGGGGAGACAGCTCAGACTGAAGTGTCTTCGGGGTTGGGATGCTTCCCTGTTGCCGCAGGCTCGTTCGCTGGTCTAAGAATAACAGAGCGGCGGTCTCCAACCGCGACAGTCGATCTGGGGGAACCACAGGCATGGCCCCCGCCTGCGGGGTCCACGGGTTTCCCTGGGGCTTGCTCCATCGGCTGAGCCTCGGCTCGGCTCGAAACCGGCAGGTAAGCTGCGGCTGCGTTTACCAGTTCGTCACCGACCCATCCGGCCGAAAGTACATCGGAATCGGCCGCGCGTACTCGGTTATCTCAGACACCAGGTCCAGCCGCTCCGCATCGAACTCCACCCCAAGCCCCGGCCGGTCGTTCGGCCACATCTTGCCGTCACGGAAGTCGTAGCACCGCGGCAAGTGAGGCAGTTCGGACTTGCCGTCGCCGGTCATCTCCATCATCGCCGGCCCCGAGAAGGCCCCGCAACAATGCACAAGCGCCGCCTCGCCAATCGGTCCGGTGAAGTGGGGGATCAGCCCCACATAGTGTGTCTCGCACAATGCCGCGATCTTCATGAACTCCGTGATGCCTCCCGAGTTCGGGATGCTCACGCGCGAGTAGTCCATCCAGTTGTTTTCGATCAGCTCGTTCACGTCCCAGCGGTCACCAAAATGCTCGCCCACGGCGATCGGCACGTTGACCTTCTCGCGGATCGTCTCATACACGGCGACGTTTTCCGAGCGAATCAGGTCCTCCACGAAGTAGGGCGCCAGATCCTCGATCAGCGAGCTCAACCGTACCGCGTCCGCCACGTCCAAGCGCGTGTGATAGTCAATCGCCCAGTCGCCGTCGGCCCCAACACCTTCGCGAATCTCCTGGCAGCGCCGGTACGTCTCGTCCACCATGCGTTGGGAAATGAACCCCTCGTTGGAATCGACAGCGGGCCCGGCCACGCTGGTACGGAAGGCTCGGAAGCCTACTTCCATGCAGGCGCGAGCCGTTTCCCCGAGGCTCCCCTGGCTCGGGTATCCGGTCGAGTAGCACTCGATATGGTCGCGCGTCAAACCGCCCAATAGTTCGTAGACCGGGACGCCGAGCGCCTTGCCCTTGATGTCCCACAGGGCCATGTCGAGACCGCCCAGCGCATGAACCTTCTCGCGGCCGGGCGGATAGAAGTAGCCGCGATACATGACTTGCCAGAGGTGCTCGATGCGCGTCGCATCCTCACCGATGATCATGGCCCCGAGCTGCTCGACCGTATCCTTCGAGCCGCCCTCACCGATCCCGATGATACCCTGATCGGTCTCCACCGTGATCACGTTGCTGCTCTGATTGAAGATCGGCCGGCCCCGAGGGTCGTAGTAATAGCGGATGCGCGTGATCTTCATCTTCGGCGGCGCGCCCCGCGCCGGCTCCTCCCCGCCCAGAAGCGCTCCTGCCGCCAAGGCAGATGATTTCAACAGCGACCGACGTTGCATGTGAGGAATTGTATCGCTGCAAACGCCGGTCTGGCCAACCGGTTGATTCTTTGTCTTCAGGGCCGGAATCGCCTCACTTCATCGATGTCCGAGGAACTTCCTGCCGACTCCATAGAGAGACTCAGGGCCAGGAATCAATCTCTCCCGGACCCTCACAACAAGCTGCCGCTAGAGACCAACCCGCGCCTTCAAGCCGCCGAGATCGGCGACGATGGCGCTCTAACCACCGACCTCGACGCGGGTCTTGCGAATTTCCGTGGAACGGCCCTCGGA
The DNA here is from genome assembly GCA_026713545.1 of Bryobacterales bacterium. Classification (GTDB taxonomy): domain Bacteria; phylum Acidobacteriota; class Terriglobia; order Bryobacterales; family UBA6623; genus JAPPLB01. Next base: position 60,220 of record JAPOOG010000032.1, read on the forward strand.
AAAAGTCACGGCAGAATCGTATCTCCGGTTTCTGCAGGGCGGCGCACGAAAGTTTTCTCTCCGCCTGCGAACCAAGGCTACGTTACCAAGACGAGCCAGGCATCCCGTTCATGCACATGACGAACTGCACGGCCTTTCGCGAGCTGGCGATTCAATAGGCAGCACACCTCCGCCCGAGCCACAGGGGCTTGTCACGCTTCCGATTCCAACTTTTCGGTGAGTTGCGTCCACTCCTGCTCATGGTCCTCCGCCTCCGCGCGCAGATTTTCCATCCGCGTCACGATTCCTGCCGATCGCTGGTGGTTCTTCGAGTTCGCCACGAGGCTTTCCTGCAGCTCGCCGACCTCGCTCTCGATACGGCTGATCTCGGTTTCCAGGTCGGCCACGCGCGCCCGAAGCTTCTCCGCCTGAATCGGGTTCATCCGCCGCTTTTTCTGTGCGGCGCCGTTCCGGCGGGCCTGCTCATCCTCGGTGAACCGCAGCGCGGCCTTGAGCGACTCACTGACGTCTTCGCCGGGGGTCCGTTCGCCTGGACCCGCCGCGCGCCCGGCCTGCCACAGGTAGTCCTCGTAGTTGCCCAGATAGGCGACCACCTCGCCGCTACCGATCGCGAACACTTTTGTCGCCAGCTTATCGATGAAGTAGCGGTCGTGGGAAACAAACGCCACTGTTCCGGTAAAGTCAAGCAGTGCCTTGAGCAGAACGTCCTTGGCGCGCATGTCGAGATGGTTCGTCGGCTCGTCAAGAAGCAGGAAGTTGCTCGGCTTGACCAGCACCCGCGCCAGGGCATAGCGATTCCGTTCGCCGCCCGACAACACTCCGATCGGCTTGTAGACGTCATCTCCCGAAAACAGAAAGCATCCCAGCAGCCCCCGCAACTCGCTGTCACTCGAGCGCGGAACGAGGCGCGTCAGATCGTCGAGAATACTCGCCTCCGGGTCGAGCACCTTGTACTGGTCCTGCGCGAAGTAATCGATCCCGACCTTGTGACCGATCGTTGGTACTCCCGCCGTCAAGGGCTCCTCGCCAGCAAGCATCCGTATCAAGGTGGATTTCCCCGCACCGTTTTCTCCCACCAAGGCGATCCGGTCGCCTCGTTCGATCGTGAAGTTCACGTCCTTCAGCACTTCCAGCGAACCGTAGCTTTTCGCCACGCCGCGAAACTGCGCCACGACCCGGCCGCTGCCCGCCGGCTGCGGAAACTTGAAGTGAATCGTCTGCGTTTCCCGCGGGACCTCGATGCGCTCGATCTTCTCCAGTTCCTTGACCCGGCTCTGCACCTGCGCCGCCTTCGTCGCCTGGTACCGGAAGCGGTTGATAAACGTTTCGAGGTGGTGAATCCGGTCCTGCTGATTCCTGTACGCAGCCTTGATCTGCTCGAGCCGCTCGCGCTTCTGGGTCTGATACTTCGAGTAGTTGCCCGTATAGAAGTTGACCTTCCTGTTCCACACCTCGATGATCTTCCTGACCGTGACATCGAGAAAGTAACGGTCGTGCGAGACCACCAGAAACGCGTAAGGGTAACTCCCCAGGTACTCTTCCAGCCAGTTCCGCGCTTCGAGATCAAGGTGGTTCGTCGGCTCGTCGAGCAGCAGCAGGTTGGGCTTCTCGAGCAGCAGCTTGGCCAGAGCGATGCGCATCTGCCAACCGCCGGAAAACTCCTCGATCGGCCGCTCCCAGTCATGCTTGGGAAACGTCAACCCGTCGAGGACAGTCCCCACCTGCGCTTCCTTCGTGTAGCCGTCGAGCGCCTGATAGCGGTCGATCACCCACTGGAACCGATCCGTCACGGCGCCGTATTCGGCGCCGTCCGGGTCCAGTTCACTCATCTTGCGGGCCAGGTCTTCCTGCTCTTTCTCAAGCGCAATGGCCTCGTCAAACACGCTCAGGCACTCGTCGAACAGCTTTCGCCCGGCCAGGCTCAGCCCGTCTTGCGGCAGATAGCCGATCTGCAAGCCCCTCTGCCGCGTCATCCCGCCTGCATCGAGGTGCTCGATCCCGGCCAGGATTTTCAGCAGCGTCGTCTTGCCGCTGCCGTTCTCCCCGACGATGCCAATGCGGTCTTGCGGTCCGACGAGCCAATCCAGCCCCTCGAACAAAGCCTGCCCGCCGTAGCGCATCGCCCCGCCGGAAATCTGAATCATGCCTCCAGTTTATCGTCGAAGCTGCTGAATTCCGTCTCCTCAGACATGGATGTCAACTCCCAGCATGGTTCATTCACCGCGAATGGACACGAACCAACACGAATGAGGGGCGTTTTCGCCGCGGAGGCGGGAGCTGTGCGCCAATTCGCGTCCACAGTAGCGGGTCCAGCCCGGAGGTCGACGGGAGCGGCGGTGAACGGCGCTCGTCGTGAGGCCGACCGCGAGCGGCGGACGGCGCGCCGGCACTGGCACAGATGCAATATTTTTTGCCGGGAAATAGTGGGCAATACCGGGAAATAGTGGGCAGGCAAGCAGTGGCTGGGCTGCGGGCGTGGCAGCCTGACCTGCATCTCTACCCGCCCGGCGTCCGAAGCACGCGAGGTAAAGGCCGTGATTCGTGTTTCGTGATTCGTGAAAAGCATAAAAGCCGTGATTCGTGTCTCGTGAAAAACCTTAAAAGCAGTGGCTAGTGAAAGCCTTGAAAGCTCTGATTCGTGACCCGCACCGACTGTGCCTCGTTGCCTCCCTGTCCTCATGCTATGCAGGCCGGGGAAGAAAAAAAAGACTGAAGGGCTTCAGTACCTAGAGGTATTAAAAAAACCGTGATTCGTGTTTCGTGATTCGTGAAAAACACTGGTGAGGCCTCGTTCGCTCCAGAAGAAATGTCTGACGGCCGTTGAACCGTAAAGGCCGTGTTGCCGTCGTGGGGGGCAGCCTCTACAGCGAGCGCCTCGCCGTTCACGGTGCTACGCGGGCCGTTCTCGGCGCCAAGCAGGATTTCACCACGGACTGCCAGCTCACCGGGGAACTTCCTACATTGCGCCGACACTCCGCAGACATGAAGCTCGTTACCTCACCGCAGACTTCCAGCCGCGCCTGACGAAAATACCAAGCAGCTTTCACCTCGCCTGCCCTCTCGCAGCACCTATCTGCTAACTTGTGCATAAGGACATGGGCTCCGGACTCGAAAGCAGGCTCACGCGTGTGATCGCCCTCATCGTGATCGGGGCGCTTCTTCCGTGGCCGGGAGTCCTCAGCGCCACCGCTTCCGACGACGACCGCTGCGCCCGCCACGGCCGCAGTTGCGAATGCGTCGAGATGTGCCGGCGCGAAGAGAAAGAGCACCACACGAAAGCCGAGGCGCCTAGCTGTCATCGCGAATCCAAACAGCGCGCAGCACCACCCAAGCCGGAAACGGGTTGCCGCATGACAAGTTGCGGCTCTGACGACCCGGCCCGGGCTCAAAGCTCCGACCCCTCGACACCACCGCTTCCGCAGCACGAGCTCGCCGCCCCCAGGGCTTCCGAACGAGCCCGGCCCGCCGACGCCGAAACAGAGGCTCCGGCGTTTGCGGCTCCGCCTCACCCTCCCCCCAGAGCCTGACCTGATTCCGCCGCATCGTCAACGGACGGCCCGCTAACGGCGGGCCCGGTTTCGGCTATTCGCAAGCCGTTCAGTTTGGGGAGGTTTCCATTCATGAAGCCCTTAGCCTGCATGTCTCACCACCCGACGGCCGCAGCACGCGATAAGACCGCCATGACTTCGTTGCGCTTGCTTGCCGTGCTCGACGTACTGTCAAGTACACTTGCGCGCGCCAAGCGGCTCGCGCCTCGTCCTGACGGCCCTCTCACGCACTTCACCTCGCCGCGTGGTGAGACATGCAGGCTAGCCGGGTTCGTATTGCATTTGCTGTTTTGCACCGTTGCCGCGGCAAGCGTGACCGTTGTCGTGGAAGATCCCGGCGGTGACCGCATCGCGGGCGCGCGAGTCGCCCTGCAAACTTCTGTGGGGCGTGAGATCGAAACGCGCCGTACGTCCGACGCCGGTGAAGCCTCCTTCGAGGGAAATCAAGCCGGCCGCATCGTCGAGGTCGCCGCCGACGGTTTCGAGCCCCAGCTCGTTCTCGTCCCCGACGACGAAACGCTCGTTGTCCGCCTGGCGATCGCGACGGTGGCCACCACGATCGAAGTCGAAGCCGAAGCGGAGCCCACCGTCGCCGTCCAGGAAACCGACGCCTCCGAGCTGGCAGCGATCCCCTCGACCGATCTCATCGAAAATCTGCGCGCCACCCCGGGAGTGAGCGTGCTGCGCCGAGGCGCCACCAACATCGAACCGGTCGTCGAAGGCCTGCGCGAAACCCAGCTCGCCATGGTCGTCGACGGCACCCGCACCTTCGCCGCCGGCCCTGCCCGCATGGACTCCGAGCTGAGTCACGTCGAGCCGGGCCACATCAGCAGCGTCGAAGTCGTCACCGGTCCCTACGCCCTGACCAAGGCCGCCGGCGCATTCGGCGCCATTCTGGTGACTTCGCCACAGGTTCCCCGCTTTGACCGCTGGCAGTTCGGAGGCGGAACCGGCAGCGGCTATCGCAGCAACGGCTCCGGCCGCTACGGACGAGCTCGCCTGTTCGCGGGAGACAACCGCTTCGGATTCAGCTTGCGCGCCGCGGGCAACCAGGGCAATGACTACCGGGCCGGCGACCGTGGACCGATCAAGGACATCACCATCCCCGGCGACTTCAGCAATCACCAGTTCGGCGGCAAGCTGCGCTTCAACCCGGCCAGCAAGCAGGAGATCGCGCTTGGCGGTTTCTACGACGAGCAGACCGGAGTCGACTACCCCGGCCGGCTGCTCACCGCCGAGCACTTCATTCTGCGATCGTTCTCCGGCAACTACTACGCCGCCAACCCGGCAGACGGCATCACCGCCATCAAGGGCAACCTCTACCTCAACAAGAAAAGCCACCGCATGAGCAACCGCGAAAAGCCAACAGCGCTCCCGATGATGGGCCGAAAACCTCCCTTCGCACTCGACGTAGCACTCCCCACGGAAGCCGATACGCTGGGCGGCTCCGGCAGTGTCGAGTTCGCCCTCACGGAGACGTGGCGGCTGCAGACGGGCTTCGACTTCTACCACCTCAGCCAAGACGCGCAACGCTTCGTCGCCCGTCAAGACGACGGCCGGCTGCTCTTCAGCGATGCCGTATGGCCCGACGCCACCATCAACGACCAGGGCGTTTACGTGCAGACCGTGGGCGCGTTCGAGCGCGGCGAGGTTGCCGCCGGCGCGCGCGCCGATTTCGTGCAGGCCGACGCCGGACGCCCTTCGGACTTCTTTCTCGCCAACGCCGGCCACGGGATCGACCGTAACGAAACGAATTTCAACGCCAGCCTCGCGGGCCGCTACCGCCTCATCGACGGCGTCTCTCTCTCCGCCGGAGTGGGCAACGTGCGGCGCACGGCGAACGCGCTGGAGCGCTTCTCCGACCGCTTTCCGAGCACCCGTTTCCAGATCGCAGCCGAGTTCATGGGCCTACCGACGATCCAGCCGGAATCCAGCACGCAAGGCAACCTGAACGTCGACGTTACGGTCCGCGACTTCCGGTTCAGCGCCGGCGGTTTCCTCCGCCGCATCAACGACTACATCACGGTCCGCCCCGACCCCGACCTGCCGAAACGCCTGCCGCTCAGCCCTGCCGTCGTCTTCCGGTACATCAACGGCGACCACGCGACGTTCCGCGGCTACCAGTTGGGCGCGGAATACCGCGGTTCGCGCTGGTTCCAGTTCCGCAGCCGGGCCGCCAAGGTCATCGCCGATGACCGCGAGCTCAACGAGCCCGTCCTCGGCATCGCGCCCTTCGAGCTCTACTCCAGCGTACGCATCCTCGAACCGTCAGGGCGATTCTGGAGCGAGTATTCCGTCCGCAATGTCTGGGACCAGCAGCGGGTTTCGATCAGACGCCTCGAAACCCCGTCACCCGGCTTCAGCACGCACGACCTGCGTATTGGAGTGGAAGTACATAAAAAGATCAAGCTGCACTTCGGACTCGAGAACCTGGGCGACAAGCACTATTTCGAGCACCTGAACTCGCCCAACCCATTCACTCGCCAACGGATCCCCGAGCCCGGCCGCACGGTTTACCTCAGCCTGACCACCGACTGGTGAGACTCATCACGGAGCCCCATCGCCGGGTCTTCACTCCGGGAGCGCCGCTTTTCACGCTTCGGCGGAATCGGCAACCTCGCGAGACAGTCGCGAGAAAGGGATCATCCTGCATTTCTCACCACCGACGGCCGAAGCACACGAGGAAAAGGCCGTGGTTAGTGGTTAGTGGTTAGTTATTAGTGAAAAACCTTTGGCGGGGGCTTGGTCCGCTCCAGAAGAAATGTCTGACGGCCAGCGAACCGTAAGGCCATGATTCGTGCTTCATGACCCGAGGGCCGAAAGAGGCGAGATGGCCGCTAGCAGCCCGTGGTGAAAGTCACGCGGGCGGCGTTACGCGCCTTGGGGTCGATTGCGCAACGTGTGGCTGCTCCAGTAACGCAGCACCGCGCTCTCCGAGCAACCGAGCGGAAGGGGCGCGTGACCCGTTGGGCGACGGACATTTGCAGTCGTCGGCTTTGTCGTTCGTCGGAGGAGATCACCCGGACCGCCATGCTCCTCACTCCGCGCCGAGCAACCGCAGGAGCCCGCCGCGCCTTCCACGGGACTTCCACCACGGACTGCTAGGCCTGCGCGCGCCCAGCGGCTCGCTCCTCGCCCTGACGGCCCTCTCACACACTTCACCTCGCCGCGTGGTGAGAAATGCAGGATCATCACAGGAACCGCAACGGCTCTTCGTGCTTTCGCCTGGCTGTGGCGCTCTGCCGCTCTCTTCTGCAAGGCCACAGAAGAGCTCGACGATCTATAGGAATCTGCGACTCGCCTTGCCAAGCAGGCTTCAACCGCCCGCTGACGGCTTCCAGCCCGGCCCACGCACGAAGCGTCCCGGAGTGGCGCCGGTGTGTTCGCCGTCTTTGAGAACGTGGCCGCCATTGACGAAGACGTGGATCACGCCGGTCGAGAACTGGTGCGGCTCGGTATAGGTGGCGCGATCCTGAATGGTCTCGGGGTCGAAGGCGACGATGTCGGCGTAATACCCCTCCTTGAGCATTCCCCGGCGGTCAATCTTCAAGACCTGGGCCGGAAGCGCAGACATCCTGTGCAGCGCCTGCTCAAGGCTCAGCACTTTTTCCTCACGAACGTACTTGGCCAGGATGCGCGGGTAGCTGCCGTAGGCGCGGGGGTGGATGTGGGTCTTGAGAAAGATGCCTTCGGGCGCTACCGCAGGCGAGTCCGTACAGAAGCTCATCCAGGGCAGCGGGATCTTCTTGCGGATGTTTTCTTCGGCCATCGAGAAACCGACCGACATGACGCGGCTGTCGTCTTTGATGATCAGGTCCATCGCCGCTTCTTCGGGTGAGACGCCCCATAGCTCGGCGATCTCCGCGACGGTCTTGCCGTTCAAGTGCTTGAGTTCGGGTTTCTGCAGCCCCACGACCAAGTAGCCGGTAGGACCTCCGACGCCGAGATAGAGGTTTTCCCAGTCATCGGCCGGGGTCAGCATCTCACGGGCGATCCGTTTGCGGAACGCGGGATCTTTCAGCCGTCGGACTCGCTCCTGCTGTCCGCCCTCGCCGACCCACGGCGGCATCGCAGCGGTCAGGCCGCCGGAACCGGCGTTGTAAGGATAGGTGTCGGCCGTGATCCGGAGGCCGTCGGCACGGGCCTGCTCGATCATGGCGACCGCCTTGTCGAGATTCCCCACGTTCTCTCGGCCTACGGCCTTCAAGTGATAAACCTCGGCTCGGATGCCCGCCTCCTTAGCGATGGTGATCACCTCCGCGATGCCGTCGAGCAACCGCGGCCCGGAGAAGCGCATGTGGGAGGCGTAGAGGCCATCGTACTCCGCAGCTATCGAGGCGAGCGCGACCAACTCATCCGTCTTGGCATAAGGGCCGGGCACTTGCATCAGAGCCGACGCGACTCCCATCGCGCCTTCCTCCATGGCGGTCCGAGTAAGCGCCTGCATACGGGCCAGTTCCTCGGGCGCGGGCGGACGGTTCTCCTGACCCAACTCGTGAATGCGGGCGGTGGTAGCGCCGATGAACGAGGCCACGTTGGGGGATACACCTCGCGTCTCCAAGTGTTGGAGGTATTCGGCCAACGTGGTCCAAGCGATGTCGTACGGCAGGTCATCGCCTCGCTCCTGCATGTCCTGCTTGACCGCCTCGTTCACGGGTCCCATCGAACGGCCCTCGCCCATGACTTCGAGCGTGATGCCCTGATAGATGTCGCTCTGGGCGCGTCCATCGACCACGATGGTCTCCTGAGAGTGGCTCATCATGTTGATGAAACCGGGAGCGACGGCCAGTCCGCTCACATCGATTTCCGTCTTGGCTCCGTGATCTGCGAGTTGACCAATGGCCGCTATCGTATCGCCGCAGATAGCGACATCAGCCTGAACCGGCGCGTCGCCGCTTCCGTCGTAGACCAGGCCGTTACGGAGGATGACATCGTACTCCGCCGGAGCAGAACAAGAGGCGCCGAGGACCAGTCCCGCAACAGCCCCCGACAGCAGGCATCCATGGGTAAAGGAACGTTTATTCAGCATTGCGGAGAAGTGTATCACGCGGGGGGTCGCAGACAGCGAATAAAGGCCGTGATTCGTGATTCGTGTCTCGTGAAAAACATTGGTGGGGGCCTGGTTCGCTCCAGAAGAAATGTCTGACGGCAGATGAACCGGAAAGGCCGTGTGTCGTGTCAAAAACCCGTGTTTCGTTTCTCTTGTCTCGTGTTTCGTGAAGCGAAAGGCGGAAAGGACGTGATGCGTGATGCGAAAAACCTTTGGGTGACGGACGTTTTTGTTCCGAGACCACGAATGGACACGAATCAACACGAAGGGAGGGGTGTTTTATTGCGCCGGCGGTGATGCGGGCAAGCGCCCAGAGGGCACCCGCGCGCTACCAGGGCTCCACGCCTTCCACGGGATTTTTTACCACCACCACGGGCTGTTATGTCTTTGGGATATCACATCTGTCCGTCAGGAGGGTCCACGACCACATCTTCGCAAGCGTGCCGGAGCCTGACGGCGCCGCCTTGAAGAAAGACAGCGAGGGCCTGCTCGTAGAGGGCGCGTTGAATCCGGATTTGACCGCTCCAGCAGCCGAGTTGCTGATAGCGCCGGATCGCACGGACCAGGCTCTCGCGCCCGACTCCCTCGAAACAGGAAGCTTCCTTTTCCGCTATCTCTTCCGGGGCGCTCTGTTGAACCCAGCGGCGTGCCTGGCGATACACCTGCATGAAGGTCTTTGCGAGAGGGCGTCTGAGGAACTCGCGCGTCGCCATAAGAGAACTGAACGCCACCTCAGGCATGGCCTCCCCCACAGAGGCGACAACGCGGGCGATGCCGTCGTGCTCAAGTTGCTGCGGAGCCGGTCCCTGTTGATGGATGAAGTCACCTTGTCCGGATCGAAACGCTTGATCCATTGCTTCCGCATCGCCGGCGTCGACCAAGTTTACCTTGTCCCAATCGACACCTTGCACCTGGGCGGCGTACCGCAGCATGAGAAGCGGTTGACGGCCATGATCGGCGAGAAGGGTCAATCCCTCCAGCTTTTTCCAGTTGAAGTCCCTGTCACGCCGCCTGCCTGCAAGGAAGAACCCGTCCCGGCGATTAATCAGAGCAAAATGCACCGGCAGACCGCTCTCGCCACGCTCCATGGGACCGAAGTTCGATCCGGGAGCTGACTGCATGATGTCCACAGACCCGTTTTGCAACAAGGCGTGTGAGCGCACTCCGGGCGGCAGGACATCGTATCGCGATTCAATGCCCTCCTTGCGCAGAAAACCCGCGGCGATCGTCGAGATCAGCGGGCTGTAGAATGCCGAGTGGCGGGCAACCATGAGGCGGATCCGGGGTCGAGGCATGGGCAGGGCTCCTAACCTGCATTAAAGGCCGTGTTTCGTGACTCGTGACTCGTGTCTCGTGTCTCGTGAAAACCGTTGGCGGGGGTCTAGTTCGCTCTCGAAAGAAATGTCTGACGGTCGGTGAACCGTAAAGGGCGTGTTTCGTGAACCGAGGGGTGAAGGAGGCGATATGGCCACTACATCTGCGCGCGCCCAGCGGGGCTCACCTCGCCCCGACGGCCCTCTCACGAACTTCGCCTCGCCACGCGGCGAGAAATACAGGCCCAATGTCATGGGAATTTCCCGGCAGCCGGGCCTTTGCCAAGCAGCGCTTTCCATCCACGAGACTAACATGCGCGGCGCTGAGAAAAACGGCAGTTGTCTATCCGGTTCGGGGGCCGGTCTGAAACAATAAAGTCTGCCCGCCGGACTCATGGATCGAGATGCCACACCTCACACGGGTCGAGCAAAGCTCTTGCGCTTGCACAGGCCGGTCGCCCGCTACTTCCGAACGAAACGGCTGCGTTGGTTCACATCCGTGTTTGACGTCAAATCGACAACACGAGTTCTTGACTTGGGAGGATTGGCCTATTATTGGGATTTCCTGGATGAGCCTCCGGCGGTGACCATCATCAACCTCGAGCCCCCTGTCGAGGGCACCGGTTCTTCGAGATGGGTAGTGGCGGATGCAACCCGGCTGCCTTTCCGAAACGAGGCATTCGACGTCGTCTTCTCAAACTCTCTCATCGAGCACATCATCGGGGACTCCGACCGCAAAGCCTTCGCGGACGAGGTACGGCGCGTTGGCCGTCGTTTTTGCGTGCAGACCCCCAATCGCCGGTTTCCCATCGAGCCGCACCTGATGACGCCGCTGATTCATTTCCTCCCGCGCCGGCTGCAGAAGAAGCTCGTTCGCAACTTCACGCTGTGGGGCTGGATTGCGCGGCCGACACTGGCGGAAGCGTCCGGTTTCCTGGGGCTGACCAAGCTGATCGACCGGCGTGAGTTCGAGCTATTGTTTCCCGGAGCAACGATCATCTGCGAGAGGTTTCTCGGCCTCACGAAATCGTTCACGGCGGTGGGGTTAGCGGACAAAGCCGGCATGTACCCTCGTCAGAGCCAAGCGCCGCAGGCGAGCACCGTATAACGATGGGCACCCAGTCACCTGCTGCCGCCTGGGCAGGGGAAACACATATGCCACAAGGGGGCCGGGCTCGTCGGCGCTGCGGATATCCCGCCGTGCTCCTGGTATTTCTGAAGATCGTAATCGTAACCATCCAACCATCACACGGACTGGCAGCCCAGCCCTTGCGGCTCGAAGACATTTTCTCGGAGCACGGACTGGAAGGCCCCACGCCAACCCAGTTCCAGTGGAGTCCCGACGGGCACTGGCTCAGCTACATCCTGGCCGAGGAAGAGAGTGATCGGCGAAATCTCTGGGCGGCTTCGGCCGAGAGCGGCGAGAAGAAGGTTCTTGTCAGTTACGAACAACTCCGGAATTTGGCAGAGCGGGCAACTTCGACGCAGGACGAACGCGAGAAAGAGCGTTTGCTGCGTTACGCGGTGGCTTCGTATCTTTGGTCTCCCGACTCGAAGTCCCTGCTGTTCACGAATGACGGCCGTCTCTATCTCTATCATCCGGACACGCAAAAGGCGCGGCCCATCGCCCCGGAGAAGCAAGGAGTCCGCGATGCCAAGTTTTCACCGAACGGGCGCTGGATCTCGTTTCTCTACAAGCACGACATCTGGCTCGCGCCAGCCGACGGAGGCGACGAGCGACCGCTTACGAGCGGGGCATCCGAGAAGTTGCTTCACGGCGATCTCGATTGGATCTACCCCGAGGAATTCGGGTTACGCACGGGGTATCACTGGTCTCCGGATTCCGCTCGGATCGCCTTTCTCGAACTGAATCAGGAGCATGTTCCCGAGTTCCCGATCACTTACCTCACGCCGGCCGCGCCGCGGCTCGAACTTCAGCACTACCCCAAGCCCGGCGACCCGAACCCGATCGCCCGTGTGGGCATTGTCGAGACAAAGCCGAGGACCGGCAGGCAGCCCGACCATGTCTGGGTCAAAGGGCATGCCGAATATACGCCGCGAATCGACTGGGCGGATGCAACGACTCTCGCCATTCAGCGATTGAACCGGCGTCAGAACGAGCTTCAACTTCTGTTCGTGGATGCCCACCGCGGCCGTCCGCGGCGGATTCTCAAAGAAACAGATCCCTATTGGATCAATGTCACCGACGACCTGACTTTTCTTCGGGCATCCCGGCGGTTTCTTTGGACCAGCGAGAGGACCGGGTTCCGGCACATTGACGTGCATGGTTTCGATGGAAGACGCGAAGCCGTCCTCACCAAGGGGGAGTGGGAGGTAAGCGCCATCCGAGGCGTGGACGAGGACAACGGTTGGGTTTACTATACGTCGAACGAAGATCAACCGCTGGGTAAAGACCTGTATCGGATTCGAATAGACGGTACGGGCAAGGAGCGCCTCACGAAGACGACGGGAACCCACGTCGTCAAAGTCAATCCAACCCATACCGCCTATCTCGACTCTCACTCAAGCCTCCGGAGGCCGGGAAGATCGGAGGTCCGAAGTCTCGAGGGCGGCAAGAGCCTAGCGATCCATGAGGGGACTTCGCTGAGCGAATACGGGCTCGTCGAACCCAAACTGATCGAGTGGACCACGGATGACCATGCCCTGGTGAGGGGTATGCTGCTCCGACCTCGAACGTCGGAGCCGGGACGCCGGCATCCGGTTTTGATGTATGTGTACGGCGGCCCGCATGTACCGACGATCCGCGACGCGTGGGGCAGCCGCGGAAGACCGCTCTTCCATCAATACCTGGCGCAAAAGGGGTATGCGGTATTTCATGTCGACGACCGGACGTCTTCGCGACTGGGTCACAAGTACGAGGCGGCTGCCCGCGAACGCTACGGACCGGTTGCGGTCAAGGACTATGAATTCGCCGCACGGCAGATCCAGAAGATGGACTTTGTCGATCCGGAGCGTATCGGAATCTGGGGCTGGAGCGGCGGAGGATTCAGCACCTGCTTCGCACTGACGCATTCGAAGCTCTTCAAACTGGGCATCGCGATGGCGCCCGTGACGGACTGGCGGCTCTACGACTCGATCTACACCGAGCGGTATATGGGATTGCCGAGCGAGAACGGGGATGCCTACGACGCAACGTCCGCCGTGAAAGCAGCGGATCGGTTACACGGACGACTGCTGCTGGTCCATCCCACTGTCGATGACAACGTGCATTTTCAAAACACCATCCAGATGATCGACGCCTTGATTCAAGCCGGCAAGTCATATGACCTGCTGCTCTATCCCGGCAAGACCCATTCCCTGCACGGCGAGAAGGAACGCTTGCACCTGTTCCGGTCGATCGAAAAATATCTCGACGAGCATCTGTAATGGTCGTGAGTACCGTTTAGTTTTTCGGCGCTCGTGCGAGGATCATTCGAGCGGGAAACACCCGGACCGGTGTCAACGCTGCCTGATCAGGAGGATGTTTCAGTTCAGGCAGGCACGGGCCTGCGTCAGGGTCGCCGCGACAGCTTGCTCAGGGTTTCCAGGACGACGTGAAGCACCGCGGCGAAGCTCTTCTCGCTAAGCTTGTCGATCGTGTCGTCTTCGGTATGCCAATAACGGTTCCCGAGACCGTAGTTGAAGTCGATCAAGTTCACAGCCGGGATGCCCACGGCCAGGAACGGAACGTGATCATCGTCGATGAACGCAGGCCGGCGGTCCGCGAAAATGTCTTCATAGCCAAGCCGCACGCCAGTGCTCCAGATGAGTTCACGCAACCATGGGGTTGATTGCTCTTCGTACAGGAGCCGCAGATCGGCATCACCGATCATGTCAACGTTGATGAGCGCCTCGATTCGCGCCGCGGTACCATCGACGGACCATTGGGCGGCCTGGAGCCGGCTCCCGTAGGTGTGATCGCGGCCCTGCCACCGCACGATCGCTTCCTCCCCATCGAAGAAAGCGAGCCAGACGTTGTCGCGCAGCCTCCGCTCCGAAAGAATCTCCGCCAGAGCCAGCAGGAAGCCGGTGGAAGACCCGCCGTCATTCGCGCCGACAAACTCGATATTCGGTTGACGCAAGGTGTCGTAGTGCCCCGAAATCACGACGATGCGGTCACTGTTCCCCTGGCACTTGGCGATGATGTTCTTCATCGCGATCGGTCCGAGCGGCGTTTGTCCCGTGAAGGCGACTTCTTCAATCGAGCATTTTGTATCCCGAAGAGCGGCGACGACCAGAGCCTGCTGCTTGCGGTGCGCTTCCGAACCTGGAGGGCGGGGACCAAGAGCAACGACTTTCGCGGTCCAGGCAAGCGCTCTTTCTCCTTCGCGCAACCAAGGAACCGGAGGCGGTTCAGAGCAACTCGCCACTCCAACCCCGAGCAGGCTCAGGACGATCACTTTTCGGCAACGCATGTTCAGTTTCAAGTTTTTCGTTGTCAGTTTTTCGTTTTTTTTGTTTTTTCGCCGCCCGTGCGCGGATCGTTCGAGTTGGAAACATCCGAACAGATGTCTACCCCGCCTGGACAGGGGGATGTTTCCCATCAGAGTGAAATCCTTCTACCGGTCCAGTCTATGGGGCGCTGCGAGCATCACGCCCCATAGCGTAGAAATCGTGGGATGAGCGAGCAAGACTCTTTGCCGACGATCAGGATGCGCCCCGCCACACCGTCTCGACCATGACCGTGGAACCGGCCGCCCCAGCCGCCTCCATCAGCGTAAATGGTGTTGCGGCGACGACCAGCGCAAAAAAAGTCAAGTCCTTCAGCAGACGCATGCCGGCGTTTTCCGACTGCCCTCGCATGTGCCGGAGCGTGGGATCCAGGCCAGGACAGAGGCTCGAGGCGAGACCGGCGGGGTTGTCGCGCAAGAAAAAAAACTTCTTTCGAAGGACTTCAAAACCCGTTGCTTCCAGAATCTCCTCCAGATCGGCCGTACGAAAATGAATCCGGTGTCTCGGAGCGTCCAGTCCGCTCCAACGCTTCCCCAGTAACAGGAACTGCCAGCACGCGGCGTTCGGGATTTGGACAAAGAGCTTGCCGCCCGGCTTCAACAGCCGCCCGAGGCCTTTGAGAAGCCCGATGGGATCGGGAACATGCTCAAGCACGCGGCACAACGTTATCGTGCTGAACGTCCCCGGCCTGAAGGGGGCTTGGGGAACCATGCCGCACACAAGATGCGGGCCATAGCGCTGGTGGGCGCTGCGGGCCGCACCGACAGCCGGGTCCAGACCGAAAGCCTTCAATCCTCGTTTCCTCAGTGCATGAACGAGCGAGCCGCCGCCGCAACCGACATCCAGGATCAATCCCGCGCGGTCGATGCCGTGGGTAACAAAGTGGGCGTGGTCGATGAGGACGAGTTGGCGATAGATCTCAGCGAGACGTCCCGAAGTGGAACTGTCAGGCTTCCACCAATAGTTGTCCGGGTAGAACGAAGCAGCCTCTGAGGCGCTCGGCATCGGATCGAGCCGGATCAACGCGCACCGGCTGCACTCGACAATGTGAAAACGGCGACCGTTCGACAAACCAAGACGGTCCTCCGCCTGGAAGAGTGTCAGATAGGCGTCAGCCGCGCAGCGAGGACAAGACCCCGCGGCCTCCTCCGAGCGGGCATTCATGTGGGATTGCGGCATCAATACGCCTTCCGCACGAGATCGTCGAGCGGGATCCGGAAACGGGAATCAGGCCGTATGCCTCAGAGAAGATCGGGTTGCGAATTTCCCGCCCCGCCATGCGTCTTCAGAACATTGCCCGCAAAACGATGAGACGGGCGATCCGGGCCTTTGCAATACAGCATAGAAGGCACACCGAGCGCAACCGGACACGGCGAAGCGGGCTTCGCCACGTGGCGAGACAGGCAGGCCAGGGCAAGAGCCTTCCCCATCACATCAAGCCAATGCACCGGATTGAGGAGAGTCCGAGTCTTCGCGTCAAACAAGACGCCGCACGTCGGGCAGGCCACGATACCGCCCTGCCTTGTCCATCCCATAGCCCACGACAAACACATCCTCGATCTCGAATCCGACGTAGGACGGCATGATAGGATGCCGCTGCTTGCCCACCTTATGCAGGAGCACCGCCGTGCGCACCGTTTTGGCGCCGGCATTCTTCATCACACCGCACAACTTCCATAGCGTCTCGCCCGTATCCATCACGTCGTCGATCAAGAGAACGTGCTGCCCCTCGAACTCCGCACCCGGATCCATCGCAATCCGAACATCCCCGGATGAAGTCGTACCGGCTCCATAGCTGCTTGCCCGCACGAAATCCACCTGGGCTCTCAAGCGCACATCTTCACCCACGCCACGCAACAGATCGCTCGCAAACATGAAACCGCCCGCAAGAACCACCACAGCGCGCATACCGTCGGGCCCGTAGTCGTTCGATATCTCCCGACCCAACTCCCCAACTCTCTGTCTGATCCGCTGCGCCTGGATCATCGAAACCATCGTCTCCGCCATACATCCTCCACCTCGCAGTTGGGAATTACCCCTTTACGCCGGCTTGTCGAACACGGGTACTTTCATCTGTTCTCCGTCCTTGAGCGCCGATTGGTGACCCACGATCCCGGGCACGTTCATCGCCAGCGATTCATAGACGTCAATCACCGGTTCCCGATCCTCGACAAGCGCGTTGATGAACTCCGCCGTCAGGAAGGCATGGCTGCCGCCGTGTCCCGACGAAACACGCATCGGCTCGGGCAGCATGCCGCTATCCCAGTAAGTCGGCACTTCCAGTTCCTCCGCCTCATGCATGCGTTGCCGCTGTTTGTCGGGGTGCAGGCCGTCCTTCGCCATGTAGAGCGACCCCTTGTCCCCGAACCACTGCGCGCGCTCGCCCTCGTCGGCCGTCAGCCAGAAGACGTTGCAGCGAACCATGTGCCCCTTGTCCGTCCGCATCAGCGCGGACTGGTTCCAATGCGGATTGTGGTACACGTTTTCGTCAATCCAGGGATGCGAGCTGCCCCAACCCAGCGCCGACACGGACCGGATGCGCTCGCCGGTCACGCCGACCACGAACCCGAGCGAGTGCGTCGGATAGTGCAGCGGCGCGAGGCCCCAACGCCACGTTCTCGAGCCGTCCGGATGAAAGAAGCGCGTGGCCTTGTTCGTAACGAGCTTTTGGAGGTCGCCGCGATCATGGTAGTACTCGACCTCGCTGTAAAAGACTTCACCGAAGCCGCCGGAGCGATACAGATTGCGCGCGTAGATGCACGCCTGACGGTAATAGCTCGTTTCGGCCATCATGTAGCGCAGGCCGGTCCTCTCCTTCAGATCCTTCAGCTTGTCCGCTTCTTCGAGCGAAAAGCACGCCGGCACCGCCGAGATGACATGTAATCCGCGGTTCATGCACATCTCGACGTGCCGATAATGATCCGTCGCGCCCGTGAAGACCGCAACGGCGTCGAGGCCAGGCGCCCGTTCGAGCATCTGCTCGAGTGAATCGAAAAACGTATCGCAGCGGTAGGTATCGCGAAGGCGCTTCCTGCGATCCGCGCGCAGGTCCGTGACCGCGGCGACCTCGCAGTTCGGATGCAGGTGCCACTGAAACGAAGCTCCGAACCCGCCTCCCACAATTCCGATACGGATCTTTTTCGACGAATCGGCCGGAGCCGCCGCTCCCGGAGGCATCGCCGCCGCCGCCGCCAGCCCCGACGACCCCAGAGCTGCCGCTCCGATGAACTCCCTGCGACTCGATACGTTCATGTTCCCTCCCGGTTCCGGGATGTCCTAAAAGCTGATGTCATCGTCATTTCCATCTCCTCGATTTTCCATCAGTTGAACGGATACAGCAATTCCCGATTCGGCTTGCTCCTCCCGCCGTGAAGCAGGGTTTCGGGGTCAAGTCCGGCTGCCGGGCAGCAATCCGTTCGGCGGAGCGCGACGGCACCCAGCGTGAGCGACTAAGGCGCGGCGATGTACCATCGGGCACGGCGGTTCGTCGAGTGGGTGACCGGAGCGGTTTCGAGTTGGTGGGAGGGCTGAACCGCACAATCGACCATCGAAACAAGTGTTGCCGTCACGGCCTATTTACGCACCCGCGCCCTGGCATCAGTCAGCACAGGTGGTCGTAAGCGGGAACCCGAAAATACGTCTTTCCCTCAACCTTTTCGTATCTGCCAAAAGACCACGCTTCATCGCGATTCATCATCACTTCCCACAGGATCAGGCCGAAGCACTTGGCGGAAGACTCCTCATGTTGCTCACAGGCGCGGTCGTAGATCGACTGAAAAACCGTACCGCTCCAATCGCGGCCGGGCATCCAGCTTGACGTGTGCACCTCGCCTTCGCTCACGCGGCTGTTGAGTTCATCGACGATGGCCTGGAATTCCTCTGTCGTCAGACGGCTTTTCCATATTTCGTATTCGGCGCGATGCGGAATCCTCTCGATATTGCTTCCGTCGAGTTCAGGTTTAAAGAGATACATGGTCGTTACTCCGGTTTGGTCCGGGCGGGTTCACGGCCCAATGCATGACGACGCGGTTTACACGCAATTGAAACCGGGCCTGGTCGAGATTGCGGCAACCATCGGTTCCCTTGCGTTTCTCGTTGTTTCGGGCGCAGTCGAAAGGCAGTTTACCATCGTCGTCCCGGGCGTTCGGGTTCGTGCTTGCTTCCAGCAGCGCCGTCACGCTTTCAGGACTCCCCACGATAAGAGGCTTTACCGGACGCTGTGTCTATCTTCCCACTCCCCCGAAGCAACCCGCCGGAAACGAACGCTGAACGCTCTCACCGCACAGCCTCCCGCTGCGTGAACCCACTCGAGCAACCCGGTGGCCGACCGACCCGCCTGCTTCCGGATCGACACCGAACACCCCGTGCCTGCCGCGTGTTGAGAAATGCAGGTTAGAGCGGCGATTGCGGTTGATGTATAATGCGGTAACGTTTCCGGTAGCGGATGTGACATGACCAGGCAATCGACCAACCAAGGATCGAAGACGCGTGTCGCTCGCCACCGCGCCAAAACAACCGCTCAGGGATCACGACGCGTCGAGGTCACCGTGGCGGCGCGCGATGCGGGACTGATCAAGGCCGTCGGCGGCGCTCTTCGAGCGGGAGGCAAGGACGCCGAAAAGGTGCGTGAGGCCCTGACCTCCATGCTGTCCCTTGAACCGGTGCGGACCGGCTCGGATTTGGTAGCTTTCCTGCGCGCTTCTCCACTCGTTGGCGAAGAGCTGATGATCGAGCGCGATCCATCGCCGGGCCGCCATGTCGATCTCGAATAATGGCATTCCTGCTCGACACCAACGTGATCAGCGAAACGTTCAAACCGCGCCCGGCCGTGAGAGTGATCGCCTGGTTCAGCGACCAGAGATCCGATGACCTCTTCCTTGCTTCGATGAGCCTCGGAGAACTGGTTCGGGGCGCCCACCGTGTGAAGGACAAGATGAAGAAGGAGCGCTTCAAGCGCTGGATCGATCATGATCTGGCCGCTCAGTTCCGGGGGCGCGTCCTTCCTTTCGATCAAGAGGCGGCGGTGATCTGGGGCGAGATCATGGGCGACGGCGACAGAGCCGGCCGTACAAAACCTGCGGGCGATGCGCAGATCGCCGCTGTGGCGCGGCGGCACAATCTGACCTTGGTCACACGCAACACCAGGGATTTCACGGACATGGATGTGGCTCTTATCGATCCCTGGAACCCCGGCGGGTGATTGGTGTGAGGACGGCCATGGACTCCCAAGCACTCCTCCCATCGTTTTATTCTTGGCGCGTGGAGAATCAAGGCCCGTCCCGGGTTCGATGAGCCACGAGACGAGATACCCACGCCATGCGGAACCAGCCCGCGCGCTCGCCACGGGGTGCGCCGTTACCGATTCACACTCCCGCACGACCAATCTTACGGCTCCAGCCAGAACGAGTAGAGGTGGGCGCCACGCAGGTGGAATCGGAAGCGGACGGTCTTTCCGGCCAGTGATCGAAGCTCCCTGTCTTGCCATTGCACCTCGGCTCGCAGGTGATCGCCGCGAATGGGAGCGCACTTCCCGGGCTCCCAGCCGGCAAGCACTTCCCGGCCCCTCGCATTGACAACGTCGACGCGGATCTCCCCCTCGGAGGCATCGGCGTTCACGAACAAACGAGCGCCTTCGAAGCGGATGGCGCGGGTTTCGACGAAACCGCCTTCGTCAGCGGCGTGAAAAGAGACAAAGCCGTCACGGCGAAGCCTGGCCAGATGGATGCCGCCCGCCCCGCCGCCGTCCGGGTTGTACCGGCGGTTGATCCCGGTGTAGTAGAACCAGAGTTCCTCGCCGACGGCGAGGGGGCGGGACGCGGCGAGGATCTGGACGCTATCGAGGTTCCGGCCGTCGAAATCAGACACCGAGATGAACGATCCGCGGTTGCCGACCTTCGTCCAGCGCCGGAGGTCGCGGCTGGCGGCAAGCTTGACGGAATTGACCCCGTCCTGATTGTTATGCGGCGGCGGCGTGCGGCCACTGGATTCGAAGAAGTTGGGCAGGCCGATGTAGGTCCCTTCGTAAGGGAAGACGGGCATGTTGTAGATCTCGACGTTGTATTCGTCCGGCTTGTTGATCAAGGGAGTGTAGAGCTTCGGGTTCGCCAAGTGCTCGCGGATGCGCCGCCGGCCCAGTTCCTGATCCAGCCTATCGGCGTGGAAGATCAGCACGGGCGGCGTCCAGCTTTCAAAGTCGCTGCTCGTGGATAGATAAACCGACCGCCCGAACGGGCCGCGCTGCTTGACCGTCGCGATGTAGCGTCGTTCCTTTTCGTCGTAGTTGAGATGCGATTCGTCCTGGCTGGGGATGGGGTGCACATCGAGCAGGTGAAACACGAGCCCGTCGGATGAAACCAGCGGCCTGCGGTTTCGCCACCCCGTGAGGCCCTTGTAGCGGCGCTCCGGCCGGGCGTTCGGATCGAGGATTACATGCTGGATGAACGCTTCGGGATCTTCCTCGACGACAACCATGTTGTTTTGTTTCGAGCCTTCGTGCTCGCGCAATCCCAGAACAGGCTTCCGCCAATGCAGACCATCGCTCGAGGTCGCAAGACCCGTTCTGTGAGGGCCGAAATACCACATCTTGTAGAGCTGATCCTCGGGGTCCCACACGGGCGCGCTTCGTATCTGGATGGACGCGCCTTCCCATGGGCGGTCCGCGCGCAGGACGGGGTTGCCCTCGTATTTTGCCGGCTGATGAATGACTCGCTCCACGTTGTGCACGGCCCCAAGCAGCAAATCGTCGAGGAAGAGCTGCCGTTCACCCGTCGGTATCGGGTAGTGCTCGTAGTTGTCCTGGGCCGGCGAAGCAAAAACGGCGAAGAGGGCAAGCCCGGCGCAAAAGAGAGAATGGACGAATGGTCTGACCTGCATTCTCACCACCCGACGGCCGAAGCACGCGATACGACCGCCATGACCTCGTTGAGCTTGCTTACCGTGCTCAACGTATGGTTCAAGCACGCCTGCGCGCGCCAAGCGCCGCGCGCCTCGTCCTGACGTCCCTCTCATGCACTTCTCCTCGCCACATGGTGAGAAAAGCAGGTCAGCGCTGCGTGTCGAGTTCGTCATGAGCTTGTCGAACGAGGGAACCGGATGCCCGAGCCATCGGGTCGGACAACGCGTTTCGCTTCGGCCTCCTGGCATATTTTATGAACACACGCCCGGGTCCGGTGGTCCTCAGCGGATTCCATCGGAACCGCACCCATGATGGAGACAGGACGGGTCACTTTTCGTCCGCCTCCCGAATGCAGGAGATTCGCCCGTTCCCCGTTCGCTGAATAGCGTGACGGGCCGGGCTGCGACCCCCGAACCTCGGCGAGACGGCGAGCTCTCCGTGTCGAGCTTGTCGCGTCAACGCAAAACAGAACGTTCCCCTTTCTCGACATGGGTTCATATTGCGTTCGACGCAGTGGAAGCAACGCGGAGAGCGACGGGATCCGCACGGCGAACGGCGCTTGCCTCGGGGCCGACCGAGAGCGCCGGAGGGTGCACCGACACTGGAGCAGGAGCAATATTTTTTTAGTGAACAATGGCGAACAATAGCGAACAGTAGCGAACAATGGTGAACAATCGTGAACTGAAGAACGGTGACTTGCCGGCTGGCGCAGTGGCCCGGACGGCAGTTTCCGGTGGCGCGACCCTTGCGCATCCACGGCGGGGAAAGCCGTGTTTCGTGATTCGTGTTTCGTGAAAACCATAAAAGCCGTGTTGCCGTCGTGGGGGGCAGCCGCCAGAGGCGAGCGCCGCGCCGACGGCAGGTCGTTCGTTAGCCTCTCTGCGCTCATGCTATGCCGACCGGGGCGGAAAAAAAGACTGAAGGGCTTCAGTACCAAAGGGCATTAAAAATCCGTGATTCGTGTCTCGTGATTCGTGATTCGTGAAAACCCTAAAGGCCGTGTTGCCGTTGTGGGGGCAGCCTCTACAGCGAGCGCCGCGCCGACGGCAAGTCGTTCGTTAGCCTCGCTGTCCTCATGCTATGCCGGCCGGGACGGAAAAAAAAGACTGAAGGGCTTCAGTACCAAAAGGCATTAAAAATCCGTGTTTCGTGTTTCGTGAAAACCGTTGGTCGAGGCCTTGTTCGCTCCAGAAGAAATGTCTGACGGCCGTTGAACCGTAAAAGCCGTGTCTCGTGTCTCGTGAACCGAGGGGTGAAGGAGGCGATATAGCCACTACACCTGCGCGCCAAGCGGCTCGCGCCTCGTCCTGACGGCCCTCTCACGCGCTTCACCTCGCCGCGTGGCGAGACACGCAGGCTAATCGGGTCGATGAGGAACAGCGGTTCCGGCTGATTGGACGCCCCGGCCCTTGTTGCACCATTCGACGGACATCTACGGCACCGGTACTTTGCGGCCCTTCAACCACCAGTCCAGGAAATGGTAGGCGCGCCAGCGCGTCTCATCCGGGAAGTCGTGTCCGGCGGTTGGATAGTAGGCGACCAGGCTGTCGCGCGCTCCGAAGATCCTGGTGTAGACAGGCAACGCCGCGTCGACGCACTGCCGCACGCCGTAGACCTCGAAGTTGCCGTCGTTGATCGGCGCGTTGATGAAAACCGGACGGGGAGCGATGACCCCGAGAATCCCGGTGAAGTCGAACGGCACCTTGTCGGGGTCGTTGCCGTACACGCCGGCGATGCGCGGCATGTACTTGTCCTGACTCCAGCCCCGCAGATCTCCGTCATAGTACTGCGGAAACGAGTTGAAACCGCAACTGGTCACCGCCGCCTTCACGCGCTCGTCGAACGCCGCCAGGAAGAGCGAGTTGTGACCGCCGAGCGAGTGGCCGATCGCGCCGATCCGCTCAGGGTCGACCTCGTCCATCGACTGCAGCAGGTCGATGGCGCGCATGTGGTTGTAGACAGCCTTCATCGTCGTGCTGACGTATCCCAAATCGTAGGGACTCGTCTGCGTCTCGCCCATGTAGGGATAATCGGGCGCGATCGTGACGTAGCCGCGTTCGGCGAGCTCGAGCGCCGAGGCCCGGCGCGGACGTCCTCCCACGCCCGCCACGATCCCCTTGCCGAACCTGGTTGACGTCGGGTGCGGCACAACCATGGCCGGCATCCGCCCCTTACGATTCTTCGGAATGAACAGGTAGGCATTGACGCGGTCGCCCTTCTTGGCCTGATACGTGATCTTGCGGCGAATCACGTCGCGCCAGTCGTCTTCCCGGATCACCTTGACGTCGAGGGGAGGTTTGGGCTCGCCGGGCAGCGGCCCCATCACGAGCTGCATGTTCTCGAGGATGTGCTGACGCCGCTTTCGCCAGTCGTCCAGCGTTCGGACTTCGCGCCTCTCACCGTTCGCATCAAGGTAGTACAGCAGGTTGAACTTGTCGTGATAGAAAGGCGGGCCGGCCGCCACCGCGGCAACGCCAAAGAGCAGGATGAGAACACCACAGGCTCGTTTCATGCAGGCCGAGTATGGCAAGAAAGCCGGGGCCATTGCAAGGCGAAACCGGACCGGCCGCTTGCCTGAGGAAAAGGCCGTGTCTCGTGTTTCGTGATTCGTTTTTCGTGAAAACCATGAGCGGGGGGTCTGGTTCGCTCCAGAAGAAATGTCCGGCGGCCGATGAACCTTAACCTGCATTTCTCACCACCCGACGGTCGAAGCACACGATACGACCGCCAGGACTTCGTTGCGCTTGCTTGCCGTGCTCGATGTACCGTCAAGTACACCTGCGCGCGCCAAGCGGCTCGCGCCTCGTCCTGACGGCCCTCTCACGCACTTCGCCTCGCCACGTGGTGAGCAATACAGGTTAAAGGCCGTGATTCGTGTCTCGTGACCCGCACGCACTTCGCCCCGCCACGCGGCGAGAAAAGCCGGCTAACCGTGGCGAATGAGCAGCACGTCCCCTTCCTGAACCACGTACTCCTTGCCTTCAAGCCGCAATTCCCCATGCGCACGAGCGCCGGCATAGCCGTTTCGTTCGACCAGCTTCCTCCACGGGATGACCTCCGCTCGAATGAACTTCTTCTCGAAGTCGGTGTGGATCACGCCCGCGGCATTCACCGCCGGAGTGTTCCTGGGGATCGTCCAGGCTCTTACCTCGGTCTCACTCGCCGTCAGGAAGGACATCAGACCCAACAATGAGTAGGTCGCCTGAACGAGACGTTCAAGGCCTGGCTGTTTCAGCCCATAGCTGGTCCTATATTCCCGCGCCTCTTCGGCAGGCAGTTCCGCGATCTCGGCCTCGATTCCGCCGCACACCGCAGTCACCGCGACGTTCGGTCGAGAGCCCAGCCACTGCTCTTCGTACTGTTTCTCGATCTCCTCGAGACGATCCGCCTGCGACTCGCCAAGATTCAGAACCAACAACATCGGTTTCGCCGAGAGGAACTGAAAGCCCCGCATTCGCTTCTCGTCCTCGGCGCTGAGGGCAAGCTCGCGCAAGGGCCGTTCCGCCTCGAGAGCCTCCTTGCATTGAAGAAGGAGGCCGCGTTCCAGGCTCAGATCCGGATTTTTCATCCGGCCCAAGTCTTTCTCGACCCGTTCCAGGCGTCTCTCGACGACGACGAGGTCGTTCAGCAGCAACTCCAACTCGAGGTTCCGCCAATCGCGTTTCGCGTCCAGAGCGCCCTCGACGTGCATCACGGTGTCTTCCTCGAAAAGCCGTAGAACATGCAGGAAGGCGTCCGCCAGACGCAAGGCGCCGATGTAGCCGGCGTCCGCCAGGGTGTCTTTGGAGAGAGCAGGCATGTCGACGTACTCGACCGTTGCGTGAGTCAGCCTAGCGGGATGGAAAATCTCCGCCAAGTGTTGGAGGCGCGCATCGGGGACCGCCGCCATCCCGATCTGCACGGCCGCCGCTCCCATACGACCGGAATGCGCCTGTCCGGTCAGAATCGTAAAGAGGGATGTCTTGCCGACCTGCGGCATACCGATGATGGCGGTGCGCAAACGGCCTCCCTAGCAGCCCGCGGCAAAAGTCCCGCTACATTCAAGCGGCGATGCATCCCGGCTGAACTGAGTTACTCCTCGGTCGAACATGTCCAATATGCTCCCTCGCCACGCCTTGTTAGCCGGGCGCAGCACCATTCTCGGTGCTGCGCGGGCCGTTCTCGGTGCTACGCGGGATTTCACCACGGACTGCTAGATCGGCACCGGAACAGAACGGAGGATTTCTTCCAGGATCTGCGAGCACTGTCCGGTAGGACGGGAGCCGGGGCCCAGCCGAACATCAGGCACCAGACGGTGAGCGAACACCGGCTGGACCAGGCGCTTGACGTGATCGGGAGTCGTATAGGTAAGCCCTTCCGTCAGCGCCAATGCCTGCGCGCCCCGAAAGAGCGCCATGGAGCCGCGCGGGCTGACGCCCAGCGCCAACTGCTCGTGCGTGCGCGTCTTCTCGACAATCTCCATCAGATAATCGACCACTCTCTCGTCCACTCGCACGTCATCCACCTGCCGCTGGATCTCGAGGACATCATCGCCGTCCGCAACCGGATTCAGTTCGATATTGTCCATGGAACCCTGCCGTTGCGAGCGGAGAATCTCGCGCTCGCTCACAGCATCGGGATACCCCATCTCAATCCGCAACAAAAAACGGTCCAGTTGGGATTCCGGCAACGGATAGGTTCCGTGATATTCGGACGGGTTCTGGGTTGCGATCACCATAAAGGGGTCCGGAAGGGGATAGGAGTTGCCTTCGATCGTGACCTGGCGCTCGTTCATCGCCTCGAGCAGAGCGGACTGCGTTTTGGGGGTCGTCCGGTTGATCTCGTCGGCCAGCAGGAAATTGGTAAAGATCGGACCCGGTTTGAACTCGAAATCCTGGCGGGTGTTGTTGTAAACCGTAACACCGATAACGTCGGCCGGCAGCATGTCGCTGGTGAACTGGATGCGCTGAAACTGGCTGTCGAGGCTCCGCGCCAAGGTGTAAGCCAAGGTCGTCTTGCCCACACCCGGGACGTCTTCAATCAACAAATGTCCACGAGCCAACAGGCACGCGACCGCCAGCCGCACGGCCTCCGGTTTGCCCCGAATCACCCGCGTCACGGACGCTTCCAGCGACGCGACGCGCTCGATCAGGCCGGTCGTCACGACAGCTCCCGCGGACATCCCCTACATGATAGACGAAACCCTCATTCGCTCTGCCGCAGCCAAGGCCGTAAAAAGGCCGTGTTTCGTGTTTCGTGAAAACCATTGACGGGGGCCTGGTTCGCTCCAGGAAGAAATCTCTGACGGCCGGTGAACCGTAAAGATCGTGCATGGTGTCCCATGTTCCACGACCCGAGGGCCGAAAGAGGCGATATGGCCGCCGCACATTGGCGCGCCAAGCGGCTCGCGTCTCGTCCTGGCGGCCCTCTCACGCACTTCATCTCCCGCAGGGTGAAAATACAGGCCCGTTTTTCCTCCGCCCGCGTTCGGATCATGCAGGCGGGAAACATCCGGATCAGTGTCGGCACCGCTTGATCAGGAGGATGTTTCAGGTCAGACGGGGACCCCTGCTGAACACAATCGAGCGCTTCAGGAATGTTCTCTGAAAGTGAAAAGGGCCGCTGGCGGCCTCCTTACAATGCATCGTTAGAATGAAGCGCTCCGCCGAGGAGTGCGGCTCGGAATGCCCATGAATCCGACATGGCGATGGTCACTGCTCAGTCTGGGTTTACTACTGTCGATAATTGTGCCCTTCGTGATCTTCGAAGAGCGGATTACGAGTTGGAGCGAGGCGATCATCGAAGAGCAGAGTTCACCTATGGCGGCGTCCGCCGTGCTCGTCGGGTTGTTGGCCGCGGACATCCTGTTGCCCATTCCATCGAGCTTTGTGGCTACGGCTTCCGGCTACCTGCTTGGGCTGATGTACGGAATCGCCACGACCTGGTCGGGCCTGATGGCCGGAGCCCTGGCAGGCTACGTGCTCGGATCGCGCTATGGCCGCGCGGCGGCGCTGCGGTTTATGGGCGAGGCCGAGTTGGAACGCGCCGCCAGATTCCGTAAACGGTTCGGAGACTGGACGATCGTAACGCTCCGGGCTGTCCCGGTTTTGGCCGAAGCTTCAGTCGTTGTGGCAGGTTTGAGTGAAATGCCGATCCGCCGCTTCCTGATATTGACGGGGCTTGCGAACCTGGGGATTGCGGCAACGTACGCGTCCGTCGGCGCATTCGCCGTGGAGGTCAACTCGTTCCTGTTGGCGTTCGCGGGTTCGATTCTACTGCCCGGGCTGGCCATGCTGTCGGCACGCCTGTTGCGACGGATATAGCCTGCCTTTCTCACCACCCGACGGCCGAAGCATGCGGGGAAAAGGCCGTGTTTCGTGATTCTTGAAAACCTCAAGGGCCGTGTTGCTGGCGCGGGCGGCTCGCGTCACGTCCTGCCGGTCTCTCACGCGATTCACCTCCCCAGGTGATGAGAGAGGCAGGCCGGCATCTCTTTCGGATAGCGGCATTTACGGCATGTGTTGGAGCCCGGCTGCCGGGGCCGTCACTGTCAATCGGCGGCCAAGGCCCTTTGTTAGAATGAGTCTCGCGCGGCCGCGCCTCACATGCCCTCCTCCTACAAGATCCCTGTCGGCACGCTTGTAGCACAATGCCACTCGCAGATGGTGCCCATCAACAAATCGTTCAGTTACTTCACTGCGATGCCCGTGGATGAAGGAGATCTTCGACGCTGGCTCTTTGATCCCATCGCCGCAGTGCCGCCCAAGGTCGGCGAGGTATTGCCGCGGCTTCGTTTTGTGCTGGTCCCTTATCTCGAAGGCTCAATCGCCGAAAAGAATCCTGCCAAAACGAGACGGTCAACGAACGCTTCCCGGAGTGAGATGGTCGCCTTCCGCCGGCCGGAAGCCAAGAGACAACTGCTGGCCCACTATCTCAACGAATCCGACAACACCTTCCTGTTCCTGGCGGTCGAGAACCAGGATCTGGCAGACTATCACTACGTTCTCTTCAATGGCTTGGCCAACCTGATTACAGCCGGACTTGACGACCAGCTCCGCGAACGCTTCTACGCCCTGATCCGTGAAGAACTGGAAAGCGAAACACACGGCGAAGTCGACGAGGCAAGCTGGGTTCTCAAAGAAGACCTGCTGAAACGGGGGCTCGACCCGAAGCGCAATTCGAAGACGGTGCGGGCCTATCTGCGGCAAGCGATGACCGACACTCTCACTTTCTATTTGCACGGGCTGTGCTGCGATATCGACATCGCGGCAGGGCCACGTCAGTTGGCAAGCCGTCCACTGCGGCGACGGCTCGAGCTTCTCAGAGAACTGCTTCCACCGCCCAAAGGCTTCGCGCTCTTTCCTGAAGAGCTTTAGCCGGACTTCGCATTGCGTCCATGCCGGCCACATCCCCAGCAGGGTCATCCGTCATCGAAACGGAAGGTGAACTCGAAGAAGTCCTGTCGCGTCCCAGCGCAGCGGATGCGGCGGCGCTGGCGGCGCTGGAGGGCGATCTGCTCGTGCTCGGTGTTTCCGGCAAGATGGGACCGAGCCTGATACGCCTGGCGCGGCGCGCCTGCGAGAAAGCGGGAGTGAGCAAGAGGATCATCGGAGCCGCCCGTTTTTCGAATCCGGGTAGCCGTGAACCCCTGGAAAGAGAGGGAGTTGAAACGGTTGCCTGCGATCTACTCGACCGCGCGGCCGTGGACAAGCTGCCGTATTGCCGCAACGTGCTGTTCATGGCCGGACAGAAATTCGGAACGCAGGATAATCAACCACTCACCTGGGCCATCAACTCCCATGCGCCGGGTATCGTAGCCGATCGGTTTCGCGACTCGCGCATCGTGAGCTTCTCGACCGGCAACGTCTACCCGTTCACACCCGTTATGAGCGGCGGGCCGGTGGAGTCGCACCCGACGGGGCCGATCGGCGAGTATGCGCAGTCCGCCCTGGCCCGTGAACGTATCTTTCAGTACTTCAGCAATTGCAACGGCACGGCCGTCACGATCCTGCGGCTCAACTACGCCATCGACCTGCGCTACGGGGTGCTGCACGACATTGCCGAGAAAGTACTTGCCCGCAAGCCGGTTCCGCTGGCGATGGGCCATGTCAACGTCATCTGGCAACGGGATGCGAATTCCGCAGCGCTTCGTTCGTTTGCGCATTGCTCCTCACCGGCCTTAGTGCTCAACTTGACCGGGGCCGCAACGTTTTCGACGCGCCGGCTGGCAGAGCAGTTCGGCGAATATTGGGACATCGAGCCGGTTTTCGAAGGCGTAGAAAGCGAGACGGCGCTGCTCAGCAATGCCGCCCGCTGCCGGGAACTGCTCGATCCCGAGACGGTCTCGATCGACCAGATGATCACGTGGACCGCACATTGGGTCGAACACGGCGGCCGCAGCCTCGGCAAGCCGACTCACTTCGAGGAGCGTCAAGGCTCCTTCTAGCCGTTCCGCATGACGAACCCGCCCGCGCCGCCAGCAGCCGTACTTCGGAGACTCCGCAAGGGGTGCGTCATCCCGGCCCATCCGCTTGCACTCAACCGCCAGCGCAAGCTGGACGAACGCCGGCAGCGGGCCCTCACCCGCTACTACATGGCGGCCGGGTCGGGAGGCATCGCGATCGGTGTCCACACAACACAATTCGAGATCCGCGAGCCCAAAACAGGCTTATTCCGACCGGTGCTCGAGCTCACCGCCGAGACGATGCGCGGCGAGGAGCCCAAATACGAAGCGGGATTCATTCGAGTCGCCGGCGTTTGCGGTCAGACCCAGCAAGCTGTCGCCGAAGCCGGGACAGCGTCGGATCTCGGATACCATGCCGGACTGCTGAGCCTCGGCGCCATGGCGGCGGCGAGCGTCGACCAGCTCATCGCTCATGCGCAAGCGGTGGCTGAAGTCATTCCCGTGTTCGGCTTCTACCTGCAACCTTCGGTCGGAGGGCGCATTCTACCCTACGCGTTCTGGCGGCGCTTCGCAGAGATCGAAAACGTGATGGCGATCAAGATCGCACCATTCAACCGTTATCAGACGCTGGATGTCGTTCGAGCCGTGAAAGAGGCGGGCCGAGCGCGGGACATTGCTCTGTATACCGGCAATGACGACGCGATTATCGCCGACCTGCTGACCAACTACCGGTTGTCACAAGATCAGCGCGCCACAGGAATACGCATTGTCGGCGGCCTGCTCGGTCATTGGGCGTTCTGGACGCGTCAGGCAGTCCTGCAATTGCAGGAGTGCCACCGTCTAGCGGCCGAACAACAGGTGTCCATCCCACAACGGATGATGACCATGGGGGCGCAGATCACCGACGTCAACGCCGCGGCCTTCGACCCGCAACATCAGTTCGCCGGGTGCATTCCGGGCATCCACGAGCTTCTGCGCCGTCAAGGTCTGCTGGAGGGCCGATGGTGCCTGAATCCCAAGGAAACACTCTCGCCGGGACAGCTCGACGAGATCGATCGGGTTCACAAAGCCTATCCGCACCTCAATGACGACGCCTTTGTCGCGCACCACCTGGACGACTGGTTGAAGTAGTTCCCTTCGGCGGCGGGAACTCAGATGGAAAGCCTCCCGTACCCCGTCTTGGGAGATCTGATATGGAAACCCGGCCCTACTTCATCTTGGGAGATCTGATTTCGAACATGCTGGCCGGCGCGGCGGCCGGCTGCGCCACGGCCGCACTCATCACCGTGAACTGGCCGATGCCGGTCTCGATGGTCACCGGCATGGCGCTGGGAATGTTGTTGGGCATGCCGATCCAGATCGCATGCAGCCTGTTCTTTGGCGCGTTCGAAGTGATGATTCCGATGATGCTCACGTCCATGACGGCCGGCATGGCGGTTGCGATGAGAGCCTCGATGCACGAGACCGCTGGGGGCGCAGGAGCGGTATGGGGTGTCTGTATCGGGGTGTTTGTCCTCTGCTTCACCTATATCTCGAACGCCGTGCTATCCGGAGATGCCCGATGAGCGCGGCCGAAGTGCGAAAGAAATGGGATGGGGCGGCGCGAGGCTTCGACTTCTTCAATTCCCACGGCCCCGAGAAGCGGTGGAGTCCCCACAAGCAGGAATTCTTCGCTTCCATGCGAGGCAAAGTGCTCTTTCTGGCCGTCGGCACCGGGCTCGACATCCAGTTTTTTCCGAATCACCAGGACATCACGGCCATCGACATCAGTCCTCGCATGCTCGAGAAGGCCCGGCCAAGAGCAGAAGCCTACGACGGCCGACTGGACTTGCACGAGATGGACGCACAGCATCTCGACTTCGCCGACGACACATTCGATCAGGCCTACACGAGCTGCACCTTCTGCTCCGTGCCCGATCCGGTCAAAGGTTTGCGCGAACTCCGCCGTGTAGTGAAACCCGGTGGAGATCTGCACATGTTCGAGCACACCGGCAGCCGCTGGTTTCCCTTCAACGCCGTGCTCCACATGATGAATCCAATCAGCCGCAAGGTGGGGCCCGAGGTCATACGCGACACCGTCGGCAACGTCAGGAAGGCGGGCTTTACGGTCATGCGGGTGCGGCATCTCTACCTGGACGTGGTAAAGACCATCGAGGCCTCCTGAGTCGTCCGGAACGTCGTTTCGGCGCCGACAAGCAGCGGTTCCGAGCCAAAGAAGCCTGCAAAACCCCGTGATATACTCGCTGTCAGGTAGTCCCTTCCGTGGGCCGCTAGCTCAGTTGGGAGAGCGCGGCGTTCGCAATGCCGAGGTCGTGGGTTCGAATCCCATGCGGTCCACCATCTCCCCCGGAAGATCGACGAGGGATGAAGCCCATGAGCAACCTGACCAGCCCGGTCAACCCCCGGCGTTCGTGCGCCAGTGCTTACTGTTTCATCCTGGCGGCGATAACATTGCACCTATGCAGTTGGGAACCGCTTTGCGCGCAGCAACGAGATCCCGCGGTAGAGATCTACGGACTGAGTGGGGCCTACTACTTCGGGAACAGCTCGAACGTGTTGAAGAACCGGGAATGGAGCCCACATTTCGGGGTGGGCGCGCTGTTTCCCGTGAGATCGAAGTGGGCGTTGATGATCGACGGAGTCACAAGCCGCCTGGAGGTCAATGAGGGGCCGCACGGTCCCTATGACGAACACCCCTTTTCAGAGTTCTACAGAGTGAACTCCAGTGTTCAGAATAATGACCTTACCACGCAAAGACTGATTGCCATTCTGCCATCCTTCGTCAGGCTGTGGAGAAGGGATCGATTCTCGATCTATGTGGGGGGCGGTCTCGGGTTGGAGCATCAGCGTCAACATATCAGGTACCAACAGGCTTTCCCACAGGAGAATCCTGATGGAAGCACCACCCTTGTTCGCGAGGAAGAATTTGTGGATTCCAGAGATGCCGTATCGGCCATGCCTTTTATTTTCAAGGCCGGAATCTTGCTGAACCTTGTTCCGCGAGTTGTCTTGCGAGGAGGTTACTCGCACATTATTACCTACCTCGATGCGCCTGCCTCCAAATCTCTCGAAGTGGGTATTGGCTATCGCTTCTAGCAGCCCGCGGCAAAAGCCCCACTGCATTCAAGCTGCGATGCATCCCGGCTGAACTGCGTTGCTCCTCGGTCGAATATGTCCAATATGCTCCATGGCCGTGCCTTGTCAGCCGGGCGCAGAGCTGTTCACGGTGCTAAGCGGGCCGCTCTTGGCGCGACGCAGGGTTTCTCCACGGACTGCTAACAGCCTGTCGGTCATACACTCAGAGCCAAGCGCCGGGAGGGCGGGCAGCAGGCCGCTGCCGAGCGCTTTTCCTGCCGCTGCGTGACTCTTCGACGCTCATCCAGTCCCCGCCCGACGCATTTGCTTGTCCATCACTGCCGCCGACGATCTCCCAAGCAGGCTAGCGCTCAGGCCGTGACCCAAAACAACCGGAATCGCAGGTGGTAGACTAATGCTCGTGATACTGTGCAAACCATTTGCGTCAGATCATTTCATATGACTTCTGGTAACTTCCTATGCCTACCAAGAATTCGCGAATCCAGAGTAATACCCTACTCAATACGCAAGTCCGGGCATGGCTATCACGTCTGCCGGCTATAGCCCGGATCATCCTGTTTGCAGGCATCGCCAGCTTCTCGTCAGTTCCAAGCCTGCAGGCTCAATCGGCCGGCCTGAGCGGAGTCGTCAGCGACGCAACCGGAGGAGTGATTCCCGAGGCCGAGATCGCGGTGATGAACGAGGAGACCGGCTTGCAGAGATCAGT
Organism: Bryobacterales bacterium; assembly: GCA_026713545.1. Taxonomy (GTDB): domain Bacteria; phylum Acidobacteriota; class Terriglobia; order Bryobacterales; family UBA6623; genus JAPPLB01. The sequence continues at coordinate 93,663 of JAPOOG010000032.1, forward strand.
CTTGTCCGACGGCGCCGGGCGCTACGCGTTCGCCCAGCTCCCACCCGGCACCTACACGCTCGCCGCGGTCAAGGAAGGCTTCGAATCGGTCATCACCGAGGGTGTCATGTTGCTTGTCAACACGAACGTCACCAATGACGTTGTGTTCGGCTCCGTGGAAGTGGTCACAGAGACCGTCAGCGTGTCTGCTTCCGGCGTGCAGGTGAACACGACGGATGCGTCGGTGGGAAACGCGTTCGGAACGAAGCCGATCAGGCAACTTCCCCTGAACGCGCGCAATCCGGCCGGATTGCTCTCGCTGCAGGCGGGCGTCACGTTCCTGAGCGCCGACCCGTTGGACGCCCGGAAGACGGGGGACATCCGGAACGGCTCGGTGAACGGCGCCCAGAGCGACCAGTCAAATATAACGCTCGACGGAGTTGACGTAAACGACCAGAACGGACGCCTGCCGTTCACGAGCGTGCTTCGCAACACTCTGGACTCGATTCAGGAATTCCGCGTGGTGACGACCACGGCGAACGCCGATCAGGGCCGGTCGGGGGGCGCGCAAGTTTCTCTGGTGACCAAGAGCGGCACGAACGAGATGCACGGGTCGCTCTACGAATTCCACCGCAACACCGCCACGGCGGCGAACGACTTCTTCAACAACAGGGCCGGCGTCGACCGCGCCAAGCTCATCCGCAACATCTTCGGAGCCTCGGTCGGCGGTCCCGTCAAGAAGGATCGCGCGTTCTTCTTCGCCAACTACGAAGGACGCAGGGACGCCAGCGAGGGCAACGCGGTACGTAGAGTTCCGAGCGAATCGATGCGCAACGGCTTTCTCCGGTACAGGGGTGTCAGCGGAGCCGTGCAGGAACTCGATCCGGCGTTCATCCGCTCCAACATCGATCCGCTGCAGGTCGGGCCCAGTCCGGCCGCGCTCGAGTATTTCAGGTCCTTTCCGGAACCGAACGACTCCACGGTCGGTGATGGTCTGAACACCGCCGGATACCGGTTCACTGCCCCAACTCCGCTTGTCTGGAACACCTTGATCACGAAAGTAGATTGGACCTTGGACCAGAACGGCGCCCACCACATGTTCGTGCGCGGCAACTACCAAAACGACAGCATCGGCGGCGTGCCCCAGTTTCCCGGCCAGCCCCCGAACAGGGAGACCCAGGACACCAGCCGCGGGTTGGCAATCGGGTACACCGGTGTGCTGGATAGCAGATCTGTGGCCACTTTACGTTACGGCTTCACCGGCCAGAAGGTGGATCTAACGGGTGTTCAGAGGGAGGGTAGAGTGAGTCTGGGCGATAGCTTAATCGACAATTTCGCCGGTACGACGACGCCCCAGGAAACGTACTTGCCGACGCAGACGGTGTCGGGGAACATCTCCCTGATACGCGGTCCGCACTCCCTTCAATTCGGCGGGGTGCTCCGCTCGATTCGGAACCAGCGCTTGAGCTTCGGCAACAGCTATCATTTTGCGAAACAGGCAGCCTGGGCCATTCCCCCTCAGAACTGGGAAACGCTTGAGTCTCGCCTCCCCGCGGCGCCCGCCGATAGCGGAAACTTCCGGGAGAATATGGCGACTGCCCTCGGCGTCATCAACTTCATTCAAGCGAACTACAACTACGATCTCGACGGAAACCCGTTGCCGGCGGACGACCCGACGCGGCGAACGTACGGGAAGGAGGAACTGGAACTCTACTTCCAAGACACTTGGCGCGTCAAGCCGGGCCTGAGCGTCACGGCCGGCTTGCGCTGGTCGCTGATTCCGCCGGTCCGGGAAGTGAATGGATTACAGGTCAGCATCGCCCCTCGGATTGGGGACTATATCGCGCTCCGTCAGGAGTTGGCCGAGGCCGGCCGGCCCACTCGCGAAGCGGGCCCGATCGGCTACGTGGCGGCTGACAGCGCGGAAGGGACGCCGCTCTGGGACACGAGTTTTACGAATTTCTCGCCGCGCCTCGCCGTGGCCTTCTCGCCGCAAGCACGGAACGGCTTTTTAGCTAAGCTGTTCGGCGGACCCGGCAAGACTTCGATCCGAGCCGGCGCGGGACTCTTCTACAACAGTTTCGGGATGGGCATGATCCAGATGCTTGACCGCAACGCGTTCGGCCTCTCCACCAGCTTGACGCAGAACACCTTCACGCTCGCTACGGCGCCGCGCTTCTCGGGGCTCTCGGATATACCCGCTGCGGGACTGCCGCCGCCGCCGCCGGGCGGGGGACCCGGCACGCCGCCGAATAGCGGGAGTTGGAGTCAGGGAATCGACTCGAGCGTGCAGGTGCCGTACAGCATCAATCCGACGATCTTCGTTTCCCGGGAACTGGGCGGCGGATTCATAGCCGAAGCCGGCTATGTCGGCAGGCTCGGACGCAAGCTGCTCGTCAATGACACCGCCGCGGCTCAGTACGCCAACTTCAGGGATCCCGAGTCCGGCCAGTACTTGATCAATGCACTCAGCGATATCGAGAGGCAAATCCTCGCCGACCGTCCGGTCTCCGCTATCGGCCCGGTCGCGTTTTGGGAGAACTTGTATTCGAATGCCGCCACGCCGGAAATGACAGCGACGCAGCGCGTTTACGAGGCTATCCGCAGCACGAGCCCCGACACAGGCACTGCGATATCTAACATCGATGGTCTCTGGGGCTGTAACCCGTTCTGCAGCGACTTCGGGCCTGGGGCGTTCATGAACCCTCAATTCTGGGCCTTCGATGCATTGCGCTCGTTCGGGACATCGACTTACCACTCGATGCAGTTGTCGTTGCGCAAGTCCTTCTCCAGCGGTTTCCAGTTTGACCTCAACTACACGCTTTCCGAATCCAGGGACTTGGTGTCCGTTGGCGAGCGGCCCGGCGTGGGCGTGAGATTCGGCCAGCAACCTTCCGATACCTACTGGTCAACGCACACCGTGATCAACTCCTGGGACCGCGAGGCGCAACGAGCCGTTTCGGATTTCGACTTGCGCCATCAAGCGAACGCCAATTGGGTCGTGGAGTTGCCGTTCGGTCGAGGGAAGCCCATCCTCCCCAATATGGGTCCAGCGGGCCAGGCAGTGCTCGGCGGCTGGCAGGTGAGCGGCCTATTGCGCTTGACGTCAGGCCTCCCGCTCAGCGTGACAAACGGTCTGGCGTGGCCGACGTGCTATTGCTACAGGCATTTTGCCGAACCCGTCGGGCCGATACCGGAGCAGACGAACACGACAAACGCGAGGCTGATCGGCGGCGGCACGGGGCCGAATGTCTTCAGCGATTCACAGGCCGCCTTGTCATCGTTCAGGCAGGTGCTTCCCGGGGAGGTCGGGCAGCGCAACAACCTGCGGGGCCACGGGATCTTCTCCATTGACATGGCAATCGGCAAGCGCTTCCAGATGCCTTTCGAGGGGCACAGCCTGCAATTTCGAGCGGAGGCATTCAACCTGACGAACAGCGTCCGGTTCAACACTGCCGTTCTCGGTACTCTGGATCTGTCAACCGGGTCCGGATCGTTCGGCAACTACAGCCTGCTGATGGTCCCGCCACGGGTTATGCAATTCGGCTTGCGCTACGAGTTTTAGGCGGCGCAGTTTCAAGCCGCCCCCAACGGCCGTTCGCGGTGGTCGCCAATCAAGCACCCGCCTGCCAGACTGCCATAGCTTGCAGCCTGGCAACCCTGACGGGGGGACTCGATCCGCCGAGAAGAACAACGCGACGAAGACAGCCGCAGCGATCCCTGCCCGGTCATGCCGTATCTTATCGGGTATGAGCAAAAAGCTGGCAATCCACGGCGGCGAACCGATTCGAACAGAACCCTACCCAAGCTGGCCGGTGGCGGGCGCGCGGGAGGAAGAGCTGCTGCTCGAAGTGATCCGTTCGCGGCAATGGGGCGGTTACAACCGGTTTGTCGGTGAATTCGAAAAGCTGTTTGCCGAGATGCACGATTGCCAGCATGCGGTTACCTGTGTCAACGGCGACACGGCGATCGAGATGGCGCTCCATGCCGCCGGAATCGGTCCGGGCGACGAAGTGATCGTACCCGCGCACAGCTTCATCGCAACCTCCTCGGCGGTCTCGCGGGTGGGCGCCATACCGGTGTTCGTGGATATCGACCGCGACACCTACAACATCTCACCGGACCGCATTCACGAAGCAGCCGGCGAGAGAACGAAGGCCGTGATCGTGGTGCACTTCGGCGGGATCATGGCCGACATGGACCGCATTCAACAGCTTGCCGCGCAGAAGGACCTCGTTGTCATCGAAGACGCCGCTCATGCCCACGGGGCGGAATGGCACGGCAAGAGAGCGGGCAGTATCGGGCTCGTCGGGACATTCAGCTTCCAAAACACAAAAGTGATGACAGCCGGCGAAGGAGGCGTCATTACGACCAATGACAATGACATCGCCGCTCGCGCCCGATCCTACGCGAACTGCGGCCGGCGCCAGGGGGCGGGTTGGTTCGACCACTTCATCCTGGCATCGAACTACCGAATGACCGGGTTTCAGGCGGCGGTTCTGACGGCCCAACTCGAGAAGCTGCCGGAGCAGGTTCGACTTCGCCGGCAGAACGCCGGCTTACTGATGAAATCGGTGCGCACGCCGGGTATCCGCTTCCAAATGGCGCCAGCCGGGGCGAACGTGCAGTCTTTCTACATCGTCACAGGCGCGATTGCAGAGAAGGAGTTCGGCGTGGGGCGCGACGAATTTGTCGAAGCGATCAAGGCGGAAGGCATCCCCTGCTCGCCGTTCTATGAGAAGCCGCTCTACAAGAATCCGATGTATGACAACCTCGCTCACCGAGTAGAACCGTGTCCGGTGGCGGAAGAAGCGTGCGGACATTGCTTCTGGCTGCCGCTCGCGACGCTCATGGGCGCTGAAGAGGATGTATTGGACATCATGCGGGCCATCGAGAAGATCCACGCCGCCTACAAGCCGATCGAAACATCGACCGGGTTGCCGGTGAACTAGGTTTTTTGTCCCTGGCCAAGTTTCCCACAGTCTGACCAGGGTTCCTGTCTCCGGCACCGCTCCAACATAAACGACGGGGGTAAGCTGGATGCGGCTGCCATCAAAGGTGTTTTGGTGAATCGGGAAGCTGCCGTAAGGCCACTGGACCGAAGGACATAAGCCACCCCAGGCGGGTCCATATCGACAACATTTCGAGCAACCCTCTGTTACTCTGGGTAGCTTCCAGGCGGCATTGACGCGGCTTATGGATCTCGAAGAGAAACTCACAGAGCTGGAGAACCGAAACCGGGCGGCGGAAGCCGGCGGCGGACCGGAGCGCACCGCGCGCCAGCACCAAGCCGGCAAGATGTCGGCCCGAGAACGCATCGATCTGCTGCTTGACGAGGGCAGTTTCACGGAACTCGACAAGCTCGTCATCCACTCGTGCCGGGACTTCGGCATGGAGCAGAAACAGATTCCCGGTGACGGCTTCGTTACGGGCTACGGACGGATCGATGGGCGCCTCGTCTACGTGTTCGCACACGACTTCACGGTATTCGGCGGCTCCTTGTCGCTGAAGAATGCGGCAAAGGTCTGCAAGGTCATGGACCTCGCCATGAAGATGGGAGCGCCCATCATCGGACTGAACGATTCCGGCGGCGCCCGCATCCAGGAAGGAGTGGCGTCACTGGCGGGGTACGCCGACATTTTCCTGCGCAACACGCTGGCCAGCGGGGTGGTTCCGCAGATCTCCGCCATCATGGGCCCGTGCGCCGGCGGAGCGGTCTATTCCCCCGCGATCACGGACTTTACGTTCATGGTGGACCAGACGAGCTACATGTTCGTCACCGGCCCGGACGTAATCAAGACGGTGACGCACGAAGACGTGACGAAGGAGCAACTCGGCGGTGCACGAACGCACAACGAGGTCAGCGGCGTTGCCCAGTTCATTGCTCCGCGGGATGAAGAGTGCCTGCGGATGATCCGCGAGCTTGTCAGCTTTCTGCCTTCGAACAACCGCGATGACGGACCGGTCCGAACGAGCACCGACCCTGACGACCGTACCGAGGTGGAACTCGATTCGATCGTGCCGGTGAAATCCGATCAGCCTTACGACATCAAGCAGATCATTCGGCGAGTGATCGATGACGGCTACTTTTTCGAGATTCAGGAGCACTTCGCGAGAAACATCGTCATCGGATTCGCACGGCTGGATGGGAGAACGGTGGGCCTTGTCGCAAATCAACCGGAAGTGCTGGCGGGGTGTCTCGATATCGACGGGTCTGTCAAGGGCGCGCGGTTCGTGCGTTTTTGCGATGCGTTCGGGATCCCGATCGTAACTTTCGAAGACGTGCCGGGCTTTTTGCCGGGTACCGAACAAGAGTTTGGCGGGATCATCAAGCACGGCGCCAAACTGCTCTACGCCTATGCGGAAGCGACGGTACCGAAGATCACGGTGATCACGCGGAAGGCCTACGGCGGCGCCTATTGCGTGATGGGCTCCAAACATGTACGGACCGACATCAACTATGCCTATCCGACGGCGGAGATCGCCGTGATGGGTCCCGAAGGCGCGGTAAACATCCTGTACCGCCGAGAGATCGCAGAGGCCGACGACAAAAGCCGGGAGTTTCGCGAGACGAAGATCGAAGAGTTTCGCGAACGCTTCGCCAACCCCTACATCGCGGCCGAGAAAGGCTGGATCGACGAGGTCATCCAGCCGCGAGACACGAGGCCGAAGCTGATCGCCGCGCTACGCATGCTCGAAACCAAGGCCGACACGATGCCGCGCAAGAAACACGGGAACATCCCGTTGTGAGGACGGCGTCGAACAAACGAGCATCGGATCCGATTGCATCCAGCACTCCGTTCGAATCATTGCACTCTTGCGTTACGGAGGGTCGCCGACAGGCTGCTCGACTTTGCGTTCGAGATGGACTGGCTGTTCTACCGATCGGCGGAGAAGCTCGTGCGAGGGATGCGATGAGCCGCGGGGACACCTTGGCATGCTCTACTCTCCGGACAGCGTGCTGACCTGCATTTCTCACCACCCGATGGCCGAAGCACGCGAAAAAAGGCCGTGGTTAGTGGATAGTTGTTAGTTGTTAGTGAAAAACCTTGCATGCCGTGATTCGTGTCTCGTGTTTCGTGACCCGAGGGGTGAAGGAGGCGATTTGGCAAGTACGCCTGCGCGCGCCTTTTTCCTCCGCCCGGCTCGCGCCTCGTCCTGACGGCCCTCTCACCCACTTCGCCTCGCCGCGTGGTGAGAAATGCAGGTCAGTGGAGAGATCAGTTCGACGTTGCCGGCTTGCCATGACCGGTGGCGCCTGTGCTAAAACCAGCGTCAGCATATTTTCGGAGAGATCGGGAACACCATGAAGAAAAGCTTGATTATCTTGATGCTCACTGCATGCCTTCTCGTCCTGGCGGGACAGCAGACCCGTACGGCGCCGCTCCCTCAGTTCAAGCCCCTGTTCAACGGTAAGGACCTCAGCGGTTGGGTCCCCGTCAACACGGCGCCCGACACCTGGAAGGTCCGTGACGGCTTGCTGATCTGTTCCGGTCATCCAATCGGCGTCATGCGCAGCGAGAAGCAGTACGAGAACTTCATACTGCACATCGAGTGGCGGCACATGGAGCCGGGCGGCAACTCGGGCGTTTTTGTTTGGAGCAACGCGCAGCCGGCTTCCGGAAAGCGCTTGCCGGACGGCGTAGAAGTGCAGATGCTCGAACTCGATTGGGTCAACCTCAACAAGCGCGACGGCAAGAAGCCTCCGGTCGCTTACGTCCACGGGGAACTGTTCGGGGTCAACGGAGTCGAGACGGCGCCTGACAATCCGCGGGGGCGCCGCAGCAAGTCGATCGAGAATCGAGCGAAGGGGCGTGGCGAGTGGAATGTCTACGACGTCGTCGCGGTCGACGGAGTCATCAAGCTCTCTGTCAACGGGAAGTTCGTGAACGGCATCAGCCGCTCGACGCAGAAGAAAGGCTATCTCTGCCTCGAATCCGAAGGGGCGGAAATCCACTTCCGAAACATTCAGATCATGGAGTTGCCGCCCGGAGTGACGGCCCCAGATCAGATCGCGCCCGAACTGGCGGACTGAGCTGGAGGAAAAATCCCTACCCGCGTCCCGGGCAGTTGCAAGCATATTGACGGTTAACCTCATCGAGCATGAGCGCCACACTCCCCGCACTCCGCCGTGAGCTCGACCTCATGCCCTCGCCGGTCCCTGGTCAGCCGGGGCTGTTCATTCGCGATCCTTTCCGCTACGCCGATGCGATGATCGTCATCCCGCCCGTATTGGTTCAAGGTCTCGGGCACTTCGATGGAACGAAGACGGAGCTGGACCTCCACGCATTCTTCACCCGCTTGACCGGCGGCGACGTCCGCGTTGGCGAAACGGTGCGTCATCTGATCGACACGTTACGAAAAGCGGGCTTTCTGGATTCGCCAGAGTTTCACGAAATGCGCGATCGGAAGCACAAGGAGTTCGCCGAAGCCGAGCAACGAGCGCCGGCGCACGCCGGCTCCGGTTATCCGGATCAGGCCGAACTCCTTCGATCGCAGCTTTCGCGATACGGAGTTACCCCGCAGCCTGCCAATCAGGGCGAGGACTCGCTGGTCGCCATTACGGCCCCACACGTCAGCCCGGAGGGCGGGTATCAGAGCTACGCCGCGGCTTACCGCCGGCTGAACGCGGACTACGCGGACAAGACCTTCGTCATCCTAGGCACCTCACACTACGGGGCGCCCGAGAGGTTCGGGCTGACCCGAAAGCCTTACGTCACGCCGTTTGGGCCGCTTCCCACCAACGTCGAGATCGTCGATCAGCTCGCGCGGCAGGCTCCGGACGCGGTCGAGATGGAAGACTACTGTCACTCAAGCGAGCACTCGATCGAGTTCCAATGCATCTTTCTTCAACATGTCCTCGGACGGCACGACATCAAGGTGGCACCGATCCTCTGCGGGCCTTTTGCGGAAAGTCTCACAAATGGCACCGCGCCCGAGAACAACGAGAATGTCCGACGCTTCTTCGATGCCCTCTCCGAGTTGAACGCCAAGCTCGGCAACCGCCTTGTATGGGTGCTGGGGATCGACCTGGCGCACATCGGCCGGCGCTACGGTGATGATTTCGCGGCCAAGGCCGGCCAGGGGCCGCTCATTGAAACACGCCGCCTCGACGAAGCCCGCCTGAAGCGCGTCTGTGCAGCCGACGCAGAAGGCTTCTTCGAGTTGGTCAAGCCCAACCGCGATGAACTACGATGGTGCGGCTACTCTCCCCTCTATACCTTCCTCGCGGCGGTGCCGGACATCAAGGGGAACGTCCTTCGCTACGAGCAATGGAACATCGATGATCATTCCGTTGTCAGTTTCGCCGGCATGGAATTCCACCGCACCGGCTAACCAACTTTGGCCCGTGAGCTCTCTCGAGTCCCCAGCCTACATTTCTCACCATCTGACGGACGAAGCACGCGATAAGACCGCCATGACTTCGTTGCGCTTGCTTGCCGTGCTCGATGTACGGTTCAAAGTACACCTGCGCGCGCCAAGCGGCGCGCGCCTCGTCCTGACGGCCCTCTCACTCACTTCGCCTCGCCGCGTGTGTTGTAGCCCAATGATAATGTCCCCATGAGCGCCCCATAGAAATGTCCCCTAATCATCTGGGGCTCCGAAGGAGGAGCCGAGATTGGGAAGGACAGGGATGGGCACGAAGGAAATCAGGCTTGGTGAAGTGCT
>JAPOOG010000083.1 GCA_026713545.1 Bryobacterales bacterium
GGGGGCGGCGTCGACGCCAACTACGCTTCGCCTGAGGTTTTGCGGGCGGCGGGCCTAGGGCCGGGCGCCATCGCTTCGCTGTTGGAAATACGTGAGTTGCGGCCTTTACGCTCCCAAGATCTGGAACCGAACCTGATGGCGGATCAAAGCGGCTTGATACCTGTCACTGCGGGTAGCGGTGGGGCGTACTATACCCTCTGGAGCAGAGCTTCGCTTCATGGCGGCCGTGCTCGGCGGAGTGTCGGCGCGCTTGTCGCGCGCACCCGGCCGCGTTCCGGACACCCGATACGTGTCGTGCGGTGGTACGACGCGGAGTTCTAGCAGATGAATCTCAGAAAATTGTTCCGAGTCGGAACCGGCTGTGGCATCGAAGTCCGCGGGGATGACCTGCTGGTGGTCGCCGCCAAGTCGCGCCCGAAAGGTGTGAGCGTTCTGGGCAGGCAGGTACTCGCCCGCTTTCGAGAGAGGCCGCCTCACGAGTGGGGCACGGAATACGCCGAGTTCGTGAAGGATCTGGGGCTTTCCCATTTGGCCGCAACCGTCTCCATCCCGCGCAACGATGTCATTGTCCGCCAAATCCAGCTACCGCCCGTCAAGGGGAAGGATCTCGCTGCGGCCGTGCATTATCAGATCGATACCCTGCACCCCTTCGGCGAAGACGAGGTCTACCATGCCTATGCGCCGCTCCGGGGCATCGAGAAGGAAGGTGGCGACTTGCCGGTCGGCATCGTTATCGCCGAGAAGCAGAAGATCGACCAATACGCGGACCTGTTCGAGACTGCCGGCATCCCGGTCAGCAGTTTCAGCGTAACGGCGGCGGCTTTCTTCACCGGCGTTCGGGTTCGCTGGGACAATCCGCCTGTACCGTTCCTGATCACCGACTTTCAGGATCAACAGCTTGAGATCTACGGCGAAGGAAACAACCGTCCGCTCTTCAGCGCCGCGTTCGATCTTTCAGTTCTGCCGCCAACACGGGCGCTTCACTTGGCGGGGTCGGATCTGCGGCTGGAGGGAGAAGAGTCCGCCGTTTTGGCCGTTTGCGGCGAAAGTTCCGGCTCGAGCGGGGGAGTCGAGGGCATCGATTCCGCTTCGGCCGATCACCTTGCACTCGAAGCCGACGGGACTTTCGAACAGCGTTCCATCAGCGAGATCCTGCCGTCTCCGACCGCCGCGCCGATCGACTTTGAAGTACGCCGTGACGCGGCGGCTATGGCCGTGGCCTTGGAGGCCGCCTGTCCGCGGCTGGGATGGCGCGCCAACCTCTTGCCGCTCGAACGCCGCAAGTCGGGCTCACGTTGGATATACGCGCCTTCGCTCGTGCTGGGCTCGCTGCTCATCCTCATCCTGCTCGGCCACCTGTTGCGCGGGACGATTCAGGATCGTGCCTATGTCCAAGCGCTTCGGACGGAGCAGGAGCGACTGGCCGAATCCGTGAGCAAGGCGCAGTCGAGCCGAGATTCGATTGCGGATGCCAGGCGGCGGATCGGCCGGCTGCAGTTCCTGGCGAAGCGGACGGAGTTGGATATGGGTGTGCTTGCGGAACTATCGGAGTTGATTCCCGACACCGCTTGGTTGAAGACACTCACGCTCGAGGACGAAGGGATTGTGATCACCGGCGAGGCCGAATCGGCGGCGCCGTTGCTTGGCCGGTTGAATGACGCACGCTACCTGACCGAGGCGGCCTTCAGTACGTCGCTGCGGGAGATCGAGGGAGGCCAAAGCTTCCGGATCGCAGCGATTCGACAAGATCCCGGGGTTTTCTACTCCGACGAGCCGTCACGGCAATCCGTTCTTACGGTGCAAACAGCCGGCGAGCCTCAGGAATCACCTGATGCGCCGGCGACGCTGACGACCGTCGGCGAGCAGGACGGCTCGGCGGATGCGGAACAAGAGCCGCGGGAAGGCGCCTTCGAGGAGGTTCTTCGCTGATGCCCGTCTCCGATCGAGACCGCCGGGCTCTGCTCTTGCTCGGGGTTGGCTTCGTGCTGTTTCTGCTGCTCCAGACGGACTGGATCCTGCCCGCGCCGGGCGCCTCCGCATCGGACTTGGGGAGCGTTGAAGCCGAACAGAACAAGCTGCTGCTGGCCCAGACGCAAGTGCGCCAGGAGCCCCTGCTCAGCGCCGAGTACCGCTCATTGAAGTCGCTTGAAGAATCGCTCGAAGATCGTCTTCTCGAGTCGGAGACGGCCGCTCTTGCGCAGGCGGAGATGCGCGAGCGGGTCGGCGAGTTGCTTGAGGGCGCCGGCATCAGCATGCGGGCCTCTCGCTTCACGAACGTCAAAGCCGAGGGAGAAGACTTCGCGCAGGTGCCCCTGATCGTCGACTTTACCTGCGACGTCACTCGCTTTGTCAACCTGCTGGCCGACATTGCCAACGCCCAGGAAATACTGTCTACGCGTGAAGTCAAAGTGTCATCGGCCAGTCCCAAGACCAAGGCCGTCCGGGTGGAGCTCACCATCAGCGGCTACTTGCCGATTACGAGCACGCCGGAGCTCATCAAGAAACCGCAGAACAGGAGTTAGTCGATGGTCAAGAACAAGAAGCTTCTCGCGCTGAACGTGGTGCTGGCGGTCCTCGTGGCGGCAGCCGCCGCAGGCTTGTATGCGAGGATCGTGGCCGCCAATGAGCGCTACTCCATCTTGACGCCGCAGGGACCGGCGACGGACGTGCCGGACTATCCCGCGCCTGAACCCGCCCGCCGCGTCCGGGCGGGCGACTACCTCCCGATCGTGGACAGAATGCTCTTCTCGAGTGATCGTAATCCGATTATCGAAGTCGCCGAGCTTCTCCATCCGACTTCCGGACCGCGGCCGCCTCTGCCCCGCCTGGCCGGCATCATGGAACTCGGCGAAGGTCCGGTTGCTCTGATGTCGCCCGACCTCGGCTCTCCGGCCACTCCGATTGAAGTGGGAGAGAGGGTCGGCGCTTATACGTTCCTGGGAACGCAAGGGGAGAAGGTTCTTCTCCAGTGGGGGAACGAGAAGATTGCCGCCATGCCGTCCGAACTGCGGGGATCTCCTGCTAATGACGGCCGCAGGCGGGCGGGTTCGAGGTCAGCAGGCGGCTCCGAGCGTACGCGGAGACCGCCGATAGAGAGGAAGGCGCCGTCGCGGGCGTCGGCGGCGCGAGCGGAGAGCGTGCAGGTGAAGAATCCCACTCGCAAGCAAGCGGATGTGGTCGGGGGCAAGTACAACATCGGCCCTCACACAGGCTCCGGACGGTATAGCGCGGACCACAACGACAAATCCCCGGCGGGGACGCGACACAAGGGCTTTATCAAGCGCGAGCAGAAAACGCCGTTCGGGACCAGATACTGGTGGGAGAAGGAGAACCAATGACAGTCTTGAAGTATGGCGGGAAACTGGGATTGATCCTGTTGGCCGGTCTGTTGAGCACACCGCCGGTGACTGCGCAGCAGCGCGAGCACCCCCCCGCGAACACGTCAGAGTCCTCATCGCAAAGCGGGAAGCAATCATCCGAGGCGAAGGAATCGTCGTCCCGGACAGTGAAGCGCGCTTCGGACGAACGGTCGCAATCGTCAGCCCTGAGTAGTGTCCTGAAACTCCTCAAGGAAGCAGAACGCGATCCGGGGCCTGCTATCCAGATCGAGGAAAGAGGAGACACGATCATCTTCAAACGTCCTACGCCCTTCGGACTCATGACATGGACGAAGAAGCGTTCCGAGTTGACGCCCAAGGAGCAGGAAATACTGCGCGCGCACCAGGTCCGGCAAGCTCAGGACGAGCCGGATGAACAGCAGGAGTCTTCGGCCGAAGCCGTTGCGGCTCCCGTGGAGGCGCGGCAAGGCGGGCAAGCTCAGGACGAGCCGGATGAACAGCAGGAGCCTTCGGCCGAAACCGCTGCGGCTCCCGTGGAGGCGCAACAAGGCGGGCAAGCTCAGGACGAGCCGGATGAACAGCAGGAGCCTTCGGAGGAAGCCGCTGCGGCTCCCGTGGAAGAGCGACAGACTGACGCGAACGACGACCAGCGATAGCCATCGTGTATCGGACCAGAGAACATCATGCATAAAGCCGTCTTTTCCATTCTGTTGATCCCGCTGCTGCTGTTGGGTCAGCAGCCTCGGCCCGCGACTCCAGCGGCCCAAGAGGCAGACGCAGCGGCGCCGCAACAGGCACCGGCCGAGGCCGACCGGGAGCCGGCTCGACCGCGGGCTCGATCCGCCGGTCCGCAGGCTCCGTCTCAGCAACAGCCCGCTCCGGCGGATCGGCCGCCGCCCCGGTTGCAGTCCGACGGGGCCTCGGCGGTTCGCTTCAGCAATCTGCGCCAAGCCGACCTGTTGGAAGTAGTCGACCTCATTGCTCGTCGGCTCGACATGAACTACATCCTCGATCCGGGCCTGGAGAGCGGAGTCGTTTCGATCAACACCTACGGCGAACTCACTACCGACGACCTGTTGCCCCTGCTCGAAACGATCCTTCGGATGAATGGAGCGTCCGCGGTGAAGGTCGGCAAGTTCTACAGGATCTCCCCGTCGGGTGAGATTCCGCGGCTGCCGATTTCGCCTCAAACCGATCCCGACGCGGAGATCTCTGACGACGAACGGATGATCCTGAATGTCATCCGCCTGCGCTACACGACGGCGTCGGACATTGCCGTCGTACTCGAGCCGTTCCTCGGGCCGGGCGCGCTCGTTCAAGTCGTCGAGCAGGGCAACCTGCTGCTCATCCTGGACAACAGCCGTAACATGGGCCGCACCATGGAACTGATCGCATTGTTCGATGCCGAAGAGATGACCTCGCAGCGGATGCGGCTCTTCCCCGTCGAGAACAGCCTGGCGTCAACGATAGCGAGCGATCTGTCGCGGATCTTCGATGCCTTGTTGTTTGCGGAAACGCAGCCCGGCATCCAATTCCTGCCGATCGAACGGATCAGCTCCGTGCTGGTCGTATCGGGCAATCCCTCGGTGTTTGACAAAGTCGAAGAGTGGATCGAGAAGCTCGATCAGCCAATGGCGGCAGGAGGCGTCCAGACGTTTGTCTATCGCGTTCAATACGGTCTTGCCGGCCAACTGGCGCAGACCCTGTTGATGCTCTACAGCCCTGCCTTCGGCTTCGCCGGCGGCTACGGCGGTTACGGTGGCTATGGTGGTTACGGCGGCGGCTATGGTGGCTACGGCGGCGGCTATGGTGGCTACGGCGGCGGCTACGGCGGCTATGGTGTTGGCGGTTACGGTGGCTATGGTGGTTACGGCGGCGGCTATGGCGGGGGGGGGCTCGGACTCGGAGGTCGCGGCTACGGTGGCTACCCGGGAGCGAGCGGTCGAGGTGCAGGCGCGATGGGCGGCCTCGGTCCCGGCGGGTTCGGAGGTCGCGGCTACGGCGGTTACGGCGGCTACGGTCGCGGCATGGGCGGCGGTTTTATTCAACTCCCGACCGGCATGGCGCCCGGCGGGCCCGCTGCGCTGGGTGTCCCGCAACCGCAGCCGGGCGCCACCGATCAAACCGGCGAGATCTTGAGGGCTCCCACCGCCGATCCACTGTCGCAAGCCTACGCGGACGCCATTCGGATCGTCCCGGACGAAGTGAATAATCTGATCCTCGTGCAGGCGACGAAGCAGGAGTGGGAGATTATCCACAAGACTCTCCAACAATTGGATTTCCCGCCTCGCCAAGTCTTGATCGACGCGAAGATCTACGAGGTGGCGATGGAGGGCGCCTTCTCGAGCGGTGTCTCCGCAATGCTGCGCAACAAGGGCAATACCGACCTCTCGACACGCAAGCTCAGCGGTGGTTTTGACTCCGCCGGGCAACTCAATCTCACTCTCGGGGCGCTTGTCGGAAACACGCGGGAGCTGGCGGCGATTCTCAATGCGACTCAAACGGATGGACGCAGCCGCATCATCTCCGCCCCGTCAGTCATCGCCACCGACAACATCCCGGCTTCGATTACCGTGGGCGCATCGATCCCGACCCTGTCCTCGCAAGCCCTGGCGTCCGGGGCGCAACAGGATGGCTCTTCTCTATTCACGAACACCGTGACCAACGTGCAAACCGGCGTTACTCTTTCGATCACGCCTCGCGTAAACGCCTCGGGAATCGTGACGCTGATGATCAACCAGGAAGTGAGCGTGCCGCTGCCGGTCAGCGGAGCCATCGCCTCGCCCAGCATCGAACGTCGCAACGTCAGCACGCAAATCACGATGGCCGATGGCGACACGGTGGCCATTGGAGGCATCATGTCGGAAACCGACCTCTACTCCCGGAGCCGGGTGCCGCTGCTCGGAAAAGTCCCCATTCTGGGCGGTCTCTTCGGATCCACGAGTTCTTCGAAGAAAAAGACGGAACTCATCATCCTGATCACGCCCCGAGTCATCTACGACGAGAACGAGTTCGTCACGATGAGCAACGAGCTCAAAAGCCGCCTGCGGTCCGTACGGCGTGTGATGCGGGAATAGGCGCGGCGGGTTGATGGGAAAAGAGGCGCAGGTACTCCGTCCGGGGGCGCTCGGAGCACTTTGAACGGCCTGGGCTAGCTGTGGCGCAGCAGCACGGCGCCCGCAGCGACAATGCAAGCCGCTACCGTCCGGCGGGGCCCGAAGCGCTCCTTGAGCACGACCGACGCCAGGACAGCCGCGAAAATGACACCAACCTCTCGAAGCGCCGCCACCGGGGCCAGATCGCCGATACTCAGCGCCCAGACAATCATCCAGTAGCCGACAACCGACATCGCCCCGCCCGCCGTCCCTCGGACCCAATGGTTTTGAATCCAGTCGAGGGCGTCACGTCCGCGCAGCCCCAACGTGATAATGCTGATGGGGAAGCCGTCGAGCACGAACAGCCAAAAGATGTAGCTGTGCGGCGATTCAGCGAGGCGGACCCCCAATCCGTCCGTCGTCGTATAAGCTGCGATGAACAATGCCGCCCCAAGGGCGTATAGCACCGGACGGGGATTATCGTGGAGCGTCGCCGCACCGGAAAACGCCAGGCTCGCGACGCCGCCGGCAATCAGAAGAACTCCGGTGAGCGCCGTCGTCGTCAACGTTTCGCCGGCAACGAACGGCGCGGCCCCCGCGACGATCAGCGGAGCAACTCCCCGCGCGATCGGATAGACCTGACCCAGGTCACCATGTCGATAACCGGCATACAGGAAGAGGTTATACATCGTGTGGAGCGCCATCGAAACAAGCAGGTAGGACCAAACCCCTGCGGACGGGAAGGGCAGAAACAGCACGGCCGGCAGCGACAGCAAGGTCGCCGAGCCGGCGACCGAGGCCAACATCACCAGCGGGTCACCCTTCTGCTTGACCAGCGCGTTCCAGCCCGAATGCAGTAGCGCGGAGAGCAGGATGAGCGCGATGACAAACGGTTCCACGAGAGAAGCGGACCAGCGTAGCAGAGCACGTCCGGATCGTCACGTGCGGGCACGGAGCACGTGCCTTGTCGGATCTCCGTCTCTGAGACCCGAGACCGGCTTGTCAGGAGAGAATATCGTGAACCACGTTGCCGTGAACATCCGTCAGACGGAAGTTCCGCCCGGCATAGCGGTACGTGAGCCGTGTGTGGTTCAATCCCAGGATGTGCAGGATCGTTGCGTGAAGATCGTGAAAGTGCACCTTCGGCTCCACCGAGTAGTAGCCGTAGTCGTCTGTCGCGCCGTAGCTGGACCCGGGTTTCACGCCCGCCCCAGCCATCCACATCGTGAATGCTTCCGGATTGTGGTCGCGGCCGTCGGAGCCTTGCGCGGTCGGCGTACGCCCGAACTCCCCACCCCACAGAACTAGCGTGTCAGAGAGCAATCCGCGCGCCTTCAGATCCTTCAATAGCCCGGCGATCGGGCGATCGACCTCACGGGCGTTCTGCTCATGATCACGGCGAAGCCGGGCGTGCTGGTCCCACTTGTAGCTGTGGCTGACCTGCACGAACCGCACACCTGCTTCGGCGAAACGCCGAGCCATCAGGCACTGTCTTCCGAAGTCTTCCGTCATCGGATCGTCGATGCCATACAGGCTCAACGTCGTGGGCGATTCACCGGTCAGGTTCTGTAACTCCGGTGCTTCGGTCTGCATCCGGAACGCCAGCTCGAACGACTCGATGCGGCCTTCAAGCGCGGCATCGGGTCCCGACCGTTCGAGATGGTCTTCATTCATCTCACGGATGAAATCCAACTCCATCCGCTGGATTTCGCGTGGCGTCTTCGCCGTGATGAACGGGATCTTCGCATCACGCGAGGGCGTACCGACGGCGCCCACGGCAGTCCCCGCATAAGGCGCCGGCAGAAACGCCGACCCGTAATTGTTCGCGCCTCCGTGGCTCTGCGTCGGGCTCACCGTGATGAAGCCCGGCATATTCTGATTCTCCGAGCCAAGACCATAGGTGATCCACGAACCCATGCTGGGACGCACGAAGGTATCGCTTCCCGTATGCAACTCCAGCAGCGCCCCGCCGTGCCGCGAGTTCGAGCCGTGCATCGACTTGATGAAGCACACGTCGTCGACGCGCTGAGCGAACTCGGGGAACAGTTCGCTCACCCAGGCGCCGCTTTCACCATATTGCTTGAACTCCCAGGGGGACTTCAAGAGATTGAACGTTTCGCTGGAAACGACTTTCGGGCGCTGGAAAGGCAGCGGCTTGCCGTGATCGCGTTGGAGCAGCGGCTTGTAATCAAACGTGTCAACCTGCGAGGGTCCGCCGTGCATAAAGAGAAAGATGACTCTCTTGGCGCGCGGCGTGAAGTGCGGCTGCTTCGGGGCGAGCGGGTGTTCGCGGTCTGTGCGCGAGACCTTGGCGGCCGCGAGAGCCTCCTGCCCCAGAAGCCCGGTCAACGCCAGATGGCCGAAGCCCGCGCTGCTCAATCGCAGCAGGTCGCGCCGAGATAGGGATTCGCGGTGAGGATGCCAATGCCAGTTCATCGCTCAGTCCTTGTCGCCGACATTGTAACCCTGGATGGACGCCAAACGGCCTGACCGGAATCTAGAACGGCACGTCGTCGTCGGTGATGCCTTGACCTCCTAAGTCGTCTCCGCCTGCTCCGCTCGCGGCGGCGGGCCGCCCTTGAGCCGCTGGTCGGTTTCCGCTGCCGGAAGGAGCTTCACCTGTCCCGTCCCGTCCACTTAGCAGGATCACGCCAAAGGGATCGGCGATCACTTCGGTGCGGTAGCGCTTGTTGCCGCTTTGGTCCTCCCAACTGCGCGTCTGGAGACGACCCTCGACGTACACCTGCTTCCCTTTCTGCAGGTATGTCGCCAGGTTCTCGGCTCTCCAGAGGACAATGTCGTGCCACTCGGTGTCCTCCTGCCACTCGCCCGTCTGCTGGTTCTTGTACCGCCGGCTGGTCGCGAGAGTGAAACTGGTGACTGACGTACCGCTCTGGGTATAGCGCGTCTCGGCATCTTTGCCAAGATGCCCGATCAGCATAACTTTGTTGAGACTGCGGGATGCCATGGAATCAAGGTACAATCAAACGCCGCTGCGATCAAGGAATCCGGCTCATTTTGGCCAGGATTGCAGACTTTCCGGCTTTTTTTGCATGCCCGATGGACCCCTGCGGACGGGCAGTAGCGAAAGCCCTACCCCACGAGATGCAAACATGACCCCATCATCCACACGTAGAAACTTTCTGCACAACACCGCGGCGGCTGCCGCTCTCACCACCTCCGCTGGCGCAATGGGATGCGGTGCTCAGGAGCAGTCGGCCGGCGGCGCAGCGGCGACCATCACTTACGAAGACTTGGGCGTCCGCCGCGTGATCAACGGCCGAGGCACGGTCACGGTCCTGGGTGGTTCCATAATGCCCCCGGAAGTCGTCGCCGCCATGGTCGACGCGGCCAGTAGCCATGTGAGCTTGCCGGACCTCCAACGAAAAGCCGGCGCGAAGATTGCCGAGATGATCGGCGTACCCGCCGCGATGATTGCTTGCGGGGCGGCGTCGGCCATCACTTGCGGCACCGCGGCATGCTTGCACCGCGGCGATCGCAAGAAGGCCTATCAACTTCCCGAAGTCACCGGCGTTGCGAACGAGATCATTTCGCAGGAAGCGCACCGCTGCGGCTACGAAGCGCAGATGTGGCTCACCGGCGCGCGGACGACTTGGGTCGAGACCCGCGAGGAACTCGAAAACGCCATCAGCGACAAGACCGCCATGATGTTCTTTCTCAACAAGGCGGACCCCGACGGCCAAATCAAGCGTGCCGAGTGGATCGAGGTCGCCCGGAAGCACGGCGTCCCCACGCTCAATGACGCTGCGGCCGATGTTCCTCCCATGGAACGCCTCAAGGACTATGTCGACGAAGGTTTCGACCTGGTCGTTTTCTCCGGGGGCAAGGGACTGATCGGGCCGCAGGCCAGCGGACTGCTGTTGGGGCGGGAGGATCTCATCGATGCCGCCTGGATGTCGATCAGCCCTCGCGGGGGCATCGGGCGCGGCATGAAAGTCGGCAAGGAGGAGATCATGGGCCTCGTCGCGGCGGTGGAGCGCTACCTGCGCATCGATCACAATGCCGAGCGCAAGGAACTCGATCGCCGTGCGGCGCACATTATCGATACGGTCAAGGTCATCAGCACGGTTGCCTGCGAAATCGACATCCCACCCATTGCCAACCGCATCCCGCACGTTACCGTGCGTTGGGATGAGGGCTCTGTCGGCAAATCACCCCGGCAAGTCATCGACGAGATGCTTAATGGCGAGCCCGCCATCGCCATCTCCGGCGGAGGCGACAACGGAGTTCGCATCTCCGTATGGCAAATGCAGGCCGGGGAAGCCGAGACCGTCGCCGCGCGCCTGTACGAGGTCTTGAGTTGACATGCAGGCTGGCCTTCCATCCGCCGCTGCGTGTGGCCAAGGACCTGTTGTATATTGTTGAAATTCGTCGAGCCCTGAAACCCTTGGCAATCCCCAAGAATGGTCCCATTCGGAGGCTCTGAATCCCCATTGGAGATCCACTGAATGTCTGCTGCTGAGCCCAAGCCCCACAATCCTCCCAAGGATTTCGCCAACAACGCCGCCGTCGGTAGCATGGCGGCTTACAAGAAGCTCTACGACCAAGCCCAAAGTGATCCGGAATCCTTCTGGAGCAATCTCGCCAGGCAGGAACTCCACTGGTTCAAGCCTTGGGAAGAGACGCTCATATGGAAGGCTCCGTACGCGCAATGGTTCGTCGGCGGCAAGACGAACATGAGCTACAACTGCCTCGATCGGCATCTCACGACGGCCCGCAAGAACAAAGCGGCCATCATCTGGGAAGGCGAGCCCGGCGACACCGAGGTCATCACCTATCAGGAGCTTCACCGCCGCGTCTGCCGCTTTGCCAACGCTCTGAAGAAACTTGGACTCCGCAAAGGCAGCCGCTCGATCATCTACATGCCGATGGTGCCCGAACTGCCGATCGCGATGCTTGCCTGCGCGCGCCTCGGCATCACGCATAGCGTCGTATTCGGTGGGTTCTCGGCCGAAGCGCTCAAGACCCGTATTCTCGACCTCAACGCAACGGTCGTGATCACCGCGGATGGCGGCTGGCGGCGCGGTAAGGTGGTGCCGCTGAAAGACACAGCCGATGAGGCGATAGCTGATTGCCCGAACGTCAAACATTGCATCGTGTATCGCCGCACTCGGAACGACATCACCATGCACGAGGGACGCGACCACGACTGGAGTGACCTGGATGCCGATGTAAGCGATGTCTGCCCGGCGGTCGAGCTCGATTCGGAACATCCGCTCTATGTGCTTTACACATCCGGAACAACGGGCAAACCCAAAGGCATTGTTCATACG
This sequence comes from Bryobacterales bacterium, assembly GCA_026713545.1. GTDB lineage: Bacteria > Acidobacteriota > Terriglobia > Bryobacterales > UBA6623 > JAPPLB01. Next base: position 11,728 of record JAPOOG010000083.1, read on the forward strand.
ACCGGTGGCTATCAACTCCAGGTCAATATGGCCATGAAGTGGGTTTTCGACATCAAGGAAGAAGATACCTACTGGTGCGCGGCCGATGTCGGCTGGGTGACCGGCCACAGCTACATCGTGTACGGACCGCTGCTGGTCGGAACCACCACCGTGATGTATGAAGGAGCCCCGGCATACCCCCAGCCGGACCGCTTCTGGCGCATTATCGACAAGTACAAAATCAACATCCTGTATACGTCGCCCACGGCCATTCGCGCCTTCATCCGCCTGGGAGAACAGTGGCCCGAGAAGCACGATATGTCCAGCCTGCGGCTGCTGGGCTCCGTCGGCGAGCCGATCAATCCGGCTGCCTGGGAGTGGTATCACAAACACATCGGAGGCGGCCGCTGTCCGATCGTCGACACCTGGTGGCAGACCGAGACGGGATCGATCATGATCTCGCCGCTGCCCGGAGCGACGCCGCTCAAACCCGGTTCCGCCACATTCCCGCTGCCCGGTGTCACCGCCGATGTAGTCGACATGGAGGGTAATCCCGTGCCAAAGGGCGGCGAAGGGTATCTCATCGTTCGCAAGCCGTGGCCTTCGATGTTTCGGACATTGTGGCGCGATAAGCCCCGGTTCAAGAAGACCTACTGGTCGCAGATCCCCGGCGTCTACTTTGTCGGCGACGCCGCGCGCCGTGACACAGACGGCTACATCTGGGTTCTCGGTCGCGTCGACGACGTGATGAATGTCAGCGGACACCGCCTCTCGACCGCCGAGCTCGAATCGGCTCTCGTAAAGCACAAGGCCGTCGCTGAAGCCGCTGTCATCGGCAAGCCGCACGAGCTGACTGGTCAAGCCGTCGTCGCTTTCGTCACTTTGATAGCCGGCGAGAAGACGGACGACAACATGGCCTCCAACCTGCGCGATTGGGTGGCTGCGGAAATCGGCAAGTTCGCCCGACCGGAACAGATCCGTTTCACGGAGGCGTTGCCGAAGACCCGCAGCGGAAAAATCATGCGCCGTCTGCTTCGGGAGATCGTCACGACCGACAAAGTCTCCGGCGACATCACCACACTCGAAGATCTCGGCGTCATCAACCGTCTCGCCAGCCAACAGGACGAGGAGTAGGCTGCGGAGAAGCTCCGCCTCGCCGAGCTGCGCTCTCGCGGGAATCAGGATCGTGTACGGCGCGTGCCCTCATATCAGGGAGATAGCAACACCGCTGATAAAATGGACCTTTGACGTTCGCGAGTCCATTCTCGATTGGCACGGTGCCCATCAAGCCCGCCGTCGTGCTGGCGCCTATGGCCGGCGTGACCGATACCGTCTTCCGCCGATTCATCCGCGGCTTGGGGGGCTGCGGTCTCATCATGACCGAGTTCACGAGCTCGAACGGGCTCCTCGCCGTCCGCAAACGCGAGCACCGTCAGTCACGCAATTTCAACTACCTCTATTACGAGCCCGATGAGCATCCGATCGCCGCGCAACTTTTCGGATCCGATCCGCAGGTTCTCGCCGACGCAGCCCGCATCGTCGAGGATCTCGGTTTCGACGCGGTCGACCTCAACTTCGGCTGTCCGGTCAAGAAAGTCGTCAAATGCAATGGCGGATCCGGACTGCTCCGAGACCTGCCCCTGATCGAAGACATTCTGAGCACTGTGAGAGCGGCGGTGAAAATCCCCTTTACCTGCAAGTTCCGGTCCGGATGGGATGACAAGTTCATCGTTGCGGTGCAGGTGGCGCGTATCGCCGAGGACTGCGGGCTGCAAGCCGTCGCGATCCACGGACGTACACGCGCGCAAGGCTACGCCGGCAGGTCCAATTGGGCGCTGATCGGCGAGGTCAAGCAAGCCGTCAAGATTCCCGTCATCGGCAACGGCGACGTTTTCTCGCCGGAGGATGCGGTTCGCATGTATGAGCAAACCGGCTGCGACGGAGTGATGATCGGCCGTGCGGCTTCGACGAATCCCTGGATCTTCCGCCAAATCCTGCAATACGTAGAATCCGGCGGCTACGACCAGCCCACAGAGCGCGAGCGCTACCTCATGCTTCGAGACTACTATCGACTCCTGGTCGAGAAGAGCGACAAGATCTCCGGGGCGGTCGTCGGCAAGATGAAGCAGTTTGCCTCGCGTTTTACGCACGGCGTCCGAAACGGCTCTCGCCTTCGCAAAGCGATTTATCGCTGCAGCGGTATTGACGAGATCCTGGCGACCGTCGACGAGTTCTTCGAGAAAAGTCTTGCGGAAGCGGCATGAAATCCGTCACGTTGATTACGGACGGGTCGTGCCTCGGCAACCCGGGGCCCGGCGGCTGGGCCGCCCTCCTGCGTTACGGCGAACACTCGCGCGAACTCTCCGGAGCCGATCCCGAGACAACGAACAACCGCATGGAAATGACCGCGGTGCTCGAAGGCCTCTCCACCTTGCGAGAGCCCTGCCGGGTTACCATCGAGGTTGATTCCGAATACGTCAAGAAAGGCATTACCGAGTGGATGGCCGGCTGGAAGCGCCGCAGCTGGAAAACCGTTACCAAACAGCCCGTCAAGAACCAGGACCTGTGGCGGAGGTTAGACGAAGCCGTTGCTCGTCACGATGTCAAATGGCGCTGGGTCAAGGCTCACGCCGGCCATGCCGACAACAATCGCTGCGACGAACTGGCGCGCGAGGCCGCCATGGCCGCCCTCTAATCTTGTTGCACGACCTGTTGTCTTCGAAGTCCCCATGGCCTTGCATTTCTACAATACGCTGACCCACCGTCTCGAACCTTTCGCGCCGCTCGACAATAACAAGGTGCGCATGTATTCGTGCGGTCCGACGGTCTATAACTACGTCCACATCGGCAATCTCCGCAGCTTTACTTTCCAGGACATTCTGAGACGCTATCTGCGATGGAGCGGCTACGAGGTCTATCACGTCATGAATGTCACCGACGTGGACGACAAGATCATCCGCGACTCGATCGAGGCAGGCCAATCGATCGGTGAATATACGGCCCAATACCGAACCTCATTCGAGGAAGACGCCGCCGCGCTGCGTCTCGAATCGCCGGAGAGGGTAACGCCGGCCACCGAGCACATCGACGAAATGATCGAGTTGATCCGCCGCCTCGATGAAAAGGGGCACACCTACGAAAGCAAGGGATCGACCTATTTTCGCATCGGAAGCTTTCCGGAATACGGCAAGCTTTCGAGACTCGACGCCTCAGGGATCCAGTCTGGCGCGCGCGTCGAGCAGGATGAATACGAAAAAGACGAGTTGCGCGACTTCGCCCTTTGGAAAGCCTCCAAGCCCGGCGAACCCGTCTGGGACAGCCCTTTCGGCCTTGGCCGCCCCGGCTGGCACATCGAATGTTCCGCAATGGCGATGAAGTATCTGGGCGAGAGCTTCGACATCCATACCGGCGGCGTCGACCTGGTGTTCCCCCACCACGAAAACGAAATTGCGCAATCCGAGGCCGCTACGAGAAAACCCTTCGTGCGCTTCTGGCTGCATGCCGAACACCTTCTGGTCGACAACCGCAAGATGTCGAAATCCGCCGGGAATTTTTATACGCTCCGGGACTTGTTGGACAAGGGTTTCAGCGCCGAAGCCATCCGCTATCTTCTGGCCTCCGTGCCCTACCGCAAGCAGATCAACTTCACCCTTGAGGGCCTCAATGCCTCCCAAACAGCCATTGAGCGCCTGCGCAACTTCCAGCGGCGTCTCGAAGAAGGCGGTTTCCCCGGCGGCCGCAATTCCGTCGTTACCGAGTTGGCCGACGCTGCCTGCCAGAGCTTCATCGCCGGCATGGACGACGACCTCAACACCGCCCTGGCGCTCGCCGCCGTCTTCGAGTTCATCCGCGACGTCAACACCAGGATGGACGCCGGTGAGTTTCAGGCTGACAATGTCGTCGATGCCCACCGCGTTCTCGAACTCTTCGATACTGTCTTCGATGTCCTCGAGACCGAGGAGTCCGTGCAGGTTCCCGCCGAAGAGATCGAAGCCCTCATCGCCGAACGCATCGCCGCCCGCAAAGCCCGTGACTTCATCCGTTCCGACGCCATTCGCGACGGCCTCAAAGCCCGCGGCGTCCTCCTGGAAGACACCTCCCAAGGCACACGCTGGAAATACGGCTCGGCGTAGGGAGAGGTCATGACCACCGCGCCCCTGATCAGCCCGATCCCGGCGGAACAGATCCTACAACGCAAGGTCGACGGTTTCCCATGTGAACTCGACGTAGGTCGGTTTGTCAGCATGCCCCTGGTGGAAGACGAACACGGGAAGCAGTTTCATTGCTTCAAGCGTCGTGGTGTCTGAGGCTCCCTGGGAGGGGCCTGCCTTTCATCCTCCTACGCTTGAGCGATCAGAATGGCGGTCTGCTCGCCTTCGATCGTCATCTCGCGCGTTTCGGCGGAAGACCAATCAGGTTGGTCGTGGCGGAGCTCGGTGCAAAGGACTTCGCCTTTGAAGTGGTCTTCATTGGCCGCGATGATGCGCCGCAGCCGCTCCGAACCTAGCACTGACAAACGGATTCGTTGGGTGTATTCGACGTCGAGTTCCTTACGTAGGTTCTGGATGCGATGGAGCAGCTCGCGGTACAAGCCCTCTTCGCGAAGCTTGTCGTCAAGGTCGGTGCTGAGGACGACGACAGTCGTCTGATCTCCAGCTGCGGCAAAATACTCGGCGGCTTCGACCAGGACTTCGACATCGTCAGAACCGAGTTTCAGAACTTCGCCGTCGACTTGAATCTCGGCGGAGCCGGTGTTGAGTAATTGGCCGCGGAGCATACCGCCGTCGACATCTTGGAACGCCTTCTTTGCAAGCGGCATCTTCTTGCCGAGGCGGGGTCCGAGCCGGCGGAAGTTCGGTCGGACGGAGTAGCTGACGTGTCCTTCGTCACCGTGCACGAAGGCTGCTTCGTGCACGTTGAGCTCTTCTTCGATCAAGTGCTTGTATTGCTCGAGACGCGTTCGCAGGCCGTCGTCAGGCAGCACGATCTCGGCTTTCGAGAGCGGCTGGCGAACCTTGAGCTTATTCTCCGTGCGCACTCGCAGGCCGAGCGACACCAAGTTTCGAACTGCCGCCATCTCCTGAGACAAGGCGCGGTCGACGTTTGCCGGTTTGGGCGAGGGGCATTTGCACAAGTGGATGCTTTCCGTCGCAGCCTCGTTCTGGCGTCGGACGATGTTCTGGTAGATCTCTTCCGTCGTGAAGGGGATGAAAGGTGCGGCGAGAGTAATGACACAGGTAAGGCACTCGTAGAGAGTGGCGTAGGCGTCTTCCTTGTCGGCGTCGAACTCGCTCTTCCAATAGCGTTCACGGCTACGGCGCAGGTACCAGTTCGAGAGCCCGTCGACGAAGCGCGAGAGTTCACCGGCCGCTTCGTAGGCCCTGTAGTCATTCATGAACTGCGGGATGCTATCCGCAATGATCGCGAGCTCGGAGAGGATCCAGCGATCGAGCAGCGAGCGCTCGGCGACGGGCCGGCCCTTCATTGTGACGGGGTCAAAGCCGTCGATGTTGGCGTAGATCGTGAAGAAGGAATAGACGTTCCGCAGCTTGAGAGGGAACTCCTTCTGGATGGTCCGCACGTTGGCAAGTGAATGCCGGGTCGACGACCACGGCGGATTGCCGGCCAGAAAGAACCAGCGGAAGGCATCGGCGCCAGGCGCGGTGGCAGTCGGACTTTCGATCGTCACGCGCTCTCGGCTGGTCAGGAATCGGATGTCATTGGGCTTGGTTTTGATCCCGGCCTCGCAGGGACACAGACCCAACGCGTCGCGGTCCTCCTTGGCGAGCGCGATCAGCCGGCGCGGCAGCTTCATCCCCGGCTGCATCCTCACCGTAACGGTAACCTCCGTCTTATCCGAGCGATAGACCTTCATAGCGTCGCCGGGAAGCACATCAAGAGCTTGCAGATCGGCGCGAGCGATGACTGCGCCGCCGGGCTCGACGGCAACGCCCTCGGCCTCGGAATCGATGACCGCGAACTCCTGAGAGATCTTGTCGAAGATCACCTCGGGAGGCGTGTAGTTGCCCTTGGACTTCGATTCCTTCTTCCCCTCGGGATCGGTCACATGCCCCAGTACGATGCACGTCTTGAACGGATGTGGGTAAGGCCGTGGTTTGAGACCGAGTTCCTTCTGCGTCTCTTCACTGAACAGCAGCGTCGAGATCATGAGCTGCGAATAGAACCAGCCCCGGGTTTGATCAATCGCCTCGGTGATGTAGTCGGCTGGAAACGCGTTCGCAAACTTGTCTTGGTTCTGGTGCGGATAGCCCCATTGCGCGAAAGGCATGCACCCGGAATCGAACCAACAGTCGATCACTTCGGGGACGCGCCGGTACACTCCGGGCTCGCCCGGCTCGGTGAACGTTACCTCGTCAACCCACGGCTTGTGGACCATCAGGTGGTCGGAAAGCTCGGGGTCCTTTTCGCGGTCGCTGTGGAAATGGTCGAACGCATTGGGGTTCTTCGCAAGAATTTCGTTGACCGAGGCCGGCGCCTGCATCTTCCCGGTCTCGTCGTTGCACCAGATGTTCAGTGGTGTGCCCCAATAGCGCTCGCGCGACAGCGCCCAATCCACGTTGTTCTTCAGGAAGTCGCCGAAGCGGCCGGTGCCGATCTGAGGAGGCAGCCAGTTGGCGGCGTCGCTGTTTGCAATCGCGTTACTGACCTTCGCCGTCGTACGGATAAACCACGCCGGCCGCGCGTATTGGATCAGCGGATCGTCATCTGCGCGCCAGCAGAAGGGATAGTCGTGCCGGTACGTTTCGCGGTGCAGCAGGATGCCCTTGTCGCGCATCGTCCGGATAATCTGCTTGTCAGCCTCTTTGACCCATTGGCCTTGAATGTCGGGCGTCTCTTCATTGAAGGTACCGTCGGGCTTGACGGGACACAGCAGAGGGATCTCCGACGGGTTTTTGAAGCGCTCGGCGTGCTTGCGAAGCAGGTCGTAGTCAACTTCGCCAAAGGCGGGGGATTCGTGAACGAGACCAGTGCCCTGGTCGAGTTCGACGAAGTCTGCGGCGAGAACGCGCCAGAGTAGATGCTCACTGCCACCGTCCTTGAGTTGGGCCCTCTTGTCCCAATATTGATCCAAGTAGTAGTCAAGAGGAGGGTGGTAGCGCTTCCCGAGCAGTGCTTCGCCCTTGAACCCGCGCTCGACGAGCAGGCTGCGTCCCAACTTCTGCTCCAACGTCACGCGCAAGGCGGCGGCGACGATCAGCTTGTGATCGCCGTCAATGACCTGCACATAGTCGTAGTCAGGCCGGACGGCGACGTATTGATTCGACGGTAGTGTCCAGGGTGTCGTCGTCCAGATGACGAGGTGCGAGCCAGGTTCGTCGACAAGTTCGAGCGCGACGTAGACGGCCGGGTCATCAACCGTTTTGTAGCCGAGGCCGACTTCGCCCGACGATAACGCCGTGCCCCCCTGCGGCCACCACCATACGATTTTGTGGCCCTGGTAGAGCAGATCTTGTTTGAACAGTTCCGAGAGCGCCCACCAGACGCTTTCGACGTAGCTCTTGTGGTAGGTGACGTAGGCCTCGTCGAGGTCAACCCAGAAGCCGACGCGGTTCGTCATTCGCTCCCACTCGGCGGTGTAGCGGAAGACCGACTGCATGCAGCGAAAGATGAAGCGCTTGACTCCGTATTCCTCGATCGCCTCCTTGCCATGGATGCCGAGTTCCTTTTCGACCTCGACTTCGACGGGGAGGCCGTGAGTGTCCCAACCGCCTTTCCGCAGCACTTGGCAGCCCGTCATCGAGCGGTACCGTAGAAACACGTCCTTGAAAACGCGTGTCAGGACATGCCCGTTGTGCGGCAGGCCGTTGGCCGTCGGTGGGCCTTCATAGAAGGTGAAGCTCGGCCCGCCCAGGTGGCTCTCGATCGTCTTCTCGAAGATGCGGTTGTCCTGCCAGAACTTCTGGATCGAGGATTCGACCTCCGCGAAATTGACGATCGGCTGCGCTTTCTGAAACTTCGGATCGCTCATGAGAGTGTCAGTAAAGGACTTAGTGTAGCGACTTGACGGTAAGCGTCCGGCTCGGGACGGTCGGACGATCTTGTCGCTGTCGGAGTGCGAACCGCTGCTGAACCAAGTGGTTCGATCGCCGTCAAAGATGTCGAGTTCGCGATAGCCGATGCTGTTTCGGTCGCTATCATCGACACGCTTGAAGTGCAGACTCGCATGAAACGGGTCTTCCCGAAACCATTGGAAGGCGAAGCGGGCTTGCACATGAACGTCGATACGCAGCAGTTTCCAGGGTTTTCGAAAACATTACGATGTCAATCCGGACACAATGCAACAACTTCAGTCTGCTCATGGGATACGACCTCATCGCGGGGCTGGGTTCCGCTACAATCAGTCCTGATCTGCGGCGGGCTTTGCGCTACATCCACCTTTGAGCTCCGCGATACTCGTGCGACACGTCCTTTCGAGCTATCTCTTTGTGGAACAACGTGTCACGGTGGCTCTGCTCCACCGTATTCTGCAAAGTGGGATCGATGAGATTGAACTGTTCTGCGCACGGCAACATCTGGATTACCGCAACAAGAGCCAAATCGAAGAGTTGGGTCACTGGCTGCGAGACTCGGAGATGACGGTTCACTCGCTCCACTCGCCTTTGTTCAGTGACGACGCGTGGGGACGAAGCGGGCCTCACGCCGTGGTGTCGATTACCGAGACGTCCAAGGTGCGGCGCATCAAGGCCACCGACGAGATCAAGCGGGCCATCGAGATCGCCGACACCATCCCCTTCCGTTATCTGGTGCAGCACATCGGCATGGCGGATGAAGAGTATGATCTGGCCAAGCTGGATGCCGTCTTCAACTGCTTGGATGAATTGAACATTTTCAGCAAGCAGCTCGGGGTCGAGATTCTCGTTGAGAACACGGCCAACGAGTTCTCGTCCGCACGGCAGCTCCTGCATTTGATCGAGTTGACCCATCTACCCCTCTCGTTCTGTTTCGACATCGGACATGCGCACTTGCAGGAGGGAGTCGATCACGAGTTTCGGCTGATGAAAGACCGAATCCGCTCGACGAATGTCCATGACAATGACGGCGAGCGGGACATGCATCTCTTTCCGTTGCATTCGGACATCGGCTCGGTGCCATGGGCATCGACGATGAAGTTGCTGCGTTCTCTCCCAGAGGACGTGCCGATGGTGATGGAATTGCGGGACGATGCGTCCATGGCGGACCCGCTCGTGGAGGCACGCCATACGCTGAACCGACTGGTGGAGTTGTAGATGGCGGATGCTCCTCCGCTGATCCGCATCGACAGAGCCTCCGGATTCGACGGTCAAACGGTTCGGCTTCGCGGTTGGCTGCACAACCTGCGCCGCTCGGGCAAGATCCTTTTTCCCACGTTTCGCGACGGGACAGGCTTCATGCAGGGTGTCGTTGTCAAAGCCGCGGTGGCGCCCGAGACTTTCGAAAGCTGCCGGCACCTGACACACGAATCGTCGGTTGAGGTGACAGGCGAACTCCGTAAAGAAGATCGGGCTCCGGGTGGGTTCGAGATGGAGGTCAACGATATCCGTATCCTCCAGCAAGTATCGGCGGAAGACCCGTTCCCGATTACACCTAAAGAGCACGGCGTTGATTTCTTGATGAACCAGCGGCACCTGTGGCTCCGCAGCCGGCGGCAGCACGCAATCCTGCGGGTGCGTCATGAGTTGATTCGGGCGGTTCGGGATTACTTCGACAACAACGGCTTTACTCTTGTGGATACTCCGATTCTGACGCCTGCCGCATGCGAGGGAACCACAACTCTGTTCGAAATCCCCTATTTCGACTATGGCAGTGCGTACCTGACACAGTCGGGTCAACTCTATAACGAAGCGACGGCAGCGGCTCTCGGAAAGACCTATTGCTTTGGCCCGACGTTCCGCGCCGAAAAGTCGAAAACCAGGCGGCATCTCACGGAGTTCTGGATGGTCGAGCCGGAAATGGCGTACGCCACGATCGACGACGTAATGGACTTGGCAGAGGACTTTCTGGTCTCTGTGATCCAGCGCGTCCTCCAGGAAAGGGCTTCTGAACTGAAGACATTGGAGCGGGATACCTCACAGCTCGAGAAGGTTGTGAAACCGTTTCCGCGAATCAGTTATGACGACGCCGTCGAGAGGCTCAAGGAAAAAGGCGTCGCCTTCGAGTGGGGTGGAGATTTCGGTGGAACGGACGAGACTCTCTTGAGTGAGGACTTCGACCAGCCGGTGATAGTGCACCGCTTTCCGATGGCGATCAAGGCTTTCTACATGCAGCCGGACGAGGAGCGCCCTGAGCTGGCGTTAGGTGTGGACGTGCTCGCGCCGGAGGGTTACGGCGAAGTGATCGGTGGCGGTCAACGCATTCATGACTACGAATTGCTGGTAAAAAGACTGGAAGAACATCACCTGCCGCGAGAAGCGTTCGAGTGGTATTTGGACTTGAGAAAGTATGGCAGCGTGCCGCACAGCGGTTTTGGGCTCGGGATCGAACGCTGCGTTGGATGGATCTGCGGTCTGGAGCATGTCCGTGAGACGATTGCCTTCCCGCGAATGCTCTATCGGATGCATCCTTAGCCTGCTTGGATTGCTCTCATCCCTGTCATGAGAAAGATTCGCATCGCCGTCCTGTTTGGCGGCCGTTCCGGTGAGCACGACGTGTCGATCCGGTCGGCTGCTTCGGTATTGCAAGTACTCGACCGGGAGAAATATGCCGTCATCCCCGTCGCGATCACGCGGGAGGGGCGCTGGCTGAGACCGGGTGAATCGGCACGGCTCTTGCCTGCCGGAGCTCGGGAATCGTTGTCGATCGAGACGGCGGCGGTGTTGTCGAAAGAGCCCGGCGTGACTTCCGGAGTTGAAGTTGTCTTCCCCGTTCTGCACGGTTCGTTCGGCGAGGATGGGACCATCCAGGGACTTCTTGAACTCGCGGACGTGGCCTACGTGGGCGCCGGAGTCTTATCGTCAGCGGTGGGGATGGACAAGGACGTGATGAAGCGTCTCTTCCGCGAACGCGGCCTGGCGGCCATTGATCATCTGGCCGTCTTGCGATCCAAGCGCGCCGCGTCGATTCCGGAGATGGAAGGGCGCTTCGGTTACCCGATGTTCGTGAAGCCTGCGAACCTCGGTTCGTCCGTGGGAATCTCCAAGGTGAACGACCGCGATGGCCTTCGCAAAGCCCTCGACTTGGCGGCCGAGTTCGATCGCAAGCTGATCGTCGAACCCGCAATCCGAGGCCGTGAAATCGAGTGTTCCGTGCTCGGCAACGACGATCCGCAAGCTTCGGTTCCCGGTGAGATCAAGCCCGGCTCCGAATTCTACAACTACGAAGCCAAGTATATCGATGACTCCTCCGAACTGCTGATTCCGGCGCCTCTTACTGGACAGCAGGTGGCGGAAGTGCAGCGCATGTCGGTAGGAGCCTTCCAGGCCATCGACGGTTCGGGGCTGGCGCGTGTCGACTTCTTCCTTGAAGACGGAACCGGGCGCATTCTTCTCAACGAGATCAACACCATGCCCGGCTTTACGTCAATCAGCATGTATTCGAAACTCTGGGAGGCCAGCGGGGTTGGGTACGCGGAACTGGTTGATCGTTTGATTCAGCTCGCATTTGAGCGGAACGGAGAGAAACGACAAACGAGATTTTCTCGCAATGACTGACCATCGAACCTGTTTTTTGCTTCCGCCCGTTAGCGGGTATTCCGGTTATTCCAAGGCATCCCTGAAGACGACGTCAATGGCTATCGGGGATAGGGGTGATGATGAAGAATCGTGAACGCCCGGTAGATCTGTTCGGTGAGAACGACGCGGGCAAGATCGTGTGGCAAGGTCATTTTTGATAGCGAGAGAAGCTGATCGGCTTGCGCCCGAAACGAATCGGTGAATCCGTCAGCGCCGCCGATGGAGAAGTGGATTTCACCGCTATTTGCTTTGATCAGGTCGGCAAGTTCTTGGGAAGTGATCGCCTGTCCGCCTGGATCAAGCACGACCTTGAAAGCCTTTGGAGCGGGAACGATCGCCTTCTCGCTCTTCGCCGAAATCATTTCAAAGCGGCAGAAACGAGAGATACGCTTTGCGTATTCTTCTGCCAGCAGGTCTGCTTCTCGGCTGCGGGGCTTGCCGATGTAATATAAGCGGATTTTCAAGGCGAGAAGATCGTGGCGCCGGCGCACCGCGAAACGCGGTTATACCAACGCTGACTCGGGGATTTCGACGCGCGGCGCATTCTTCCAAAGCCGTTCGAGCGAGTAGAACTCGCGGGCCGCTGGCGAGAAGATGTGTACAACGAAGTCGCCGTAGTCCATCAGAATCCATTCGGCGTTAGCATAACCTTCGACGCCGAGCGGACGAGTGTTACCGTCTTTCAGACTTTGCCCGATAGCTTCTGAGATAGCCTGCACCTGTCGCGAGTTGGCGCCGGTACAGAGAATGAATTTGTCCGTGAACGAACTGACGACCGCAATATCAAGAACGAGGAGATCTTGCGCTTTGCGTGACCGCGCCGCATGAACCGCGGCCTCCCAATCGAACATAAAAATAGTGGTTCCCCGTTGCCCTATCTTACTCCTAACGAACAATCAGCGGGTAGAATGGAGTCGCTTTTTCGGGTGTTTCGATTGCGGCTGCATTACACCATCGCGGTGCTGGGGTTTTGTGCGTCGATTCTGTGCGCCAACGATCCGCCCCCTGTGAGTCCGGAGGAGGATCGCCTTAACGCGCTGGTGGAGCAGGGCGTTCTGCCTCGTAACGCCCTCAAACAGGCGGCGCATGAACGCGAGCGCGCCCGACTCGAGGGCATAGTCCGTGACACTCTGGTGGATCGTGACCTCACGGTAGGCCAGATTCCCGAGATGATGAGAGCAGTGACGCATCTGCGCGATCTGGCCCGCGCGGACTTGGCCCGCGCTCGCAGGCTTGCCGAGGCGGGTGTTCTGCCCCTGCAGCAACTCGAGAAGACGAAGGAAGCGGCGGAGGTCGCCGAGCGGCGGTTCGAACTCGCCGAGAAGCGGGCGCAACTCATTCGTGAACTGGCCGTGATGGCCCGAGCCGAGGGGCGCGTGGATGCACTGAAGGAAGAAGAGCTGGCATTCGCCTACGTGAGTGAAAGCGAAGAGTGGCGGGAGCAAATTCTTTCTGTTGATGAGGCCTTCTACTCTGAGTTCGGACACGGCTTACCGATCAGTGCGGATGGAGCCACGGCGCTTCATCGCTCGATGGGCTACGACCACACAGACCGCGTCGACGTGGCGCTGCACCCCGACGACCCGGAAGGCATGTTTGTTATCGACCTGCTTTACGAGTGGGACATCCCGTTCATTGCTTTTCGCAGCAGCGTGCCTGGGCAGTCGACCGGGCCACACATCCATATTGGGCCGCGGAGCGAGCACATTCCGCCCAAAGAGGAATAGGGCGGCCCAGCGCCAGGCACGAAATGTCGGCTCGTAGCTGTTTCAGATAGTGAGGTAGTGCACACAAGTGCAATATGGGGACACTACCATGGTGCATAGCCAACGACGAGGCACAGCTATGGCTATACTTTATTCTGAACGTCTGTACACTGTTATCCGGCAATCAGAGGAATACTCTTGACGACTACTCCCCAGGATCTCGCGAGGGGTGCGTTACTCGCCCTGTTGACGATTCTCTTCCTTCCCGATGGACTCGGAGCAGCTAACGAGGAAGAAACGTCGGCGAAGTCGGATCGAGCCAAGGCCTACTACCACTACGCTTTGGCTCACCTGAACATGGAGCGTGCCGGCCAGTATGGCCGCCGTGAATACTGGGACAAGGCCCTTGAGGAATACAAGGCAGCCATTGCTGCCGATCCGGACTCGGAGTTTCTGCGCATCGAGCTGATTCGCTTTTATGGACGCACGGACCGGCTCGACAAAGCTGTTGCCGAAGCCGAGTCGGCTCTTGCGAAGAATCCTGACAGCATCGAAGTGCGCCGTACGTTAGGACGCTTTCTCGCCGCCTATGCGACTAATGGCCGCCGCGCCGGAGTCGATCGGGACTTGTTGGACCGTGCCGTCAATCAGCACGAGAAGATTCTCGAGATTGAGCCAAACGATACGGACTCCCTACTGAAGCTCTCCGGGTTCTATCAAGCCTTGGAGCAGCCGGACAAAGCCGAGGGGGTCTTGAAGAGGTTGCTGGAGATCGACCCCGGTTCCACCGAAGGCTTGGCGAATTTGGCGCGATTGTACCTTTCTCAAGGCAAGACGGAAGAGGCCGTCGAGGCGCTCGAGAAAGTCCGTGACTCCGGCGAGGCGAGTCCTCAGGACTTGGCGACTCTGGCCGACCTGTACGAGCGGATGGGCCGCAATAGCGAGGCCGCCGACCTCTACGAACGCGTCAGGGAAATGGGCGCGAGCAACGCTGCCTTGAGTGCCTCGCTTGCCCGCAATTGGGCTTTGTCCGGAGAGTACGAAAAGGCCCTGAACGAATACAAGGCGCTGAGTCGCGAAGAACCCAACAACCCCGAATACCAGCTTCGCCTTTCACAGCTCTATCGTCAGAAGCGGCGCTTCAAGGATGCTTGGAAGCATCTTGATCAGGCCGCCGAACTGGCCCCAGACTCGATGGAGGTGAAATACAACACCGTTCTGCTGTATGAGGCCGAAGGCAAAACGCCCAGAGCGATCGAGGAGCTCGTAACGCTGTTGGAGCAAACCCGTAAGGATGGCTACACACAGCGCGAGAGGAGGAACCGCGGACTTTTTCTCGAGCAACTCGGCATGTTGTACCGGGATGAAGGGAACGTCCAACGCGCCGTTGACACGTTTCGGGAGCTGGGACAAGTCGACCCGGTCTCCAAGCCTCGAGTGATCTCTTACTTGGTGGATACCTATCGATTTCACCGGGACTATGAGAGCGCTATGCGAGTCGCTGACGAAGGCTCCGAGGAGTTTCCTGAGAACCGGTCGCTGATCATGCAGCGCTCAGGTCTTCTTGCTGAGACTGGCGACTGGCGGGAGGGTAGCCGGTTGCTGAAGGAGATCCTCAGGAGTGAACCGGACAATCGCCGCGCCCTGCTCGCGCTTGCGCACGTGTACGAAAAGGGCAAGCGCTACGACGATGCGGTCGCGACAGTCGAGAAGGCCGCCGACTTGGCTGAGACCGATGAGCAAAGGCTTTCGACGCTGTTCACCTTCGGCGCGGTCCTTGAGCGCGCCAAGCGCTATGACGAAGCGGAGAAGAAATTCCGCGAGCTTCTCGAGAAGGACCCCGACAACTCTTCGGCGCTCAACTACCTCGGTTACATGTTGGCCGATATCAACAAGAAGCTCGACGAGGCCCACGACATGATTCAGCGTGCGCTGGACCTCGATCCGGAAAACGGCGCCTATCTCGACTCACTGGGCTGGGTGTACTATCGCCAAAAAAAGTTCGGCTTGGCCGAGCGTTACTTGGTGCGTTCTCTCGAGAAAGTCAAACGGGACCCGATCGTTCACTCTCACTTGGGCGACGTTTATTTCGAGCAGGGCAAGGTCGAGCAAGCACGGAAGCACTGGGAACTGTCGATCGAAGAATGGAATAGTGGTCCCGCGGCAGACCGCGATCCCAAAGAGATCGCCAAGCTGGAGGGCAAACTCTCGAAAATCGGCGTCAAGCTTTCCTCACGCGCACAGGACAAAGATCAATAGAACGGACTCGGCCCTGGCGTCCGCTACGCGACCGGTGCGGTGACTCTTCGCGCCTCCGGTTTCCCCAACGCGGGTAAGTGTGATCCACTATGAGCATGCGAATTCAGGCTTGTCTTCTTGCGCTTATTCTTCTGTTGGCCTGCTCGCCTGCCGGACAGGTGAAATTCACCGAGGGAGATGGCGAGATCGGAGTCCACATCGACGGAAAGCCGTTTACGACGCTCTACTACGGTGACGGAGCTCCGAAGCCCTATCTACACCCACTCCGTGCTGCCAGCGGCACCATCGTCACACGGCACTATCCGATGGAGGACATCGAGGGAGAGCGGCAGGACCACCCGCACCACCGCGGGCTGTGGTTTAGCCACGGCGAAGTGAACGGAGCCGATTTCTGGGCGAACGAACCAGACCGTGATTTTCCCCGCAAGGGGACGATGTCACCCGGCGAAGTGCGCACCGAAGGTGACAGCATCGTCGGCAGCTTTGTCTGGAAGGACCACAACGGCAAGTCGATCGTTCGAGAGGATCGCAGGATTCGCTTTCATGCCGGTGGTCCGAATCGTGTAATTGACTTCGATCTTCGGCTGACGGCGCTGGGCGGCGAAGTGCATTTCGGTGACACCAAGGAAGGCACCTTCGCCATACGCGTCGCTACACCGCTCGAAGAGCAGCATGCGCGTGCTACCGGTGTTACGCGTACGGGTGTTCTCACCGCCGCCAACGGCAAATCCGGCGAGAAGGCCGTGTGGGGGAAGCGCTCACCGTGGATGGACTACAGCGGCGAGATCGACGGTGAGAAACTCGGCATCGCGATCTTCGACCACCCGTCGAACCCAAAGCATCCTACGTACTGGCACGTGCGCAGCTACGGGCTTTTCGCAGCGAACATTTTTGGCGAGCACCATTTCTACGCGGATGATTCGAAGGACGGCAGCATCACTCTGCAGTCGGGCGAGTCGCTACGGTTTCAGTACCGCGTTGTGATCCATCCGGGTGACGTGAAGTCGGCCGACGTGGCAGGGTTGTACGCGAAATATAAGAGCGAGCCGAGTTCGAGTCAGATAAAATAGCCCGGCCCTGCGAGCTTTACTCATACCGCAGGACTTCGGCGGGAGCGATGCGAATGGCCGATCCTGATGGGTAGATCGTCGTCAGATAGCTCATCAGCAATGCAGCAACCCCTACCAGAACCGCATCAATCAGACGCGGTGCGAAGGGGACATAGCTCAGACCGTAGATTTCCGCTTCGAGCGGGATGAGCTTATAGGCGTTGCAAATCCAGGCGGCGACATGTCCGAGCACGAGTCCGGCGGCAGTGCCGGTGGCGCCGATAACGATCCCCTGCAGGATAAATATTTTTCGGACTTGTGTCCGTGAGGCGCCAAGCGATTTGAGGATCGCGATGTCCTTTCGCTTTTCCATGACCATCATCACGAGCGACGTGAGAATGTTGAGTCCGGCGACAAGCATGATGAGCCCGATGGTGATGGCGGTGACAAGCTTCTCGACTTCCAGAGCCCGGAAGATGTGGGCGTTTTGTTCCTTCCAGTTGGTTGCGCTGAAATCGCTGCCGGCGACGGCTTCGAGCCGTCCTCCTACGGCTTCAACCTGGTCCAAGTCGTCGATCTTGAACTCGACGGCATTGATGACATCGGGCTGATTGAGCGCCTGCTGGGTGTACTTGAGTGTTGTGAGCGCCCAGGCTTTGTCGTAGAGGTAGAAGCCGGACTCCATGATGCCGGCGACGCGGAAGCGCTTCTCGCTGGGTATCGGGCCCCACGGGGTCATCTCGCCTTGGGGGTTCATCACCGTCACGAAGTGGTTCATGCCGACCCCGACGTGCTCGGCGAGATCGCTGCCCAGGATGATGCCGGGAAAGTCGTCCGCCCGTACGAGGTCATCGACGGAGCCCTCTTTGAGGTCGGCGAGCATACCGGCGACATCGAGTTCGCGATCAGGTTCGATACCCTTCAGATTGGCGAAGCCGCTACGCAGTAGGCCGACGATCATCACTTCGCCATAAAGGGCGGGTGCGGTCGCGGCAACGTTGGTGATGTCGTCGAATTCCTTGATGAACTCGCGCCAGTTGGTGATGCCCTGGCGGGATTTTTCGAGGAGCTGGACGTGGGCCGTCGCCCCGAGCAGGTAGCGGCGGAGATCCTGCTCGACGCCGTTGTTGATCGCCATTGCGATCACCAGCGCAGCGACGCCGGTGGCAACGCCAACGACAGAGAGAGCGGTGACGAGCGAGATGAAACGCTCGCGGCGCTTGGCCCGCAGGTAGCGGCGGGCAACGAACATCTCGAGCGACATGGGAGTCAGCCTGCGTACTGCTCTTCGTTGTTGGTCGTTTCGTCCATGCCGCGCAGGCGCTCGGCGACGCCGATTTCCCCCTCAGGCCGCAGCAACGGGAAGAGCACGACGTCGCGGATCGAATGCGAGTCCGTGAGGAGCATGGTGAGGCGGTCGATGCCGATACCCTCGCCAGCGGTCGGCGGCATGCCGTAGCAGAGGGCGCGGATGTAGTCCTCGTCCATTTCGTGGGCTTCGTGCTCGCCCTGTGCCCGCTGATCGACTTGCTGTTCGAAGCGCCGGCGCTGTTCCTGAGGGTCGTTCAGCTCGGAATAGGCGTTGGCGACCTCCATGCCTCCGGCATAAATCTCGAAGCGCTCGACCCAATTCGGGTCGTCGGGCTTTTTTTTCGAAAGAGGTGAGGCTTCGACAGGGTAGTCGTAGATGAGTGTTGGCTGGATGAGGTTTTCCTCGCAGGCATGCTCGAACAATGCCTGGATGCAGTCGCCCGGTGAAGCGTTCGGCGGAAGCGGCAGTGTGGAATCGATCGTGCCGTTATAGATGTGGACCAAAGCTGTGACGCGGCCGGGGTCATTCAGATCGTCAGGAGTAGGGCGTGTGTTGTCGCTCGGCCAGAAC
Organism: Bryobacterales bacterium; assembly: GCA_026713545.1. Classification (GTDB taxonomy): domain Bacteria; phylum Acidobacteriota; class Terriglobia; order Bryobacterales; family UBA6623; genus JAPPLB01. The sequence continues at coordinate 30,272 of JAPOOG010000083.1, forward strand.
TCGACGATGGCCTCCTTCATCGAAAGGCGTTGCAGCTTGCTGAAGTCGATCTTCCGGCCTTTGAATTCGACCTCGGGGCTGCCGTTATTGGCGGCTTCGGCGGCGGACCGAAGCAGCACTGCGCTCAGGTCCATCAGGTCTTTGTAGTCGCTGTAGGCCTGATAGAACTCGAGCATCGTGAACTCTGGGTTGTGGCGTATCGAGAGGCCCTCGTTGCGGAAGTTCTTGTTGATCTCGAAGACGCGGTCGAGGCCGCCGACGATGAGCCGCTTGAGGTACAGCTCGGGCGCGATGCGAAGATAGAGGTCAACGTCGAGAGCGTTGTGATGCGTCTGGAAAGGCCGCGCCAGGGCGCCGCCGTAAATGGGCTGCATCATAGGCGTCTCAACTTCGAGATAGCCGCGCTCGACGAGCGCCTGTCGTAACGCCTGGATGATCTTTTCTCGCTTGACGAACACCTCACGGACGAGATCGTTCGTGACGAGATCGAGGTAGCGCTGGCGGTAGCGAATCTCGACGTCTCTCAGTCCGTGCCATTTTTCCGGCATGGGGAGCAACGCCTTCGCCAGGAAAGAGAGGCGATGCGCACGAACGGTCAACTCGCCGGTACGGGTGCGGAACAAGGGGCCCTCGACGCCGATGACATCGCCGGCGTCGAGTTTCTTGTAGAGCTCGAATGCCGCGTTGCCAACCTCGTCCTTGCGGACGTAGACCTGCAGCCGTTCGCCCTGCTGCTGGAGGTGGCAGAACCCCGCCTTACCCTGTCGCCGCACTGTCATCAGGCGTCCGCAGACGCGCACTTGGACAGCTCTTGCCTCGAGGTCCTCGCCGTTCAACGGTCCGTAGTTCGTGCGGATTTCGCCCGCCGTATGCGTATAGTCGAACTTGCGAGGGTAGGTCGCAAAACCCAGCGCTTCGATCTCACGGATCTTCTGATAGCGCCGCTCAAAAAGGCGATCTTCGAGGGACAAACAAGGACTCCGAGCGTAAGCCGGAAGGCGGACAGGATGGAAGATTCATTATAGCCAGGGGCGGGCACCTCGATTTCCGTTCAGGCGGCGTCCTGGTGCGCCGCCGATGCCGCCCTCCTGTGCCCATCGTTCAATGATCGTCGTCGCTTGTGCCATCGCGAATCCTCACTGCCGAGTTGAGGGGTGGATCAATTCGCCAGTTTGAAGAACGCCGGATACTGGTGAAAGTTTCGGACAAGACCGGAATTCCACAGTTCAGTTCGATTGTGCACGATGGTGGCCAAAGCTGATGTACTAGGAGAACGTGCTTTCCGCATCACCTCGGATTCGATTCCAAGTGACGGCGGCGTTCGACCCGTGACTCGAAGAATTGTACTTCTCGCTATGGCTTTTGCCCTGACGGCCGCGGCGAGCGGTCCCGACGAGGACGATTGGAAGAAGGGAATCCGGCACTTCTCTGCAGAGGACTTCCGCGCGGCTCAGGATGCATTCCAACGAGCCGTCGAGCAAAACCCTGAGAACTCGACCTACTCCCTTTGGCTGGCCCTGGCCATGGGACGGCGCGCCGAGAGGATGACCGGATTTCGCAAGCTTGCAGCAGCGCCTCTCGTGCGCCGGATGCGCCGGGTATTGGAACGCTCCATCGAGTTGGACGAATCCAACCTGGACGCGCATGACGCGCTCCAGGCATTTCACCTTCAAGCACCTTCGATTGTCGGAGGCAAAAAGGCCGAAGCCAAGGAGATCGCGAGCCGGATTCAGGCTATCAATGCAGCGCGCGGAGCAGAAGCTTTCGGAACCTACTACGAGGCTGTGGGCGAGTTCGACAGGGCCGACGTGCAGTTCGGCGAGGCGAGGAAACTCAATCCAGAGGGAATGAGGCCACTGCTGAAATACGCCGGCTTCCTGGCCAGGCGCGGGAGACATGCGGAGAGTGACGACTTGTTCGACCTGGCGTTCGCTCGCGACTCGGAGGACCCCAAAGTCTGGCGGGCAGCCGCTATGGCATGGGTCCTCGCGAAGCGAAAATCCAGATACCCGGAAGCGCGTGAACTCATTGAACGTTATCTTCAAGCCCCGGACCGAGAGCCCAACCCGGACCCGAAGTCCGAGGTTAGGGACTTGCTCAAGAAACTCTGACTGCCAAGCTGCTTTTGGCATGAGGAGCTGTGGAGTCGCTACGATTCACCCCGAGCTTCTGTTCCGGCACAGCTTTTGCAGTGATCAATCGTCGCGCGACTCTACAGACGCGCCGGGATTGACTTCGAGCGCAACCCTGGGAACCTCGAACATCGCGCTCTGATCAAATCTGATAGCTGCAGTTACTGTAAACACCGGTGAAGAGACTCCTGAACCCACTTGCCTCCGGGGTGGAGGAGCACTGATCTTGGCCTTGGGAGCATAGCAGTGGGACCAGCAAGCAGTAGAATCAAATACTGTGTATCCACATCGCTCCCAGGAGCGTCCTATGACTGTGGATCCTGAGGTTTGTTGAACGCCATGAATCAATCCCCCGCGCCACCGGATGAGAGTTCCGGCGAATTCGCTTTTACCAAGCAGGCCAAAAAACCAAGCGCGAAGTCGATTCTCAAGCAGCCTGTGATGATCGCGGCCATTCTGTTGTTCATCGGCGTAGTCGTCTTGGTGCTGTATCTGGAAACCGGCGGCATCATCAGCAGCCTTCCTGAAATCGAAGTGACCTATACGCTGCTGCCGAATGAGGGCAAGACCGACGGCGTTCCGATCGCCATCAAGCTGAACGAGATCGCTGTTTTCGTGATCAACGATCCACTGGAAGGTGGAGGCGGAGCAGCTCGCGCCCGGAGTATCGTGGACAGTCTTCAGGAATCAATCACGATCCTGAAGGAAGAGCCTGGCAAGATCATTACTCTGGACGAAGACGACAAGTTTCCCGCCATCGTACAGCAGGCCAAGGACGGCACCCAGCGCCGGCTCCTGATCAAGCTGACGCAGGAAGACCTGACTCTGGCCGGAGAAACCAATCCGAAGCGTCTGGCGAGGGTCTGGGCCGAGCGTCTGACGGATGCCGTGAAACTGATCGCGTTCGGCGAGGCTCCCGAATACAGCACCGGAACCGAATTCGGCGATGCCATCAACGCCCTCTATGCGGCGGCGCGGGCAACGGGCGGCTCGGTGTCGGAGGGCTCGCTCGAAGAGGCCTTCGGGATCCTGAGCGACAGTCAAAAACTCGTGCTGGAGACCGTACCCGCCCTGCAGGCGGTTGCGGAATCCGAACCGTCCGACGGCGCAGTCGAGTCCGGAATGAGGTTCAAGTAGGAACGTTCTATATTGCACAAACAGGGGAACTTTCTATATTGCGACGACATTACGCGGCGCTATACTGAGGGGCAGTTCGTAAAGACCGGTATGGAGGCGGTGTGATGAGAATCTGGAGAAGTTCCCTGATGCTCGCAGTCGCATTGGCCCTTCCGCTCTCACTTGGCGCCGAACCCAAGACCGACCCAAAGGGCAAGCGCGATCCCAAGAACAAAAAAGAAGACGTCGAAGCGATCGGTGACCGCGAGGTTGGCGGGGGGATGAACTTCTATTCCCTTGAACGGGAGATCGGCCTCGGTAAGCGTCTCGCGCAGGATATCGAACGCCATGCCAAGATCGTTGACGACCCGGTGGTCTCCGAATATGTCAATCGAGTGGGACAAAACCTGGTCCGCAACTCCGACGCCAAGGTTCCGTTCACGATCAAACTGATCGATAGTCAGGAAGTCAACGCCTTCGCGCTGCCGGGCGGCTTCTTCTATGTGAACGCGGGGTTGTTCCTACGGGCCGAGAGCGAGGCCGAGCTAGCCGGAGTGATGGCGCATGAGATCGCCCACGTTGCCGCGCGCCACGGCACGAAACAGGCCACCAAGGGCCAAGTGATGCAATTGGCCACGATTCCGCTGATCTTCATGGGCGGCTGGACCGGCTATGGCATCTATCAGGCCGCGGGCTTCGCCATCCCGATCACCTTCCTGCGGTTCAGCCGGCAAGCCGAGACGGAAGCGGATTTCCTCGGTCTGCAATACCTCTACAAGTCCGGCTACGACCCGACGGCTTTTGTCGACTTCTTCGAGAAGATGAAGGCCGACGAGAAGCGCAAGCCGGGCACGATGTCGAAGCTCTTCCGGAGCCATCCGCCCCATGGCAAGCGCATCGTCAAGGTTCAGAAGACCATCGACAGCTTGCTGCCCAACAAACCTGAGTACGTCGTGAGTACGTCGGAGTTTCTCGATATCAAACGCCAGTTGTCGGCGTCCGTCACTCGCGGCGCGCGCAAGAAGGCCGAGGAAGACCCCGACCGGCCTACCTTGCGCCGCGCGCCCTCGGGAGATCCGACGATCCCGGCTGATGACGAAGGTCTGGGGACGGAAGAGGAAGAGGACCGCCCGACCCTGAAGCGCCGCTGAACGTCTAGCCTGCTTTTCTCACCACCCGACGGTCGAAGCACGCGATACGACCGCCATGACTTCGTTGCTCTTGCTTGCCGTGCTCGACGTACTGTCAAGTACGCCTGCGCGCGCCAAGCAGCGCGCGCCTCGTCCTGACGGTCCTCTCACGCACTTCACCTCGCCGCGTGGTGAGAAAGGCAGGCTAGATAGCGACGTTGTTCTGGGTATGACCTTCCAGAAAAGCGATTACGTTCTCGACCACGCCAACATTGAGCAGCTCCACGCCTTCTAAGGTCATATCGGCGCAGTGGGGTGTGAGAATCACCTGTTCGCAGGCAAACAGCGGGTGATCGGGCGGAGGCGGTTCCTGTTCAAAGACATCGACTGCGGCTCCTCCCAGGTGGCCCGCATTCAACGCCTCCACCAGTACGGGAGTATCGACGATGGCTCCGCGCGCTCCGTTGACCAGTAGCGCGCCTTCCTTCATCAAGTCGAGTTCACGCTTGCCGATCATGCCGCGTGTCTTGTCCGACACGGCGACGTGCAAGCTGACGACGTCGGAGGTCTTGAGCAGCTCGTCGAGCTCGACATAGCGCAAGCCCAGCTTCTCGGCGCGTTCCGGAGAAGGGTTGAATGTCCAGGCGATAACGTTCATGCCGACAGCCCGTGCCAATCGCGCCATGGTGGCGCCGATGTTTCCTGTTCCGATGATTCCCAGGGTCTTGCCTTGGAGCATGACGTTGTTCATGCGGGGCCATTGCCCAGCTTTCATCTGCTCGGTCAAGAAGGCCGTGCGTTTGGCCAACCCGAACATCATGCCGAAAATATGCTCGGCGACGACGGGCGCAGTGCGGCCGGGCAGGTTGCAGACCGCGATACCGTGATCCCGTGCCGCGTTAAGGTCGATCATATCGGTCCCGATCGAGCACAGCGAGATGATCTTGAGGTCCGGCAGCCGGTGGAACTCCTCTTCACCCCACTTCACTGCGCCGCGGGTGTTCATGATGACCTCCGCCCCCTTGGCCCGCTTTACTTTTTCATGAGACGACGCCGGGCGGTCGGTGTAGATGGTGACATCGCCGTATGGCTTGAGTTTGTCCAATTCCGGCGATCCTTGAATCTGAACAGGGTCATCACCCGGAACAACAATCTTGACTCGGCCTTCGAACGCCATGTTTCCGTCTCCTCCTACGTGTGCCCGCCTTCATTAGCCTACTGGAAGTGAAACGAAGTTCGCACGAGGCCGCCGATTTCCGAACACTTCCCGCCCGGGACTCAGACTACCAGCACGCAACGTACCGCGGCGTCGAAGAAGTCCGAACCTCGATGGAAAGAGTTGGGGATGGGGAGCGCGACCGTCTCGAGGCTCTGTGTGGCACTTGGCTGGTGGGAACGCCCGTGCAGTGATTCAGGAGACCCTCAGGTGCAGACGATAATTTCAGATCAGAACATCCGCCTCATACGATTTTTTACATTCCTGGCCAGATCTTCGATGCGCTCCGCCTTCCGCAGGGTACGGATATCGATAATATGTTCTTTATTCTTATCGAGTTCTTCCTCAAGCAGCTTGGCTAGCGTGAGAATCTCGGCCACGTCCTTGAGCGACTTCTCATGATCCTCTTTGAGGATGGCATTCCGTTGTTGCTGGCGGGTCTTCAGCCCAGGACCCTGCGGAACAGGGGCCAGTGAGGTCAGAGGAGACAGAAGAATAAGAACGAGCACCCAATAAGCCATTGACGGCTCCTTTTTCTAGATCATACGCCGAGCGCGCCTGACTGCGGAAGGCAACCGCAGTCGGCAGCGGATCAACACCGCGGGCTGAGGGTCGGCCCGTGGTGTCGTGCTATGCTGAACATGATCCTACCGAGACGGGCCTGTGGCGCAGTTGGGAGCGCGCTTCCATGGCATGGAAGAGGTCGAGGGTTCGAATCCCTCCAGGTCCACCAACGATTGCATTGTTTTTTCGTGATAGGCGTCTTGATCAACCTGAGTTCAGGATCGGGTAGATCGGTGACGGGTGTTCTTCCCATAAAGGCACGCCCAGGAGAAGGATCATCAAGGGTGTAAGGGTCTTCATTTGATTGATTTCACATTGGCGGACCGGCAGACCTTGCGAGGTTCTTTTGAGTGGCGCATCGTCGACGACCCTGTCATCCCACACGTCCCGGGTCACCGCGGTTGACAGCAAGCAGACGACACTCTGCACGACACCTGCCGGAACCGCGACAAACCTCAGCCGAAGCTTCTCCCAAGTCAGGAAGAGTTCAACGAGTCCTGCGGGCAACTCGACAGCCAGTCTTTGTGATCGCCGGAATTTCACAAATATAGGGAATGCGGTTTACGATGCTCCCGCGCGGTATATTCGAAGCATCTCAGTGGCACTTGGCCCGCAGAAAGTTCTTCCGCGCAAGGTCCTCGATCAGCTTCTGTAGAGCGAAAAGACTCTCTTGGGGCCATAACCGGAACTGCATTCCTTGAGGGCGCGCGACGACGCACGTATGGGCGGTTCTCTCCGGTTTGTGGGGGGCTCAAGGATCGAGCATCTAGACGTTCGGGTTGCTGGAGGTTAGCCGTAGTTGGCGAATCACCAAGTTGCTCAGGCGAGACGGGTCATCCAATCAGAGCTACAACACGAGCACAGATTGGCCGAGCAGTCGTATTCGACCCTTTCCACCAACTAACCGGGACGATCGAACCGGGAGCGGCGCTAAGCTGGAGTGCTGGCCACAGCGGAACATAGACGGAGAACGGCAGGTACCGCGATCTCCCAGTGTACGTTGGTGTTTTCCGTGTTTCTGTTCCTGCTTCCCTGCGGAGTGTTTGCCTCTCAGTCGGAGCCTGAACGGATCAAAGGACGGGAGGAGCCAGCGGTTCTCGCACTGGAAGGACTCTCGGGGGATCGCCAAAACCTGGAACAATATCGGGGCCGAATCGTCATCCTGAACTTTTGGGCTACCTGGTGCGTGCCATGCCGGGAAGAAATACCGATCTTGGTCCGGGTGCGCAAGGCTTATCAATCGAGAGGTGTGGAGATCATCGGCGCGTCGGCGGACGATGCGAGCACGAGGGATCAAGTCGAACCGTTCATTGAAGAGCATGACATCAATTTCCCGATCTGGCTCGGCGCCACGATCAAGGATATGGAGCGGCTTGGGCTGGGCACTACCTTGCCCGCGACTGCTCTGATCGACCGTGACGGACGCGTAGCAATGAGGATCCTGGGGCTTATCGAGGAACACGAGCTGATCGAACGCATTGACTGGCTGCTTGGGGATAGAACTTCCCATCCGCCGCCTCGGCTCGTGGATCGTCAACAGCCACGGAACGACGAACACAGCCACCACGATAGAGAGGAAGAGCATCAGCATGCAGTGGTAGCTATGGAGAGCGCCTCCCTGGTGCCCAGTTGACCGACTTGACCGGGAGAAGGCCGCGCGGTCAGCGGGGCGGGACACGAACTTGGAAAACGCTGGACATTCGGAGCTCGTTGGGTAGCGAATCAGATCGACCGCGCCAGCGTGAGGACGACTCTGACCTATTGGCTCACTTCGCGATTCTCCGCAGGAGTGGAATACAATCCGCGGGCCGGCAGAGTAAGCCCACTTGCGAATCTCCTTGCAATTCGGGAGACGGGCAATCGTCCGGCGCTGGTTGTGGGCACCAGTTCAGACCGCATCGGTACGCCGTCCGGACAAGCCTTCTACGCCACCCTCAGCAAAAATCTGAAACGCGAGACCGGTCTTCCGATCGCCCCCTATGGTGGCGTTGTATACGGGACCTACGAGGGTAAAGTGCGTCCGATCGGCGGACTCAACGTCGGCTTCTCCGAGAGCGTTACGTCACTCCTGATCTTCGATGGAGTTCATGTTCATCCGACGTTCAACGTCTCGCTCAAGAGCCACAACATTTCCTTCCTCCTGATCCGAGGCAGGGACCCCGGTCTGAGTTACAGCGTTGTCTTCTGAAGACAATTGATCGCATGTAACTTCTTCTCCAAAGGTCTTGCCCGTGGTCCGACATCTTTCTATCGAGCGAAGCTTGCGAGGGACTGCTGCAGGCTGATCATTGGCTGGTGTCGAAGAAAGCGACTCCCGAGCAGTTGCCTGAGCCTTGTGGAGCCTTGTCCTGCTAGGCTTGCGGTGGGGCTCGGACGGGCTTCCGGGCCGACGTCAAGAAGACGGATAGATGTTGGAGGAAACGAGATGAGGAACAAATTTGCTTCGTGGGATCGGCGGTATTTTCTGAGAACCCTGGCCACGGGTCTCTTTGGCGCCGCGGGCTCCACAGCGTCCAGGGCCGCCCAAGGGAACGCCAGCGCTTCATCCCAATACGGAGATGCTCCGAAGATTACCGGGATCAAAACCTACAAGTTCAACGTGGCGACGGGACAGGCGATCCGTGACCCCAGCAATCGCCAAGCGGTATCGAGTCCGTTCAAGACCTGGTTGTTTCTCAAAGTCGAGACGGATCAAGGGATCGACGGCTGGGGTGAGGGGAGTATCGAGTGGCTGTCACCCGTCATCGAGGCCACCCTGCACGAATGGAAGCCGCTGCTTCTGGGCCGCTCTGCGTTGGATGTCGTCACCATCTGCAACGACATCACGAACCGTTTGCCGTGGAAAGGCGGACCGGTCATCGGCACTGCCATCGCAGCCGTCAACATGGCGCTGTATGACATCGCCGGCAAGGTCTGGGGTGTTCCTGTTTATCAAATCCTGGGCGGCAAGCAGCGGGACCGCATCAAGATCTACAACGGAGGCATCAATTTCGAATCCGTGGAGCTGGCTCGCCGCGGCGCACGTGAAGCCGTCGACAGGGGCGCTCGCGGGTTGAAGGGCAATCCTCTGGAATCGCGGACATGGCCGATGGACTACGAGGCCCTCAAGCACTCCGTGGCGATTGTGAAAGCGGTTCGCGAAGAGGTCGGTCCCGATGTCGAGCTGATGCTCGACACCCACGGAAGCCCGAGTCCGGAGTTCAGCATCGCCTTCGCAGAGATGGTTGCGCCTTACCGCCCCCTGTTTTTGGAAGAGCCTGTCAAGGTGGGCTCCGTAAATGTGCTCAAGGAGGTCTCATCCAAGAGTCCTGTTCCTATTGCGACCGGCGAGAAGCTGTTTGCTTATCGAGAGTTCAAAGAGGTCGTGGATGCTCGCGCGTGCGCTTTTCTCCAGCCTGACGTGAGCCATAGCTTCGGTATCACCAACTTCGTTCACATCGCGCGCCTGGCCGAGGAGGCCCAAATGCTCATGGCTCCTCATAATGCGGGGGGGCCGATTCATTTCGCCGCCATGCTGCAGGCGGACGCCGTCGTCAGCAATTTCCTGATCCAGGAGGTTTCGGGATACTGGATGCAGCGTTTTGGCGAATACGTGGATCACGACTTCGAGTTCAAGAACGGTTTCATTGAACTCAACGACCGGCCGGGATTGGGAGTCGGTGTCAAGGAAGAGCACATAGCCCAACTTCCCTATGACGAAAGCATGTCGTATCGCCAGTACCGAAATGCGGATGGCAGTTGGAAGGGATGGTGACGAGCAGAGTTTAACGAGGCTGGCGGCACCCAACGCTTGGCAACCGGTTTGGGTCAAGCGGCGTCTGGCTGCTTTCGATCACGGCTTTCATCAGCTCCTCATGGGACTCACATCGTCCGAGGCGGGGAAGATGCCGAACCATCCGCTAGCGGGAACGCCAAGCCGCGAGCAATGAAAAATCAGTCTCTCGGCGGGTCTGCGTGGAATAACAGCAATAATCAGGAGCTTACTCGATGCGCCTCCCAGCTTCCCGTTCCGTACTCACCGAGATCAACTTCACCGGACATGTGCTCACCCGAAGCGCGTCCGCTAAAGCGGTACCGCAGTGATGTTCCCTCGTAGCGGGCCGAGCTCGTGAAATCGAACTCATGACCGCTCACTCGGCCTCGGATCGGGCCGCTGGCGATGCGGCCTGTGTGTTCGCCGTTCAGTTGACTCTGTTCCATCGCCAGGAAAAACTTGTGGCGAGTGGAACCGACCGAGTACTCGATCCGCACATCCCAGTGACCCGACACGTCGATCGAAGCCGGAGGTTTTTCCGGTGGGGGCGGTTTTGGCCCTGGCGCGTGGCTGAAGATTTCGTACAGCCTTTCGGCGACAAGCTTCTCATCGCCCGGATAGAGCGCGGCCGCACGAATTCCGAGCGAATGCCCTTGACCGCCCGCGTGCGCCCGGATGCGCGGCTTGCCGCTCAAGAGCAACTCTCCAACCTCGCCCGAAGTCATCCCGATCAACTTCGGGTCCCAGTCGATCCTCATCCGAACGTAGTTGCCTTCAACCTTACCTTCCGTTATCCGGCCCGTCACACCCCGGACCTGCGACACGCTGTTGATGATGTAGCGATACCAGGTCCGCCACAACTCATCCTCCTCGGAACGGTCGGGCTTGCTCGCCAGTGCTTCCACCGCCGCGAGCAGCCCCATGATCTCTTCCTTGCTGACCTTCATGGCACGCGCGAAGGTGTGGTGCGGAGCGCTGTTAGTGAATGCCGCTGCGATCAAGTCCTTGCGCCCCAGCAAAAGCCCCGCTGTCTGGGGACCTCTTACGATCTTGCCGCCGCTGTAAGCGACAAGATCTACTCCGCGCCGCAGAAAGGGGTTCGGGCGATGCGGCGTACCGTCGGCCGCATCGATCAGCACAGGGACGGCATTCCTGTGAGCCGCCGCGACATATTCCTCCAGCGAGAACGGGTTGCCCATCTCGCCCATGTGAATCAACCCGGCAGCCATGGCCGTTTTTGGCCCGAAAGCCTTCTTGAGATCCTCGGCGGTCGTCACTTCAACGATGCGTGCTCCCACCGAGCGGATCGCCTGGTCATAGACGATGCGAGACCAACTGGGAATCACCACTTCGTTCTTCAGGCCCCGCGTATCGGGCACTTGTTGGATCTTCTCGGGGTCACCGCCCGCAATGCAGGCAAGTGTCGCGCAGGTAACCGAACCGGCCGCACCGGAGCTGACATGAGCGGCTTCAGCATCGAGCAGTTCGGCGATCCGGGGGGCCACGGCCGCCATGAGTTCGTCGAGGTTCACGTGATAGTAGGACGCTTGGCGGATCGCTTCGATGACTTCGGGCCGCTGAGCCGAACCGCCATGGATGGTGGTTATCGCCGTACAGTTGATGTACGGTCGGCCGCCGACCCGCGTATAGACCTCCGGGCCTCTGCCTCGCATCGGCAGCCCCGTTTCGGGATGAACAGCCGGAGCCGCCCCCGGCGCGAATCCTAATAACTCACGGCGTGCTCGTCTTTGCATGCAGATAAGGTAGCAGACCCGACCAGGCCTGCATTTCTCACCACCCGACGGCCGAAGCACGCAATACGACCGCCATGACTTCGTTGCGCTTGCTTGCCGTGCTCGATGTACTGTGAAGTACGCCTGCGCGCGCCAAGCGGCGCAAGCCTCGTACTGACGGCCCTCTCACGCACTTCGCCTCGCCGCGTGGTGAGAAATACAGGCTGGGCTGGCGGGACCGAATCCGAGCCCGGCCCAGGCACATGAATGATAGAATCCTCGGCGAGGATGATCCGCCGGTACCTGTAACACTGTTTGCCGGGCCGTCTGCTTGCTCTTGGAAATGATTGGCGGCTTCGATATCGGCGGGACCTACACGGACATCGTCATACTCGATCCGGCAAGCAAGATACTGCGGACCGGGAAAGTCGGTTCAACTCCAGGAGATCCCTCCGAGGGCTTCCTGGAAGGTTTGATGTCTCTCGCGGTCGACCCCGCTGATCTTCAACTCGTCATACATGGAACCACGGTCGCGACGAACGCCATTCTCGAGCGAAACGGCTGCAAGTGCGGCCTGATTGCCACCAAAGGGTTCCGCGACATCCTGGAGCTTCGACGCCGCGACCGTCCTCATCTCTATGGCCTTACGGGGGACTATCGCCCGCTCATCCCCCGCTATCAGCGGCTCGAAGTCACCGAGCGGATATCCGCCGAGGGAGAGGTCGTCACGCCTCTCGATGAGGATGAGCTTATCTCGGCCGCAGAGAACCTGGTCGCGGAAGGGGTGGAAGCGGTCGTTGTGAGTTTTCTCAACTCCTATGCCAACCCGGCCCACGAACAGCATGCACGACAACTTCTTCAACAACGTTGGACGGACCTCTTTGTAGTGGCCTCGTCGGAGGTGCTTCCTCTCTTTCGTGAGTTTGAGCGAACCTCGACCGCCGTTGTCAACGCCTACGTGCAGCCGGTCATGAGCCGCTATCTCACGCGTCTGCACGGGTACTTGAGCGAGAAAGGCTACGAGAGGGACCTTCTCGTCATGCAGTCGAACGGGGGCACGGTCGGGGCCGTTTCGGCCTGCGAGAGGCCCGTCAACACCGTTCTCTCGGGACCGGCCGCAGGTGTCATCGCCGCCGCCGAAATAGCCATGGAGAGTGGTTTCCACAACCTGATCAACTACGACATGGGAGGGACAAGCCTCGACGTGTCACTCGTCGTCGAGGGCAAGCCTGTTTTTTCAAGTGGGCGAGAGATCGAATTCGGCATACCGGTGATGCTCTCGATGATCGATATTCAGACCGTCGGAGCAGGAGGAGGCAGTATCGCCCGGATCGACGAAGGCGGTATTTTGCAAGTCGGACCCAAGAGCGCGGGTGCGGAGCCCGGGCCGATTTGCTACGGACGCGGCGGCGAGGATCCGACCGTGACCGACGCCCAGGCAGTGCTTGGCCGGATCAATCCGTATTACCGCATCGCGGGAGGATCGCTCGATGTGGAGCGCGCAATCCAGGGAATCGCAAAAGTCCTCGGCGAACCGCTTGGGCTATCGACGGAAGCCGCTGCCGAAGCTGTCCTGGCGGTCGCAGCGAATCGCACGATCGGCAGCATCCGCCGCATCTCAATCGACCGCGGTTACGATCCCCGCGACTTCGCTCTTTTTTCATTCGGCGGAGCGGGTCCCCTCTTCATCAGCCATCTCTTGCGCGAGACAGGAGCTCAGATCGGGTTGGTGCCCTACTACCCGGGCGTTCTTTCCGCTTGGGGTTGCGCGATCGCAAACTTGCAGCGGGACTATGTCGCGATGGTGAACCGGCGGTTGACGGATCTTACAAGCGATGAAGTGACCGCGCAACTGGAGGCGCAGCAGGCCGAGGGGGAGCACTTTCTCAACCAAGAGAAGGTCGCTCTTTCCCGAATCCATGTGCTGCGCGAAGCTGAACTCTCTTACGAAGGCCAAACCCACCAGCTCCGCATCGGGCTGCCGGCCGGCGACCTGTCACTCCCGGGGATTCGAGCCGCGTTTCGCGATGCCTATCTGGAGCGCTTCGGGGCCTCCCGCGACCAGTTTTGCGGTTTGGACACACTGCTCGAGGAACTGCCGGTCCGCTTGATGAATCTGCGAACAACCGTCATCGGCATCCGGGCGGAGTATGCGATGAAAGATCTGATGCCGAGCTGTCAGAATCCTCCGGCCTCAGCCCTCAAGGGCATGCGGCGGGTCTGGTCGGCCGGCGAGTGGATCGAATGCCCGACCTACGAGCGCGCCGCCCTGTCCCGAGGGGCGGAACTGGAAGGCCCTGCGGTGATCGAGCAACATGACACGACGGTTTGGCTGGATGACTCAACACAAGCCCAGGTGGACGGCACCGGCAATCTCGTAGTGAGGCTGCTTTAAGATGGCGGACCGTATCGATCCGCTGACGTTGGCGGTCATCCGAGGAAGCTTGGAACAGGTCGCCGACGAGATGGACGCCACGCTCGAAAGGATGGCCTTCTCTCCGGTGATCTCCGACGGCTTCGACCGCGCCAGCGGCATCTACGACAAAGAGAATGGAGAGGTGATCATCCAGGGGCCTCGCGGGCTGCCGAACTTCATCTACGTGATGGAGCATACGGTGCGCTCTGTGATCGGCCGCATCACCGACATCGCCCCCGGCGATGTCTACATCGTCAACGATCCATACCTCGGCGGCACGCACCTGATGGATGTCAAGATGGTCAAGCCATACTTCCATCGCGGCGAGTTGACCGCATTTTTGGCCAACAGCGGTCATTGGCCCGATATCGGCGGCAGAGTTCCCGGGGGCTTTTCCACCCACGCGACCGAGATCTACCAGGAGGGGCTGCGGCTGCCTCCGTTGGCCCTGTTCAAACGCGGCACATTGAATCAGGAAGTGCTCGATATCATCCTCCACAACGTGCGCGTGCCGCGCGAGCGCCAAGGGGACATCATTGCTCAGGTCACCTCGCTGCATGCGGGGGCCGAGAAGCTGACTCAACTCATCGACCGCCACGGACGGGAAACGCTCTTCACGGCGATCGATGAGTTGAGCGATCGCTCCGAGCGGCTGATGCGGGCGCACATCGAGGCTATTCCCGACGGCACGTATACGTTTCAGGAACACATCGACAGCGATGGCGTCGATTGGGCGGCCTTGACCATTGATCTACGGCTCACCATCGACGGCAGTTCCGTGCACGTCGATCTTTCCAGCAGCAGTCCGCCGTGCCGAGGGCCGCTCAACAGTGTGCTGAGCACAACGATGGCCGGGGTGTTCATCGGTTTCAAGCACGTATTTCCTGATGTGCCGATCAACGCCGGCTGTTTCCGACCCTTCACGTTCGACATTCCGACGACGACTTTCCTCAACGCGCAGGAACCGCGTCCCGTATCCGGGTGCGCCGCGGAGGTATGCCAGCGCATGATCGACGTCATTCTCGGAGCGCTCGGACAGGCGCTCCCCGAAAAGGCCTACGCAGGTCCGATGGGCACGGTGACGAACCTCGCCGTCGGTGGCAGCGACCCGCAGCGCGGCTACTATGTCTTCTACTCGTTCATCGGCGGTGGATACGGTGGAAACTACCTGACCGACGGCCTCATCAATGGAAATCCAACGCTCGCCGTCGCTCGTACACAAGCACTGGAGATTTTCGAATCACACTATCCGGTTCTCTTCCGGCAGTACGCAATCCGCGAAGGCTCGGGAGGAGCCGGACTCCGCCGAGGCGGCCTGGGCGTCGTGTTCGAGTTCGAGCTTCGACGAGGCGACGCCTCGGCATCTCTGCTGGGCGACCGGGGACGTTTTCAACCCTTCGGCGTGTTCGGCGGCAAGCCCGCGCGGCCGGCGCGTCATACGTTCGTGCTCGGTGGCCGCGAGTACACCCCGGAACACCTGACCAAGGACGAAGGGGTCAGCATGTCCGCCGGTGACGCGCTTCGTTTGGAGACACCCGGCGGCGGTGGTTTCGGGGACCCCCGTAAACGGTCGCCCGACCTGGTCGCCGAAGACCTCAAGCTCGGCTATTACCATCGACAGACGGCCGAGGAGGAATACGGCGTTGTCCCATCCGACGGGAATTCGAAACCCGGCAGCGACTGAACCAACTGACGGCAACTATTCCACGTACAGGAACTCGTTGCTCGCGAGAAGCATCTGGCACAGGCTCGCCAGCGCCTTTCCAGATGCCTTCTCGCCGGCGAAGTTCGATTTCCGATAAAGGTCCCGCTGCTTCGTGAGGTGATCCCGCGAGATCGCCATTTCCATGGCATTCGGTTTTCTCGCCAGGGCAAGGCGGTAGGCGCTTTCGATTTTCCTCTCGATCGACGCGGTCCCGGACAGATCGTTCACGCGGTTTTTGATGTGCTCGGCGTGCTGCAACACGAACTCGTCGTTCATCAGCGTCAACGACTGCAGAGGCGTCGCTGAGTTGATGCGCCGGTTGCAGTTGGTCTGCATCAGCGGATAATCGAACACTTCCAGGAAATTCAGCGGATAGTTGCGTCTCGCCAGCACATACAAGCTTCGACGCCGATCGGCGTTCGGAGTGGGGTCGTTGCGGTCGACCGACTGCAGTCCCCTCGCGTCGTGCTCGATCAGGATGGCGGGCCCGCCGACTGTCGGGTCCAGCCTTCCGCTGACGGCGATCACGGAGTCTCGCACCGCTTCGGCCTCGAGCCGCCGCATGTTCATACGCCACAGCAGCTTATTCAGCGGATCACGTGCTTTCGCGGCGGCATGAGCCTCGTCCGTCTGGCGTGAGGACTGACGATACACCGTCGAAGTCATGATCAGCCGGTGCAATCGCTTCATTTTCCAGCCGTTTTGCATGAAGTCGACGGCCAGCCAATCCAGCAGCTTCGGGTGGGTCGGTTGCGCCCCCAGCTTTCCAAAATTCTCGGGAGTGGCGACGATACCGGCTCCGAAATGATGTTGCCAGACACGGTTCACGGCCACGCGCGCCGTGAGCGGATGGTCCGGGCTTGTCAGCCATTGAGCCAGAGCGAGGCGATAGCCGCTTGTCTCACCCTTTGCTTGAGCCGGTCGATCGGCATCGGATTCACCGAGTTTCGACAATACTTCCAAAAATCCGGGCTTCACTTTCGGACCCGGGGACTCCACCGCGCCCCGTTGCAGCAAACGCGTTGCCGGCGGCGGACCCACGTCCCAGAGCGCCTGGATCTTTCCGTAGCTGCGCCGGTAGCCCTCGAGCGTGGCGATGCGGCGCTTGATTCTTTCTTGCTCAGCTCGGTGCGGCTCGTTCTTCTCGAGAAGCGCGGTCACTTCCTCCGGCGTTACTTCCAGCTTCTCGCCGAATTTTTCAAGAAGGTACTTCTGAACGTCGGTGAGCTTCTCTTCGTCCGCTCGCACCGCCTCCTTCGCATCCGCGCGGATTTCCTCCGGGAGAGCCTCGAGCCTTTTGTCGAGAAGCAAGTCCTCGTAGGGCATTCGCAGATCGGCAAGCTCTTCTTCGAGCTTATCGAGGGGCTTCTGGATTTCAGCGTTGTGACGATCGATCTCTTCCCGCTCGGGCTTGGCAACGTCGGGCAGGTAGCGGAACTTCGGCTGCTTCCAATCCATCGGGTTGTAGGCCGGCGTGAACAACGCGAAGAAGCGGTAATAGTCACGCTGCGGAATCGGATCGTAGCGATGGCTGTGGCAACGCGCACAGCCGAGCGTCAAACCCATCAGGCTTGTCGATACCTTTTCCATCAAGCCGAACAAAACGTCGTGGCGTTCCTTGAACAAGTTCGTGATGTCGGGGTCCGTTCGATCGAAGGGCGTCCGCAAGTAACCGGTTGCGACGAGCGCCTCCACCGTCTCATCCGAATAGGTCCCGGCATTGCGCCAGTCGACGAGCTCATCGCCGGCAATCTGCTCGGTGACGAAGCGGTCATAGGGCTTGTCGTCGTTCAGAGCCTTGACGACATAGTCGCGGTATCGCCACATGCCTTCGAATACATTGATCGTCGGAATGTCGTTGTCGAAGCCACTCGTGTCGATGTAGCCCGCCGCGTCCAGCCAATACCTCCCCCAACGTTCGCCGTAGTGGGGCGAGTCCAGCAGGCGGCCGATCAGCCGCTCGTACGCTCCGGGCGCCGTATCCGACATGAATGCGTCGATCTCTTCGGGGCTCGGGGGCAGCCCGATCAAGTCGAAGAACGCCCGACGCAGCAAGACCTCCCTGGGAGCGTCGGGAGAAAAGCCGAGGCCTTCCGACTCCAGCCGCGCCAATGCGAACGCGTCGATCGGCGTGCGCAGGCGCTTCCTTTCGCGGACCGCCGGCTCCGGATGCTTCCGGGGTTTGCGAAAGGCCCAGTAACGCCGATCCTCATCGGTGATCGGCGGCGCCTCTTTCTCCGTGAACGTCTCGCGCTCCGCACCCGCCTTGTCAGCGCGCAACGCGAAAGTCGACGTGTCCACCCAGTGGCGCAGCCGATCCAAATCCTTCTTGTCAACGCGGGGTCCCATGCCGGGAGGAGGCATCGCACCCGCCGAAACTTTGCGAATCAGGATACTGGCGTCCGCTGATCCTTCCACGATCACCGGACCGTTCTGGCTCCCTCTCAGCAATGAGGCGAGCGAGCGCAGATCCAGCCCGCCCATCGGCTCCCCGCCGCCGTGACAGCCGACACAATGAGTTTTCAGAACCGGCAGCGCCTCGTGATTGAACTTCTCGATCTCCTGCTCGGAAAGAATGATCTCCTCACGGGCGTCCGACAGCGCACCCCCTTCGATCCACGACCGGATCGTTTCGATCTCAGCCTCCGTCAACGGTCGGTTGAAGGCTTCCGGAGGCATCATCCGGCTAGAGATTTTTTTATAGAGAAGACTTTCTTCGGGTGAACCTTTGACCAATACCGGGCCGTTGTGGCTGCCCTTGAACAGCGAGGCCGCCGTCCTCAGGTCCAGCCCGACCATCGAATTGCCGCCATGGCAGCTCAGACACTTGGCGGTGACGATCGGCAAGACGTCACGTTCGAAGCGAGGCGCCTGAGCGGCGGCGGCGGTGGCAAAACAACTCAGTATGACGACGAGTTTTCGGAACTCTCGCATGAAAGGGATCTCAGGCGGTTGCTTCCGCCGGCGAGTTGTAAACCGGGTTGTCGATCAAGTCGGGCACGACTTCGCCACCGGTCACCGTTGCGTCGGTCGGCGTTTGCTCACGGCCTTCGTGAAGGTATGTCAATTTCTTGTGATCAATGCCCAACTGATGAAAGATCGTCGCTTGCAGGCTCGGGACGCTCACCCGATTGGCTGTCGACTTGTAGCCGAATTCATCGGTCTCCCCGTAGGTGAGTCCTTTTTTGAACCCTCCGCCCGCGAGCCACAAGCTGAACGCATGCCGGTTGTGGTCGCGGCCGTCCGAGTTCTGCGTCGTCGGGAGGCGCCCGAATTCCCCGGCCCACATGATGATCGTGCTGTCGAGCAGTCCGCGGGACTTGAGATCCTTGAGCAGAGCGACGGTGGGTTTGTCGGTTCGTGCGCAGACCTTCGGCAATCGAGTAGCCAGCTCACCGTGGTGGTCCCAAATCTGTCCCTGGCCCGGGAAGATCTGCACGAACCGAACGCCGGCCTCGACCAGTCTGCGGGCCATCAAACAGCGGGTTCCGTAGCTTGCGGTGATGTCATCGTCGAGGCCGTAAGCCTTGCGGGTGGCCTCCGACTCTTTCGAGAGGTCCAACACCTCCGTGGCCGCCAACTGCATCCCGGCGGCCATCTCGTAGTTCTGGATGCGCGCTTCCAGCTCAGACTCTCCCGGATGGTTGCGGAGATGTTCGGCGTTCAGCTTCGACAGGAAATCCAAGCTCTCCCGCTGCACACCCGGAGGTCTTGGATCTACCGGGCTCAGGTGATGCACCGGGGTTCCGGTCGAGCTGAATTCCACCCCTTGATACAGAGCCGGCAGAAAACCGCTCGACCAAACGAGCTTACCGCTGGTGCTGTAGCCTTCCGGATCGCGCAGAACGACATAAGCCGGCAGGTTCTGGTTCTCGCTGCCCAGGGCGTAGGTGATCCAGGCGCCCATGACCGGCCGGCCCGGGAAGATGTTGCACGTCTGGAGCATGTGCAACCCTTCCGGGTGATTGTTGTGCTCGGTATACATCGAGCGGATGAGGCACATCTCATCCACCTGGGTGGCCTGGTGGGGCAGGATATCCGCCAGCGTCATTCCCGATTCGCCGTGCTGGCGGAAGTCGAACGGGCTCGGCATCAAGACGTTATCGTTGTTCGGCTGATGGATCTCGACGCCGTCCGGATGCGGTTGACCGGCGCGCCGGTCAAGCTCGGGTTTGGGATCGAACAGATCCATCTGGCTCGGCCCGCCGTTCTGGCAGAACTGAATGACGGCCTTCGCCCGAGCCGGGAAGTGCCCCTTGCGCGGTTCGAGATCGTTGTAGACAGGAGTCGCCGCCCGCAACGATTCCGTTTCCACGAGCCCGGCCAGCGCCAGGCTGCCGAAGCCCAGACCGGTCATCTCGAGCAGTCTGCGCCGTGAGAGCGTCGGTCCCGTTCCAGCGAGCAATGTGCGGTTCGGCATGAAAACCTTCTCAGACAAGTCTATTGTCGACTAGTGCGCCGGGTTTGCAACTCTCCGGATACGACTCGATTATACGCACGTACCAGCGCGGTGAAAAGCAGTCGACACTGTTTGTCAACACAATAGAGAACGTACCCCTTTCGCGGCATGGATTCACTTGGCGTTCGCCGCAGCGGAAGCAGCCCGGAGGGCGACGGGAACTGCGCGGCGAAAGGCGCTTGTCGTGAGGCCCAACGAGAACGGCTGACGGGGCGCTGACATTGACTCAGAGGCAATATTTCTTACCGAGCAATTCCGGGCAATCGTGAGCAGGGAAGCAGTGGCGTGGCGGCAAGAAAGCCGCGCCATGCAGCGCGAAGGGGGGGCAGACAAGCCGTAACTGGGCGGCGGGTGTGTCGGTCCTGGCGGCGTTTTTTTGTGGTGCGACCCTTTCGCACCCACGGTGAACCGAACGGACATAAAGTCCGTGATTCGTGTCTCGTGAAAACCCAACAGGCCGTGTTGCTGGTGCGGACGGTGCGCGGACAGCGGCTCGGGGCGCCTCCCCCAAAAAAATACTGAACAATAGCGAACAATGGCGAACAATAGTGAACAGGGCAGCAATGACCGGGCAATAAGATTGCCAGGCGACCGGACGCAGGGAAACAGTGACCGGGCGGTGGTTTTTCGAGATGCGACCCTTTCGTTCCCATGGCGACCCGAAGGGCCATAAAAGCCGTGATTCGTGTTTCGTGTTTCGTGTCTCGTGAAAACCATGGGCGCGGCCTGGTTCGCTCCAGAAAGATAATGTCCGACGGCCGGTGAACCGCAAAGGCCGTGAATCGTGTTTCGTGCAAAACCTTACCGGCCGAGTTGCCGGCGCGGGCGGCTCGCGGCTCGTCCCGCCGGACCTCTCCCGCACTTCGCATCGCCACTTGATGAGACGTTCGGGTCAGGATTCCGGCCTTTCTGTCCTCATGCTACGCAGGCCGCGGCGGAAAAAAAAGACTGAAGGGCTTCAGTACCCCAGTGCAACGATTCGACAAAAACATAAAAGCCGTGATTCGTGTCTCGTGATTCGTGATTCGTGAAAAACCGTTGGCCGCGGCTTGCGGTTGCTCTACCAGGAAACGCCGGCGGGCTGGTGAACATTCCTTTCGTTGGCGCCACGGATCAGGCATCACGGGACATGAGAAACAGCTCTTCACTCCTGATGCCATGCCGGCCGGGGCGGAAAAAAAGACTGAAGGGCTTCAGTACCCAAATGCAGCGATTCGTATCTCGTGTTTCGTGACTCGTGATTCGCGAAAAACCTTGCAGGCGGTAATGCCGGCGCGGGCGGCTCGCGCCTCGCCCTGACGGCCCCCTCACGCACTTCGTCTTGCCACGTGGTGAGATATGCAGTCTGGTTTTCCTCCGCCGTGCGCGGGTCATTCAAGCTGAATACATCCGGGCCGGTATCAACGCCGCTTGATCCGGGAGATGTTTCAGGTCAGCCGAAGGGAGACGTTCCGCCTAGCTCACCAGACTTCCGCCATTACGCCGACACGCGGCGCAACTCTGCTGCGTTAGCAGGGCGCCGCTTGCTAGCATGAACCTCTTTTTGCGTAGACCGGTTGATCGGGAGGGAGCTTTGACTTTGGAATCGATGTTCTCGCTCATGGGGAAGAAGGCGCTGATTGCCGGCGCCAGCCGGGGGATCGGGCTGGCGATCGCCAAGGCCACGGCGGGCGCGGGGGCGAATACAGTTCTCGCGGCGCGTTCGCTGGAGGCGCTCGAAAGGGAGGCGGCCGCACTGCGGGATCAGGGCTATCAGGCCGACACGGCGCCACTCGACATCACCTCGCACGAGTCGATCGATTCGCTGGCCGCGGATCACGGCGATGCGGACATCCTGGTGAACGTCGCGGGCACCAATATCCGCAAGCCGTTCGAACAGTACACGCAGGACGATTACAACCACATCATGGAAACGAACCTGCACGGCATCGTCCGCTTGACGCAGAAAGCAGGCGGCCTGATGATCGAGCGCGGTCGAGGCGGCAAAGTCGTCCACATCGGAAGTCTGATGTCAGTGCTGGGACTACCGTATCTTTCGGTCTACGCGATGACGAAGAGCGCGCTGGCCGGGCTGACGCGGGTGCTGGCGGCGGAGTGGGCGAAGTTCGACATTCAGGTCAATTGCATTGCGCCGGGGTTCATCCTGACGGACCTCAACCGGCACATGTGGCAACCTCCCGAAATGGCCGAGTGGCTCAAGGGAGCGCAGCCGAACCGTCGCTTGGGTACGCCGGAGGACATCGCCGGCCTGTCGGTTTTTCTGGCGAGCCCGGCGGCGAACTACATCACCGGCCAGGTGATCGCGTCGGACGGAGGGTACACGACCACGGCGAATTGGCCCTTCCAGCCTTGACAGCCCGTGGTGAAAGTCACGCGGGCGGCGTTACGCGCCTTGGGGTCGATTGCGTAACGTGTGGCTGCTCCAGTAACGCAGCAGCGCGCTCTCCGCGCAGCCGGCGCGGGCGGCGCGTAACCCGTTGGGCGACGGACATTTTTTTGTTCCAACGGCGGCTCCGAGCTTGCTGCCTTGCGTGACCACGGAGGAGACCGCCTAAGGTCGCCGGCTTTGTCGTTCGCTTTTTCCTTCGCGAGGAGGAGATCACCCGGATCGCCATCCTCCTCACTCCGCGCCGAGCCACCGCAGGAGCCCGCCGCGCTCTTTCCTTCGTGCCACGGGACTTTCACCACGGACTGTTAACTCAAGCTTCCCACAGCTTGTAGAGGCCCTGATTGCCTTGCTCGCCGAGACCCTGTTGCAGCGCCTCGGTAAAACGTTCATGGCTGAGGGCGGTGCCGGGCATGTCGATTCCCAGGTCCCGCGCGAACTCCACGGCCAGGCGGAGGTCTTTCTGATGGAGCCGAATCATGAAGCCGGGAGCGAAGTCGCGCCGGACGACGCGAGGTCCGAGGTGGGTCCACATCCACGATCCGGCTGCTCCAGCTCCCACCGCGTCGAGGGTCCTTTGCGGGTCGAGACCCGCTTGCTCGGCCATCCGCAGTCCCTCGATCATCGCCAGAAGGTTCAGCGAGCCGACAACCTGGTTCACGAGCTTGGTCTTCTGGCCGTTGCCGCTGGGCCCGGTGTAGACGATGTTCTTGCCCATCGCTTCGAACAGTGGCAGGCAACGGTTGAATGCTTCCTGCCCGCCTCCCACCATGATCGATAGCGTTCCTGCGATTGCCCCCTTGTCGCCGCCGCTTACCGGGGCGTCAAGCATCTCGACCTGCCGGTCCGCGAGACGCGCGGCGAACTCGACGGTTCTCGTCGGCGAGATCGTGCTCATGTCGATCACGACCGAGCCCGGATCGAGACCCTCGGCGAGCCCGTTCTCGCCGAACAGTACGGCTTCGACATCGGGCGTATCGGAGACGATCGTTACCACGACTTCCGATGCGGACGCCAGCCCGGCTGGCGTCGGATAAGCCCTTGCCCCCAATTGCTCGAGAGCTTCGCACTTGCCCGGCGTGCGGTTGTAAACATTCAACGAGAATCCGGCTCCGATCAGGTTGGCCGCCATCGGCGCTCCCATGATCCCCAAGCCTACGAATCCGACTTTCATGGTCATCTCCTCTCGCGGCGACCACGCCGCTGAACCACAGTATCCGAAAGACAACGACTGGAATCCAGACGGCTTGCCGCCAAGGCTGCTGAAGCATGAGCGTCAGGACGGCGGCAAGAGAGATAATGCCCGCATGGATACGAGCAGAAGGGATTTGTTGCGCGGCGTGGCCGCCCTCCCGGCTTTACCGTACGCCGCCCCGGCTTCTCCGGCCGGTCGTAGCGGCCCGCCTGCCTATCGAATCATCTACAACTGGGACGGAGCGCCGCACGACTACTCGGAGTTTCCGCAATCGCTCGAGCAATTCCTCGAGAAGACCTACGCGCCCATGAAGGACACGCAGGTCGACGCCCACTTCTGGTGCATCGGCGAGCACGAGGCCAAGTGGCGGTCCGAACACATGGAGATGGCCGGCGACAGCGAAAACCGCGTCTACGGCTCGGCCCGCTCGATGCGGCACAACGAGGGCATTCGGGCGATGCTCGACCGCGGCGAGGACCCATACGCGGGTCTCGTCAAGCGCGGCCGGGAGTTGGGTATCTCGCCGTGGGCGTCGGTTCGCATGAACGACAATCACTTCAACGGTCTCCAGGTGGAAGACATGGCGGGGGCCGTGATGCCCGGCCTGACGCGGCTGCGGAAAGAGCATCCGGAGTGGTGCCTGGGCCGAGAGAACGCCCCGCAGTGGTTCGCCGCCAGTTGGAACTTCGCTCACCTGCCGGTCCGCGAACACCGGCTGCAGCACATCACCGAAGTCGCCCGTCTGGCGGACTGGGACGGCATCGAACTCGACTGGCAACGGCATGCGTTTCACTTGCCGCTCGACGACGCCTACCGCTTGCGCTACACCCTCACCGACCTGCAACGCGCCGTGCGGGAACTGACGAACCGCATCGGGCGTGAGCGCGGGCGTCCCTTGCACCTGGCAGTGCGCGTGGCGACGACGCTGGAATCCTGCCGCCGCATCGGTTACGACCTGCCGGTCTGGGTGAAAGAGGGGCTCTGCGACATCGTGATTGCGGGCGGCGGAGCACTCACCGATCCAGGCGTCGAAGTGGAGAAGTTCCGTGAGCTTCTGAACGGGACGAGCATCCGTTTCTACCCGGGGTTCGACAGCGGCTTCTGGGGAGAGCACGAGGGCCTGATGCCGCGAGAAGCATGGAATGCCGCCTGGGTGCGGGCGCTCGCCGAAGGTTACTGGGCGCGGGGCGCCGACGGCATGTATGTCTTCAACTGGCACGCCAACGAACGGAGGCGGCGGCCTCTGCTGACCACGATCGGCTCGCCCGCGACTTTACGCCGAACCAACAAGGTCCATGCAGCGCTGCACCGGCACATCAGGGAGGACGCCGTCCCATGGACCGGCGCCGATCTGCACGACCGTATCCATGGAGAGACACCGGTCGAGTTGCATCCGACCTTGTCCGGCGACGGACCGCGATTCCGCGTGCCGGTCCATGACGCTCCGGCCCATGCGCGGACCGTGGAACTGCACATCGAAATCGACCACTACACGGCGCTCGACAAGGTCCGCGTCACCTTCGACGGGAACCAGCTCGGCCCGCCGGCGGTCCGCAGCGCCTCACGCGAACTCAACGACGACCCGGCCGACTTCGGCGAATCGAGTTGGCTCGTTTGGCCGCTCGCTCCACAAAGCGCCGGCGTCGGATCGCACGAGATTCAGACGGTTCTCCTCGAACGCAATCGCCGCGTCCGGCCGCCTCTGGTGGTGAAGCACGTCGAGATTCACGTGCGGTATTGAGGCGCGCCCGCGAAGGGTATTACCCCGTGTGAGAACCGCATGCGGGTCTGACCTTGGCTCTGCGCGATGACAGCGGGTAGGGAAGCGACGGCGCCGCTCTCTGCGTGTTTCCTGTGGTCACGGTTCCGCGCATTCAACTGGCGCTGGCGTGAGAAGGCGCTCTATGCCACCCACCTGTCGAGACCCGGACCTGGCCTGCATTTCTCACCACCCGACGGCCGAAGCACGCAATATGGCCGCCATGACTTCGCTTTTCCTTCGCAACGCTTGCTTGCCGTGCTCGATGTACCTTCAAGTACACCTGCGCGCGCCAAGCGGCGCGCGCCTCGTCCTGACGGTCCTCTCACGCACTTCGCCTCGCCACGTGCTGAGAAATGCAGGCAAGTGAAGAGCACTTGAGGGCTTTGAGGATGTTGATGTCCAACGGCGAGGGATGGCTGACAATCTCGTTCCATAGCGTCCGCATGTTTGGTCAGGCGTGGCGTTTGCTCGGTTGCCGGGCGCTTTTTACCATGCCGCCATAGGGTGCGCCGCGGCGCTGATCCTGGTCATGGGAAACGCTTTGGAACTGCTCAAGCCGCAGGTGATTGGGGAAAGGATTGAAACGTGAGCGTCCCGCAGCCTCGTTGGCAAGGCCGTCTTTTCGAATGAGCGAGGGTGTCCGTCAAGCCGCCGCGCTTCGGCAATCCGCACGCAGACTTACGGGAGCAAGTGATCGCCCGGTCGGTCTCGTTTTTTCTTGATGTCGATATTGAGGCGTTGGATTTTCTGATTCAGCGTCGACAGGGCGACGCGCAGACGGCGGGCGCACTCGGTCTGGTTCCAGCCGGACTTCTCCAGTTGCTGGGTAATGAGCCGACGCTCGAATTCTTCAACGATTTCCGGCAGGCTGGCTCCTTCCACCGGCTTGATGTCCGTCGGGATATGCAGCCTCCGGATACCGTTGGCCTCCAGCAGCGATTGGGGCAGCATTTCCACGGGGACCTCGGGTCCGGTGGCGAGGACTACGGCCCGCTCGACCACGTTCTCGAGCTCACGGACGTTACCCGGCCATTTGTGGTTCAGCAGAATTTGCATGGCATCGGACGCGAAACGGAGCTCCGACTGTTTGCGGTTGTTCAGGAAGCACTCATTTTCCAGGCAGTACTTCATGAAGAAGTGGTCGATCAGCAGCGGGATGTCTTCCCGCCGCTCGCGCAGTGGCGGAAGGTCGATCTGAATGACATTGAGCCGGTAATAGAGGTCTTCGCGGAACTCTCCTTGGGCCACCAACTCGGTCAGGTCGACGTTGGCGGCGGCCACGATGCGAACATCGACTTGAACCATGTTCGTCGAGCCAAGCGGCATGAACTCCCGCTCTTGAATGACACGCAGCAGTTTGGCTTGCGTCTCCAGCCCGAGAGTGCCGACTTCGTCCAGGAAAAGCGTACCGCCGTTGGCGCGGTCAAAGCAGCCCTTTTGAGTTTGTGTGGCGCCGGTGAAGGCGCCGCGAACGTGTCCGAACAACCGGGATTCCAGCAAGTCGACGGGGATGGCGCCTGTGTTGACGGCGACGAATGGACCGTCGGCGCGCGGCGAATGAGAGTGGATGGCGTGCGAGATGAGCTCTTTGCCGGTTCCGCTTTCGCCGTGCACAAGGATGGTCGCGCGACTCTTGGCGACCTGAGTGACCAGCTCGAAGACACGCCGCATTTCCTCGGATTTACCGATCAGGTTTCCGAAGCTGTAGCGTGTACGCAGGGCCTCACGAAGGGCCGTGTTTTCCCGCTCGAGGCGGTTTTGCCTGATCGCCTGCTCGATCTCGAGCAGCAGCTTGACGTTATTCCAGGGCTTGGTGAGGAAATCGTTCGCGCCTCGCTTGATCGCTTGGACGGCATTTTCGACGGACCCGTAGGCCGTAAGCATCAGGATGGGAATTTCCGCATTAGTACGGCGGACTTCCTCGACGACTTCCAGACCACTGCGGTCGGGGAGCATCAGGTCGAGCAGGACCAGATCAAAAAACTCATCCTTGAGCGCGGTGATGCCCTCACCGCCAGACTCGGCCATGGCGGTCGAATAGCCTTCGAGTTGGAGGAGAGTGTCGAGGCTCTCACGGATCGCCTCTTCGTCATCGACAATCAAGATGCGGCCTTTTGTCGTGACCGCTGCCTCGGCAACAGCTACCCGGCTAGGCATGAATCGGCTTGGCCGCCACCGGAATCTCCACGATGAAAGTGGAGCCTTCACCGGGGCGGCTGTCCACCGTTATGGTACCGGAATGTTCCTGAATGATTCCGTAGCTGACCGCCAAACCCAAGCCGGTCCCGCGCTTGGGACCCTTGGTTGTGAAGAAAGGATCGAAGACATGCCGTGTCTGGTCGGCGGTCATGCCTGAGCCCGTGTCCCGGATCGAAACGCAGGCCATGCCGCCCCGCTCGATCGTGCCGACGATCAGCCGTCCGCCGTCCGGCATGGCATCGCGCGCATTGAGGATGAGATTGAGGAAGACCTGCTGCAGTTGTCCCGCGTTGCCGAGCACGCCGGATGCTTCGGGCAATAGATTTTTCTCGACCGAGATATGCCCCTGGCGAAGCTGTGGTGCGACCATCTCCAGTGTTTCGTTGATGGCGCGCGATAGATCAAGCGTCGTCTTCTCGCTGCCCGAGGTCCTTGAAAAGTTGAGCAGCGAGTTCACGATCTCGCTGGCACGGAAGGTTTGCGAGGTGATTTTGTCAAGGATCTCGGCTGTCCTGGGAGTTTCGGAAACTTGGCGGGCCAAGATTTGGGCATAACTGGAGATGACCGCCAGCGGCGTATTGACTTCATGTGCTACGCCGGCTGCGAGCAGTCCGATCGAGCTTAGCTTCTCGGCCTGGATCAGTTGATTCTCAAGAACCGAGTGTTCGGTGACATCGTCGAAGATGATCAAGCGGCCGATGCGATCGAACGTCTTCGTGACAAGAGGGGTCACGACAATGTTCAGCACGCGCTCTTCGTCGTCGTGGCCGGAATCAGGCCGAAACTCGACGGGGAAGTCGCTTGCGCGGATACGGAACTTGTACAAGTTCCTGAGGCCGGTATCCTCGCGGATCTTATTCAACTCGTTGGCCAGCCTGGCGGGAAGCAACTCGTTCAGCCGCCGCCCCGACGCCTGTTGGCGAGAGATGCCGAACATCAGCTCCAGGGGGGTGTTCCAACTTCCCACACGGTCGTCAAGATCCGTTGCGGAGATGCCCACGCTCAGAGACTCGACAATGTTCTCGCTGTAGTCCTTGAGGCGCTCATATTGACGCGCCTTGCGGTCGAGGGATTCATGAAGCCGTGCATTCTCGATGGCGATCGCCAGGTAGCCTGACAACGCTCGAACCAAAGCAACGTCTTCCGAGTTCAGAAACTGCCCGTTGCGAGTTCGGCCCATCCCCAGATAAGCAATCGTCCGGCCCTTGACGCGGCAGGGGACATAGTCACTGAGGTCGAGGTCGACGAGGGCCGACCGATACGGCGCCAAGGCGGAGGGGAGTTGCCCGGCATCTTCGATGTGCAAGTGAGTAGCGGCGTCGTTCGACGCTAGAGCGTGGGCCGTAAGAAACCGCGTGTTCGCGGCCTCGGCCACCCGCTCAAGCCCAACGGCCTTGACGAGCCGGAAGCTGCGGTCTCCGGGGGGGCCCTTCGCGTGGTCAGTCACAAAGACGGCGACTTTCTTCAGCCGCAGGGTCTTGAGGAGGCGGTCCGTGACCGAATCCAACATCTTGGCCAGATCGGTCTCGGTGGTGAGCGCTGCGGCGAAGTCGGAGAGCGTCCGGCGCGAATCGAAGCGATCGCGGTAATGGCGCCGGTCCATGCGGGTCTGGATCCATGACCGCAAAGGTTGGAAGGCCAAGGCGCCGGCAAGAACGGAGACGACCCAGACCGCCGGGCCGAAACCTTCGGCGCTCAAAATCGTCCCGCTCCATGCGAAGAGCAAACCATAGGCGGCGGCCAGCAACCCCGATGCAGCCAGTGAAGCAGCCGTCACACGGCGCGCAAAAAGCTCGACGTCCATCAATCGGTATCGAACGATGGCGTAAGCGAACGTGAGCGGAATCAGTCCCAGAGAGAAGACGGACAGCGTCTGGCTCGGGCTCGGAACTTGGCCGGCGACATACGGCGCAAGGTAGAAAACGGCGAAGGGCAGGGTGCCCCAAAGAGCGCCCATGGCCAGCCACCTTCGTTGTTGACGCAGAATCGGTTCTTCGGTGCGGCCGGTCTGCCTTCGCAGGATCAATGCTCCGACGATGAAGTAAACGCCGTACAGGCCGAAGGCGATGCGATCCAACAGGAAACGCACTTCGACCAGCGGCAATGTGAACTCTACTGCGCCGAGCGCGACAAGATGCTGCACGACACCCAAACCCAATACCGGCAGGTAGAGCGCGCCTGAGGCCCAGCGGCGCCGGCGGGACGTTTTCCCGGCGGCCGGGAAGGTCAGACAGAAATGAAGGAACAGCGAGGGCGCCAGCAGCGTTGCCCAGACATCGGCCCAGTAAACAAGACGGTCCAGGCCGTCGAGGCGAGTTGTGTAGCTGAAGCAATGGAGAACAAACGAGACCAGGGTAAAGAGGAAAAAATGATGGACCATCGGCCCGGCTACGCGGGACAAAAGGACGATCAGCCCAATAGCCAGGTAGGCCAGGCCGACGATCCATTGAAAGGAGGAGGCAACCCCACCCTCAGACGCGGCTCCGACGATGACGCGGGTCTCGAATCGAGTACCCGCACGCTCGATGACATACGCCGCCTGCCTCCAGACCCCAACCCGGGCAAGCGTACGCGTCACATCCAGCGCTTCATCGATGGCGGAAGAGTCGATCCGTACGAGCCGGTCGCCTGCACGAATGCCTGCCTGCGCGCCCGGACCCTCAAGCTCGACACGCAGTGACTCGACCCCTTCGGGCCGGTCGATCCAAGTGACGCCGTCGTGCGGCAACTGGAAATCACTACGGTCGGCGAGGTTCAGCAAGGCGATCAACACGCAGGCCGCCGTGGCCAGCAGAAGCAGGCCGGTGACCGCTCGGGATGTCGTGCTCTTACTCACCTTCGTCTTCGAATCCATGGCCGGAGCCGCGCGGAGACATAACCAACCCCAAAACGCAGACCATGGAGGTCATTTTGTGTCTCGCACGTTCGCTGCCAAACGCGGTCTATCGCGGAGGGCGTGTAAATGCTTGAAAAACAATAGTGTATCGGTATTTCTCGAAGCTGCCGAAAGAGTTCCAGGTACAGGAATCCCGTTTCTGGAAGCCGGGCCTGTGAATCCTGGGATAATTTGGCATGGCATGCACCTGCCGTTCGGGTCGTGCACGGAGCATCCTCATCATCGACAGCGGAGAACGTTGATCGAGTCTTGTTCGGGCAGGCACGGAATCATCCCTGACCCGATTCTGTCGCAAGGCTCGGTTCAAACGAGCGGCCGCACTCGCGGCCGGTCTCCCTGAAGCGTGCGCAAAGCGCAGAAACTGACCTGCATTTCTCACCAACTGACGGTCGCAGCACGCGATGAAAAGGCCGTATTTCGTGTTTCGTGTCTCGTGATTCGTGAAAACCAAGGGCGGGAGCCTGGTTCGCTCCAGAAGAAATGTCTGACGGCCGGTGAACCGGAAAGGCCGTATTTCGTGAGCCGAGGGGTGAAGGAGGCGATATAGCCGTTCGACCTGCGCGCGCCAGGCGGCTCGCGCCTCGTCCTGACGGCCCTCCCAACACTTCGCCTCGCCACGTGGTGAGAAATGCAGACTATCGGACGACTCAGCCATACCAGCCCTTGCAGGGCAGGTGAGGCAGAGTGTGCTTTTGTTCACCAAGATTAACTTGACGCCCCCTGGTAAGGTAGTTAGAATCGAGGCTAGGATATTGCGGTAGAAATCCGTCCGGTCGAAGCGCCGGCCCGAACACGGTCAGTTTAGAGGTGGCTATGCGGCAAATGCTCCTTGTTGGTTGGCTTGTTGTTTTTATCGCTCTCGGTTTCACTCCCTCGTTGGTTGAAGGAGCCGAGGGGGAGGAGCCGCGGCAACTCTCGAAGAAGGAAGAGAAGAAACGCCTGAAGCAGCTTCAAGACGAGTTGCGCGGACCCTTCAGGAAGTGGATGCGTGAAGATGTCCGCTACATCCTGAACGCGGAAGAAAGGAAGGCTTTTGTTCGCCTGACGACGGACGAGGAGCGCGAGAACTTCATCGAGCAGTTCTGGCTGCGTCGAGACCCCACTCCCGACACGCAAGAGAACGAATACCGGGAAGAGCACTACCGGCGGATCGCCTGGTCCAACGAGCGGTACGCATCAGGCATCCCCGGCTGGAAGACCGACCGCGGCCGCATCTACATCACCTTCGGTCCTCCCGACGAGATCGAATCGCACCCCTCCGGAGGCATGTACCAGAGACCGTATGAAGAAGGCGGCGGAATGACCTCGACCTACCCCTTCGAGATCTGGCGCTATCGCTGGATCGAGGGTGTCGGCCAGGACGTATTGATTGAATTCGTAGATCCTACGATGACGGGCGAGTACCGCATGACGTTGGATCCCTCTGAAAAGGACGCCCTCCTCTACGTACCGGGAGCCGGTCTCACGCTCGCCGAGCAGATGGGGCTCTCGGAAAAACGCGACCGCTTCATGCGTACCGACGGCACCCGCATGGGCACTCCGATCGGCGGAGCGGTGTCGATGCGTTACAACCAGTTCGAAAGACTGCAACGATGGGCCGCTCTGCAGAAACCGCCTGAGATCAAGTTCAAGGATCTCGAGGCGGTCGTGGACTCCAGCATTGAATACAACACCTTGCCGGTTCGGGTCGAGGTGCAATATACGCGGATCACGAACGAGAATATTCTGGCCGGAGTATCGATTCAGTTGGATAACAGAGACCTGGTCTTCCGCGAAGAAGACGGACGGCACAAGGCGATCGTCAACATCTACGGACGCGTGACGACGATGACCCGTCGTGTCGCGGCGATCTTCGAAGACGTGGTCACAGTGGATACCACCACGGAACGGCTTCCGTACGAGTCGGAACGATCAGCGCTCTACCAGAAACCATTGATTCTGGTGCCGGGGATGTATCGCCTGGAAGTCGTCTCGAAAGACGTGGTCGGCGAGACCATGAGCACCTATCGCACGGCGCTCGAGGTTCCGCGGTACGACGACGAGCGACTGGCGTCGAGCACCTTGATTCTGGCGGACCGCATCGAGCGTGTCCCGATGCGGTCACTCGGTCTGGGCCAGTTCGTGATCGGCAGCTCGAAAGTGCGCCCGCGTATCAACGAGGAGTTCAAGCAGAATGAGCGTTTGGGCATCTACCTGCAGGTTTACAACCTGGGCGAGGACGACTCGAGTTCGGAACCCAAAGGCAGCGTGACCTACCAAGTCGCACGCCTCGATCAGCCGAATGAATTACTGTTGGACTTCACCGAGCCGATCAGTCAGATTCGCGGCGCCACTTCGAAGCAGATGATCGTGGAGAAGTTGTTGCCGCTCAAGACGTTGGATCCGGGAGAATACCGGCTTAGCCTGAGAGTGAACGATTCCGTCAGGAACGAAACTCTAACACCATCGACAACGTTTCGGGTAAGGTAGGCGGTCACCAGAACGAACAGCACAGCCCAACCCCATGGCAAACCCAAGACATCGAGTCAAACGGAGCAGCGGCGGCGGGGCTTGCTTGTTGCCGTTGCTGGTTCTGCTGTTTGCGCCGGCTCTCGATGCCTCCATTTTCGGGTCTATCCGAGGGTTCGTACATGACCGACAGGGAGCACCCCAGATAGGCGTCCTGGTGACACTGCTGACGCCGGAAGGCAAAGAGTCGCGCCAGGTTCGTACCGATTTCGACGGTGTATTCTCGGTGGATCATGTCCTGCCGGGGCAATACTCCCTGCGAGTAGCCGTGGACCGGTTCCTGCCCGTCACGCGGGACGGAATCCAGGTGAAGGCCGGATTGAACACGCTCTTGGATGTCAGCCTGCGGGGCGTGTTCGCCACTCTCCAACTGGCCTACCCCGCGGATGGAAAGATCCGCGACATGAGCGACGACTGGAAATGGGCATTGCGCACATCCCTGTCGACTCGTCCCGTCCTGAGGTTTCGGCGTATCGAAAGTAAAGAAACCAAGAGCGTGATGCGCAAGTTGGCGGGCCGCTTCAGCGACACCAAGGGCTACGCGCAGTTGAGCGGCGGTGGCGTCAAGAGGTCGGCCTTGGCCAATGAAACGGATCTCGGCACGGCTTTTGCCGTGGCCACATCCGTCCTGGGCGAGAACAACATCGTCGTGAGCGGCAACATGGGCTACGGATCGGCGAACGGTACGCCGGCGGCGGCTTTCCGAACGAGCTATCGCCGCGAGATCGCCGCAGGCATCGCTCCGGAAGTTTCGGTAACCGTGCGGCAATTGCAGATGCCGATCGCGGCCGGACAGGCAATCTACGGTCCGGGTGGGAATCAGAATGGCCCCTGGCTCGAGACAGTGACGCTCGGCTTTTCGGATACTGCGCGGCTGGGCGATCGGACCCGGTTTGATTACGGCTTTCTGTTTGAATCGGTCCGCTTCCTCAATCGACTGAATTTTGTCAGCCCCTATGGACGCTTGGTGTACGAGCTGGGCAAGAACAGGGAAGTGCAGTTGCGCTATGCGTCGGGAGTTCCCCATTCGGCGCAGAGAGCGGCGGTGGGTGAGGACGGGACGTTACGCCAAGAAGTTTCTTCTTTGGGCATGTTCCCGAGATTGGCGCTGCGAGACGGCCGCCCGACGGTGCAACGGGCCGAGCATGTCGAGATCGCCTACCGCGAAGAGAAAGGCGACAATCTGCTCGAACTGGCCGTGTACAAAGACGACCTGAACAACGCAGCGCTGTCGGCGATGACTCCAGCCGGGCATTTCTCCCGCAGAGAGGTGTTGCCGGATCTTTTCTCCGATAGCTCCACACTGAACGCCGGCAGCTATCAGACCAGCGGTTACCGTGTCTCCTATGCCCGAAGACTTCGCGACCGGCTTCAGGCGGCCATCGGTTACAGCTCAACCGGTGTCCTCTCTCCCACGAGTTCGCAATTACAGACGGCGGATGTGAACGAGTTGCGGCGGTCGCTGAAGGTGAAACGAGCCAGTCTGGTGACCGCGTCCGTTTCAACGACCCTTCCGCGCGCCGGGACTCAAGTCGTCAGCAGCTATCAGTGGTCGAATCAGTTGGCCGCCATCGCGCCGGATCTCTACAACGATTTCGCTTCCCGGTCCGACCCGGGACTCAATCTCGTTATCCGACAGCCATTGCCGTTTTCGGACGGCCTGCCGGGCAGGCTGGAGGCGACCGGATACATCAACAATCTACTGAAGGCCGGATACATACCGGTCCAGACCTTCGATGGACAGCAAATCTTCCTTTTACCCGCCGTACGGAGTTACCGAGGCGCCCTCAGCTTCGTATTCTGACACTGAGTTCATTCCCAGGCCGCTGAAGAAGTCATGAAGACGTTTTATCTGGGTTTGGTGTTGGTTCTTGTGGGATTCGCTCCCCAAGCGGACGCCGCGAAGCCTATGACTCGTCTGCAGATCCTGGTACAGAACGAGAAAGGCGATCCCGTACCGCGAGCCAGCGTCATCGTGCGGACCGTAAAAGGGAAAAAAAAGAACAAGGTGACTGACACCTTACAACTGAAAACCAGCCAGCAAGGCACCGCACCGCTACCGCCAATCCGGCAGGGCTCCATCCTGCTGCAGGTACACGCCCGCGGTTACCAGACCTTTGGAGAAACCATCGAACTCACAGAGCCTGAGCAGACGGTCAACGTCACTCTGAAGCTGCCTCAAGATCAGGCAACCGTCACGCGTTAGCGGCGGCAGTCGGCCTGTATCCCGCTCGACAACCAAGAAAACAATGCGTCTTTTTGCAGCTCTTGAACTGGACACCAAAGTCATTGCCAATCTCACCGAGTTGGTGCACCGCCTCCGACCGTGCGGAGCGATTTACTGGAGCCATCCTCACAACATACATCTCACGTTGAAATATATCGGCGACTGGGCAGTGCATCGGGTGGACGTACTCGTGCAGGCCCTGCAGCGTGTCGATGTGCCGCCTTCCCTCAGCGTGCCTCTGGCCGGTTTAGGCTTCTTCCCCAACCCCCGGAACCCGAAAGTCTTCTGGGCCGGTGCTGAGAATACACCTGCGCTCCGCCGGTTGGCGAGCAGTGTTGACAGCGAGTTGCAGATGCTTGGTATCGCTCCGGAAATCCGTCCGTATTTCCCACACCTCACACTCGGACGCGTCGTCGAGGGCGCCCAACTTGACGAGCTATACCGGAGCGTCGAAGATCTGCCGAGCCGCGAGTTCGGAGCCATCTCGCCGGATCGCTTCGTGCTGTTCGAAAGCACGTTGACGAACGGCGGGTCTATGTATCGAAAAGTGGCTGAGTTTCCGTTTACCAACGGCGCTGCCCCGGTTGGCGAGTCCGAGACCGTCGAGTCGGTCGGAGCCGGCCACTAGTTTTTTTCTTCGCTGCCAAGGTTCACATTCAAGTCAAGTTGACGCGGCGATCCGTTGTCCTGCTTGTCGGTCTGAGGACTTCCTCACAAGTAGTACTCCCACGCCGTATCCATCTCCACCTTGAACCGGGCCAGGTCGGATGAACACCTTCGTGTTGTCAGAGTATTGGCGATCAATGGATGCGAAGTCCTGACACTCCGGGCGCTCGCCGACGCGGGCATGACGTTGACGGCGCTCCGGGCGCCCTGCGGGCTCCCTCCACGCCGTCAACCTGTAAGCAGACCGAGGACACATTTGAATCTCAAACCTTTTGCAGAACTTGACGCACACAACTAAAATTTCACTGATCGGCGTGAGTGGGCCGGCCGGCGAACTTCTTTTGCAAGCCCACTGCGACGAAGCGCAACGATAGCTCGTCGAACCGGCGGTCAGTTTCGACCAGGATCTGAAATGGAAAACGGAAACGCAGGATTAAGTTGCATGTCATGATTAGTTCCGAAATGGAAACGCGTGTCGGGAGAACCCAGGATCAAGGAGGCGACGTGACGAGTTCAAGCAAACACATCCGTAGTGCAGTTGCATTCGTCTTGCTGACGGCTTCGTGCTCACATTTCCAGGCAGGCACAGAGTTCACTGCGCTATCGGTACCGTTCGTTTCTCCCAAGGGAAGCTATGTCACGCAACAGGACCGTTATCACACGTTTCGAATTCCAGGCATGATCGTCTCGCCAGACGGTTCGATACTGCTTTTTGCCGAGGGGCGCCGAGGAGAGGGTAGCGACCCGAGGCGTGATGAGACCGCACCGATCGATCTGGTCATGCGTCGAAGTACCGATAACGGCCGAACCTGGGAGCCCCTGGTGGTCATAGATTCCGGTTATCGACCTAACGGCGGCCTGGTCGATTTCGCTGACCCGACTCCGGTGCTTGACGCGACGACCGGCACAGTATTCTTGTTCTACGGACAGTGGCCGGACATTGCTCCGATTACCGTCGCCTACGGACAGAGCACCGACCCCGACGACGGCAACCATGTCGTATGGGTCCGCTCAAGCAGCGACAACGGCAAGACGTGGTCGGATCGTAAACAAATCGTGTATCCGGACGAACCCAACGAGACAAGCGACGGGCTCTATTGGAGACAGGCTGAGCCCGGTCCGGGCAACGGCATCCAACTCCGATGGCAGGACGACTCGGGCGCACCTAATGGCCGACTGATCGTTCCGGCCAAGCGAAGCGGCTCGAAAACTCCGGATGGAGAAGTTACGGTCGAGCCGTTCGTCTATTATTCCGATGACCACGGCGAGACTTGGCGTGTCGGCAACGTCACACCGGGACCGGATGCCAACGAGGATGAAGTTGTCGAGCTGACCGACGGCAGCGTACTACTGGATGCCCGGCAGAACAGTGGTGATTTCAGGCGGCGCCATCTGAGCACGGATGGCGGCGTCACGTGGGGAGCTGATCGTCCGGACGACATGCCCATCACCCCGGTAGACGGCTCACTGGTGCGATATTCCGCCGTACGCAGTATGCATGACCGGGATCGACTGCTTTTCTCCGGCCCGCGCGGTGAAAGTGGCCTCAACCGCAACAATATCACGGTCTGGACCAGCTACGACGAGGGAAAGACCTTCACGAATCCGGTTCAGTTCAACACCGGGTTTGCAGCCTACTCGGTAATGCGACGCTTGTCTGACGGCACGATCGGCATGGTAGTCGAAACCGCGAAAGACGAGGGTGTCCGATACGGCGAGATCACGTTCTACCGTTTCGACATCGCTGAATTGGAGAACAAGGACAGGGACTGATAGGGCGCAGCGAGGAAAGTTGTGGCAATCCGTTCCCTCTATCGATCGGGCGGCCGCTGCTCTCAGAAGTCAATTAGGTGTCACAGTACGGATTGTGCTCACCGGAAGACACCTCGCGCGAAATCTCCTATCCAGTGGCTGCTCCTCGATTGGGGCCACCTCGAAAAGCTCGGACGAGAGCCGATCTACTCCCGCTCTGAGCGTTGGGCCGAGAGGCGCGCCTGTTAACAGCCCGTGTCAAAAGTCACGCAGGCGGCGTTACGCGCCCCTGGACGGATTGCGTACTGCCCAGCCGCTTCAGGAAGGCGGCGCCTCGCTCTGCGCGCAGCCGAGTGGAAACGGCGCGTAACCCTTTGGGCGACGGACATTTGCGGTCGTCGGCTTTGTCGTTCGTCGGAGGAGATCACCCGGATCGCAATCTTCCTCATTCCGCGCCGAGCGACCGCAGGAGCCCGCCGCGCCTTCCACGGGGCTATTGACACGGGCTGTTAACAGCTTTTCTGTGAATGCTCCACGAGACTCCCTTCAACTCTCCGACGCTACTCGCCGTCCGATCGTGCGCACACGTTGAGGTCGGATCGGACATGATTTGCTAGAAAGTAGATCAACCGCCATGACAATTCGCGAAATCCATCAATCCGGTCCATATCGGTATACCTACTCGCCGTTTCATCCGCCCATCGCCACGGTTGAGCCGGGTGAGACGGTAGTGATTCATACCGTTGACGCTTTCGAGAACAAGATGACACCCGAGGTGCAGCATTTTGCCGACGTCTGCACTTATCCTTTTTTGAATCCGCAAACCGGACCGATCGTCGTCAATGGAGCCGAGCCTGGCGACACGCTCGCCGTCAAGATCCACGAAATCACTCCAACCCGCGACC
Source organism: Bryobacterales bacterium (assembly GCA_026713545.1). Classification (GTDB taxonomy): domain Bacteria; phylum Acidobacteriota; class Terriglobia; order Bryobacterales; family UBA6623; genus JAPPLB01. The sequence goes on from JAPOOG010000083.1 coordinate 68,993, forward strand.
ACGCCATAACGGGTACGATTCCGTACTTCGGCGGCCTTACATCTACGAAGCTCGACCCGACATTGCAGCCGCCGCTGGAGGAGCAATGGCTGTACTTGCCTATCGACGATGTGGGTATTCACTTCGACGCGCAGAGAGTGATCCCGTATGAACCGTTCCTGGGCACTATGGGCGTCGCACCGGAGATTGAAGCCGTCAATGCGCTGACGCCCGACTACTACGGCGGCAACATGGACTGCGTGGAGACACGGCCAGGCAATGAAGTGTGGTTCCCCGTCCACGTCGATGGTGCACGCTTCTTCACCGGCGACGCTCATGCCAGCCAGGGCGACGGAGAGCTCACAGGCGTAGCTCTAGAGATTCCGGCCCGCGTAACGGTGTCGTTCGAGGTGAAGAAAGGGTATGGCGTCAAATGGCCCCGCATCGTGAGCAGTGATTTTCTCATGGTTGCGGGCAGCGCTCGTCCTCTGGAGGCGGCTGCCCGAATCGCTTGGGTCGAACTGATCGACTGGATGGTCAACGACTACGGCTTCGACCGCATGAAGGCCTACCATCTGCTCGGACAGGTAGGGCAAATGCGTCTCGGCAACATGGTCGATCCGAAATACACGATGGTCGCCAAATGCCCTCGGCGCTACCTCGACCGCCTCTGATTTCGATCAGGCAGCATTCCCACGAACGACTTGGCCTGACTCATCCGATGCTTCGCTTCTGACAGCGCAAGCGGTGTCGACACCCAGGCGGTTCTTTCCTTCTGATCTTTTGATCCCAGGCCACTGCCGCCACTGATCGGGAGCTGATGCGAGGAGTGTTCCTAGCGGTAACCGATTGTGCTTGGGGGACTCTTGACGTCGGCGTTAACTCCGATGATGCCCTTCAGGACACATCGTCCTGTTGGTTGTGCGACGGGGATATTTCAGATGTGCCTGACGTCCTTCCTCAGATCCTCAGAATGGGTTTGTCCGAGCCTCGGGTCTGAACGCCTAGGCCAACAACTTGTGAACGACGTTGCCGCCGACATCCGTCAGGCGGAAGTCGCGTCCTTGAAACTTGAACGTAAGCTTCTCGTGGTCCAGGCCGAGTAGATGCAAGATCGTGGCTTGCACGTCATGAACCGGAGTAACATCCTCTACGGCATTGAAGCCGAAGTCGTCGGTGGCGCCGATCTGTTGACCGGGTTTGATGCCGCCTCCGGCGAACCACATCGTGAAGGATTCTATGTGATGATTACGGCCGACCGTCGTACGGAGTTGGCCCATCGGTGTACGGCCGAACTCCCCTCCCCACACGACCAATGTCTCGTCAAACAGGCCGCGCTGCTTGAGATCCTTGATCAGAGCCGCGCAGCCCTGATCGATTTCTTTAGTGACGTTATCGAGACCCTCGTTGAGGTTATTGTTGCCGCCGCCGTGATGATCCCAGTCAGTGTGGTAGAGCTGCACGAAACGCACACCGCGCTCAACAAGCCGCCGCGCCAACAAGCAGTTGTTAGCGAACGACCTGGCTCCTGGTTCGGCTCCATACAGATCGAGCGTTTTCTTGCTTTCGCTTGAGAAGTCGATCAGTTCCGGTCCGCTCGTTTGCATACGGTAGGCCATTTCATACGACGAAATGCGTGTAGCGATCTCAAAATCACCCGTGTCCTCGAGATGCTGCAGGTTGAGTTGGCGGATGGTATCGAGCGTTCGTTTCTGTCGGCTCGTGCTGACACCCTTGGGATTCGAAAGATTCAGGATCGGATCGCCGCTGCTTTGAAACGGCACGCCCTGGTGAGTGGTCGGCAGAAATCCACTGCCCCAGTTGAGAGCGCCGCCACGGGGACCGCGCGTCCCGGATTGCAGAACGACAAAGCCCGGCAGCTCCTCCGACTCGCTCCCCAATCCGTAGGTCACCCATGCCCCCATGCTGGGATGCCCAAAACGAGATGAGCCTGTATTGGCGTAAATCTTCGCCGGAGCGTGGTTGAAATTCTCCGCCTTGACGGTCGAGACGAAGGACAGATCGTCAACTACTTGCGCCGTGTTGGGTAGGCACTCGGAGACGTAGCGGCCCGACTTGCCGTAACGCTTGAACGTGCGCTTCGTGCCCAATAGCTGCATGGGCTCTTTTTCGAAGCTCTCCATGAAGGCGAAGCGTTTGCCTTCGAGGAACGACTTCGGGATCGGCTTGCCGTTGTACTCCTGCAGCGCGGGTTTGTAGTCGAAGAGTTCGAATTGACTGGGACCTCCGGCCATGAAGAGGTAAATTACGCTCTTCGCTCGGGGGCTGAAATGCGGTTTTTGGGGCTCCAGAGGATTCCTGACCGCCGGAAGCTCGGCTGCCGAGGCCTTCCCGTGCTGAGACAGAGGCGGATACAGCAAAGACGTAAGGGCGATTTGCCCCAGTCCTACGAAACACTTCTGAAAAAAGTGACGACGGGTGTTGGTTAGCAGCAGAGTGTCATGTGGAGGCATGGCGGTACCCTCGAGATGGAGGCGCGGTGACTTCCTGTTCTCATCCAATATTCAGGTTCGGACCTCCGGCCGCTTCAATGGTATACCTCGACGTGCTGTTGTGGGAAGTGCTTTCTCCGGTCTGTGCTGTTATCCGAAAGATATTCACTGTGGCCTGACCTGCATTTCTCACCACACGACGTCAGAAGCACGCGATACGACCGCCATGACTTCGCTTTTCCTTCGCAACGCTTGCTTGCCGTGCTCGACGTACCGTCAAGTACGCCTGCGCGCGCCAAGCGGCTCGCGCCTCGCCCTGACGGCCCTCTCACGCACTTCAGCTCGCCTCGTGGTGAGAAATGCAGCCTAGAGACTGGCGGCGGGAAGTTCTTCCAGGCCTTTGAGGAGAGTGGCTTCGATTTCTTTATTGACGCCCCCTTCGTAGATTTCGCGAGCAACCCGGATGGCGTTCTTGATGGCATGGGCGTTCGAGCGACCGTGGCAGATGACGCAGACGCCTTTGACGCCGAGGAGGGGAGCGCCGCCGTACTCGGTGTAGTCCACTCGCTTGCGAAAGTCCTCGAAGGCTCCGCGCGAAAGCGCATAGCCGAGTTGGCGGGTGAGATTGGCTTCGAGTGACTCGCGGAGCAGGGATTTGACAGTATTTACGAGTCCTTCGCTGACCTTGAGCGCAACATTGCCGATGAAGCCGTCGCAGACGATGACGTCGGCATGTCCGCTGTAGAGGTCCTGGCCTTCGACATTGCCGATAAAGTTGATGGGGAGTTGCTTGAGCAGCGGAGTCGCTTCGCGGGTGAGTTCGTTGCCCTTATGTTCTTCCTCGCCGATCGACAGGATACCGATGCGGGGATTCTGTCGGTGACAAACGACACGGGAGTAGGCCGCGCCCATGATGGCGAAGTCGGTCAGCATTTCCGGTGCACAGTCCACGTTCGCACCAACGTCGATCAGGACGGCCAGCGTTCCCTTCAAGGTGGGGAAGACCTGTGCGATAGCCGGTCGGTGGACACCAGGGAGGACGCCCATGACAACCTTCGATATGGCCATTGCGGCGCCGGTGTTCCCGGCAGAAATCAGTCCCTGGGCATAACCGTCGCGCACGAACCCGGCTGCGACCCGTATAGAGCTATCCTTTGCACGGACGGCCTTGCCGGCGACATCGGACATCGAGATCACCTCGCTGGCGTGAGCAATCTCGATTGGCAGCAGGGCGGCATCTTCGTGTTGGGCGAGTTCGCGCCTCAACACGTTCTTACGGCCGACGAGGATGATGCCGAGTCCGTATTCGCGGGCGGCCTGGACAGCTCCCTCGACTTCAACACGGGGTGCCTGATCTCCGCCCATTGCATCGAGGGCAATCTTGAGCATCGGTTTCTCGAGCGTGAAAGGAGGGAGCGTAACGATGATGGTATTGTGCCACCCCCGTCAAAACGCGGTCAAGCCAAACCTCAGATGGCAATGAGACCGTTGCGCGGGACAGTGCGGGACATGTGTCGACTACTCGGTCTCGATCTCGACGACTTCCCGGCCGTGGTACTGGCCGCACTCTGGGCAGACGCGATGAGGCAATTTCTGGGCGCCGCAGTTCGGACAGAGGCCCTGGGTGGAGCGTTTGAGATGGTCGTGAGCCCGGCGCTTATGCGTGCGAGCCTTGGAATGGCGTCGTTTCGGATTGGGCATGACGTTCCCTATGATTTCATCTTCGATCGAAACTCCCGCAGAACGTCCCAACGGGGATCGACAAATTTATCTTCGCAACGGCAATCCGCCGAGCCGCGCTTGGCGCCGCAGCGGGGACAGATTCCCGGGCAGTTCTCGTCACAGAGGGCTTGCATCGGTAGCCATAGCAAGAGTTGCTCGCGAATCGCGTCTCCCAACTCGATACCGCGTCCTTCGTAGAACCCCAGATCCATGTCGTCCCGTTCGATCCGAACCTCCTCGGAGCAGGCAATCATCGCCATCGGGTAGTAGAACAGGTCGAAGTTCTCGCGAAGAGTATTGGACACGGGCTTTAAACAGCGGGCGCAACTGCCACCGGCCTCTCCCTCGATTCTCCCGCAGACTCGAATCGTGCGGGAGCCTGATCGGTCAAGCAACTCCGCTACACCGGCAACGTGCAACTCCCCGCTCTGCCGCCAATCGCTATCGGCGAGGACGATGGCACCGGGAGCGAACCGGCTATCGAAGAGAACCTTTCGACGCTCAAGCTCTACGACTTCAATGAACACGGTTCCAGCTTCGCGAAAGGCCGCGCCACAAACCATTATACCCGACGGGATGCGGCGGCAACGGAAGACCCGAATGCACTGCGCCGGCGGGAAGAGGAGATCTTCGCCGCCGGCGCAGGTGGGTTCGTGTGTGGGAAGAGCCGAGGCTTACCAGAACGCAGTGTGATTCGGGACACGTCGCGGTTCAGGAATTACCTCAACCGCATCTGGTTCACCTCTCATCTACAATCAAGACGAACGAACAATGATTTTTTTTGGCAGGAACGTGCAAGAACGGCGAGCAACCTCACCTGGGTGGGCCTTGGGGAGGCTTAAACTGTTGTTGCATAGGGCTTTTTCGTGATGCTCAAATTGACAGTGATCTGCTGGAAAGACGAAAATGAGGGAGTCCTGCCGTAAGAATGTCTGCCTGATACGTCTAGTACTTTCAGGCACAGTGGCATCTGGAGCGCTGTGCGTTTGAATGGTGAGCATGATTCGGCACTTCGCGAGACGGAGACAGTCTTTACTTCGTATCGAGAGAGCCTGATCCGCTACCTTCGGTACCAGATGGAAGACAACTCCGAAGCCGAAGACATTGCTCAAGAGGCATTCGTTCGCTACTACGAGTCGAGAGTCCGGAGAGAGGAGATTCTCCAGCCCCGCGCCTGGTTGTTTCGAGTAGCCCACAACCTGATGGTCGACCGTGGGCGGAAGAAGAAGCCGGAGTTATTGGACGATGAGGCTTGGCTGAACATGGAGCGGCGATTAGCTTCTCCTTCGGCTCCCGCGGACGTAAAAGTATATGTATCGCAGTTACCGTGGCACCGACTCAGTCAGATGGAGTTAGAGTGCATGAGGCTGCGGACGGAAGGTTTGAAGCTCCGAGAGATCGGGGAAGTGTTGGGCCTGGCTATCTCAAGTGTCGTCAGTTACCTGGCCAGAGCCACGAAGAAGTTAGGAGCGACAGAAGTCGGTGAGAATAAGGCATCTCAGCACGGAAGAACTCCTGCTCCGGTGTGAAGCCGAGCTAGGGTTCGAACGCGCAACGCACCTGGATGAGTGCGAGGCGTGCCGGACTGCTCTCGTCGAACTGGTCGAGTTGCTCGACGACGCCGAGCAGGAGTTGCGCGGGACCGTCCCAGCGGATACCGCTGCGGAGCGTGCGGCCGCCTGGGACGCCATCGAGCAGCAGATCGGCAAGCCCGTGCCGGTACTTGCCTTCCCGGCACGCTGGGCGGCGGCTTATGCGGTAGCCGCCGTGTTGGGCTTTGCCGTTTTCAGCGGAATTACGGAAATGGATCTCTTCGGGCCGAGCCCGGTGGCCGATCCGGTTACGAGCGCCGGGGCGACGCTTCCTGAACCGCCGGCTTTGGAGCCTGCCGTGCCGGAGCCAGTTCCGCAAGAGCGGGTATCGATAGAGTCTCCTGCCGTGGCCGAATCGGAGCTAACGGAAACCATTGCTGCCGCTCCCGCTGCGTCAGATCCTGTCATAGCAGAAAAAAAGACATTTGAGCGTTACAGGGCCGAGCCATCCGTTCCGGAGGCTGTCCCTGCTGTCGCGGTGTCGTTCTCGGAACCTCCTGAGGTTGCTGCTGCCCGATCGACGATGGCCTCGTTGCTGTTGCCGACGACCGCTCGATTGATCGAGCCGATTGTCGAACCCAGGGTGATCGAGCAGCCTCCGTTGACTTTGGCCGCCGCCAAGGAAGTAATCGAAGGTCACTGGATTCTCCACCGAGCCAAAGTTTGGCGTGAGGACATCGCGCCCATCTGGACGAATAACGGACTGGCGTTCGTAGGCGCTGTGGACAACGAACAAGTCCGCGACGAAGTTGCCGCTGCGATTCGCTCGGCGCAGAAGGGCCGCGAAGTCCCGCTGGAGTTGCGGTTGCGACCCGTCTCTCCGAATTCGGACCGTTCATCTGCTTCGACTTCACTGCAGCGTGGCGTTGCCGGCGGTGTTGTCCGGACAACTCTTCTTGCCCATTACCGTGACGTAGCTCGCCGGTCGTTCGCGTCTACCGAGCCGTCGGAACTGGAAGGCGAACTCGACCGGTTCATGAATAGCGTTTTCGAGAATCAGTCGAATCTGCTCGCTCACCTCTATCAGTTGAACGCGCTGGTGAGTGACGTGCCGGAGGAATTGGTTCTGGATGTGGCCTCTTCCAGCCGTTTCGTCGAATTGGCGGTAAGCCATACAAACGCCGCTCGGCAGCATCAGGCTCGGATCTACGACCTGTTGTCCGAGTCGCTGCCACGCAAGTATTGGAGCTACAAAACCAAGGATGGCATTGTTTCATTCAAGGGTCTTCATGGTGAAGCAAAAGCGTTGTTGCAAGACGCTCTGGAACTCGACGCTAATCTCACCACCTTGCTGAGTACTCCTCAGCATCTGCTGGATGCCGCTGACGCGAACGTTTCCTGCGGAGAAGCGTTGAGCCGCATCCGCACTCGTCTGAGTCGCATTAAAGCCGATACCGCTAAACTACGGTAGGCGGCTATGTCCTACCGGGTCGGTATTCTCGCAGGTGTAGTGGCGTGCCTGCTCGGGACGGTTGCCCATGCAGTTGACCCCTGCGTGATTCGCGGTAACGTGATCACGTCGGGCTCGGAGCCTCTTCCGGGCACGCAGGTTGAACTGATCGATTTTTCCACCGGAAAGGTCATCGTTACCCATACGGACTCGCAAGGACGCTTTGCATTCGAGGGTTTGGCGACCGGCCGCTACTCCGTTTCTTTTTCGCTCGACCAATACGCGACCCAAAGGATCGGGCCCTACGAGTTGCTGCCCGGCATCCCGCTCGAGCTTTTGGTGCAACTGCAGACTCTGGCCCCGCCTTTGACGCGGGCGAAGGCCGGCCTCGAAGGCATCGCACTCGAGTACGGACTCGTTCGCGAGCAGATCGAGAGTTTGCCGGTTCTGGTCGGCAGCGAAGGCCGTACGTCGGTCGACAAGTTGTTGTTGATGGTTCCGGGCATGAGTCCGACGACTTCGCTTGAGATCGATCCTTTCTCGGGACGTGGGGCAGCGGTTTCAGCCAACGGTTCACGACGCTCGGCGATCAACTACCAGTTCGATGGTGCGCTGAACAATTCGCAGAATCGCATCACTGGTGCGCAAGCCGCGACCTTCGGGCCCATACCGGAAGCCGTCGAGTCTTTTCGTGTTGTGACGCACACCTATTCGGCGGCTGACGGTCGTAACGCAGGCGCGATCGTCGCCCCGGTGTCGCGGCGCGGAGGTGATAATTGGCACGGATCGCTTCGAAGCTTCTGGCGCCCCGGCATGAACGATGCCCTGGAGTCGTTCGACGGCTCGACGGATTCCATCAATGGATGGACCGGAGGTGGACAGATCGGTGGGCCACTATGGCGCAAGCGTGGACTCTTCTTCCTGTTGGACGCCGAAGGCTGGGGCACGCAGCGTGAGCATCTTGAAATCTCGAACGTCTTGAGCGAAGCAGAGCGCTCGGGAGACTTTTCGGCCGTTCCCGCCTTTGACCAACCCATCGATCCTGATACGCTCCAGCCCTATCCCAATGCGCAGTTGCCCACGACCGCCTTCGATCCGTTAATGGCCAAATATCTCGACACCTTTGTGCCGAGGGCCAACGTCGGCACAAACCTGCATCGGCAACAGAGCACGCTTGACAGCAGCGGGGAGATGCTGCTTGGCCGGTTGGATTACCGGCGTCGGCAGTGGTCGATGAGTTGGAGTCACCACACCTTCCGAAATACTGTGCGGGACCCGCTGTCGGAGGTGCTGCTTGCCGTGCCCGGGGTAGCCGAACAGCGGCGCCAACTCTCCAACAACTCTCAAATCTACATCACATATTCGCCGACGGCCAACTTCACACACTCGACCGGCATAGCCGGACAGCGTCTGGCGATTGGTCGCTGGCAAGGACTCCTGGACTTTCGTGATGTGTCGGCCGAGAGTGTCGGATTCAAGTTCCGGAGCTTCGGTACGGACCCCGGAACGATCCCCGACGTTACGCTTCTGACAAACGCAGGCGCGGAGAAACTGCGCATTACACCGTTCTTGTTCAGTGAGGGTTCAGCGCAGACGACGCTTCAGCTTCGCGAAGACGTCAGCTATCGCCGCGAGCGCGTGGGCTTGCGCGCCGGCGTGTCCTATCAGCGCGGCATCTGGCCGTTTTCTAACACCGAGAACCATGCCGGCAGCTTCACGTTTGGAACCCCTGCTACCGGTGGGACGCGCAACAGCGTGGCGAACCTGCTCAGCGGCGTCCCAAGTGGCTACCGTTTGCAGACGCCGCGAAGCTTGAATCTTCGTTGGACCGAATGGGCCTACTACGGTGAGGCCGTGTTGCGGCCGTTTCGAGGTGCGCAAATCACTCTCGGCTTGAGGTACGAGTCGCAGCCGCCGGCGGTCGATCGGCTGAATCGCGTGGCGGCTTTTCGCGAGGAAGTGGAATCGCAGCGTTTTCCCGACACCTTGTCGAACCTCATCTTCCCCGGCGACCCCGATGGCGACCTCGGGCCGTTGCCGCGTTCGACGGTCGAGACGGATGGCAAGCACTTCGTTCCGCGCGTTGGCCTCAGCTATTCTCCGGTATCGGACAACCGGGTCTCGCGTTGGATCTTTGGTGAGTCCGGACGCTCGGTATTCCGTGCTTCCTACGGGGTTTTCTACGATTTCGGGACGTTCGCCGGATCAAGCGCCGCGGCGCTGTTTCAGGCCACCTATCCGCCGTTCAGTACCGATAACCGTTTCGACTTCACGCCGTTCTCCGGCACCCAGGGGAGTTTTGAAGCGCCGCTGTCGAAGATTCCGGTGCTCGACCCGAATGCGATTCGCAGTCAGTATGTGACGTATCCCATCCGGGTGTTTGATCGCAATTTCGACAACGCCTTCGCCCGGCATTGGACCATCGGTTGGCAGCGCTTGCTGCCCGGGCGCGTGCTGGTTAGTGGGGTTTACTTGGGTACACGGAGCGAACAATTGCAGCGACAGCGTGAGTTGAACGTCTTCAGGCGCAACCCTCTCCTGCCGTTCAGCTTCATAAGCGGCATGCGCCGGTACTCGCTGTACACGGATATCCGGCAATTCGAGAGCACGGGCACGAGTCTCTACCACGCGGCTCAAATTCGTGCGACGCGGTATCTGAACCGGGGCTTGGCCTTCGACGTGAGCTACAACTGGTCCCGCGCGCACGACGACGGCAGCACCACGTTTGGAGAAGAGTTGAATACGGAGCCCTGGGCTCTGTCGAACTTTGATCGCCGCAACACGTTTACGGCTACCTGGTTCTATCAGCTTGGCTTGGCGCCGGGCCTGCGAAATCGCGCGGCTTGGCTTGACGGATGGATGATCAGCGGCACTTGGCGGTATCGCTCCGGGTTGCCCCTCGATATCCGGCAAACGCAGGACCCGACGTTCAGCTTCGAGCACGTCGGGCGACCGGATCTGGTAGGTGAATTCCGGCGGCTCGATCCCGGAGAGAATCGGACTATCACTTTATCCGACGGGCGCAAGATCACCGGTCGATTCGCTTTCGACCCGACGGCGTTTCAACGTGTCGAACCCACCGATTTTGACGAGTTGCGGCCGGGTAACGTCGGACGGAACCAGTTCACCACCGGCGGCTTTCAGCAGTGGGACATGCGGGTCGCCAAGGCGGTCAGTTTGAACGAAGCTCTGTCTGCGAACGTCGGCCTCGACTTCATCAACCTCTTCAACAATAAAAACTGGGACCTGCCGTTCAACAGTATCGACCATCCGTTCTTCGGTGTCGTGCGAACGGAAGGGCTTGATCGCACGCTTCAGTTGAGCGTTCGGCTTCAGTTCTAGAAGGTTGAGTCGAGACAAATGGACTTTGTCATCGGGGTCGATGGAGTAAGCCTCGTCGATGCAAGGAACTCGCTGCCGTGCTCTTCGCGCTGCAGGTCTACCGTGTCGCGAACGGTTCGGGGCGACGGACGTGTGTGGTCGTTTGCTCTGTCGTTCGCCACAGCTCACCAACCCGCATCGCCGTCCTGCTCACTCCGCGCCGAGCGATCGCAGAATCCTGCCGCACCTTCTATCTGACTTTCACCAAGGACTACTAACGGACCGCCACCACCTGGACTTGTTCGAGTTGGCTTTGAATCACCTGGAGCGTGGTTCGTACAGGCGGGTTGTTGGGGAAGTACTCTTTGAACACCGCATTCATCTCGTCCATGTCGGAGATGTCTTTGAGATAGACGTGAGCGTCGACCACGTGTTCCATATCCATCCCGGCAAGGTTCAACGTGTCGCGAATCTTCTCCAGCGAGTCGCGCATCTGCTCCGCTACCGTATCGCCAGTGCCCGACTTGCCGGACGTCCAAAGCGTATCCCCCGCTAGGACACCGCCCCCGGATGAGGTCGGGCTGGTTCTCATGTACCCGGGAACGACACGCCCCTTGCTGCCCGAATCACGGGTAGCGACGAAGGTGATCTCGGTCGAGATCGTCCCCGGAAGTCTCGAAACACAGAAGCTGGCCCGGCTCGACGCGCTGCCCATCGTGAAAAAGTTCTTGTAAACGGAGTTCAACTTGCCGTAAACGGGCCCGCGATTGCCTTCGGGATCGAGGAAGTAGACGTTCACAAAGACGGCGTCTTCGTGGTCGAGTCCGGCGGCGTTGAGAATTGCGCCGATGTTCTTCATCGTCTGTTCGGTCTGGCCCTCGATCGTGGGATCGATTTCGTTTGTCTGCGGATTACGGCCCCCACTGCCGGAAACGTACAGCATGTCTCCGGCCCAGACACCGGGCCGATACGGTCCCATGGCGGCGGGGATCGAGCCCTCGGGAGGAATGACGATCGAGATCTTCGACTTTTCGGCGTAGGCGATGCAGGTGACTTCGAGATTGGCGTTGCCGGGCAGGCCGGGAAATTCGAGCGTCGTTCGAGCCGGAAAGTGCTCGGGGCCGAAATAGCTGCCGTAAACCTCGTTCATGTCCTTGTAGTTGTCCATGTCGGCGAGTTGGACATGGCAAGTGACGACGTTCGAGAAGTCCATGCCGGCCGCTCGCAGGACATGTCCCATGTTGTCCATCGCCATGCGGGTCTGGTCCGCAATGCCATCGGGCTGGTCGCCGGTCTTCGGGTCTCTGTCGATCTGGCCGGAAATGTAAAGGTAGTCATCGACCAGGATGCCGGGCGTATACGGTTTGCCGGCCGCGAATTCGTCCGGGTAGATGAACTGCCTCTCGACCTTGTAGTGATGCTCGCCGATCAGAATGCCCGCCGAGGGCGAGAGGAGCGAGAGGAAACTGATCAGACAAACAGTGGATTTCAATTTCATGAGTGTTCTCCTTGGCTCCTACCGCACGGCAATCATGGAGATCTCTTCGAGTACTTTCGCACGAGGACCCTCCTGCACTACCTGTACCGTAGTGCGCACAGGCTGGTTGGAAGGGAAGTACTCTCGGAAGATCTCCGTCATCTTGGGCATGTCGTCGAGATTCTTCAAGTAGACGTTGGTGCTGACCACGTTTTCAAGACCCATGCCGGCGATTTTGAGAATCCGCAGCCTGGATTCGATCGACGCTCGGAATTGCGACTCGATGTCGTCACCTGCGCCCGGAGCGGATTTCGCCGAGAGATACATCGTGTTGCCGTCGATCGTCGCCGGGACGGCCGTGTGCGAGGGCCGGCGCCCATGCGGGTAGACGCGGCCTTTTTTTCGCAGATTGCGCGTCGCAACGAAGGTGATCTCGACACTGATGGTTCCGGGAAGCCGCGACAAGCAGAAGCTCGCCCTGGCCGACGGACGCCCGAGGTCGAAGTACTCGCTGTAAACCGAGTTCAGCTTGCCGTAGTTCTCGGGTCCCAGATAGTAAGGATTCACCATCACCGTGTGTTCATAGTCAAGGCTGGCGGCTTTGAGAATCTCGCCGACCGTGTCGAGTGTCTGCTTCGTCTGCCCTTCAATCGTCGGGTCGATCTCGTTCGTCTGCGGATTGCGGCCTCCTTGGCCGGATAGGTAGAGCGTATCGCCGGCCCACACGGCGGGCGAGTAGGGGCCCATCGCGGCGGGCGTTTTGCCCTCCTCGGGGCGGACGACTTCGATTTTCGACTTGTCGCCATAGGCGATGCAGGTGATCTCGAGGCGCGAGTCCGAGGGCAAGGCGGGGAACTCCAGCGTCGTCCGCGCGGGGTAGCGTCCGGACGTGTAGTAGCTGCCGTAGACCTTGTTCATGCCCTGGTAATCATCCATGTCGTCAAGCTGCACGTGGCAGGTCACGACGTTGTCGTAGTCCATCCCCGCATCGCGCAGCACGTAGCCCATGTTCTTCATCGCCATGTGGGTCTGGTCTTCGATCGTTGAGGGCTGCTCGCGCGTCTGAGGATCAAGGCTGACTTGACCGGCGATATAGAGTGTCTCGCCGACGAGGACGCCGGGGCTGTACGGCTTGCCGGGCGGGAACTCTTCCGGGTAAATGAACTTGCGTTCGACCTTGAAGGACGGGCCTTCTGCTTCCGGCGCCTCAGGTACGCAGCCCAAGGCCAGAGCCGTCAAGACAACAATGACAATCGAATGCAGTTTCACTCGCTCCTCCAACTCGCTCCAATCGACCCGAATAGGTTAGCAGCTATGGCGGATGATCTCAAAAGCTTGAAAGGAGTGAACTCGTCGGCAGTCGAACGAGGGCTCTCGGGAAGAGGCTGCCGGCGCTGCGTATTGGGCGCGTGGAACTGATCTCGTGGGCGAATGGCTCCTACCAGCCCGTCCTGGGCCCCGGATAAGGACCCACCTGCCGGATCCGAGGAAACGTCTCCACCGTTCCCCCCGCTTCAATCACTTCCAAACACTCCCGAGCCGACCGCTCGATCGACTGCGTATCCACTCCGTCCCACTCCGGCAGAAAGCCTTGAACCTTCTTCAGCCCTTTGCGAAGCTGCCTCGTTGCCCCGACAACGTTCCGGTTCCGGTGGTGATAGAAGCCGACCGCGAAATGAATCAGGCTCTGCAGGAACCAGCGGTCGGGCTGTTTCGTGGGCGTCCAGACCTCTTCCAGCACTTCATGACAGTCGTAGAACTCGCCTCCGTTGAACAGGTCGATGCCCTTTTGGAACAGGAGTTTGGGATCGGACGGCATGCTAGCAGTCCGTGGTGAAACCCCGCGTAGCACCGAGAGCGGCGAGGCGCCCGGCTGACAAGGCGTGACGAGGGAGCATATTGGACCTATTCGACCGAGGAGCAACGCAGTTCAGCCGGGATGCATCGCCGCTTGAATGTAGTGGGGCTTTTGCCACGGGCTGCTAGACTCAACAGTTTATTTCACGGCCCCTTCCGAGTCCTGAGTGCCGTTCAACACCGAGCGAAAAGAGCTGGAGCAAGCCCGCCGCGAGGACGGGCGCTTGCCGCCTGGCCAGTCTCTCACTCTCAAGTGGCCGGTCCTTCACGAGGGTCCCGTCCCCTCCTTCGACCCCGAGCACTGGCTCTTCTCGGTAGGCGGCCTCGTCGAGAATCCTTTCGAGCTTGCCTGGCATGAGTTCCAGCAGCTTCCCCGAACGACGGTCACCGCTGATTTCCACTGCGTCACGACCTGGAGCAAGTTCGACAACCGCTGGACGGGAGTGCCGTTCTCTGTTATCGCCGCGAAGGCCGCGCCGAAACGGGAAGCAAAATTCATTATGGTCAAGGCCGAGGGCGGTTACAGCACGAACGTCTCATTGGCGGATTTGATGCGGGACAATGTGCTCTTCGCCGACCAGCATGAACCCGAGCCCCTCACGCCGGAACATGGCGGGCCGCTGCGCCTGGTCGTCCCACATCTCTATGCCTGGAAAAGCGCCAAGTGGGTACGAGGGTTGGACTTCATTGCCGAGGATCGCCCCGGTTTTTGGGAACAGGTCGGCTATCACATGAACGGCGATCCGTTCAAGGAACAGCGCTACCGGGAATCGAATAGACGGCGCAAGATCCTCTGACCAATCCTGCCAAACCCTCAAGAATATGTCGTGGCTAGGCCGGTTGTTCAAGAAAGACAACAAGGCGTCCCTGCGAGGCGCGCGGCCCGTCCGCCGCGAAAAGACCTATTCGGCGGACACCGGCTACGTCTACCAGTACTTCTACGAGGGTTACCGCGAGTTGAAACAGGTCGGCGAATCCGGCTTCGAGCATGTCTTCAGCGTGACGTCGGATCGCATTTCGCGTTTCCCGATCAACATCTTTCTGTCTAACCAGGTCATCGAGGCCTGGCAAGCCGGCAATCATCGTGAACTGACCGCGACCGAGCAATATGCCATCGTCAAGATGACCTTGTTTGCAGTGTTTGACGATCGAACCGACTTCGACGGCTCCGACCGGAACGTCATCGTCAGTCTCGAGAATGTCGAAGAGCACGCTGAAACTCTTGATCTGTAGCGGCACTGCCTGAACGCCGTTCTTTGAAAGAGGAGTTCCTCCGAGGAATTCAGCGAAACCGATGAAGTGTTTCGGGAACGCGGAGTTTCTATACAGATCGGATGGATGACTGCTCCCCGCATCCTGTTGGAGTGCCTGGAGCCGAATCATACACAAGTCCGCAGCAGAATCATTTCTTCCGTCAGGCTCATTATTCCGGCGCGGGTACGGAGCAGCCCGCATCGAGAGTGCCTCCTCTGATGTGGAGAAGGAGGTGGCTGAAAAATGCAAGGTCGGTGTCCCTGCAACAAAGTCGACGGTCCGCTCGCCTAGCCGCAAATCGTCTGGTCCAGAACCTTTTCCTAATAAGGAAGACTGCTTCGTCATCTGTCAGGAGTGGACGGCTGATCATGGGTAATGCCAAATGTACGATTTCATACAAGCCTTGACTCGTAGATCAACCCAACTTGGTGCCCCGCGAAAGTGGCCACGCGACCCTCGATAGCGCCATTGACGAGCTATATGTGGCTTGTTAATGCTCCGCCGCTCCGACCGCGCAACCTTTATCGTGTTGGCGACGTCGTACTGCACTACCGTGGGCCTTGGTCACAGGGGTTTTCCGTGTTAGCCTTACTGACAGTTCCAGACTGAATACCCGTGATGTGGGTATGCTCATGCAACGGATCAAGATACTGGCTACCGTTTTAGCTTTGTTGTTTGCGACGGTTGTCTGGTCTCAACAAGACGGAGACAGAGACGGCGGGGCCACCGGTGGCGCGCCAGGTGGGACTATTGGTGGCGTGCCAGGAGGGGCTACCGGTGGCGCGCCAAGTGGGACTATTGGTGGCGCGCCAAGTGGGACTATTGGTGGCGCGACAGGGGGGTCTATTAGTGGCGCGCCAAGTGGGACTATTAGTGGCGCGCCAAGCGGGACTATTGGTGGCGCGCCAGGGAGGTCTAGCGGTGGCACGCCAGACGGGGCTGCCCGTGGCACGAC
The DNA here is from genome assembly GCA_026713545.1 of Bryobacterales bacterium. Classification (GTDB taxonomy): domain Bacteria; phylum Acidobacteriota; class Terriglobia; order Bryobacterales; family UBA6623; genus JAPPLB01. The sequence goes on from JAPOOG010000083.1 coordinate 84,993, forward strand.
AGGCGGGACTACCGGTGGCACGACAGGTGGAACGACCGGTGGCGTTGGCCGAGGTACTACAAGCTCAACGACCACCGGCGGTCAGCAGGGACGTACCACCGACCCCTACCCCTCCGGACGGCCGCAACAGCGGCAGCGGTTTCCTCAATCGGACTTCGGGCGCCTGGGGCGCCCGGTGTACCTCAGCGGCAAGGTTGTGTTGGCGAACGGCATGACGCCTCCGGAGCCGGTGAAGATTTACTTGGATTGCCCCGGTCGGCGCCGGCCCGCCGGCCTCACCAATAGCAAGGGTGCCTTTAGTGTCGATCTTAATAATCCTCACAACACCTTTCGCGATGCGAGCGTCGGAGGTGCGTCCAGCAGGATTAGATTCCGCAGCAGCGGCCTCGGACGAGTCAACCTGTCCGGTTGCCAACTTCTCGCCGAGTTGGGCGGCTATCAAGCTGACCCGATTCATTTGGATACTCGCAGCGTCTTTGACAATCCCGACGTCGGAACGATGGTGCTGCGGCGTTTGGATGGTGTAGAAGGCATGTCCATCAGTTTCACCAGTCTGTCAGCCCCCAAGAAGGCCAGGAAAGCCTACGACAAGGCATCCAGGGAGATGCAGAAGAACGAGCCGAACCTGCAAAAGGCCGAGAAGGAATTGGAGACGGCGGTGGGCTTGCACTCCGAGTACGCCACGGCCTGGAATATGCTGGGCCGCGTTCGCCTGATGCAGGACGACCTTGAACGCGGCCGGGCCGCGCTCGAGAAGGCTGTCGATGCCGATCCGAAATTTGTGGATCCCTATCTCGCTCTCGCGCGTCTGGCGCTCACTCGGCAGCGCTGGAACGATGGGCTGCAGTGGTCGAATCAGCTTCTGCGGCTGAATCCGCACGCTGCGATTGCGCATTACTACTCGGCCATTGCCAACTTCCGTTTAGGCCGCATGGAGGCTTCCAGGAAGTCGGTGATCGAGCTCAAGGAGAAAAATGTCGACAGAGAGTTTCCCCAGTCCCATCAGATCCTGGGCATGATCTATGCTCAACAGGGGCTTTACGAGCAGGCGGCCATATCCTACCGCGACTATCTCACGGTGCAGCCGGACGGCCCCGCCGCTTCACGGATCCAACGTCAACTCCACGATTGGGAAGTTCTGGGGATGATCCGGAAACAGCAAGCCGAGGCGCCGGTCGCTGCCGTCCCCCGGAACTGACCCGGATATCGCCCAAGCGGCGAGGAGGAGTGTCTGGGGCGATCCTCGGTTGGTGAGATGTCCAAGCTGGGCCAATGACATCGAAGCGGTCGGGTTCTAATACTCCGCCTGCGCCGGTCCCTCTCCCTGCAGGCGCGTCAGGTCGATTTCGGATAGTATTCGCCCCGGTACCGCAACCTTTCTGTTGTTGGCGACGCCTTACTGCACAACCGAAGGCCTTGGTCACAGGAGTTTACTGTGATAGCCTTACTGACAGTTCCGGCCTGAATACCCGAAAGGGGGGTGATCATGCAACGAATCAAGATTCTGGCTACCGTTCTGGGTTTGTTGTTTACGACGGCTGTCTGGTCTCAACAGACTGGCGGCACTGGCGGCACTGGCGGCGCCACCGGGGGCACTACCGGCGGCACGACAGGTGGTGGCCGAGGTACTACGAACCTCCCGACCACAGGCGGTCAGCAGGGGCGAACCAGCGACCCCTACGGACGGGAGCGACAACAGATTCCTCAACCGGACTTCAGGCGCCCGTTGTTCCTCAGCGGCAAGGTCGTGTTGGCGAACGGCATGCCCCCTCAGGAGCCGGTGAAGATTTATTTGGATTGCGACGGCCAGCGCCGGCCCGCCGGCTTCACCAGCTCCAAGGGTAACTTCAGCGTTGATCTTAACGATCGCAACAACATCGCGTTCGCCGATGCGAGCGTCCAAGGAGCACCCGCTGGGATAGGGCAACAAGCGGGCGGGGGCGGGGGCGGATTCGGCGCCGTGGGCACCGACCTTTCTACTCGCAGCGACGGCCTCGGACGAGTCAACCTGTTCGGTTGTCAACTTCTCGCCGAGTTGGGCGGCTATCAAGCTGACCCGATTCCGTTGGGTGCTCGCAGCGTCTTTGACAACCCCAACGTCGGAACGATGGTCTTGAAGCGCTTGGATGGAGTCGAAGGTTCGTCCATCAGTGTTACCAGTCTGTCAGCTCCCAAGAAGGCCAAAAAAGCCTACGACAAGGCATTCAGGGAGATGCAGAAGAAAGAGCCGAACCTGCAAAAGGCCAAAAAGGAGTTGGAGTCGGCGGTGGGTCTGCACTCCGAGTACGCCACGGCCTGGAACCTGCTGGGTCGCATTCGAATGATGCAGGACGACCGGGAAGGCAGCCGGGCCGCCTTCGAGAAGGCTGTCGAAGCCGACCCGAAATTCCTGGATCCGTATCCCGTTCTGGCGCGTCTGGCGCTCACCGAGCAGCGCTGGGACGATGGTGTGCAATGGTCGAATCAGCTTCTGCGGCTGAATCCCCGCGCCTCGATGGCGCATTACTTTTCGGCCATTGCCAACTTTCGTTTAGGCCGCATGGAGGCTTCCAAGAAGTCGGTGCTCGAGCTCAAGGAGAAAAATGCCGACAGAGAATTTCCCCAGTCCCATCAGATCCTCGGCATGATCCATGCTCAACAGGGGCTGTACGAGCAGGCGGCCATATCCTACCGCGACTATCTCACAGTGCAGCCGGACGCCCCCGCCGCTTCTCAGATCAAACGCCAGCTCCACGAATGGGAAGTGCTGGGGGTGATCCAGAAAAAGGAAGCCGCGGCCTCGCCGACCTCCGCCGTCCCTCAGAACTGACCTGGACTACTCTCACGTGGCCAATCGAGGTGCTTGGTAAGGGCGTCAGTTTGTGAATTATCCAGGCTGGTCTGATGACATCAAACCGATAGCAGCCCGTGTCAAAAGTCCCGTGGAAGGCGTGGCGGGCTCCTGCGGTTGCTCGGCGCGGAGTGAGGAGGATGGCGATCCGGGTGATCTCCTCCGACGAACGACAAAGCCGACGACCGCAAATGTCCGTCGCCCAAAGGGTTACGTACGCGCCACTTCCGGCCTTGTGTGCTGAGAGAACGGCGCTGCATTGCAGGGGCGTTCTCTCGTTACTCAATCGGCCCTGGGGCGCGTAACGCCGCCTGCGTGGCTTTTGACACGAACTGATACGGGTATGCACCACTGACTACGCCGGTCCCTCTCCCTGCAGGTGCGTCAGGTTGACTTAGGGTAGTATCCGGTCCGAGCTTGCACCTTGAGGTTCTTGCGCCGCGTTCGCAGGTTGATTTTTCGAAGCCCGGCGCCGCTTGAACTGCTTTCAGGTGAGAAACCGATGCTGTACTGGCTGCGCAGTTCGTTCTGGATCTCATCGAAGATCTGCCGCAGCGTCCGCTTGCGCGTCACCTCGAAGACGTTGCCGCCGGTTTCCCGCGCCATCTTTTTCAGCGCTCCGGAACCGCCGCCCGCGAAGCCCATCCGGCCATAGTAGAAAGTGCGGTCGTAGTACCGCACTCCGTACACCACGACATCGGATTTGTGAGCTGCTTCGACCGCCTCCTCGCGATCGACGCGGCTGCCGTAGTCGACGCCGTCGGAGATCAGCACGATGGCCTTGCGCCCGACCTGCCCCTGCATCATCTCATCGGAGGCAAGGTACACGGCGTCATAAAGAGCCGTCCCCACAGGCCGTCCTGAATTCGGCACGGGTCCGGGATGGATGCCGCGGTTGGCTCCCTCCACTTGCAGGTCCTCGAGAGACCTCTCCAGCAGCCTTTGCGAGCCTGTCAAATCCTGCAGCAATTCGACATTGACGTCGAAGCTGATCAGGAATGCCAGATCCTTTTGGAGCCGGAGCACCTGCGAAAAGAACTGGGCGGCGGCCCGCTGCTCTTCGTAGATCAGACGTTCCTGGCTCACGCTGGTGTCGACAAGCAGCCCGACCGTAAGAGGCAAATCCGTCTGTTGAGAGAAGTAGCGAATCTGTTGGCGCTTGCCGTCCTCTTCCAGGATGAAGTCGTCTTTGTTGAGGTCCGTGACCAGGCCGCCCTTGTTGTCTCGTACCGTGGCGAGGACATTTACGACCTCCACGTCTACCGAGATGATCGCTTCTTCCTGGGCTCCGGCCGTTCTGCGCAGCCAGGGGCTCGCTGCGGAAGCCGCAAGCAGGGAGATGGCCTTTCGTCGATGCATAAATCTATTTCTGGGACGATCAGGCCACGGCGGCGGTTTCCCGGAGCCCGAAACGCGGACAGACATTTCTGATCGAACGACTAAGAATTATCGCAGTTCAAGTCGGATATTCGGCGCTTCTCTGTCGAGTATATGGGTCCGTTGATCGTGGAGCTTGTTTCTTTGCCCAAGCCGCCCAGGGCCGGCACACCCCTGCGACTCAAACTCGACAAAGAATGACTTTGAACAGTACCCAAGCCCTGCCGCCGAAGATCGGCATATCGAGTTTCAGGGAACGAACGGGTGCTTCCCGCCCCCGTCACTCGCTCCGAGTCACGACGGACCACAGGTAGAGCAGCATGCCCGCTCCAACAAGCAAGGCCCCCAGGCAGACGAACAGAAAGAAAGAAACGGGATGAATCCAGAACAGGGTAGTCAGTTCGACTCCAAGCCCCGAAGCGATCAGCAACCCGGATAGCTGGAGGCGTCCGGAGAATCCGTTCCGCAGGCCAGGCAACCGAATCCGGCTCATTGCCTGGCCTCGGGATCCCAGCTTGGGAATCGGTCCAGCTTCGTGACCTCGTGAATCAAGTTGTGACACATCAGGCATGACCTCTCGCCATCGAGCAACTCGGCGCGGAATGCCTTGTGGGCTGGGTGCTCCTCATAGGACCGCGCCCCTTCGTGGCATTCCAGACAGGCCTGGTTCTCATACGGCTGATACAGCTTGACCGGGTCTGAAGCAGTGCCCCAAACGTTGTGCCATACGTGCCTCACGCCGCGGATCTTGTCATCAACGTCCCCGAACATCGTGTAGTTGGTGTGGCATGCATAGCAAGTTTTGTCGATGGGGATTCGCTTGTTCTGATAATGCGCGGCAGGAAGGAATCGAGCATCGTCAATCCGGAGACTTTCTCCATAGGGCTGAATGATGTGGCAGGAAAGGCAGAACTCCGTTGTCTTGGCCTGTTCGTAGTGCTGGCCGGCGCCGCCCAGCAGCAGCAGCCCCGGTAGTGCAAACAGAGCAGTAAAAGCCAGGATCTTGCCCGCAGTAGTGGCAGCCAGTTCGGGCCGTCGGAAAAGAACCGCAATCAGCGTGAGTGTTGCGATTGCCAGGGCAGACAGGCTGATCACATAACCGGTCACTGAGAAGTCCTCCGCGCCGCCGGCTAGCGGCTACTGCGCATCTCCTGCGCCAATGTCTTGATCTCGGTCAAGTCCTGCAACATCTCGCTCCAACCGTACCAAAGCGCATAATCCGGATTGTTGTGAAACACCCCCTGAAACGCTCGCATCCGGTGCTCCAAATGCATCTTGAAGAGTCGCTGTTCGATCACCGACGGTGCGTCGTGGAAGGCCAGCAGATCCGGGAAGTTGTACGCATAGTGGTCCGGCTTGCGCAGCACCCCGTCGCGGTACAGGGAACTGACGATGCGAATCGCCTCGGCCAGCAGCCGGTCCGTTTCCCGGATCATCTCGTCGCCCTTCTCGAGTTCCGCTCGCACGAAATTTCCCGAGTGGCACTGCTCGCAAACGCCGATCATGCGGTCGCGCTCCTTCTGCCAATCCTCTTGGGTCAGCCGTGCGACGTCGGCTTTCTTGACGGCATCCAGGCGCGCGGTCGGATTTCCCTGTGGGTCCAGGACTCCGAGCGCTTGGAGGATGGTTGTTCGATCGGCCGCCCACTGCGGATCTTCCGGCATGGGTAATCGCACGGCCAAAAATCCCCAGGCTGTCCGCACGCCGTGATCCCCCTGCGGCATGTGGCACATCTGGCAGGTGGGCGCCGCGGCCTGCTCCGGTAGCGTTCCGCTCTGCTTGAGCAGATGCCGAACGCCATGCTTGGACGAGGAATACATCTCCCACTGTGGATGGTCGATGCCCATGTGGCACGTCCGGCAGGCTTGTGGTTCGCGGGCCTCCTTGACGGAAAAAAGGTGGCGCGTATGGCAGGCGTCACAAGAGGCAAGACCGAACATGACGCCCTCGGCCCTCAACTGCCGGATCTCGTCCTCACTCTTGAGCCCGAGGCGGTGGCACCCTCCACAGCCCTTCATGCCTTCCGTGAGAGCCATCGGCAGCCAATGCGTCGTCGGCATGGCGTTCATGCTGGCCCAGGCCAGAGCGTGCTTGCCGCCTGCGAACTGCTCCGTCTGGATCGGATGGCAAGTCCCGCAAACATCCGGCGTCGCGGTCTTGACCAAAGCGACATCGTCCGCCGAATGATGCTCGTCACCGTGACACAGCGAGCAGTCCACACCTCTCTCGTTGTGCCGGCTCAGTTCCCAATCCGTGACGATGTTCGGCGTCACGCTGCGGTGACACTCGACGCAGTCCGAAGAGCTACGAGAGGAGTCTTCCCCGCCGCCGCACGCTGCCAGCATCAGAATGAGCGGCAGTAGGAAGCAACTGGCCCGGCGCAGTCGTCTTGCCTTGACCTGGCTGCGTTGACACCACCGTCGTTTCGAAAAGTCGCATCCCTCGAGAAGAAGGCTTCCGCCAATTCTCGTCATCCGGGCGATGTGCTCCAAGCGCATTGACCTGTTCGAACTCCCATTATATGGCCCGTTCCATACCGGCCCCGATCGGTACCCTGACAGCGCATACGAAGGAAAAGTCACCCCTGGGAGCGCCTACGAAGAAAAAATCTTGCCCGCATCCCGGCCGGCAGCTTGCATTCCATGGGGATAAGCCGTCCTGCCACCATGACCAGACCATTGCTGCATATCTTGCGCATGAATCCGAACTCGAACTTGAGAGCATGTGCAGCGTCATAACCATTGAACACTCGCAAGAATGGTCCATAAGCGTCCGGGACCGTCGATGGCGAGGCCGGCCGTGCGCCGGATGCGGTTGGTGAAGACCGGCTTCGCGCTCAATGTTCCGTCCGCCTGACGCTCCGGGAAATAGATCATCGCCACCTTGGTGCGGCGCAGGTAGAAGGGCGCTCGACACATCGTCATGGCCTCGCGGATCGAGCGCACGTCGGCATAGGTGTCCCGGTCGAGCAGTTGCCGGAACAGAACGGAGTTCTGCGTATCGCCCTTGTGTGGCGTGGCCGTCAGCAGAAGCACGTAATCGGCGCTGTCGCGCAGTAGTTCTCCCAGCCTGCCTGAGAAGAGTGCGGGCAAGCGCCCAGAGGGCACCTGCACGCTCCCAGGGTAGAAACCGCCGGTTCCGGGTTGCACCGCCGCGGGTCTGCGATCAGATTCGTTCCGTTGGTTTTACTGAAAACTGACTACTAAAAACTGAGCGGCACAGCCGACGGGTTTGCGATCAGATTCGTTCCGGCGGGATTTGTGTGAAGACGGTCAGGCCCTTGAGGCCTTTGGGGCGGTCGGGAAGCAGCAGGCTGGCGAGGTAGCCGGCGGCGAAGCAGGTGAGCAGTCCGATAGCCGCGTACAGGAAGAAGCTGACGGCGGTGTGGGTCTGGACCCAGTAGATGACCGCGGCGCTGATGACGGCTCCGACGAGCGCCCCCCGTCCGTTGGCGCGGCGGGTGAACATGCCGACTGCGAAGAGTCCGGCCATGCCGCTGCTGAGCAGGCCGAGCATCCGCATGAACAAATCCCACAGGGACTGGATCTCGTAGGTGGCCATGGTCGCGGCGGTGACGGTAGCGATCAGGCCGAGGCCGGCGGTCAGCCAGCGCGCCAGGCGCAGCCGGACGGCATCCGTGGATTCAGGTCGGAAACGGGCGTAGAAATCCGTCACCACGGCGGTCGAGACGCTGTTCAAGCCGCTGTCGAGAGTGGACATCGAAGCGGCGAAGAGGGCGGCGATGACGATCCCGGTGACGCCGGACGGCAGTTGCTGCGAGATGAAGTGGGGGAAGATCGAGTCCGTGGGCAGGTTGGGGCTCAGGAGTTCGGGCGTGAGCTTGTAGAAGACGTAGAGCGAAGTGCCGAGCAGGAACCAGATGAACGTTTCCGGCAGCACGATGGCGGCATTCATCCAGATGGAATCGGCGGCGCTTTTTTCGTCACGGGTCGTGAGATAGCGTTGGACGACAACCTGGTCGGAGGTGTAGGTGACCAGGTTGATGAAGAGGTTTCCGATGACGAGGACCCATATCGTGCTGGTCGTGTAGTCCCAACCCCAATGGATGACTTTGAATTTGTCATCGGCCATGCCGGCCGAGAAGATCGTCGACATTCCTCCGTCGACGCCGAAAATCATGATCACCAGGCACAAGAGGCCGCCGCCGAGCAGGACGATGGCTTGCAACACATCCGTCCAGACGACGGCCTCGATGCCCCCGAGAACGGTGTAGAGCGTGCTGAGAACGCCCATCACGACAATGCAGACGTAGACGTTCATGCCGGTGACGGCGGAGAGGGCCATCGCCGGCAGAAACAGAACGATCGCCATGCGGCCGAGTTGAAAGAGGATGAACGCGGCGCTGGCGTAGAGGCGGGTCGCGAGGTTGAAGCGCCGCTCCAGGTATTCGTAGGCGCTGGTGAGGTTGAGGCGGCGGAAGAACGGCAGATAGAAGTAGACGACGATCGGCGTGATGAGGATGAAGGCGAACGTGTTGACGAAGTAGGCCCAGTCGGTGGCGAAGACCTTGGCGGGCGCCGCCATGAAGGGGATGGCGCTGAGCTGGGTGCCGAAGAGGCTGATGCCCGCCGCCCACCAGGGGATGCGGCGGCCGGCCAGGAAGTAGTCGGCGGTGGTTTTCTCGCGGCGGGAGAAGTAGACGCCCATCCCGATGAGCATCGCGAGGTATGCGCCGAGGCAGACGTAGTCGAGCTTGGTGAAGCCGCTGGGCCGATGGCGGGTTTCGAGGGCAAGCACGTGCGGGGAGCGGTGACCGGGGCGGTCTTCGCCGGAGGCGATGACGATGCGGCCGTTCCAGCGCGTTGCCGAGGTTGTGACGAGCGCCTCGGTCATCTCGCCAAGTTCGGTCCAGGTGTCGGTGATGGTGTGGTAGGCGAGTACGGTCTTGGGGAAGCCGGGGTGGTTGTCGCCCAGTTCCTGCGCGCGGAAGAAGAGCTCGCCGTCGTCTCCGCTGAAGATCAGGATGTGGCTGGGTCCCTCGGTGATGGCCGCGGCGGCGGCAACGGGGTGGGGAACGTCGGCGACCTGTTGCCATCCGGCTTCGGGGCGGTAGCGGTAGGCGTCGGTGAGGAAACGGCGGGTAGTCGAGCCGTCGGCCGCCGTGATGAGCTCGGCGCCGCTGAAAACATGGACCGCGCCATCCTGCGCTACGGCCACGGGAAGGATGCGCGCGGGGCCGGGCCAGGGGTCGAGAACTTCCCAAGCAGGTTCGGGATGGCTGAGATCGAGCCGCCAGAAGTTGTTCATCGCGCGGCTGGAGTCGGGGGCTTGCTGGCCGCCGGCGACGTAGATCGATGTGCCGAGCAGGACGGCGTTGGTCATGGCGCAGGCTTGAGGCAGGTCGGGGAGCTTTTGTTGGTCGAGTGTCCCGTCCTGCCATTGGAGCAACCGGACGTCGCGGTAATGTCGTTGGGCATCGCCGCCGCCGAGCAGGATGAACCCTTGTTCTGTCGAAACGCTGCCTCCGTAAGCGAGCGGGTGCTCGAGCTGGAAGTTGGATAGCCAGTCATCGGAGCCCGGCTCGAGGATGTATACGTCGCGCCGCCATTGCTTGGTCCCGCCCTGAAACGGGGAGATGGGGAAGTTCGAGCCGCCGGCGACCACGAGCGCCTCATTGGATACGCCGACGAAAGGCCCGCCGAGGCCGAGAGGCGTGGGAAGGTCCGGGAGGAGGGACCACTGGAGGGTCGCTTCATGCGTTTCGCCCGCGTTGGCCGGGGGCGCGGCAGCGATCAGGAAGAGTATGAGGCCGGCGACGGTGCGTTTCATTCGTCGGCGATCGCCGGGCGTTTGAGGTGCCAGTCGGTCGCCTGTTCGTAGGCGTGGCCGATTTCCAGAATGCCCGCTTCGTCCCAGAGGCGGCCGATGATCTGCAGGCCGATGGGGAGGTGGTCTTCGGTGAGGCCGCAGGGTACGGAGAGCAGTGGCAGGCCCGTGAGGTTCAGCGCGCGTACGTTCCGGGTGGTGGCGATCCGGACGTTGTGTTCGACACCGGCGACGGTCAGGGTGTTTTGGCCGATCTTGGCGGGGGGCACCGGGATCGTGGCCGTGACGATCGCGTCGACGCTGCCGAGGATCTCGTTGAAGGCGTCGATGAGAGCGCGCCGTCGGCGCTGGGCATTCAGGTATTCGGATGCTCGGATGAAGCGGCCCTGATCGAAGAGCGCGCGTACGTCGTCACCGATCTCGCTTCGTCGTTCGCGCAGCCGTTTCTCGTGCACCGACGTGGCCTCGGCAAGCAGGATGAGTCTGCCGAGATCGTTGAACTCTTCGATGTCGGGGACCTTGATAGAGACCAGCTCGGCGCCGAGGTCTGCGAGCACGGAAATGGCTTTGTTCACGGCCGCTTTGATGTCGGCGTGCAGGCCGTCGAAGTAGAAGTTTTCGGGAACGCCGAATTTTCGGCCGGCAAGCGTGGGCTCCGGTCCCAGGCTTGGTTCGATCACAGGTTGGTCGGCGCAGCTTTCATCGCGCGGATCTCCGCCCGCCATGGCGCAGTAGACTTCCGCGGTGTCGCGGACGGTGGAGCCGAAGGGGCCGGCGTGATCGAGGGTGTGGCCGAGAGGGAAGACGCCGTAGCGGCTGACCCGTCCAAAGGTGGGCTTGAGGCCGACAAGGCCGCAGAAGGACGAGGGGATGCGGATCGAGCCGCCGGTGTCCGAACCGAGGGAGAAGCTGCAAAGGCCTCCGGCGAGAGCGGAGGTTGAGCCCCCGCTCGACCCGCCGGGAATGCGGTCGGTGTCCCAGGGATTGCGAATGGCGCCGTAGTGCGGATTGTTGCTCGTGATGCCGTAGGCCCATTCATGCAAACCCGCCTTGCCGAGCATCACGGCCCCCGCGGCGGTCAGTTTCTCGATGACGGCGCAGTCGAAGTCGGGGATGAAGTCGTCCATGATCTTCGAACCGATGGTGGTCTTGATGCCCTTGGTGTAGAAGAGATCTTTGGCGGCGTAAGGAATGCCGTGGAGCTTGCCGCGGTAGTTGCCCGCCCGGATTTCCTGCTCGGCCTGCCGCGCTTGTGCGAGAGCGTGCTCGGCGGTGACGGTGATGAAAGCGTTCAAGCGGGGTTGCCGCTTTTCGATGAGCTCGAGTAGGTGTTGCGTGAGTTCGACGGGGGAAAGTGCGCCTCGCTCGATTCTGGGAGCGAGATCCGTGATGGTGAGGTTCATTGGTTGATTCGAGACGTGCGGTCAGCGGCAGGAAGGGCGGAACGAATGGACCGGATCGGTGGTGCTCAAGTCCCGGTCGAGGGCTCGCGCGGTCTTGTCTGCAACCTCTTCCACGATGGGAACGATTGCGTCCAACTGTTCGTCGGGAATGTCGAACCGCCAAGCTTCGGCGGCCTGTTTGACGGACATGGGCATGGTGGGCTTCCCCTTTGGCGAGCCTACAGTTTACAGTGTTGGTGATAAGACTTCATTTGGAAGGCTTTTCCAGTCTGAAGTACTCGACGAGGGGGACAGATGCCTGAGACCTTGGCCCGATTGTTTCGCCATGCCGTGTCCTATGACAAGCCGGACATGATTCTTACGAAAGTTGAAGGGGCCTACGGGCCGATCGCGGCCAGCGAAGTGTACCGCCGTGTGGCGAGGACCCACTTCGGGTTGCGGAAGGCGGGCATCGCTGCGGGGGATCGTTGCGCCCTGCTGTCGGAAAATCGTTGGGAATGGGCGGTGACCGATTTCGCCATGATGACCGCGGGCGTGGTCAGCGTACCGATCTATCCCACGCTGCCCGCGCAGCAGATCCGCTATCTGCTCGAGCACTCGGAGTCTCGGGTGATCTTCGTTTCTACCGAGGAGCAGCTCAACAAGATCCTGAGCATTTGGGATCACCTCCCCGCGTTGGAGGGCATGGTCGTCTTCGATTCCTATGACACGGATGACCAGCGAATCACGACCATGGCGAGCCTTTTGGGCGAGAAACCCCTGTCCGAGGATGAGCGGGAGGATTTCGAGCAGGCGATAAGCGCCGTTCAGCCGCAGGACCTGGCGAGCATCATCTACACGTCGGGCACGACGGGAACGCCGAAGGGCGTGATGCTTACGCACGGCAACTTCTGCAGCAACGTGCGCGACATCGGACTCAAGGTCTACGAAGACGATGTTGCCCTGTCGTTCCTGCCGCTGTCTCATGTGGCGGAGCGTATAGCGGACTACGTGTTTTTCTACGACGGTGCGACCGTGGCGTATGCCGAGTCGCTCGATGCCGTGCCGCAAAACCTGCTGGAAGTCAAGCCGACCGTTGCCGTGGGCGTGCCGCGGTTTTTCGAGAAGGTTCATGACAAAGTGCAGGCCGCGGTGGCGGCCGCTCCGGCGGTTCGACGCGGACTGTTCAACTGGGCGATCGGTACAGGGAAGGCGACGGCTCCCTATCGCCTCAAGAACGAGCCCTTGCCGCTGGGTCTTCGTTTGCAGTCAGGGTTGGCCGACCGGCTGGTCTTCGCGAAGCTCAGAGGACGGCTCGGCGGCCGCATTCGCTTTTTCATGTCGGGCGCTGCGCCCCTTCCGCTGCACGTTGCTGAATTTTTCTACGCCGTCGGGATCAAGATCTGCGAAGCCTATGGACTGACCGAGACGTCACCCGTCGTCTCTTTGAATTACCCGGACAGTCTGCGGTTCGGAACCGTCGGAAGGATGATCAGGAACGTCGAGGTGAAGATCGCCGATGACGGCGAGATCCTGGTGCGCGGCCCCAACGTCATGCTCGGCTATTACAGGGATGAAGAGAGAACCGCCGAGGTAATTCGCGGCGGTTGGTTCCACACGGGCGATATCGGCAAGATCGACGAGGACGGCTACCTCAGCATCACCGATCGCAAGAAGGACCTCTTCAAGACGTCCGGCGGCAAATATGTGGCGCCCCAGCCGATTGAGAATCAGATCAAGACCAGTGGTTTTGTGTCCACTGCCGTCGTTGTTGCGGAGGGACGGAACTTTCCGAGCGCTCTGATCGTGCCCGACTTCGAGAAGTTGCAGCAATACGCTCAGCAGCAGGGTATCGATGCGGCGAACCGGGGGGTGTTGGTGCGGAACGCCCGAATTGTGAGCATGATGGAGAATGAAGTGGACTCGGCGTGCCAGGGACTGGCGCGGCACGAGCGGGTCAAGAAGGTGGCGCTGCTCGAAGAAGAGTTTTCCATCGACAGGGGGGAGATCACGCCCACGATGAAAGTGCGCCGCCGGGAAGTCGAGAGGCGATACGCCGACCGCATCGAGGAAATCTATTCTTCCTGACCGCGGGAGCATCACCGCAAGCACCCTGGCAGCGCGGGCTACGAAGAAAAAACTTGCCCGCATCTCCGCCGTCGGTTCGTCAGCGCTTGGGCCAGTCGAGGTGGCGATGCAGGAAATCGAAGCTGCCCTGGGCGTTGATCTCGTGGGGTCCGAGAAAGAATTCGATCTCGGTCTGGTCCGCTATGCCTAGTTCCGCATAGTGTTGGCGCACCTTTGCGTATTCATAGGCGACCCACTCGTCGGGCGCTACGCCGTCATGGTGACCGCGCTCGACCATGAACGGACGGGGCGCCATCATCTTGGCGAGGTCGCTGTAGTTGAAGGTGTTGCCCAGGTTGAACTCGAACATCTCGTATTCGCCGGTGTAGACGTAGCTGTAGCGGTGCGCGTCGCTGGTGTTCTTCCAGATCCATTCGTTGAAGTCCGCCGAGCAGATGGAAAGGGCATATTTCTTGAGCAAGGGCGGCACTCTCACCGCCGTCTTTCCCCCATAAGAGAGTCCATAGAAAGCGATCTGTTTCGGATTGACGAACGGTAACGTCTCCAGCCATTGCAGGATTCGGTCATGCTGGCCGAGGATGAAGGAAAAGAGCGATACCCCCAGAGGATTGGCCTTGCGCTGCAGGACGCGGAAGTCATCGCGGCCGATGTAGGGGTTCTGCGGCGCGAATACGATAAAGCCTCGATCGGCCAGACGGGCGCCGTAGTGGTGGTAGGGTCCCTTGATCGCGGAATCGACCAGCATCCGGGGTCTGCCCTCGAGTCCGTGTTGGGTGACGACGACGGGGCGCTTTTCGCCGGGCTTGAGATCGTTCGGCAGGAGCAGGATGCCATAGGCAAAGACTTCAGGCCAGACGGGCAGAACCACTTGGTAGCCTTTCCATGCTGCGGTCTCGTACGTGAGCCGGGTGTAGGCTTCGAGCGGTTCGGAGGGGTCGGGCAGGCGTCCGATCACCTCTTCCCAGAGAACCTTCCTGTACTCGTCGGCGCTTCGCTCCCAGTCCGGGACCGTGGCGCGGTCCGCTTTGGCCCAGAAGCGCCTGCGCGTGAACTCGGACTTCCGGACCACCGCCTGCGTATGCGCGACAAGTTCGTCGAACTGCCGCCGGAGACGCCGGGAGGGATCGAAGGCGCGGCGTTGGTCGCTGGGCGTCGAGGTGTTCTCGACAACGGCGCTTGAGGTGTCGAAAAGGGAAACAAACGCTTGCAGAGTCGCTCTGCCCCCCCGGTCATGACCGTTGCCGGGTTGGAATTGAAGATGGTCCTCCACGCCCAACCGGGCAAAGGTGGGTCGGGCTCTCTCTACTTCGGCCCGGACCTGGGATGCCGAGGGTGACGGTATCCGGCCCGGAGCCGCTCCACTTCGCGTCGGTGTGACGGGCGGCGGCCCGCTGACCGGAGGTGCGGGCGCTGCTTCGATCAACAGACGGCGGGGCGCGATGAGACGCGCGATCTCCGCATCGCCAAACCGTTCCAGTAGCCGCCAGACATTGCGGTAGATGGGTTCGCTCCAGAGTCCCTCGCGCGGGCCGAAGTAGCCGCTGACAAGACTTGCGTCGATGCGGGTGTCAATGGCGGCGCTGTAAAGGGCGAGCAGACCGCCCTCACCGTATCCGGCAACCCCGACCTCCGCCTCAGGGTCCTCGGCCTTGATGGCGTCGACCGCCGACAGCACCTTCTGGACTTCGTAGCCGATGATGTGCCGTCCCATCTCGAACGCCATGCTGTAGATGCACTCGCGATGCGGCTGATTGGTGTAACGGATGCGCGGGTGTCCTGACCAGTCGTCGGCGCGGTCAATGAGCGTGGGAACGATGACGCGCAGGCCCGATTCGGCGAGCAGGAGCGGGTATTGAGCGGCTTTGGCGACACCCGGGGTCAGTCCCACGGCCGCCTCGGGCGATACGTCCGCATCAGGCAAGGCGATGACGTGTCCGCGCGGTCTTCCCGTGGGCCGGAGCAGAAGCCCCTCCCCGTGAACGCCGGAGAATACGGGCCAACGGATCGTATGAATTTCATACGCGGCTGTCTTGGCGACCAGCGACGGTTGACGAGTCGTGCCGGCAAGCTCGAATCCGTCGCTCGGCAGTCGATCATCGACAGCGCCGATGATGCGTTGGAAATGCTCCCGGTTGGCCGCCACGGAAGTTTCATACGCGCCCGGGGAGGAATAGTCGGAGTTCCAGTGCCGCCGGCGCTGGGAGGCCAGGAAATCCGTCGCAACCGTCAGATAGCGGTCGATGCCCGCGACCATGCGGGCCGCGAGGTCGCCCTCCCATTCGAGAGGCCGTGTGCCGTCCAGCGGTTGAGCGTCGAGGCGGCAAGTCGGACCCTGCGGCAGAATGAGCGCGAACAACAGGCAAACAAGTGGAATGGAACGGGACATGGAAACAGCCCTCTGTCGTCGAACACGAGAACACCGGACACTCCCGGCGTGGAAGCGATCCAGGGGAAGTCTGATTATCGAAGACGATCGACCGGAAAGTCGAGTGGACAGTTTCGCAGTGCGGCCCCTCTTAGCCTGCCTTTCTCACCACGAGGCGAGGTGAAGTGCGTGAGAGGGCCGTCAGGACGAGGCGCGAGCCGGGCGGACGAAAAAGGCGCGCGCAGGCGTACTTGACAGTACGTCGAGCACGGCGAGCAAGTGCAACGAAGTCATGGCGGTCATACCGCGTGCTTCGGCCGTCGGGTGGTGAGAAATGCAGGTTAGGCGTGACACAAGGGAGAAGCTGCCCGATGCCGCTGTGGCGAACGAAGTCAGACGGCTACGAGCGGTGCGATGACGAGGGCGACGATGGACATCAGCTTGATCAGGATGTTCATCGAGGGGCCTGAAGTGTCTTTGAACGGATCGCCGACGGTATCACCGACGACGGTTGCCTTGTGAGCTTCGCCGCCCTTCTCCTCGCCTGCTACTTCGCCTTTCTCGATGGCTTTCTTGGCGTTGTCCCAGGCGCCGCCGGCGTTGGCCATGAAGAGCGCCAGCAGCACGCCGGTTACGGTGGCTCCGGCGAGCATGCCGCCGAGAGCTTCCGGGCCAAGCAGGTAGCCGATGGTGACCGGAGCACTGACGGCGATGACTCCGGGCACGACCATTTCTTTCAGCGCGGCCGCCGTGGCAATGTCGACGCAGCGGGTAGCGTCGGGCTTGACGCCGGGCTCCCCGGCGAGCAGCCCCTTGATTTCGCGGAACTGCCGGCGAATTTCTTCCACCATCAGACTGGCCGCGCGGCCGACGCTCGTCATCGTTTGCGCGGCGATGATGAATGGCAGCGTGCCGCCGATCAGCAACCCGATGACGACGCGGGCATCGTTGATCTGGATGACGACCGCTTCGAGACCCTGGCTGAGGCGGACGGCGTCCACGGCCTGCGTGTAGGCGGAGAAGAGCGCGAGTGCGGCGAGGGCGGCGGAGCCGATGGCGAAACCTTTGCCCATGGCGGCTGTGGTGTTGCCCAGCGAATCGAGCTCGTCGGTGATGGCGCGCACGTCGGGTCCGAGACCGGCCATCTCTGAGATGCCGCCGGCGTTGTCGGCGATCGGACCATAAGCATCGACGCTCATCGTGATGCCCACCGTCGCCAGCATGCCGACCGCGGCAATGCCGATTCCGTAGAGGCCGGCCACCTCATGTGCGAGGAAGATCGCGAGACAAATCATGAATACGGGGAAGGCGCAGCTCCGGAAGCCGACAGCCAGACCCTGAATGATGTTGGGGGCGGAGCCGGTTTTGGAGGCTTCCGCAATATCCCGGATCGGCCCCATCGACGTGTAGTACTCGGTGATAAAGCCGATCGCTACGCCGGCCACGGTGCCGGCCAGGACGGCCCAGAACACGGATTGGCTCACTCCCACCGCGCCAACGGCGACGTAGCCGCCCGCGAGGAAGAGCAAGGCGGCGAGCCAGGCGGAATAGCGGAGAGAGGATGCCGGGCCCATGCTCTTGAGAGCCTGGATGGAAAGGATGCCGAGCAGGGACGCTATCATGCCCACTGCCGCCAGCACGAGTGGCAGCGACATCAATCCGGCACGGACCGCCTCGGCAGTGTTGCCCGCGGCTAGCAGTTGCAGTCCTTCGGTGGACAGCGTGGCGGCGATGGCCAGGGTGGCGATCATCGACCCCACGTAGGATTCGAAGATATCCGCGCCCATGCCGGCGACGTCGCCGACGTTGTCGCCGACGTTGTCGGCGATCACACCGGGATTGCGAGGGTCGTCTTCCGGGATGCCCGCCTCGACCTTGCCCACCAGGTCGCTGCCGACGTCGGCGGCCTTGGTGTAGATGCCTCCGCCCACGCGGGCGAACAAGGCGATCGAGCTCGCTCCCATCGCGAAGCCGTTGATGTAGACGGCTTCTTCCACGCCGGAGAAGACTTGCGCGAAAATCCCGACGCCAAGCAGGCCAAGCCCGGCTACCGCGAGGCCCATCACCGATCCACCGCCGAATGCGACGAGCAGCGCGGCGTCCGAACCCTCGGCTCGCGCGGCTTCGCTGGTGCGGGAGTTGGCCTTGGTGGCTGCTTTCATTCCGACGAAGCCGGCGACCACGGAAAAGATCGCTCCGGAGATGAAGCAGATGGCGGTTTCGACGCTGAGCTTCCAGGCCAGGAGCGCTGCGACAATGACGACGAAGACGGCCAGGATACGGTATTCGCGATAGAGGAAGGCCATCGCGCCGCGGTGGATCAGTTCGGAGATTTCCCGCATGCGGTCATTGCCGGGCGAACGTTTGCCGACCATGATGAAAAGCAGGAGCGCGCATAAGAGCCCGAGTAAACCGACGTACGGAGTGAGTGCAAGAAGATCGTTCATTTTCCGAGATAAGACAGAACTGACGATGAGGGGTGGGGAACCCCTGCCTGGCGCCTTCTACCGGCGGTCCAGGAAGACCGCAATGGGAATTCTCAGCGTAACATGCGTCCGGCGCGGATGGCTACGGCGACGACGTTGCATGTCGGCGTAATGTGAGAAGTTCCTCTCTCGAGCCAGGCAGAACGTTCCCCTTCGGCTGACCTGCATATCTCACCACGTGGCGAGGCGAAGTGCGTGAGAGGGTCGTCAGGGCGAGGCGCAAGCCGCCCGCGCCGACAACACAGCTTTTAAGGTTGTTACGAATCACGAGTCACGAAACACGAATCACGGACTTCATGCCGTTCGGTTGGCCGTGGATGTGCAAAGGTCGCACAGTCGAAAACCGCTACAGCCGCCGACAAGTCACGGCTTCCCTGTTCACGATTGTTCGCTATTGTTCACCATTGTTCGGGGGGCTGAACCAGCGGCCGCCCACAGTGCGCCGTTCTGGGTCGGCCTGACGACGACTGACGTTCGCCGCTGCTCCCATCGCCCTCCGGGCTTCTACAGCTGCGGCGAACACGAAATGAACCCATTCTGAGAAAGGAGAACGTTCCATATTGCGTTGGCATGGACATGACCTAACGGTGATTTCGGCCGCCACAGCGAACGGCTTGAGCCGTATGACGGATACCGCGAAGAAGTTGATATCGTAAGCGTTCAAGGAACGGAACCTGCATGATCATCGGCCTGACAGGAACCAACGGCGCGGGGAAAACGGTTACCGCCGACCACCTCAAGGCGAAAGGCTTTCGCTTCTACTCGCTTTCGGACGAGATTCAAGAGGAGTTGAGACGGCAAGGCCGGCCGGCGACGCGCGAGAACCTGATCGAGATGGGAAACCGGTTGCGGGTTGAGTTCGGCTCCGCCGTGTTGGCCGAGCGCGTGAAGGCGAAGCTCCGCCCGGATCAGAACTATGTGATTGACTCGATTCGGAATCCGTCTGAGGTCGCGGCCCTGCGGGCGAACGGCGATTTCCGTCTATTGCGCGTGGACGCGTCCCCGGAGGTTCGCTACGAGCGTGTGGTCAATCGCGGCGGAGACCGAAAGCCCGTCTCTCGAGAGGAGTTTGTCGAGCAGGAGCGGCGCGAGCTGGAAAGCGACGACCCCACGCGGCAACAACTGTGGGCCTGCTTCGATCTGGCTGACGCAATGGTCATGAATGACTCGTCGCCGGCTTCGTTGAAGCGAAGCGTCGACGAAATCGTCACACGCTGGTTGATGGAGGCTCGGCGGCCTGGCTGGGACGAGTACTTCATGGAAATCGCGCGGATCGCGGCCCTTCGCAGCAACTGCATGAAACGCAAGGTGGCCGCTGTGGTCGTCAAGGACCGGCGGATCATTTCAACCGGCTACAACGGCACGCCGCGGGGAGTGAAAAACTGCAACGAGGGCGGCTGCCCGCGCTGCAACTCGCTTGCCGATAGTGGCACAGGCCTGGGCGAGTGCTTGTGCTCTCATGCCGAGGAGAATGCGATCGTCCAAGCGGCCTACCACGGGATCGGCGTCAAGGATTCGACACTCTACACGACCTATTCGCCGTGCCTGATCTGCACCAAGATGATCATCAACGCGGGGATCCAAGAGGTGGTCTTCAGTCGAGATTATCCTCTCGGTGATGTAGCGCTGGGGCTTCTCGAGGAAGCGGGGATCAAGCTCAAGCGGCTACAGTTGGATTGAGAGCGGCGAATCGAGTTCTCGGAGGCGTCTCGGTGTCAACGGTCGCTGCGTGCGGCCGAGCCCCGTGGTCGCGGGGCAATGGGAGACGTTCCCCTGGTCAGCCAGGCGTGAGAGGGCCGGCGGAACGAGGTGTGAGCCGCCCGCGCCAGCAACACCGCCTGTAAGGTTTTTCACGAGTCACGAATCACGAATGACGAATCGTTGCATTGGGGTACTGAAGCCCTTCAGTCTTTTTTTTTCGCCCCGGCCGGCCTAGCATGAGAACAGCGAGGCGAAAATCCTGACCTGCTTTCTCATCACGTGGTGAGGCGAAGTGCGTGAGGGGGCCGGCAGGATAAGGTGTGAGCCGTCCGCGCCAGCAACACCGCCTGTAAGGTTTTTTACGAATCACGAAACACGGTTTTTTCGGCCTTTCCCGTTCACCGGCCGTCAGACATTTCCTCTGGAGCGAACCAGGCCCCCTCCAATGGTTTTCACGAAACACGAAACACGAGACACGAAACACGGCCTTTATGTTTTTCACGAATCACGAATGTCGAATCGTTGCATTGGGGTACTGAAGCCCTTCAGTCTTTTTTTTCCGCCCCGTCCTGCTTAGCATGAAGACAGGATGTCGGGAATCATCCAGATCGACTTGCTCTCGGAGCGGCGCTCGCTGGGTCGGCGGCCGCCCGCAGCGCCGGCAACACGGCCTGTAAGGTTTTTCACGAGACACGAGACACGAGACACGAAATACGGCTTTTATGTCCGTTCGGTTCGCCGTGGATGCGCATGGGACGCACAATCAGAAACCCCCGCCCGGACCGCCGCGCACGCCGCCCGGTCGCTGCTTTCCTGCACGTTGTGGCGCGGCATGGGGCGGCTATGGCGCGGCATGGGCGGCATATTGCTCCTGAGCGGTGTCTCCGTTCCCGTCCGCCGTTCACGCTCGGCCTCACGGCGCGCGCCGTTCGCCGCAGCTCCCGTCGACCTCCGGGCTCGTTCCGCCGCGGCGAACGCAACATGAACTCATGCTGAGAAAAGGAACATTCTCTATTGCACAAACAGGAAGCTTTCTATCTTGCGTTGACATGTCGCGCCCCGTGTTATCCGATAGATCGGAGTTCGATAGAATGACAGTCTTTCCTATGCAGGTCCTTCCGGTGTCGCTGCTGGTTGTGGCCGCTCTCCTCACGAGCTGCTCCAATAACACAGGCCCCGCATTCGCGCCGTCTGACCCCGAGCAGATCGAACTGCAACAGATTCGAAATCTCGGCAAGGCCTTCTACGAGAACCCCGCCACGCAAAATCTCGCGCCGGAGACGTTGCGCAAGGCGGTGGACATCGATCCGGATTCAGCTCGCGATCAATTGAATTACGGTCTCGCGCTGCTGCGCGCCGGCCTGACGGAAGAAGGCATCGCTGCGGTCCGGAAGGCGCAGGAGATGGACCCGCAGATTCCCCATACCTATTTCAACCTCGGAGTGGAATTCAAGAAACAAGGCGAGATGGATCAAGCGCTCGTACAGTTCGAGCGGATGGCCGGGCTGATCCCCAATCACGCCAAGACTCACTACCAGCTCGGCACGCTTTACAAGCAGCAGGGCGAAACCGAAAGGGCGATGGAGGAGTTCGAGAGGGCGGCCGGCCTCGACCCGAGCCTCGCTGCGCCGCACTTCCAGATGTTCGGGTTGCAGCGGCGGAGTGACCCCGAGCGCGCTCGCGAAGAAATCGAGATCTTCAAGAAGCTGAAGGCGGCCCAGGCCGGCGCGGCGGTGGGCGAGGACGTTGACTGGAGCTTCTACTCGGAGTTGTACGATCCGATTCGACCCGCCATGCCGCCGTCCGCCGGTGAAGTTCGTTTCGAAGCCGAGGCCGTAGCGGTCGATTTGGAGGGCACGCCCTTGGGGATCGAGGTTCTCGACGCGGACAGCGACGGGGCAGTAGACATGCTCGTGTGGTCGGGCGAAGCGGCGTTGCTGCTTGCCCGCAGCGGCGGAGCATGGGAACGGCGGGAATCGCCGGGGCTCTCCGGGATCGCAGGATTGCGGCGCTTGGCGATCGGAGACTCGAACAACGACGGCTTCCCCGACTGCGCTTTGGCGCGCAGCGGCGGCGTCGATTTGATGCTCAACGCTTCGGGTCGGTTCGACGAACGAACGACCTTGATCGAGGGCGATTTCGCGGATGCGGTCTGGGTGGACTTCGATCATGACTACGACCTCGATCTGATGGCCGTGGGCCGGGATCAGGTTCTGCTTCGCAACAATGGCGATGGGACGTTCCTCGATGTCTCGGAGAAGTTTCCTTTCGAGCAGGGTACGGCAAGGGCCGTGACTACCCTCGAATTGGAAGAGGACAACGGGAACGACATCGTGATCGCCTACGCGGATGCGCTGGTGGTGTTCGAAGATCGCAAGCTGGGCCTGTTCGAGCCTCATCCGGTCGCAGGGTTCGCCACTGGCTCGGGCATCGCCCGGCTTGATGGGTTCGATCTCGACCATGACGGCTTTCTCGATGTCGTGTTGACCACCGAATCCGGTTCGCGCGTAGCCGAGAACCATGATGGAGATTTGAAGACCGGACCGGATCTGCCACGCCTGCTCGCGGTGGGAGACAGTACGAACCGCGGCTGGTTCGACGTGCTGGGAAGCGACGGTTTGGCGCTGAATGCGGGAGCATTCCGGTTCACGTCAAGCGGCGCCGCGCCGGGGCCTTTCAGCGCCGCCGCCGCCGCTGATTTCAACGGCGACGGTGCGGTCGATTTCGTGACGTTGTCAACCGGCGGCGCGCTTGCCATCCAGCAGAATCGAACCGGGACGCAAAATCATCACGTCACGATCGCGATCGAAGGCGTCAAGAACCAGAAGCGGGCCGAGGGAGCGCGGGTGGAAGTCAAGGCGGGGCTCGGCTACGGCAAGCAGATCTACCGCGGGATTCCGCTCACGTTCGGCGTTGGAGCGAGCGAGTCTGTTGAGACGGTGCGTATTACCTGGCCCAACGGATTGATTCAGAACGAGTCCGAGCAGCCGGTCGGCGTGATGCATCGATATGTCGAAAAGCCGCGGCTCTCGGGCTCGTGCCCGATGATTTTCACCTGGAACGGCAAGGAGTTCGAGTTCATCAGCGACGTGCTCGGCGTAGCGCCTCTCGGGGTCGGCCTCGGTGATGGGCGGTTCTTCCCGACCGACAACGACGAGTACATCCAGGTCGGCAGTGCGTCTCTGAAGCCTCGGGATGGTTTCTACGAGGTGCGCGTGACGGAAGAACTGCGCGAAGTTTCCTACCTCGATCAGATCCGGCTCATCGCTCTCGATCACCCCGCCGACATCGAGATTTATACGAACGAAAAGTTCATCTCGCCGCCGTTTCCGCCGTTCCGCTTGTTTGGGGTGAGGGAGCGGCTGCCGGCGTCCTCCGCGATCGACGGTCGCGGGCGGGACGTCCTTGATGCGTTGTCACGGCGCGACCGGCGCTATCCCGAGGGTTTCAGCCGGGACTTCGCGGGCCGGGCTGAGATGCACACGCTGACTCTTGATTTCGAAAGTCTGCGTGGACATGACGACGCCGTGCTCTTTCTGCATGGCTGGGTGGACTGGGCGGACGGGAGTACTTTCGTCGGCTCGGCGCAGAGCGCGGGCAACATGCTGCTGCCGCCTCGCCTCGAAGTTCGCGGCGAGCGGGGCGAGTGGGTGACGGCGATCGAAGACATGGGCATCCCGTCGGGCAAGCCGAAGACGATCGCCGTTGATCTCAAGGGTGTGTTTCCGTCTGATTCCCGGGAGATCCGGATCACTACGAACCTCTGTGTCTATTGGGATGAAGCGTTCGCTGCCGTCCGCGCCAGTCATCCGGAAGTTCGACTGACCGGATTGGACGCCGCGGATGCCACCTTGAGGTTCCGGGGGTTCTCGCAAGTGGAGCTTCATCCCGAGCGGAGGCAGCCCGAGAGGTTCATCTATTCGCAGGTGCAATCGGCGTCGATGTGGAATCCTACTCCGGGCTACTACACCAACTACGGCGACGTGCGTGAGTTGCTGGCCGGCATCGATGACCGCTTCGTCATCATGGGTTCCGGTGACGAGTTGAAGCTGCTGTTTCCGGTCAACGGGCTTCCGGAACTGCCCGGCGGTTGGACTCGCGACTACCTGCTGTTCTTCGACGGCTGGGCGAAAGACGGCGATGCGAATACGGCCTACAGTTCCGCCGTCGAGCCCCTGCCTTTCCATGGTATGAGCGGGTATCCCTACGGCGCGGACGAGAGCTATCCCGACGACCAACTGCACCGAAAATATCTCGACGAATACAACCGACGCCCGGCGTTGCGTCTGTTGCCTCGGTTTTCCCGGCCATGAGCACGCCTCGAAAACTAGCGATCTGCTTGCTGCTGGTCGTCGTCAGCGCGGGCTGGATCTGGGCGTTTCCGGAGGCAAGTATCTTCTTCGTCGGCACGGTGCTGCTGCATGTGGTGCTCGGCGTGGTGCTCGTCGGCGCGGCGTTCCGCCATTGGCGGTCCGGATGGATGGCGTTGCTTCGACGAGATGCGAAGTTCGCGCTCGCCGCTTTGGCGGCCTCGGCTCTGTTCGGCCTGGTCCTCGGATATGTCGGTGCGACGCGGCCGAACCAGTGGATTGTTCAGAGCCACGGCGCGGCAGGATTCCTGGGCGTAGCGCTGTTGACTGGGTGGGCGGTCCGTCATGCCAGGGCATTTGCGCCGTGGATCGGCGGGGCGGGCGTGCTGGCGCTGTGCCTTCCAATCTACGTGGCGCTTCGGAGTCACTGGTTCCCGACGCCCCAGGACCGCATCGTGAACCCTTTGGAAGCTCCCGAGTCGATGGAGTACGAGGGCGGCGGTGTGGGAAGCCCTTTCTTCCCTTCGGCCTCGCGAACCAATACGGGCGGCTACATCCCGTCGGATTTCTTCCTTGATTCGAAACTCTGCGGTGAGTGCCACAAGGACGTTTACGAGCAGTGGAACGAATCGATGCACCACTTCTCGTCGTTCAACAACCAGTTCTATCGCAAGTCCATCGAGTACATGCAGGAGACCGCCGGCATCGAAGCTTCGAAGTGGTGCGCGGGATGCCATGACCACGCGATGTTCTTCAACGGCCGGTTCGAGAACCCCGCCATAGGGCAGATCGACACGCCGGAAGCGCAGGCCGGGCTGGGGTGCGTTTCGTGCCATTCGATTTCGAGCGTCGCGGACACGATGGGCAACGGCGGGTTCACGATCGAGTATCCGGCCCTGCATCCGTTGATGGCGAGCAAGAATCCCGTCATTCGCGCAATCGACAGATACGTCATCAACACCGCGCCGGCCGCCCACCGCCGAACCTTCATGAAGCCGTTCATGCGGCAGGATCGCTCCGAGTTTTGTTCGTCTTGCCACAAGGTGCATCTTGACGTGCCGGTGAACAACTACCGCTGGATTCGCGGCTTCAACGAATACGATTCGTGGCAGGCAAGCGGTGTCTCGGGGCAGGGAGCGCGGTCGTTCTACTATCCGGCGGAGTCGGCGGACTGTTCGGATTGCCACATGCCGCTCGTCGAATCGGATGATCCGGGCAACCTCGACGGCTACGTGCACTCGCATCGCTTTCCGGCCGCCAACACCGCTGTGCCCTACGTGAACGGGCATGAAGAGCAGCTTCGGACCACACGGGAATTTCTGGAAGGCTCCGTGACCGTGGACATCTTTGCGATGGCTCCGGCCGCGGACCTCGGCGGGCTCGAAATGCGCCGCACGAGTTCGGATGAGCCGATGCTCGCGACCTCTTTCGCTGTCGGTGAAGAAAGCGCGGCGATGGGAGCGGCCGCCGTACTCCGCGAAGTCGGCGAGACGGCTGCTCCGCTCGACCGCACGCAGGCGAGGGTCGCGCCGGGCGATGTTGTTCGCATTGACGTCGTCGTTCGTACGCGTACGGTGGGCCACTTCTTCCCGGGCGGTACGGTGGACTCGTTCGATGTGTGGCTCGAGCTGTCGGCCAAGGACGCCGGCGGGAAGCCGTTTTTCTGGAGCGGCTGGATCGAGGACGACGGCCAGGGCCCCGTCGAGGATGGCGCGCATTTCTATCGAGCCTGGCTTCTCGACGAGCATGGCAACCCGATCAACAAGCGAAACGCCTTCCATATGAGGAGCGCTCTGTACGTCAGGCAGATTCCCCCCGGCGCGGCCGACGTAGCCCATTTCCGGTTGCGGGTCCCCGAAGATGCCGAAGGACCGATCGAGCTCCACGCCAAGCTGAACTATCGGAAGTTCTCCCACTTCTACACCTCGTTTTCTTATGCCGGGCAGCCGAAGGCCGACGGCGCGGCGTTCACGAAGGACTACGACGACCGCGAGTTCACCTTCGATCCGGCGGACATTCCGGGCAATGTTGCGGGTGATATCCGCGATCGAGTCCCGGATCTTCCCGTGATCGTGATCGCCGAGGATCGGAAGACGATCGGGGTTGGCGACGGTGCACCTTCCTGGGGACCGGTGGTCCGTGAGGAGGACTATGAGCGCTGGAACGACTACGGGATCGGGTTGCTCCTTCAGGGAGACCTGAAAGGCGCCGAATACTCCTTCGAGCGGGTGACGGAAGCGCGTCCGGACTTCGCGGACGGTTGGCTGAACGTGGCGCGTTCATTGATTCGCGAAGGACGTACCGACGAAGCGGCCGGCTACCTCGAGCGAGCGCGGGAGATCGACGACAGCCTCGGCAGAATTCATTTCTTCCGGGCCGCCGTAGCTCGGGCGGACGGGGACTATGACACGGCGATCGAGGCGTTGGAGCGCGTGTTGGAGGCCTACCCCCGGGACCGCGTGGCGCTGAATCAGTACGCCGTCGTGCTGCGGCTGCAACGGCGCTACGAGGAAGCTCTGGAGATTCTCGACCGCGTCGCCCTCATCGATCCCGAAGACCTGCAAATGTACTACACGCGCATGCTCTGCTACCGCGGCCTCGGCGATGAGGAATCCGCCGGGCGCGCCGAGGCGCGCTTCTTGCGCTTCAAGGCCGATGAGTCGGCGCAAACGATCACCGCGTCGCGCCGCCGCCAAAGCGCGGAAGACAACAACGAGCGACAGGCAATCCACGAGCACGTCTCCGTGCCCGGCGATTGGCCGGGAGAGTGACCGGACCGCCCGGTATGCCTCTGACCACTCTCAACGCATCCAAGTCAAGAAAGAGAATACGAACGGACCGGCTACGAGTAAGAATTCGCAGGGCGGCCGCTCCACGGACTCTCGTAAGACGATAGGAATACTCGATTTCTCGAATTCATGCGCAAATCTCTTCTTTGCCACAGGCTTGGTCCAGCCTTGCTCGCTTCACTTGATGTCGCCATACGGTGAGAAAAGCAGGCGGGGGTTCTACGTCTTCAGATCAATCGGCGGTCGAAGGTTACGGATTTGATGAGCGCGAATACGGGAGTTCCCTTCGTGAGCCCCAGGTCTTCTACGGCGGCTCTTGTCAACCTCGCTCGGAATCGGGTGGTTCTCAGGGCGACATAGACTTCGGTGAAAGCGGTGTCGGGCTCGGGGGTGATGTCGTCCACGGCGCCGGGGAGGATGTTGCGGATGCTGATGCCTTCGGGCCGCCGGGTGGCCAGGGCGACGTCGCGGGCCCGGATGCGGAGGCGGATGGTGTCGCCGGGCTTGAGCTGGCCGACCATCGGCATTTTAAGCGTCTCGCCGTCGAGGTCGAGATGGGTGAGCGCGAGGCGCTTGTCTTGTCCGGTGACACGGGCCTCGACCAGGACGCCGGCTTCGAAGCGGCCGGTGATGGGCTGGAGGTCGAGGCGTTCGACGATCGCGGCGGCGGGGCCGTAGGCTTGCGGGCGGCCGTCCGCCAGGACGAGCACGCGATCGGCAAGCCGGACGACTTCTTCCAGGGCATGGCTGACGTAGATGGTCGGGATGCCGAAGCGCTTCGGGATCTCTTCCAGGTAGGGCAGGATGTCGGCTTTGCGTTCGAGGTCGAGGGCGGAGAGGGGCTCGTCGAGCAGGAGCAGCTTGGGGCGGGTCAGGAGCGTCCGTGCGAGGGCGACGCGTTGGCGCTCTCCCCCGGAGAGCGAACCGATGCGCCGGTCCAGTAGCGGCCGAAGGTCGAGGGCGGCGATGACGTCGCCGCGGTTGAAGCCGGCGGCGCGGGTTCGGCTGCGCTTGTCGGCAAAAGCGAGATTGCCGGCGACGCCAAGATGCCCGAAGAGGCGCGCGTCCTGGAACATGAAGCCGACGGGCCGGCGGTGCGCGGGGACGTTGACTCGGGCCTCGCTGTCGAACCAGACTTCGCCGCCGAGGGCGATGCGTCCGGCGCGCGGCGCCTCGAAGCCGGCGATTGTCCGGAGGAGCGTGCTCTTGCCGCCGCCGCTCGGTCCGAAGAGCGCGGTGACGCCGTCGAGGTGCAACTCTTCTGCGACTTCGAGGTCGAATCCGGGAAAGGAAAGCCGGACCCGGAGGGACAGCAACTCAGCCGACATGCACGGGGAACCTTCGATTGAACGTGTAGATGAGCAGCAGGACACAGAAAGAAAAAGCGACGAGGCCCGCCGAGAGGACGTGCGCCTCGGCATAGCGCAACGTCTCGACATGCTCGTAGATGGCGATCGAGATGACGCGGGTGCGTCCGGGGATGTTGCCGCCGACCATCAGAACGACGCCGAATTCACCGATGGTGTGAGCGAAGGTGAGCACGGCCGCGGTGAGAAAGCCGCGGGCCGAAAGAGGTACGGCGACGTTGAGGAAGGCGTCGAGCGGCGAGGCGCGCAGGCTGGCGGCGGCTTCCATCGGCCCGCGGCCTACCGTTTCGAATGCGCTCTGAAGCGGCTGCACCATGAAGGGCAGTGAATAGAAGATGGAGGCGACGACCAGACCGCTGAAGGAAAAGGTGAGGGCGTCGCCGGTAACATCGACCCAGAGACCGCCCAGGAAAGACGCGGGGCTGAGGATGACGAGCAGGTAGAAGCCGAGCACGGTGGGCGGCAGGACGAGCGGCAGCGCCGTGATTGCCTCGACGGCGGGCTTGAGGCGCGAGGTCGTTGTGGCGAGCCACCAGGAGATGGGCGTCCCCAGGACGAGCAGGATGGCGGTGGTGACGAGCGCCAGATGGAGCGTGAGCCAGAGAGGTCCGAGGTCGGGCATGGATCAGTCCACGGCGTAGCCGAAACTTTCGATGACGCCGCGGGATTCCTTCGACTTCAGGTAGTCGAGAAAGGCATGCGCGGCGGGGTTGTCGCTGCCTCGGTTGAGCAGCACGGCGTCCTGGCGGATCGGAGTGTAGAAGTGTTGAGGTACATCCCATCGGCTGCCCTTCTGTCGATTCCGGGGGCTGAGGACATGGGACAGCGCGACGAAGCCGATGTCGGCGTTGCCGGTGGCGACCAGGGCGTGCGCCTGGCCGATGTTTTCGCCCATGACGATGCGGTGGCGGAGGGTGTCGAAAAGGCCGAGGGCTTTCAGTGTTTCGCGGGCGGCTGCGCCGTAAGGGGCTAGGTCGGGGTTGGCGATGGCGAGCTTGTCGAATGCGCCGGCCCGGAGGATTGCGGGGCCGGCGGTGGAAATGCATTTGGGGTCGGAGTTCCAGAGCGTGAGACGTCCGATGGCATAGGTGAAACGGGACCCGGCGACGGCCTGGGATTCGGTTTCGAGCAGTCGAGGGCGGTGCTGATCGGCAGCCAGAAGGATATCGAAAGGGGCGCCGTGGCGGATTTGGGCGTACAGTTTGCCGGTGGAGCCGGTGGTGATGGTGAGGGTATGCTCGCTTGTATCCTCGAAGTGGGTTGCCAGGTGTTCGACCGCTTCGGAGAAATTGGCGGCGACGGCGACGAGGGCATCCCCGGCGTATGCGGAGGAGGAGAGGAATGCTCCCACTAGAGCGGCCAGGGCTGTCAGACCAGGCAAGCGTCCTTTTGGCAAGCTGATAAGCACTACGGTTTTCCCAGCGTAACACCGGCGGAGAGTGAGGCAGAGCCGGACGGAAGCGAAGACCATTCCGGTCGTCCGGGGCTGCGGGTGGGCCGTCGCGTGTCCGTGGACTTTCCTCAAATAGCGGTGTTGCTCGGACTACGGCTCTGGCGGATCGTAATTCTCTACGGGCAGACTTTGGTCCGACCCGGCCACGTTCCCGCTAGGATCGCCGGGCGTCTTGGGATAGAATGGCGCTTAAGCTGGTTGTGCAGGAGGTGTTCTGATGGACAAACAGTACCGCCCGATGGTTGATTTCTTGTTGGCCGAAGGCACGGACAAGGTGCCGCACTCCAGCACGAATTTTTTGGCGCATCTCATCGGGGTCTACACGGATCTGGGAAAGTGGGGTTGCCACGAAGCTGTCTGTCGGGCCGGAATGTTCCATTCCATCTATGGAACCGAGCCCTTTCAGGACTTCAAGCTGGGGTTGGAGCGGCGCGGGGAAGTGCGGGAGTTGATCGGAGAGCGCGCCGAAGGCCTCGCCTACCTGAACAGCGCGATGACGCGCACGACCTTTGACGAGACGGTTGAGAAGGGTTCAGGTCCGCATTCGATGATCGACCGATTCACGGGAAAGCGCGTTACGTTCTCGTCGCAAGAGTTCGAAGACCTGCTGAACGTCCACTTGTGCGACTGGCTCGAGCAAGTCGAGCGCTATGGGGAATGGGATAGCCGGCGAGCGGCGTTCCGCCGGATCGCCGAGAGGCTGGGCGGCGTTGCGCTGGATTCCTACGACGAGGTCTTCGCGCGCGAGCCTCGCGCTTCCATGTCCGCGCCTGCCACGGGGTAATGCGATAAGGGACTGCCCGATTCTTCAACGTGACCCGGTGCTTGAGGCGCCAACAGTCGTCGCGCAACCTCCAGTCGAGAAGCACTGCTATCGAGCTTCGAAGTCAGGATCGGGTCTCTTGATCGGGACACTCGGCGTGGTGGTGAGCCGTGAGCGAGGCGCACATTTCGGCCAGCCGTCGGCGAAGGGCGGCTGGCCGTTCGACCGTGACGCCCTCTCCCCAGGTCACCAGGTGCCAACACATTTCCTGCAT
This sequence comes from Bryobacterales bacterium, assembly GCA_026713545.1. Classification (GTDB taxonomy): domain Bacteria; phylum Acidobacteriota; class Terriglobia; order Bryobacterales; family UBA6623; genus JAPPLB01. Next base: position 115,965 of record JAPOOG010000083.1, read on the forward strand.
TCCGCCGGCCTTGAAGCGCACCGTAAGCGAACCGTCGTCGTTCTCGACAGCGGTCTGGCCGGGATGGAACTGAAATGCCTTCGCGTCCGGCGCGGCGTCGGCATCGAAGCGAAGCGCCACTTCGACGGGTTCCTCCTGAAAGGTGCCGAACGAGCGCTCGGCGTAGCTCCGTAAGTCGAAGGCCGGGTCGCGCTCGAACGCTTCATCTGTGATTCGTGCTTCGCTCACCTTCGCAAGCCGCCAGAGCCTTGTATCGTCTGCCCAGTCTGTCCGTCCCACCAGGAACGCGCGGTTGCCGTAGAGTACACCGTAGGGCCTGACGCGATGGCGGCTGCGCTGTCCCGTTGTCCGCGAGAGATAGTCGAACTCGATCGTGCGGCGCGTCGTGATGGCGTCGCGCACGAGCGTAAGCAGGCCTTCTTCGAGATTTTGCTTCGGACCGGGACGCATCGCGAGTCCTTCCACTTCCATGAGCGCCCCCAGGGCGGCTTCGAGTTCCTCGGGGGAGGGTCGGCGCGCTACGGCGCGCAGCTTGACGGCAAGGCCGCGAAGCCTGTCGGCACGTTCGACGAGGCCGGTGCGTTCAAGATGCCCGGCCGCCGATTCGAGTTCCACCAACTCCTCGGCGGAGAAGTGGATGAATTGCCGCAAGGGGGAAGACTGAAGGCGCCAGTGGATGCGCCGGTCTCCGGTCTCGACGGTCTCCAGTGGCCCGAAAACCGCCTCGACGGCATCGCGCATCCGCTCCGCCGTGCGCCGGCTGACGGAGAAACGATCCTGGATGTCGGTGAGGGTCACTCCGCCTCGCATCCCCTGAAGGCGAATGGCCAGTGACAAAATATCCTTGACCCGATCAAACCGCATTCTGATGTCACCTCACGAGCGGCTCATCCCCACAACTATCCCGTGAATATCGGGGGACAGCGGCAATTGCCGCTTGGCATTGCAATACTCGGCTGAGCCGAAGAATGGCGAGTTTTACTCACACGCCGCTCGGATGAAAATGTGCGTAACGGACGGACCTGGTAATTGGAAGCAAATTTGACTACTCCGCGCAGCTACGTTCCGCCAGCGATAATATTTGCTGTACCTCTTTGCGATTCCACCATACTTTCAGTAGATCAGTTATTTCATCCACCATTCGCTCTCGGCTTTTAGACTTAAGTGCCCTTCTCAAGAACTTTTCGCTACTCCAGTTTCTCAGATCATCACTCAAATGATCCCAGTGTAGAGGTGTCTCAGAGTTCTCGCGCGACTTCCTTAATTCATTGAGTTCTTCCATGAGATCTTGGCGTTTTGAAATTTTTTCTGTTAGCTCCTTGGGGATATACAGCCAGATGTATACATCACTCCAGTTGCTTTTATCTGTTCGCAACTGAACACCTGTTTCATCAACGTTGACGCTTTTCGGCCAATCCTTGCTGCGGAGTATGAGCCGTGCTTGAGTAGCCGATATATCTTTGTTGTAAAATTCAATAATTTCGCAGTCTCCTTCGGAGAAACGCCTTTTGATGCCGTCTAGAACTTCTCTGATCAATGTTTCCCGGACACGCGGCATGGCCTCTTCGACCCGGAAGGCTAGGTTGAGATGTTCTTCATTCTCCATGATGAAATTCGCCGTCTCATCAAGGATGACGTCGGTTGACATAGTATTGCTCCCTTGTGTTGGATGCTCGATGTGCCTGTCAAATAAAACGGCCTTCGGATATATATTCCAATAGGTCTCTCAATAACCATCGCACTCGATCGGCCTCACACTGCTCCCAGCATTGGCGGACCCAGTTTTCGAGTGATGGAGACTCGTTGTCGGTCTCTTGGTAGGGGACGGTCAGACAGTGCTTTTTTTCGTCCGTGTCATCCGGTAGAGTTTTTGGACTGCTTGCGTCGCCGCTCCAATACAACATCCAGGCAGTTCCGTCTCCACTATGCCGCACCTTGTCCTGCAAGAATTTCAGGTAATCCTTGACTTGATCTTCCTGTTCCTCTGCCCGGGGTTTGTTCTCGATTCCGACCCAGTGGTTGTTTGGCATCTCCAAAACGATATCGATCCTTCGCAGCTTGTCCGTTGGATATTCAAGATGTACCTTGGCCTGGTGGATATCCGAAAGCGGAAACTCTCTGCGCAATGTCTCGTCCAGAGAGCGGTGAATCCCAACCAGAAACAAGCGAAGAAAACGTTCGCCTTGACCATGTCTGCCCGCCGGGTCAAGAAGGTCGGCGAATATGCGCGACAGATCGGTTTCCCGCTCACGGAAGTACTCGAAAACGGAAAACTTTGTTGCGGCTATCCGATCCAGTTTCTCCTGAGCTCGCTTGGCGTATTTGGCCACCGGGCTGAGACCGGAAAAAAATCTCCTCAGCCCGTTCCCGTGGTCTTCGACGGCATCTTCTATCTCCCGGTCAAGACCATCAAAAAAGCCCTTTAGACGGGTTTTGTGGTCTTCAGTAGTAGTTTCCGTCTGATGTAGCATCAATCAAACTCCTGTTCTCACGTCCGAAAGCCCACTGACCTCGGATAATCCGGCTTGGCTTCGCACTCCATGCGCAACATATTCGCAAGCTCCTGTGGGTCTCGCAAGCAATCGAGAAGCTCGGCTTTCCGGCGCACGACAGCGAAGTCGCCCGGTGTCAGGGCGGCAAGATCTTCGAGCACGGCCGGGGGAGTAAGCGCAAAATAGTCCTGGAATGCAGCCGTCACCTGTTGAGGCAAGAGATAGTCGAGAGCGATCTTGAAGGTGAAGCGCCGCAGCGTCGCCGGATCGAGGTGTTCACCGAAGTTGGTCGTGCAAGCGAAGGGGAGCGGGTGGCTTTCCATCCAGGTCAGCATTTCGTTGACTTGGCTGATCTCCCAGTTTCTTACTGCGAAACGCCGGTCGGCCAGCAGGGAATCGGCTTCGTCGAAGACCAGGAATGCCTCCGAGTTTCGCGCCTCGGCGAAGGCTGCCGCAATCAGCTTTTCGGTTTTGCCGACCCACATCGACATCAGGTCGGATGCTCTCTTTTGCACGACTTTGAGGCCGAGCCGGTCGGCGAGATGGCGGACGAACGCGCTCTTCCCTGTGCCGGGCGGTCCTTGCAGACAAAGCGAGTAATGCCGCAGACCGCTGCCCGCGAGACGCTCCGCGAGCCGGACCGGGTTCGTATCGGCGCGGATCAGTGCTGTATCGAACTTCGCCGACGCTTGTTGACGCGGCGGCTTCACGCCGGATAGCACCCGCGACAGACCCTTTACGCCGCGGCGAACGTCGGCGATGGTTCCTCCGCCGAGCCGCGCAGCGGCGGTGACCCCGGCGGCCACGCCCGGTGTCACGTCGAACTCCACGGCGATGGCTCGCGCTTCTTCTTCGCCCGATTCGATGCCGTGACGAGCAAGCTGCCGCGACCAGATTCGAGTTCGGACTTTAGGCGGCGGTTGGCGCAGCTCCAGGGCGAACATCATGCGGCGCAGAACGGTGGGGCACGTGTCCCGGGCTGAGTTCGAGGTCCACAGCGTGGGTGCCGGCGCCTGCTCGAGCAGGCGGTTCATGAACACCTTGGAGCCTTCGGCTCGGAGATGCTTGGGCACGTCGAACGGCATTCCGGCCCAAGGATGGGAAAGCAGGTCCTCCATCTCGTCGAAGAGCAGGATGGACCCGCGGCGAAGCGCCAGTAGGCGCTGGACAAGCCGGAGTTCCTGAAGCCTCTCGTGACGTGACGGCTCGCCGCCGCCGTGGCTGCTCGATTCGCCGACAGTATAAAGCGGTGCTTCCAGCCGCGCGGCCAGCGTCTTGCAGAACTCGGTCTTGCCGGTGCCCGGAGGCCCGTACACGAGGACGTTCACGCCCGATGCGCCGGTTTGCAGAGCCCCTTTCAGTACCCGTTCGACATGGTCACGATTCTCAGCTACGTGATCGAAATCCGACCAGCGGAGATCACCCGGGGGCGCCTCGTCGAGCAGCAGCCGCTGCGCGTCCGAATCGGCCTGATTCGAAACCCACTGCAGCCGATTCAGCCGGGCGATGGGCGTCAGGTCGCCATCGCACCCGATGAATACAAGCCCCGATTTCACGAGTGGCGCATCGGGCGCCAATCGGCTGAGGATCGTGTTGGGCGATACGCCGAGGAAGCAGGGCAGAGCTGGGCTTCTGCTAAAAAGTGCCCCCCGCCTACTGTCGAATATGCTGTCCACCATCGACTCGATGGTTGGCAGCACGCGGTAGAGCATCACGAACTCCAGAATTTCAGTATCCGTTCGCGAGAGGCGCATCGCCTTTCCGAGATACCGAAGCCGCCGCGCCAAGCGGTCTGGCCGTGCCCGAATAGCCACCTTATATTGGTTTTCAAGAGCTTCTCTCAGATTCTCCCATTCCGGTGCCGGCACTCCTCGGCACAGCCCGTCTTTGGACGTCGGCGGACTTTCGAACTCCAGCTCGCTTTCGTGTTCGAAGACCCACTTCGCCAGTCCTGTCGCATTTGAAGAACTGTGTCGAAGTCGCGAGGCGGCGTTTGACAGGTAGAAGAAGACAAGGCGGCGTTCGTAGGCGGTGAGCATGGCGTATTCCGTGTTCCTGGCTCTCACGAGCGAGAGTAACACCGCAATGCGTCAGATTCGGACGCACTAACGTGCGCCCACAAAATATTTTTGGGTTCGGTAAAAATACGGCGTATCAGCGCTTTGCAAACACGCACAAACTCCGTGCCATCTCTGATTCGGTCTGTGGATCGGCCTTCGATGCTCTCCCTGGACAGGCCGCCCGTTCTCAGCCTGTGGGTGTGACGGCCATCACGACACCGATCATCGTTGGGGATCTCAGCTAGAGGCGGCGAAGGTGGAACCCGCCGTCTACGTCGAATGCTTGTCCGGTGGCGTAGTCCCAATGACCGTCGGCGATGGACCGCACGGCTCGGGCGATGTCCTCCGGGGTTCCGAGGCGGTTCTGGGGCAGCAGCCCTTCCGCGGCCAACTTCTCGTATTTGGCGAGAACGGGCGCCACCATGTCCGTGCGGATGATGCCGGGGCGAATCTCGAAGACGGTGATGCCGTCGGCCGCGAGGCGGTCCGCGAAGAGCGCAACGGCCATGCCGAGGCCGGCCTTGGAGACGCAGTACTCGCCGCGGTTCGGCGACGACGTATATGCCGAGATGGAGGTGATGAAGACAATACGGCCGGAACCGTTCTGTTGCATCCAGCGGGCCGCGGCTTGCGTCAGGAAATACGGACCCTTGAGGTTGGTGTCGAGGACTTCGTCGAAACTCTCTTCGGTGGCCTCCAGCAGATCGCGCCGCTCGCGGGGCGCCATCCCGGCGTTGTTGACGAGCAGATCGAGCCGCCCGAATTTTTCCCGGCAATAAGCAAGCAGCGCCTCGCGGTCTTGCCTTTGAGCGAGGTCGATCTTGAAGATCTCGACCCCGGATTCCTCCTGCAGGCTCCGGGCGGCGTCTTCGCGGCTGCGGTAGGTCGCAATCACGCGATGGCTGCGGGCGAGATCGCCTGCAATGGCACGGCCGATGCCACGGCTGCCGCCGGTGACGATCGCCACAGGTCGTGAGGAGGGTTCAGTTGTCATGAGCCATCCGCTCCGCTACACGATTCCATAAGCCAACATCGCATCGGCGACCTTGACGAATCCCGCGATGTTGGCGCCATCGACGTAATCAATGTATTCGTCCTTGCCATTGTGACCGAACTCGACGCACTTGGCGTGGATGTTCTTCATGATGTCCTGCAATCGGCCGTCCACTTCCTCCCGGGTCCAGGAGATCCGCAGCGCATTCTGACTCTGCTCCAAGCCTGAGACGGCCACGCCGCCGGCGTTGGCGGCTTTTGCCGGGCCGAACAAGATCCTCGCCTCCCGAAAGGCTTGCACGGCATCCAGCTCGGTCGGCATGTTGGCGCCTTCCGCCACTGCCAGCACGCCGTTGGCCAATAGCGTCTTGGCCTGTTCGAGGTTCAACTCGTTCTGGGTCGCGCACGGAAAAGCCAAGTCGCAGGGCGTGGCCCAAGGCCGCTGCTTCTCGTAGAACGCGCAGCCGAATTTCTTCGCGTACTCCTTGGTCCGCCCGCGGCGCACTTCCTTGAGCTGCTTGAGCCAGTCCAACTTCTTGTCCCGAATCCCGTTGGGATCGTGAATGAACCCTCCCGAGTCGGACGCCGTGACGACCTTGGCGCCCAATTCGTTGAGCTTCTCGATCACATAAAGCGCAACGTTCCCCGATCCGGAAACCACCGCTGTCTTGCCGGCGACGCCGTCTCCGCGTCGGGCCAGCATGTTCTGCATGAAATAGACCGCGCCGTATCCCGTCGCTTCCGTCCGAACGAGACTGCCTCCGAACGCGAGGCCCTTGCCGGTGAGGATGCCCGTGAAGCGGTTTTCCAGACGCTTGTACTGCCCGAACATGTAGCTGATTTCCCGAGCGCCCACACCGATATCACCCGCCGGCACGTCGGTGTCTTCACCGATGTGCCGCGAGAGTTCAATCATCAATGAGTGGCAGAAGCGCATCACTTCGCGGTCGCTCTTGCCCTTCGGGTTGAAGTTCGATCCGCCTTTGCCGCCCCCCATCGGCAGCGTCGTGAGGCTGTTCTTGAGCACTTGTTCGAAACCGAGGAACTTCAGCACGCTCAGGGTCACCGAAGGGTGAAAACGCATCCCTCCTTTGTAGGGCCCGATCGAGTTGTTGAATTGAACCCGCCAGGCCCGATTCGCCCGAATGTTACCCTTGTCGTCCTCCCACGTAACGCGAAAGATGATCACGCGGTCGGGCTCCGTCATGCGTTCGAGGATCTGTGCCTTGCGGTAGCGCGGGTGCTCGAGCAGGTACGGCATCAGACTCTCGGTAACCTCGCGGACCGCCTGGTGAAATTCCGGCTGTCCGGGATTCCGCCTGACAAGACCGGCCATGAAGGCATCGATCTCGCGCTGAACCTCGCGCGTAGCTGGTCTCGTCATCAACAACCTCCCGTCACGGTGCCGATAACACCAAACATCGGTCCAAACGTCCGCAAACAGCAGCAACTTCCGTCCGCGATTTTCATCTTGGCGGCCATAGACCTATGGTACTCTGATCCGGCATATCTTCATCATCAGTCTTCTACTCACTTTCCACTTACATGCAACGGATTCTTAGAGAGCAATCGAGGAAGTACGCTTTCAACTGGCAGGACGAGCCGCTGCTGCGGGTCCGTCCCGGCGAAAGCTTCGAAATCGAAACCTACGACGCCAGCGCGGGTTTCTTCAAGACGCCCGAGGACAAGGCCATTCCCGCCAAGCGACCCGGTTTCGATCGGGTTCCGCCGCTCTCGAATCCCATCGGCGGTCCTGTATACCTCGAGGGCGCCGAGCGCTACGACACCCTTGTCGTGACCATTGAGCATATCGAGGTCGCCGACTTTTCGTGGACCGCGAACGGACCGAAGCGCGGCCCTCTCGGTGAGTCCAACCGCTGGCCGGAAATCTCCGAGGAGTACACCACCTACATCTTGCGTCACGAGCCCGGAGCCAGCGGTTCGATGCGGGACGGCACGATACACTTCAACGACCGCATTTCGTGGCCGGTCACGCCCTTCGTCGGCACGATCGGAGTAGCGCCCGACCGGGAAGTCGCCACCAGCGGCGACGGCCAGGACGCCTGGGGCGGCAACCTCGATATCCGTGATGTCGCGCCGGGCAATCGAGTTCATCTGCCGGTTTATCACGAAGGGGCTCTGTTCTATCTCGGGGACGTTCACGCCAGCCAGGGCGATACGGAATTCACCGGCACCGCAGCGGAAACGAACTCGACCGTCCGCGTCAAGTTGGAGTTGATCAAACAGAAGCGTCTCCCTTGGATACGCATCGAGAAGCCCGATTCCATCGTGTCGGTCTACGCCTATCGGCCCTTGGAGGTCGCCGTCGAGATCGCCACCCTCAATCTCATGGATTGGCTGATCACCGACTACCGCTATCCGCCCAACGACGCCTACGCTCTGGTGTCCACCTGCCCGGACTTCAGGATCAACGTCTATCAGATGGTCAAGCTTGCCAATCTGAATTATGTAGCCGGGGCGGAGATTCCCCGGCGCTATCTCGACGCCTACCTGTAGGCGACCGGCTGCTCGGTAAGTCCGGCCAGGGGAACGGATATGCCGGACCAAGGTCCGAAATTGGTTGCTTCATCTGCCGAACGCAATCGCTAAAGGGCAGAGGGCAGGGCACCGGGACGTCCGGCAAACCTCACTCCATAGCTCCGATCTTGCCAGGTAAGCCGAACTCTGCGTCGCGCTGGGAATTCGCGTCACGTCCATATAAGACCTCGACGCCGCTCTGCAGGAAGCCTTGGCGCACGACGGTCCGGCCACGCTGGAAATCCTTACCGGAGGCCGACCTGAACGTATTGCCAGGATGGGAGCCGTATCGACGGTACGGGGCGGACCGCTCGCCCCTTGAGATTCCACCGAGGGGTGCGGAAGTGCGTCGAGTTCTTTTACGGCAGAGGCAGGAGGCGGAGCACTCTTTTGCTTTCAAGCTCGTATACCCAACCTTCAAGCCGCAGACGCCCCGTAGCCGTGCGAGCCGCGACCCAGGGATGTGTCTTCAGATTTCTGAGCTGCTGCAAAACGTTCTGCTTGACGAGTTCAAGCCAACGGGCGTCGGGGTCCAGAAGGGGGTGCAACTCGTCAACCGCCAATCTCGCGGGCGCGACATACTGGATCCAGTCTCTGACGCTTGGAACGGTATCGAGGCCGTCCGGCTCCAACGCGGCCTTCATCGCACCGCAAAGCGTATGCCCGCAGACAATGATGCTCGGCACTTCGAGCACGGCGACGGCGTACTCGATGGTGGCGGTCACTCCCTCGGGACGGGGGGCATACGGGGGCACGATATTACCCGCGTTGCGGATGACAAACAGCTCGCCGATACCGGTCTGCGTGATCACGCTCGGAATCAGGCGCGAGTCCGAGCAGGTGATGAACAGGGAATCGGGCGACTGCCCTTGGGCCATGGATTTGAACAGTGGGGGACGGGACGATGCACCGCCAAACCGCTCGGCGGCGGATTCGGCAAGGGTCCCAGAACTGGTGGTCTGGAGGCGCGCGGCGATGGCACTGACTTCATCGGTCTCGGCAACCTCTCCCATCTGTGAAGCGACATCGACGCGCACTGCATCATTAGCACCGAAAATAACATCGGATTCGCGATACTTCCGGGAGCCGTCCAGGCGAATGATGCTCGTGTGGTTGCCGGCGGCAAGCATCAGGAAAGGGTATTCGTCAGAAGTGTTTGCTTCGCCCGAGAGGACAGCGCTGATTTCCTGGTGTGTAACCGCGGCCGCCGGAGCGTCGGGAATCATCGTGCCCGTGCTGTCGGACACCTTGCCGGTGGTATTGCCGTCAAGAACCTGAGCATATGCCGGCTCGACATTGAACCCTGCAATGACCGCGACAGCCGACAGGTAAATGCCAAGAAGGAATCTGTGGCCGGAGTAGCTGATACCCATCATTCATTCACCTCTGTAATGATGTGGCGACTGGATGCACGAAACCCGCCGCCGCTTGACAACGACCTCTAATGTTACATCCTTCGATGGTTTTGAACGATGCGGCCGTCTAACAATGGCTCGACTCCAAAGGCGCCACCCTGGACTTCATTTTGTATTGGCGCCAAGAAAACGGACAGGGCATCGGTGGTTCTAACCGGGTTGCGTTGTGAGGGCCAAAGTGGCGCGGCCGCCCGGCTGGGAATATGTCGATGCTCACGCCCCATCGTTCTGACATGTTCCTTGGTGTGGAAGAACACATTCATACCCCACCCCACAGTGGTTCTTCTTGACAAAAAAAGGCGCTGGGTGTATTCAATAAGTGTCCTTCAAAAGAAGGGCCAAAAAAGGTTTTCGAGGAGGGTGAAATAGAACCACCGGTCACCGGAAGGCGACCGCGCAAGAACACTGGCTCACAGCGGTTTGTGGCAACAAGCCGTTGTCGTTGACGGAGTATCGAGCCCGGCGAAACGCGCGTGGCTAGAGGGCGGAATGTCCACAACGATGTCGGCGAGGGCTGGTACGGCGCGGTCGCCTTTTGCATTTCCATTCACTGCGCTCCAAGCAACACGGCATCTCCTCGATCCTCACGCGGTTTCAGCCGCGTGAGGTGTCTTGCCGGCTTCAGGACAACCTTTCCACCAAAGCGAATTTCCTGATCCTTGCGCCGGTAGTGTTCGGCGTGACTACCGGTCACCATCGCCCTTGACGGCTCCATCAAGAGATTCATCCGTCAGGTGCTGAGAAAGGCAGGCAGGTCACGGCGGGGTGAGCGTGAAAGTCGTCTTCGTTTCGAGTTCCCCGCGGTCGAAGGGCATGGGGTGGTAGCGGCCGTTGATCCATTCGGGGAGCTGGTTGCCGTAGCAGGGGCTCCCGGGGTGGCCGGATTGGCCTTGGGCATCGACCGCCCGGAAAGTGAGAGGCGTCGTGCTGAGGTCGGCGATGAGGCGGTAGTTTGCTCCCATGAGAGCACCCCAATTGGGATCGTAGCCGGTGTTGCAGACGGTCAGCCCGTTGCCGCGAACGGGCATGCCGCCGCGATCGAGGAGTCTCCCGAGGTCGCCTCGGCCACTGAGGACGTGGCGGAGTTGAATCTTGTGGAGGCGCCCCCAATGCCATTGATCGACGTCCGGGCCGAGGCGGCTTTGGAGTTCATCGAGCGTCGCCTGGAAGGCTTGCCGGATAGCGTCGAGGCGCTCTCCGCTACGAAACCAGCCGGCGGGATCGTCCTCGAGTAGGGCCGATGCGAGACCGCCGGCACTGCCTTCCAGAAAAGTCGCGGTTCCACCTTCGAAGCGTTCGTTGACAACGCGGCGCGACCAGTGAACGAAGAATGCGTCGAACAGGGCGGCGGCGACGTTGTCGGGAAGCATGTCACCGTTCCACGAGGCGAGGTGACGCACAGCTGCCCGGACACGATTGTCAGCGTCATCGATCAGCGCTGAAACCAAGTGGGGTACGCATTCGACCGCACGGAGTGACTTTGCATCCTGGTGCATCTGGGCGCAGTCGTCGGGCGTGAGCTTGTCGCGCTGCTCGATCATCTGCCGGATGCGTTGGGCTCGATGGCCGCTGCTCCAGCATCCGAAAAGGGGATACGGGAAGTCGTCGGGAGCGGGTCGGTTGTTGGCGCTTGCGATCCAGCCGCGGTCGGGGTCGAACCACTGCGGCATGCCATCAAAGGGCGTCAAGCCCTGCCATTGGTGTTCCGGGTTCCAGCCCTCCAGATAGCCCAGCTTCCAATGATTCCTCAGCGGGACGCGGCCGACGGCCTGGTAACCGATATGTCCGTCGGCGTCGGCGACAAGCAGGCTCCAGGTGGGTACCTTCCATCTGCGCAACGATTCCCGGAACTCGCCGCAGGAGCGGGCGCGGTTCATGGCGAGCATCGAGGGGAGCCACTCGCAGTGGTCCGTGCCAAGCCAACGGAGGGAAACCGGACCCGTGCCGCGCGCTGCGGCGGGAAGGAGTTCATCGACGATCGGACCGTTGCGAGAGCAGGTGATTTTCTTCGTGATGGACTCTGCGTCTCGGACCCTGATGGTTTCGTCGATTTCGCGGGCAGGTTCCCAGTTGCCGTCGTAGAGGAAGCAGCCGGGATGTTCCGAATCGGTTTTCTCCTGATAAAGATCGCGCTGCGAGCAGATGTTGTTGGTAATGGCCCAGCCGACACGGCGATTGGCGCCGAAGACGACGGCCGGGACTCCGGCATAGGCCATCCCAACGACGTCAAATGACCCGCCCGCGAGATGGACTTCGTACCAGCACGACACGGCGGCGAAGGCGATATGGGGATCGCTGGCGATCAGGGGCTTGCCGCTGGCGGTCCTTGCGCCGGAAAGGACCCAGTTGTTGCTGCCCTGTCCCTCGTCGGGGTCATTGACGGTGCGCCCGATGGACTCGACTCCCGATTGCATTGATGGATATGCGCCGGACGGCAGAATGCTCTCTTCGTCGGCTTCGCCTTGCAGGAAGGCTTCGAGCAGCGGTCCCTCGCCGAGAGTACGGCGCGCGAGCTCGGGCGCACAGAGAATGGGCAAGCGGACGGTGAGATAAGAACGGAACTCGGTGGCGATCGCGAGGCAGTCGAGAGGCGACCAGGGTTCGGGGCTGTAGTCGAGTAGCTCGAACTCGATGGGCAGCGTTGGGGTTGCTTCGATATGGGCGTTGATGCCGTCGCTGAATCGCTGGATGAGAGTGCGGGTCTCCAGCGGCGACTGGCTCCATTCCTGTTCGGTGATGCGGGTCAAGCCAAGTGTGCGCGAGACGATGTCCGTTTCGAGGCCGTCTTTACCGAGGACTTCCGCAAGCCGGCCGTGGGCTTTTCGGCGCAGGTAGTCCAGTTGAAAAAGGCGGTCTTGAGCCATGGCGACTCCAAACCCGAAGAAGAGGTCTTCATCCGTCTCGGCAAAGATGTGCGGAATGCCCCATTGGTCACGATCGATGGAGACGGCTCGAGAAACACCGGCGGGCAGCGATCCGGTCGGGTCCGGGACGCGCGACCGGGTTTCGTTCTTCCACCACTCGTTGAATTCAGAACGGCTGACGGCGGTGGCTCGGCAGAGATCGTCGATGGACGCGCCCGACCCAAGGCGGTGGAGCAGTTCGGTTGATGAGAGATTCAAGACCTTATCCTTTCTTCCTGTGCGGTCACGTTACGGTTCAGGCCGCAGGTACTTTCATCCACATGCGAGCATAGTGACGTCGGCGATCGATCTCGGGATAGTCTTCGAATGCTGTGCGGCTGTGCAGCACGAAGTGGTTGTTGAGGAGCAGGATGTCGCCGGCTTCCATCGCAAAGCGGAGTTGCAACTCGGCTCGGTTCATAACGGCATCGAGGCTGTCGAAGGCCGCGGCTTGCTCGGGAGAGAGCGGGACGGCGGCTTTCTGGTGCCCTTGCTCGATGTAGAAACGCATGTAGCGAATTTCGAGATCAGTGTCGAACCGTAAGACCGGCGCTTCGAGCGTACGGGCTTGACCGGGCTGCCACTCCGCCGTGCGGTCGTGATGAAACGACCCGTAGAGTTGCTCCAATGAATCGGGTTGCTCGGCGAGCAGGACGTTGTGGGCGGTTTTCGCGCTCACAAGCAGCGTTTCGCCCCCGGACTTCGCGGTATGCATGGCGCAGAGGCCGATCACATCGGGCGTCGCGGTCGTAAGAATGGGCGCCGAGTCGGTGTGGAAGTTGAAGGACTCGGTCGTTTTCGAGTAGCGGACGCCGGTGGTGCCGTAGTCCTTCGCAATGCTGTAGCCTTCATCGCGGACCGAGTAGAGCCGCTCCCCCTTGGCGTTCTGGGGGATGGTTGGGCCGAGCGTGGCGCCGACCCCCCAATAGAGCATCGCGGCCTCGTCGCGCGTATAGCGTTCCATTGGCAGACCCCGAAGCAAGACCAGTCCACGTCCGCTCAGGAGATCTTGCCGCAAAGATTGAGCAAAGTCAGTGAGGGAGGGAATCTGGAAGGTGTCGCTCGTAAGGTCGGCGAGACGTTTTGATTCCTTGCGAACGGAGGCGAGAGCCTGGTCGAGTTCGTCGAGGACAGCATCAGGGAGTTGGGTTGCGAGTCCCGCCGGCGCGCCGAGATCCGAGCTTGCCCATGCGCCCGGGTCGGTGAAAACGGTCTGGTGAACCGGGGTCGTAGGGATGTTCATGGCAGGTCGATCCTGTTTGTCCCGAGCAGGGCAGTTTAGCAACTGCAACTCAGCGGAGCGCTGCCGGTCGACGGTCTGCAGAGCGTGTTGATGCATCAGCTCGTTGAAATGGCTTGGCAGGGTGCCGGTACGGCGGCAGCGAGAAAACGGTGACCGTCACCGAGGAGAAGCATTGTGCTTCTGCAGTGGCCTGCTAAGCCTGGGCGCCCCGCGTGGAACCGTGCGGGACGGCTTTTGGGGATGATTGGATCGCTTATCCCACCACCAGCCTCGAGAGCGCGTCCTCATCGAACTCAAACCCAAGCCCGGGTCCCTCAGGCACATCGACGCTCCCAGGCTTGTAGGGCAAAGGAACCTTGAGGATCGCATTGCCAAACGCCCGCTTGTACGACTCGCCGCCCTCCAGAATCACGGCATTCGGCGTCGCTGCGCACAAATGGATCGCGGAAGCCCGGTACGGCGCTGACCCCATCGAGGAGTGGGGCGCGAAGAGGATATTGTAGGCATCCGCCATGACCGCGATGCGCTTGGTCTCGGTGATGCCGACCCGCGAAGTGTCCGGGTTGACGATGTCGCAGGCCCGGCGCTCGAACAGGTCCCGGAACTGAAAGCGGTTCGAATACTGCTCTCCAGCACAGATCGGTGTGTCCATGCGCTCCGCCAGGATCGCGTACGCGCCGTAGTCCTCGGGTATCAGCACGTCTTCCCACCAGCCCAGATTCTCGATTTCATCCAGCGTTCGCCCGACACGAGTCGCCTCGGCCAGTGTGTAACCCGCCAGCGAGTCGACCAGAATCTGTCCCTTGCCGGCAAGAACTTCTGCCGCGGCGCGCACTCGGTTTACATCGCGAACCTCTTCTCCTCGACCTTTTGCCAAGCTCATCTTCTGATTGGGGAACCCTCGTTCGAGAAGGGCCTGAGCATTCGCTCGCACTTCCTCCGGGGGGCCTCCACCCACCCCCTGGTAGGTTCGGATGCTGTCACGAAACTTGCCTCCCAAAAGCTGGTAGACTGGCATCCCGGCCGCGCGCCCGACGATATCCCACAAGGCGATGTCGACGCCTGCCATCGCGCGCATGAAATACCCGCTGCCATACCCGCGCAGGCGCTGCGTGGAATACATCTTTTCCCAGATGGGCTCGATCTTACGGGCATCGAGTCCGAGCAGGATCGGCCGAAACAGGTCGGTCAGGACGGTCTTGACGACGCGAGGTGTCATGACAGCGTGAGACTCGCCCCAGCCTACAATTCCCTGGTCGGTCGTGACCTTGACGAGGAGAGTCTGCCGATACCCTCCCTGGCGTACGGTTTCTGCGCGTTCCAGCCTGTCCCAGAGTCCTGCGCCACCAGTGGTCGCTCCGAGCGGCGTCATGGAAACGAAGTGGTCCTCGGGCTTTCTTTCCGGAGGATCTCGCAGGATCAGAGCCTCGATGTCGGTGATTCGGAGAGGCGCACCGATCTTGTACGCTGCAGCGTGCAGATGCGAGAAGTCACCGGCCGAGCCTATGGCCGCCCCGGCAACCGTGCGGAGGAAGGAACGTCGGTTCAGCATGGTTCCTGTCCGAGCACTTGAAACTCTCTTGAGGCCGAGAGAGCCCAGGGGATGAGCTTCTTTACAGGGTGCTCCCCACGCCCTGCTTCACGGTACAGACAGGATTGCCAGCCCGCATAGCCTGTTCCCGTCGCCAGCGGAAGCCGTAAGTTGTCGCTCGTCAGGTCGATGGGGCTTGTTGATTCATGGTGTGCGGAGGCTACAGCTTGGTCAGGTGGGTCGAGTACCGGATCAGGGAGTTGGGTTGAGAGATCCGCCGGATCGCCGGGATCCGAGCTTGTCCGCACGCCCGGGTCAAGGTATTCGGTCTGATGAACCGGGATCGTAGGGATGTTCATGGCAGGCCGAGCCGTGTTGTTCCGAGCAGGGCAGTTTAGCAACTGCGGATCAGCGGTGTACTGCCGGACGCCGGTCTGCAGAGCCTGTTGGTATTTCAGTTCGTCGAAACGCCTTGTCAGGTTGCCGATCTGGCAGAAGCGAGAAAAAGGTGACCGTCACCGCTGAGAGGCATTGTGCTCTTGCAGCGGCCTGCTAGGCCTCGGCGGCGCCGGCGTTGATGTTCACGGCCTCTTCGAAGGATTGCAGCGCCAGATAGTTGGGGCCGAAGCGCTTGATATGGTCGAGTTGCTTGTCGAAGATATCGTAATGGCCCTCTTCGTCGCCCACGAGACCTTCGAAGATCTGTTTTGACGCTGCGTCGGCGTTGGCGCTGCAGGCAAGCGCCCATTGGTTGTATTCGGCGGCGCTCTCTTGTTCCATCTCGGCAGCGCGGGCTACCATCTGTTCGGCCTCGGTGATCTGCTCGACCGGCCCTCTGAGTTCCATCTTGACATCGCCCTTGAGAAAGAGAATCCTTTCGGCGAGACCTTCTACATGTCCCATCTCTTGCACTGCGATGCGCTTGAACAGAGCGGCCAATGGGGCGAAGCCCTGGTCGGCCAGATGGAAGTGAAAGTACATGTATTGGTGAACGGCTTGAAGCTCGTCGGCGACCGCCTTGTTGAGTAGATCGATGCTGATTTGCTTATCCATGACGGAGTCCCACACTCATTTTAGCCAGCGGTGCTGATGACTGGCTTTCGAGTTGCCGTTCGCGAAGTTGAAAAAAATTGCCACAACCACCTGAGTTCACAGACGACTTGCTCTGGAGGCGCAGCGTCCCACTGTCGCTGATAGACAGTTGCGCTCGTGAAAACGATCAGTCGCTGGGGCGGGTAAAGCTCGAGATATACATGGTCCAACGATGTTTGCAGGCAACCGAAATCAGTTGGTAGGTATTCGAGGGCTTTCTGTGCGATCCTGAAACCAGTAAATCACCAGGCGGGCGCTGTGCCCAAACGTCACACGATCATCTATCCCGGCTCGTTCGATCCACTGACAAACGGGCATCTGGATCTCATCGAGCGTGCTGCGGCATTGTTCGATGAAGTCATTGTTGCCGTCTTGATCCATGATCGGAAGAACCCGCTGTTTACGGTCGACGAACGCTTGGACATGCTCCGGACAGCGACATCCGAACTGCAGAACGTGCAAGTGGAAAGCTTCGAAGGCCTCCTCGTCGACTTCGCCCGCCGCAAGGACGCTCGGTTGATTTTGCGCGGCATCCGCGCCGTGTCCGATTATGAATATGAGCTCCAGATGGCTTTGATGAACCGCAAGCTGTCTCCGTCTCTCGAGACGGTCTTTATGCTGCCCGCCGAAGCCTACAGCTACCTGAGCTCGCGGCTTGTCAGAGAGGTCTGGGGACTCGGTGGAGACATTCACGAGCTGGTCCCTGCAGTCGTCGAACAGCGACTCGAGCGGAAGAGAAAAAAAACCTGAGCAGAATATGAAACTGACAAATCGAATCTCGAGCATCAGCGAATCTGCCACGATGGCGGTAAGCGCCAAGGCCGCGAAGCTCAAGGCCGAAGGAGTGGACGTGGTAGCCTTCGGCGCCGGCGAACCCGACTTCGCGACGCCTGACAACATCAAGCAGGCCGCCATCCGCGCCTTGGACGAGAACTTCACGAAGTACACCGCCGCGGGCGGCATCCCTGAGCTCAAGAAAGCGATCTGCGATTGGCATGCGCAAAACTTCGGGACGGACTATGTGCCGAACGAGTGCATCGCCTGTGTCGGCGCCAAGCATGTCATCTTCAACACCATGGCGGCCCTCATCGACCAAGGTGACGAAGTCATCCTGCCCGCGCCGTATTGGGTCACTTTCTACGATGTCGTCAACTACCACGGCGGAACGCCCGTCGTCGTCGAGACCAGCGAGGACGAAGGCTTCCGCCTTTCCGCAAGCAGTATCGAAAAGGCGCTCACCGACCGCACCAGGCTTGTGATCGTCAATTCCCCAAGCAACCCGAGCGGCGCCGTCGTTTCAGCCGAGGAATTCGAAAAGATATACCGCCTCGTCTCGGATCGAGGCGCCACGCTGCTCGCCGACGAGTGCTACAGCCACTTCGTCTACGACGGCGAGCCGTTCTCGATCGCCTCGGTCAAGGGCTCGAAACCCAATCTGGTCGTCGCGGGTTCGATGTCGAAGACGTTCGCTATGACCGGTTGGCGTTTGGGCTACGCACTTGCCCCGGCGGCACTGATCTCGGCAATCAACAAGCTCCAGAGTCACTCGACGTCCAACCCGACGTCGATCGCGCAGAAAGCGGCCATCGAGGCCCTGACCGGTCCGCAGGACTCGATCAAGCGGATGCTCGCCGAATACCGCAAGCGCCGCGACTACGTGATCCCAGCGTTGCGGAGCATGCCGGGCGTACATTGCGAGGAGCCGGGTGGGGCATTCTACGCCTATCCCAACATTGGTGCGTTCCTCGGCAAGAATGGCATCGAGACTCCGCTCGACTTCTCGACCGCGCTGCTCGAACAAGCGCACGTCGCCGTCGTGCCCAGCGAGGCGTTCGGCACCAGAGCGCACGTGCGAATCTCCTACGCAGCGTCGATGCGCGAGATCGAACGCGGCCTGGAGCGCATCCGCAGATTCCTCGCGGACAAAGCTTGACTTCTCTCTATCCGCTACGGCTCCTACCTTCGTTCCGCGAACGCATTTGGGGCTTGCACGACCTCTCTCCATTCTTTGGGAAACAGGAACAGAGAATCGGCGAGGCATGGTACTCATTCGATGAGAACGTCATCGCCAACGGCCCGCTTCAGGGCCGCATCCTTGGCGAGTTGATTGCGACCTGCGGCCGGGAATTGCTCGGCGAATCCGCTCTGGCCTTGGCCGCAGAAAGTCGTGCAGTGTGCAATGCGCCGCGAAGCGGACGAACTCCAGTTCCCCCCGGTCCCTTCACCCGCAGCTTCCCGATACTGGCGAAGCTGCTGTTTACTTCAGATCGCCTGTCCGTCCAGGTTCACCCGAAGGACGACTATGCTTTGGCAAACGAGAATAGTCCTGGCAAGACGGAGATGTGGTACGTCGCCGCCGCCGACCCCGGCGCGAGGGTGGCGCTGGGCCTGAACCGGACCCTGTCCCGGGAAGGCTTGCGGAAAGCCGCCGTCAGCGGTGCAATCGAGAGCTGCCTCAACTGGGTTGAAGTCCGCGCCGGACAGTCGATCTTCGTCCCCGCTGGGACTCTGCACACGGCCGGCCCCGGCCTCGTGCTCTGCGAGATCCAACAGAACTCCGATGTCACCTATCGCCTCTTCGACTTCGGTCGTCTCGGCGCCGACGGAAAACCACGTGAGTTGCACATCGCAAAGGCCGTCGAGGTCGCCGAACAGCAACCCCACTCCGGCTCGATCGAGCCCTTTCGATTCCCCCGCACAAGCTGGACACGCGAGCTGCTCGTCGCCTGCCCCTACTTTGCCGTCGAGCACTGGGGCTGGGAGCAGAAGATCGAGTATCACGGCCATCCCGATCACGCCAACCTGCTCATCTTTCTGCAAGGCGAAGGAACCGTCGCCGGCCAACCCTACGCCCCCGGTGACGCCTACTTGATCCCCGCAGGGCTACGAAGTTTCGATCTCTCACCTGAATCGACCGCCAAAGCCATCCGTGCCTTCGTCCCAAATCTCAACGTCGTGCGAAACGAACTCGCCGCCGCCGGATACGGCGTTCAGACATGGCCTCGACTGCTACCGTAATGGCGCCGGGCCTTCACTCGTGAAGCAGAAGTTTTTCAGTTCCGGAAGGGATTCGTATTCACCCTCAGATCGGCAACACTCTTGAAAAATAAAGTTGCGCATCGGCCCGTAGCCTCGCATGCGTTATGGATCGGAGCGAACAACCCGGGTCTTCCGGCGAGTTTAGCCTGCTTTTTTCACCACATGGAGAGGCGAAGTGCGTGAGAGGGCCGTCAGGACGAGGCGCGAGCCGCTTAACGCGCACAGGCGTACTTGACAAATCGCCTCCTTCACCCCTCGGATCACGAAATACGGCCTCTACGGTTCACCGGCCGTCAGACATTTCTTTCTGGAGCGAACCAGGCTCCCGCCCATGGTTTTTACGAAACACGAGACACGAGACACGAATCACGGCCTTTTTATCGCGTGCTTTGGCCGTCATGTGGTGAGAAATGCAGGTCAGGGCTCGGAGTTTCGCGGGCAGTACTACAATCGACAAAGTGATCTCGAGTTGGTGGTGCCGGCTCCGTGCCATGCAGGAGCGGCGCCGCTTCATTACCTGTCGGAATGAAGCTGTCACGCCCACATTTGCGTATTTCAGCGCTGGCAACGGGAAATGCAGGCCAGCTCTGCCGTAGACTGGGGCCAGGCGATCCGCAACCCCAACCATCAAGAAACAGGAGACCCGAAACTTAGTTATCCGAGGAAGCTAGACTCGGCCGGTGCCGGGCGCGGTCTTCAAAACCGTTGTTTGTCGTTCTGCGGCAAAAGTGGGTTCGACTCCCACTAGCTTCCGCCAATCCACAAATACGCATGCACACCAGAAATCCCTTAATTCAGCGATGAGGCTGTTTCTCTGCCTGTTTCGTTTCGCATCGACGTCCACCGAACAGAAGAGCCGCCCAGGTTTTCGTCCGGCATTGCGATTTCTGCCGTGGTGAGGGCCACCATCGCCGCGGGACGTGACATTCTGGACTTCGGTTAGCCTGCATGTCTCACCACGAGGCGAGGTGAAGTGAGTGAGAGGGCCGTCAGGACGAGGCGCGAGCCGGGCGGAGGAAAAAGGCGCGTGCAGGCGTACTTGCCAAATCGCCTCCTTCACCCCTCGGGTCACGAAACACGGCTTTTCCGGTTCACCGGCCGTCAGACATTTCTTCGGGAGCGAACCAGGTCCCCGCTCATGGTTTTCACGAATCACGAGGCACGAAACACGGCCTTTTTATCGCGTGCTTCGACCGTCGGGTGGTGAGAAATGCAGGTTAGCCTCGGGGTTCCCGGTCGCTTCGCCTCTGTCTCCATTGCCGTCCTTGCTTGCGACGCAGTGAGGCGGAGTATGGGATAAGGCTGCCCGATTCAGAGGTCAGTTGCCATTGGGCAGCAAGTAAATCGAAAAACCGGCCACTCTTGCATGACCTCCTTGCACGTTCCGCGCTCAATCTGACCTGAAACATCCTGTTTATCAAGCCGGGTTGACACTCATCCGGATGTTTCTTGCTTGAATGATCCGCACACGAGCGGAGGAAAAACTAGCCTGCCATTCTCTCCGCCTCGCATCCCCACACCTTTCGCGATCGGCCCTGCAACCGATATCGCCGATCGCCGTATCTCCGCTAAGCTCAGTGCATGCAGCTTGTGCTCGCGTCGGCGTCTCCGCGCCGCCGGCAGATCCTGCGCTCCGCGGGTATTCCGTTCATCGCGCGGCCCGCTGACGTGATCGAAGCTCACCTCCCGGATGAGCCGCCGGAGGCATTCGTAAAGCGGCTCGCCGAAGAAAAAGCGCGGGCTGTCTGGCGGGATAGTGAGCTTGTTCTCGGTGCGGATACGGTCGTCGTCATCGACAAGACGATCCTCGGCAAGCCGGCTGATGAAGACGAGGCCCGGCGGATGCTTCGATTGCTTTCCGGACGCACTCATCGAGTGCTGACAGGCATCGCCCTCTTCAACGGGACCGTTGCACGGGCAGACGTCGAAGAGACCGTTGTCTACTTCCGGGACTTGGACGACCTGGAAATCGCCGACTACGCAGCCACGGGCGAGCCCCTCGACAAGGCCGGTGCTTACGGCATTCAGGGGGCCGCGTCAAAGTTCGTTCAGCGCATTGAAGGTTGCTATTTCAACGTTGTCGGGCTACCCGTAAGCCGCGTCTACAGTTGTATTCGATCGAGTTTGCGATGTCTCGAGCGGCCGGCCGGAACAGGAGACGGTCAGAGCGCGCAACCGCTCCGATAGTAGCCTCCGTTCAGGAGGCGGAGGCAGGAGAGCCGATTGTGTTTGATCGGCCGATTCGACAGACCGCTTCCGGCCTCGATCTCCCTGCGAGGGAGATCCCTGATCGTAATGAGCCCGGGGTCAAGCCTGGGGAACGGACGCCAGGGCGACCTCGTCGCCGGGGTTGAGGCCGGCAAGGATCACCGCTTCCGTGGGGCTCGCCGGCCCGATCTCGATCTCGCGGGTGATGAACCCCTCGCCCTGACGGACCATCACGATCGACCGATCTTGTTGCTTTTGGATCGCGGCGCGGGGGATGACAAGCGCGTCTTCATGCTGCGCGAGTAGAATATCGGCGCTGCCGGAAAGGTCCGGAATGACACGCTCGTCTTCCGCGTCGATGGAAATTTCCACAGACACCATCTTGACGTAGTTGTCACGGCCGCTGCGCCAGCGGAAACCCGTACTCGAGCTGCTTGCCATCGCGCTGATCGATGTGACTTTGCCTGGTAGAACGAGCTCGGGATAGGCATCCAGCCGGACCTCGGCTTTCTGCCCCATTCGAACCAGTTGGCTGTCGACCTGGTTTACGACACCACTCACGATCATGGCGGAAAGATCGACGACGCGCATGAAGAACGTTCCTGGATTGACTTGGTCGCCCACCTGGACCTGCTCAGTTTGACCGCCCCCTCTATAGAGCGACTCCATCACCACGAGCCCGTCGACAGGGCTCGGCATTTTGAGCCGCTCCAAATCGCGCATGTGGCGGTCGACGTGAAGCTGATGCTTCTCGACCTCGAGTTCCAAGCCGCGTATATCCGCGGCGTGAACCTCCTGCTGGAGCTTCACTTCCTGGGTAAGCTGCGTCAGCGTGGCTTCGGCTTCCTCCACTGCCAGCTTGAGCTTTTCAGCTTCGATTTCGGAGCGTACTTCAGCCGTTCGCAGATCGAGCTTTGCCTTGTCGAGATCCGCCTGCGAGACTCGCACGCTCTGTTGCTCGGTCTCTGTCGCAATCATGATCTCCGCGCGGCGTTTCTCGACAGTCGACTTGGCCTGTGCGAGAGTCGACCTCACGTCATCGATATGGTCCTCGAGCCAGCGATTCTCGAACTCGGCAACCACCGTCCCCGCCTGGATGGTTTCGCCCGCCGGAGCAAGTTTCATCAGTGTTTGCTGACGGCGGCCTTCGCTGCCGCCACGCATGCGGGGCGCACGGATCGCCGCGAAACGCTTCGCTGCAATGGTTCCGCTTGCGCGAAGCGACTGCCGGAAGCTCTTGACTTCTGCTTTCGCGGTTGGGATCGTCTGAACCTCGGCTCCTGACCCGGCCGAGAAAATCTGCTCGCGTTGCGACCATACACCCAGCCCGATGGCCCCCAGAACGACAAGGATGACGCCGCTGAGCAGCCTGCCGGGACGAGAAGACGAGGGAGGCGGAGCCGCCGGTTCAAGTTGAGGCCCTGGTGGTTCCGGTTGGTTCTCGTGGGGAACGGTCGGGCTCACGCTGAAGGAGCGTTGCCAGGGTAGGTTCGTGGATTCCATGTCGAGTCCTTAAACCGGAATTGACCATCCCGAGTCTAGCAAAAAGCGGACTGGCCTGTGCGGAAATGGCGATTTCCGGGACCAGGAAGTTACTTCCTGTAGGTTTTCAAGTTTTCTCCTTCGAAACGGCTTGTTGATGAACCAGGTGCTAAGATAGAAATCTTTGCCGTGGCCGGTGGGTTGGGTCGCGGCCACGATGAGACGCCTGTGCTCCGGGACGGCGGAGGTGCCGTCAGGCCTCCGAGACGGAGTGCGGTCATCGATGCCATTCCCCGACAGGCTCAACCAACTCAGGAGAGATTCATGGCCTATACGCTGCCCGCTTTGCCCTATGCTTTCGACGCACTGGAACCTCACATCGATGCCAGGACGATGGAAATCCATCATGGCAAGCACCACAACACCTATGTGACGAAGCTCAACGATGCGATCGCCGGCCATGCCGACTTGGCCGCGAAATCCATCGACGATCTTGTGCGTGATTTGGACTCGGTGCCGGAAGCCATCCGCACCGCCGTTCGCAACAACGGCGGCGGCCACGCCAACCACTCGCTGTTCTGGCAGCTGATGAAGAACGGCGGAGGAGGCGAACCCGGCGGCGGCCTCGGCTCCGCCATCGATTCCGCTTTCGGCAACTTTGACAGCTTCAAGCAGAAATTCGCCGCGGCCGGCGCCGCACGCTTCGGAAGCGGCTGGGCTTGGCTTTCCGTTGACGGCGGCGGGAACCTCGTCGTCGAGTCGACCCCCAACCAGGACAACCCTCTGACCCACGGCAACACGCCCGTTCTCGGGCTCGATGTCTGGGAACACGCCTACTATCTGCACTATCAGAACCGGCGTCCGGACTACATCGCGGCCTGGTGGAACGTTGTCAACTGGGACGAGGTCGCCGGCCGCTACGCCGCCGCCAAGGGGTAACTGAGCCGGAGGGCATGCCATGCCCCGGGATTCATGAGCGGGCGGCGAAGCGCCGCTGAGTCCGTCCTGCGCCCCCCGATCTTTCTTGCTGCCTGGGAACCATTGACCCGCCATGTCCGAATACGCCTTCAAACTCGCCGTCTGCAACGAGCTTTACGAGAAGACTGACTTTGCGGCCTCGTGTCGTTCTCTGAAGAAGGCTGGCTGGCAGGGTATCGAGATCGCCCCGTTCACGCTGCGGAACGACGCTACGACCCTGCCGGCCGAAAGACGGAAGGAAGTGCGCAATATCATTCAGTCCGAGGGGCTCGAGTTCGTCGGGCTGCACTGGCTGACCGTTGGCCCGACCGGCCTTCACGTCACGACCCCCGACGAAGCTATGCGGAAACACAGTTGGGATTTCGTCCGCCGCCTCGTCGATCTTTGCGCCGACCTGCGCCACGGTGACAGCGGTGGAGTGATGGTTTTCGGTTCACCCATACAGCGTAAGACTATCGGCGGCCTCTCACCGCAGCAGGCGACGGCTCATTTCATCGATGGCGTGCGCTCGATCACCGGGCACCTCGAAGACTTGGGCGTCACCCTGCTCGTTGAAGCCCTTCCCAGCGAGCAGTGTGATGTGATCGGATCACTCGATGAAGCGATCAAGGTGGTCCGCGAAGTGAACAGCCCTTCCGTACGAAGCATGTTCGACAGCCACAACGCGATTGAGGAGACAACACCCCACGCCGAACTGGTCGAGAAGTACTGGGATTTCATCCGGCATATCCACATCAACGAGCTGGATGGTTCGTACGTGCGACCCGGCGGCGGTTACGACGTTAAGCCCGTCCTGCAGATCGCGAAAGATCGCAAGTTCGACGGCTGGGTCTCGATGGAAGTCTTCGACTTTACGCCGGGCGCAGAGAAGATGGTCAACGAATCCATCGCCTATCTTCGCGACGAGATCGCCCGACTGAACTGATCTGCAGACGCCGTGCAGCCCGCAGAGCAAATCGTACAAGCCGTCAAAGACGGCGACGCCCCTCTTGTCCGTGACCTTGTCCGGAAAGATCCCCGGTTAGCCTCGGCCCGTGACGAGAAGGGTGTCTCCGTCGTGATGCAGGCGGTGTACTACCGCCGGAACGAGGTGCTGAGCATTCTGCTGGCAACGAACCCGCCTCTGGATTTATTCGAGGCCGCTGCTCTTGGCAAACGCGAGCTGATGGCAATGTTGGTTGACGAAGACCCTGCTGAAATTGCAGCTTGTTCGCCCGACGGCTTCACGCCTCTCCATCTGTCTTGCTTTTTTGGACACTACCATTGTTCGCAGCTTCTGATTCGGGGGGCTGCGGATGTCAATGCGATTGCTGACAACCCCATGGCCGTAGCCCCGATCCACAGTGCTGCGGCGGGCCGGAATCTCGATATCGTCAAATTGCTTCTCGACAATGGAGCCTGCGTCAACGCTCGACAGCACGGAGGCTGGACAGCTCTGCATGCCGCCGCGATGAATGGCGATCAAGCAATGGTTGATGCCCTTCTCGAGGCTGGGGCAGATGCCGGCCTTAAGTCCGACGATGGCAAGACCGCGGCCGACATGGCCGTGGGAAGGGTCGCCAATCTGTGATTGCTCTTATTGACTGGCCTGCATTTCTCACCACGCGGCGAGCTGAAGTGCGTGAGAGGGCCGTCAGGACGAGGCGCGCGCCGGGCGGAGGAAAAAGGCGCGCGCAGGCGTACTTGCCAAATCGCCTCCTTCACCCCTCGGGTCACGAAACACGGCCTTTCCGGTTCACTGGCCGTCAGACATTTCTTCTGGAGTGAACCAGGCCCCCTCCCATGGTTTTCACGAATCACGAGCCACGAATCCCGGCCTTTGTATCGCGTGCTCCGGCCGTCATGTGCTGAGAAAGGCAGGCTGGTTTTTCCTCCGCCCGTGCGCGGATCATTCAAGCTGAAAACATCCGGGCCGGTATCAACATCGCTTGATCAGGAGGATGTTTCAGGTCAGTGTCGCCCAAGGCGGACCGGGTTTCAAATCGGAAGAGTCAAAAGATCGTCAGCATTGCGAAACCGCTGAAAACAGAAGGGCTTACGACGATCCCGTATAATGACTGGTCATGGGCGAATCGAGTGTCTTTTGGCTCCGTGTGACGCTGCTGCTCTATTCGCTCGGTCTTTGGCACGCCCTCGTAACGGTGGTCAAGCGGCGCCAGCGGCTTTTCAAGCTGGCTTTGGGTTCGATCTCGCTCGGAGCGGTGTTCCATCTGGTCTCGATCGTCGATCAGGCCATGGCGCAGGGCAGGTTCCCGGTCCACACCCTGCATCAGATGGCCTCGTTGGTGGGATTTCTCGTAACCTGTGCGTTTCTGCTGGTCTACTGGCGATACAAGTACGAAAGCCTGGCTGTTTTCGTGTTCCCTACAGTGTTCTTGCTGACCATGGTAGCCAGCCTCGGAACAGCCGTCGACCCACCCGAAGGGTACACTCTGGGGCGCATGTGGCTGACGATGCACGTTTTGCTGGTGCTGCTAGGTTACGCCGCCCTGACACTGACCTTCGTCGCCGGCGTGATGTATCTTATTCAAGAAAAGGAACTTAAATCGAAAAGACCAAGGGTCTTCTACTACTGGTTACCGCCGCTCGGCGCCCTGGACGACCTCGCCTATCGAACCCTGGCGGTCGGCTTCGTTCTGGTGACATTGGGGCTGATCTCAGGGAGCTTCTGGGCTTTCGTCGAGTGGGGTGCAAACTGGATCGTGGATCCGACGATTGCTCTGGCGTTCGTTACGTGGGCGATTTACCTCGCGATGGTCTTCAGCCGGTTGGCGATTGGCTGGAGAGGACGCAAGGCGGCGTACTTCTCGATCGTGGGGTTCTGTTCAGCCGCTCTCACCTGGATCGTCAATAGCGGCGTTCATTCTTTCATGCGGCCATGAGTGTCCTTCTGGTGGGCCTCAGTCACAAGACCGCCCCCGTCGAGGTGCGGGAACGCTTCGCCGTGGCGGAGGCAGCGACAGTCGAGCGACTGGCGGCCTTGGCGGAGCGGCCCGGTGTCTCTGAAGCTCTGATTCTGTCAACTTGCAATCGGGTGGAACTGGTCGTGGGTTCCGAAGCGGGCTCGGACTCGACTGAACAGATTCTGTCGTTTCTCGGTTCTGAACATCGCGAGCTTCTTGACGAGGTCAAGTCCTACTTCTACCGCTATGTCGACCAGGATGCGGTGCGGCACATTTTCCGTGTCGCATGCAGCCTGGATTCGATGGTTCTCGGCGAGCCGCAGATTCTGGGCCAGATCAAAGACGCCTACGCGAGCGCGAAGCAGGCGGGAACGATTCAGGGTGAGCTGGACTTCGTCTTGAATCACGCCTTTCGGGTAGCAAGGCGTGTGCGCAACGAAACAGGCATCGGTCAGATGGCGGTGTCGGTCAGCAACGTGGCCGTAGAGTTGGCGCGCAAGATTTTCGGAGACCTCAACGGCCGATCCATTTTAGTCATCGGTGCCGGAGAGATGTCGGAACTGGCTGCCAAGCACCTGCGCGGGGCCGGTGGCGGCAAGATCTACGTCACGAACCGTACCCACGAGCGCGCCGTCGACATGGCCAGGGTGTTTGATGGCCAGGCGGTCGAGTTCAGCCGGCTCCTGGAATGGCTGACGCACGTCGATATTGTGATCACTTCGACCGGCGCGCCCAACTTCATCCTCACGAAACAGGCGGCTGAGGGAATGATCGCAGCCCGCAGGCAGCGGCCGATCTTCCTGATCGATATTGCCGTGCCGCGCGACATCGATCCGGCGATCAATGCGATCGACAACATCTTTGTCTACGACATTGACGACTTGCAGCATGTCGCCGATGCCAATCTCGAGCAACGCAAGAGCGAGGCCGAGCAGGCCGAGAGAATCGTCGAGGAGGAAGTTGCGAAGCTGATGCAGCGGATCAAGACGCATCAGGTTGCGCCAACCATCGTGTCCTTGCAGGACAGGCTCGAGCGTCTGCGGCGTGCCGAGCTGGAACGGCATCGTTCGAAACTCGGATCACTTACACCGCAACAGGAGGAAGCCATTGAGGCCCTGACTCGCGGCATGATCAACAAGATCGCCCATTCTCCCATTTCTCAAATGAAGCGGTTGGCGAGCCATCCTGATGGATTGCACTTCGTCGAGTTCGTCAAACGCGCTTTCAATCTGCACAAATGAAACCGGTTGTCATTGGAACCCGTGGTTCCCCACTCGCCATGTGGCAAGCCCAGTGGGTCTCCGACCAGCTTGAAGCACTGGGCGTGTCTTCACGCATCAAAGTGATCAAGACTACCGGTGACAAGTTGGGCGCGCGGGCTTTTGTGAAGTTGGTCTCCACCACCGGCGTCAAGGGCGTTTTCACGAAGGAAGTCGACGAGGCGTTGATCAAGCGCCACATCGATATCGCGGTGCACAGCCTGAAGGATCTCCCCACGAAATCGGATCGCCGGCTGGTTCTTGGCGCCGTGCCGGAAAGGGGTGACGCGCGTGACGCCCTGGTCGGTGGCGAGCTCAAGGGATTCAGCGAAGGCGCCCGGATCGGAACCAGTTCTCTGCGGCGCGCCGCTCAGTTCCGCCGCCTGCGGCCCAAGTTGATCGTGGAGGAGATTCGCGGCAATGTCGATACGCGTCTCAAGAAATTGGACGAAGGACGCTATGAGGGTTTGATTCTCGCGGCGGCTGGGTTACTGCGGCTTGGGCTTGAAGAGAGAATTGCGGAAACGCTCGAGCCGAACGTGATGTACCCTGCGATCGGACAGGGCGCGATCGGCATTCAGGTGCGCGCCAGGGACAAGGGAATGCGGGAAATCATCGCTCCGTTGAATCACCAGGAGACACGCGCTGCGGTTACTGCCGAGCGGAGCTTGCTGGAAGCTCTCAGTGGCGGATGTCAAGTGCCGCTGGGTGGCTATGCCAGCATCCGGGGCGACCGGCTCCGGCTTTCCGCAATGGTCGTATCTCAAGATGGCCGCCGTTCCTTCTGCCGGGTTGTCGAGGGCAGCACAACGACCCCCGCCGCGGTGGGAGAAGAGACCGCTGAGAGGCTGCTGTCGCTGGGCGCCGGTGTGATTATGGGCTTGCATAAGACGAAGAAGGTCAGCGCTCGGTAGGCCGGCCTCTCTTGCCCCGTTTAGCAGTCCGTGGCAAAAGTCCCGTGGTACGAAGGAATGCGCGGCGGGCTACTGCTCATCCTCGGCGCGGAGTGAGGAGGACCTCCGATCCGGGTGATCTCCTCCTTTACGGTTCACCGGCCGTCAGACATTTCTTCCTGGAGCAAACCAAGCCCCCGCTAATGGTTTTCACGAAACACGAGACACGAAACACGGCTTTGCGACCTTTACATTCAGCCGCCGGTATCTCGATAATGTTGTCGCGTCGGACCGCGGCCAGACGGCCCCGTTCGACGTTGGGAGGGAGATCAACGCGTGAAGATCGGTATCGCCGGACTGGGTTTTATGGGGAGCACGCATCTGCAAGCCTACCAGAGCGTCCCCAACGCCGAGATCACGGCCGTGGCGAGCAGCGATGAAAAGAAGCGATCCGGAGATCTGAGCGCGATTCAGGGCAATCTCGACCGCCCCGGCGAAGCGATGGACTTCGGAGCGGCAGCACGCTACGCAACGGTCGAAGAGATGCTTGCCGACTCCAACGTCGAGGCCGTGGATCTCTGCGTCCCTTCCGATCTTCACGCGCCGCTCGCGCTCAAGGCGCTGCAGGCCGGCAAGCATGTCCTCGTCGAGAAACCCATGGCGCTCACCGCTGAGGAGTGCGACCGGATGGTCGAGGCAGCTCGCAGGCATGGCCGTGTCTTGATGGTGGCGCAGGTGTTGCGCTTTTGGCCGGATTACGCGCGGGCTCGCGAGATCATTGCTTCTGGCGGGATCGGACCTCTGAAGGCGGCTTTCTTTCGACGCAAGTGTGCCGCCCCGGGATGGGGCAAATGGATGCACGACCGGTCCCGCAGCGGCGGCGGCGTGTTCGACTTGCTGATTCACGACTTCGACTTCGCACTCCACCTGTTCGGCAAGCCTGCTTCCGTCAAGGCACGGGGAGTTGAGGAGATGGCCAGGGGGATCGACGTGGTAGAAGCCGAGTTGGAGTATGAGTCCCCTCAATCGGTCGTGATTTCCGGCGGCTGGCACCATCCGCAGAGCTACCCGTTCTCGATGGAGTTTTCGTTCGTTTGCGAGGGTGGTACGCTTGACTTCCACTCTGGATTGCGGCGGCTGACTCTCTACAAGGGCGACGGCTCTTCGGAAGAGCCGAAGCTCTCTGAACAGGACGGCTTCGTCGGACAGCTATGCGCCTTCGCGGATGCCTGCGAGGCGGGCTCGCCGCCGGAACGATGTCCGCCTGAGGAGTCGGCGTTGGCGACGCGTATGACTTTGGCGATGCGGACTTCGCGCGAGCGGGGCGGTGTGCCCATCACGGTTTGAGCACGGCGGGCGCGGAGCCCCGCATCCAACGACTTTATTTACACGGGAGATACTTCAATGGCGGAATGGGAACCTTTACAGGTCGGCGTCATGTTTTGGACAGGCGGCGTTCTGGGAGTGGACGCCTCCCCGGCCGAGATCACGGCCATGGTCAAGAGCCTCGGCGTGAGTTGCGGCCAACTCGGCGTCCACGGACAGGCTGACATCGGTCATGACGGATCGGCCGCATGGAAGGCCGCTCTCGAGTCCTCCGGAATTACCCTGAACACGGTGTTTGCTTCATTCGACGGCGAGAGCTACGCCGACATTCCGACGGTGGAGAAGACCGTCGGATACATCCCCGCAAGCACGCGCGAGGAACGCGAGCAGCGCACGCGCGAGATTAGCGACTTCGCCCATTTCCTCGGCGTCCCCGGCATCGCCGCTCATATTGGCTTCGTACCGGAGGATCACGGCAACCCCGACTACGTTGCGGTTCGCGGCATGATGCGGAGGCTCTGCGACTACTGCTCAGTGAACGGACAGACGTTTGCACTCGAAACGGGCCAGGAGCCCGCGGTCGTGCTGCGCGAATTCATCAGTGATGTCGACCGCCCCAATCTCAAGGTCAACTTCGATCCGGCGAACATGATTCTCTACGGCTCGGGCGAGCCGTTGGCCGCACTCGATGTCGTCCACCCCTGGCTCGTCTCGGTGCACTGCAAGGACGGGACATGGCCAAAGGAAGAAGGAGTCTTCGGTGCAGAGACGCCTCTGGGCGAAGGCGACGTGGGGATGGCTGAATACGTGGCCAAGCTCAAGGCCGTGGGCTATACGGGTCCGCTGACGATTGAGCGTGAGATTACCGGCGAGGAGCAACGCGGCGATATCCTCAAGGCCATCGCTTTGCTGGAGCGGCTTCGAGCCGCGTAGCTGCTTGGCGTCGCATCCTCACCGACGCTGTAACCAAGAAGTGGCAGCCCCGATCCAAATCAGCTCTGTTGACCTGCGTTTCTCGCCGCGTGGCGGGACGAAGTGTGTGAGAGGGCCGTCAGGACGAAGTGCAAGCCCCTGGTGCCGGGAACACGGCCTTTAGGATTTTCACGAGACACGAGACACGGCTTTTCCCGATCTCAGGTGTCCGGGTACTCCATCGTCAGTGGGTCCGGCAGCGGAATCCTCTGGATCTCGCTCCCCACGGCCAGCTTCGAGAACTGGTAGTCCGGATGGTCGGGGTTGCCCGCCAGCATCTCTTGAACGTTTCCCACGCCCAGAATCGCCAGCTTGTCCGGATGCAAGTGCTTTTGGGCCACGCGCAGCACGTCATCCCGGGTCACGGCGGCGATGCGGTCACGATACTTGTCCCAGTATCCCTCTTCCCGGTCCGTGTACTCGTCCGACGCGAAGGTGCGCGCTACGGCACCCGCCGTTGCAAAGAAGCGCGGAAAGGTTTCGATCGAGGCGTTTTTGGCCGTCGCCAGCTCTTCCTCGGTCACTTTCTCTTCCCGAATACGTGCCAGCTCCTCCAGGACGATCGTCGCCGCCTGCGCGCAGCGCGCGTTCATCGATTGGAACCCGGCCCGAAACGTACCCGGATAGTAGATGCCGGGCCGGAAGCTGCTCCCTGCGCTGTAGGCCAATCCCTCATCCGAACGCACGCGCATCATGATCCGTGACGTAAAACCGCTGGAACCCAGAATATGGTCCATGATGCCGATTGCGATGCGGTCGGGGTCGTCCCGCCGGATGCCGAGGTGCCCCATCGCGACCCGTGACTGGTTCAACTCCGGTTTGTCGACCATGTATACGCCCGCCGAAGGCTCGTGTTTGGGTACCGGCACGGCAGCGACTTTCGGCTTCGACTGCGTGGGCCAGCCTTCCGTCAGCTCGCCGCCGAGTTGTTCCAGGATCTCTATTGTCTCAACGTCGCCTGCGACCGCGAAGATCATCGAACCTGGGTGGTAGTAGCTCGCGTGGAACTCCCGCATGGCATCGACGGTGACGCCTTCGACCGAGGCCTTGGTCGTCTGCCACGTCGAGTAGTGTTCGTCTCCCCGCATCAGGCGCGCGAACTCCCGCCGTTCGACACCCTGAGCGCGGTCGTTGCGGCGCTGCATCGCCTGCAGGCGGCGTGCGGCCTCGAGCCGGAACCGCTCCGGATCGAAACCAGGATTCTTGAGCATGTCGAAGAAGAGCTTCAGTGTCGGTTGCAGGTTTTGCGTGATGCAGTTCAATGCCGCCGTTGCCGAAGTGCCGCCGATATTGCTGCTGATTCTCGAAGCCAGGAACGCGGCCTGCTCATCGAACTCGTGTGCCGGGATCGTCTTGGTTCCTCCTGCGCGTATCTGTGAGCCGGTGAAGGAGGCCAGCCCCGCTTTCTCCCGTGGGACCAGATAGCCGCCCGTCCGGATCGTCACCGAAATGTCGATCAGTGGAAGCTGGTGGTCCTCCACGACGTATGCGACCGTCCCCCCCGGCAATTCATGCCGGTAGTCGGTGGGCTTGGGCGGGTCGTAGCTGAGCTTGGGGAACTCCAGGTCGTTTGGGTGAGCCGGAATGCCTTCTTCCGCTGCCCAGGCGGCGGGCGCAAGCAATGTGCCGGCGACGGCCTTCATCCATTCGCGACGTCTCATGGTCCACCTCCTGCTCCGGGCCGTCCCCCGGGTCGCGGGCCGTCGCGGCCTCGCCGTCCCTTCGCACCTTCCTTGGTGTGGTAGATGCCGACATTGCGGTTTTCCGGTTTGAAATACTTTCTTGCGACGGCGCGGACATCCTCCGCCGTGACGGCTTGAATGCGATCGGAAAACTTGTTGATGTTCTCCCAATCTCCAAGAGCTTCGTAGATCAGAAGCTGAATCATCAGGTTCGTCTTCGACCGCAGTCGCCGGAAGTCGCTTGCGAGTTGCTGGTTCTTGACCTTCCGCAGCTCCCGGTCCCCGACGAGTTGCTCCTGGAGCACCTTCATCTCTTGATAGAGCGCCTGCTCGACATCTTCCGGAGTGTGGCCCTCCGCCGCGATGCCCGACAACTCGAAGTAGCCGTCATACTTCATGCCGTTCACAGCCGCGCCGGCGTTCGTGGCGACCTTTTGCTCGAGAACGAGTGACTTGTAAAGCCGTCCCGTCCGTCCGTTTAACAAGCTCGACAATACCAGCAGAGCCGGCTCTTCCCGATGGGCGTCTGCCACGGTGTGGAAGCGGACACGTACCGTGGGGCGGGTGTCTGCGTAGCCCGTCATTCGCGTTTCGGCCTGCTGCTCGATCTCCCAGGTGCGGACCGGCTCCGGCTCGCTCCCGCCCCGCTTCAGACGGCCGAAATATTTCTCCGCCCATGACACCGCTTGCTCGGGGTCGAAATCCCCGACCAGCGCCACCGTGAGATTGTTCGGCGCGTAATAGGTGCTAAAGAACTCCAGCGCTTCGTCTCGGGTCAGGCCGTCCAGGTCGCTCTGCCAGCCGATCACCGGCCAGTGGTAGGGCGACGACTGCCAGAAGAGCGTCTCGAACTGCTCGTCGAGCTTGCCGGTCGGCCTCGATTCAACGCGCAGTCGGCGCTCTTCCTGAACGACGTCCCGCTCGCTGTAGAACTCTCGAAAGACCGGGTTCGAGAGTCGGTCGGACTCCATCCAGAACCAGAGCTCCAGTTTGTTCGCCGGTACGTTGATCATGTAGAGCGTCAGGTCGTGCGACGTGAATGCGTTCAAGCCCGAAGCTCCTTGCAGTGTGTAGATCCGGTCGAATTGGTCTTTGATGATCAACTCGCGCTGTTCCGTGAGCAATCTGCCGAACTCGCCCAGAAGCCGGTTGTGTTCGTCCGACCGGCTTGCGGGGTCCTTGGGGTTGTCGATCAACCCCCGGCGATGCTGTTCGATCAACGTCTCTTCCTCGTCTCGGACCTGCGCTCTCAGCGCATCGAGCTGGCTGATGATTTCGAGGTCGCGGTCGATATCCTTCGTTCCGATCGTGTGCGTCCCTTTGAACATCATGTGCTCGAAGAGGTGTGCCACGCCCGTCAAGCCCGGACGCTCGTTCACCGACCCCACTTTGGCCACCCAGCCGGCCGAGACGTTCGGGTCGCCCTCACGCGGCAGAAGCAGAAACTTCATGCCGTTGTCGAGAACGTGAACCTGCGCCTCGACTTTCTGAGCCTGGGCTCCGGGACCGCTCAAGGCGATCAGAGTCGCACACAAAATCCAAATCGATGTCAACAGCCGCCGGTGGAATAAGGGCATGTCTTCTGATTATGACGAACCATTCGCTCCACAGGTCACGCTGACGTGAAAATGAATGCGATTGACACGATCATTCTGGAGTGAAAACTCTCTGCAAAGAGCGGATCACACTATTCTCAACCAGCCTGTCCGGTTTTCGTTTCTCGTGCGGTTTCGCTTATTTCGACGTACAAAACCCGGTCCAAAAAAAACACTCCAGCGAAAAAATCCCCTATGCCGGGAACTCTGGAGGGCGGTGCGGGACGCGCTGTTCCCGGCGCGGCGGAAGCAGGGAGGGGTCCGGACGGCGGCGGCGCTGCGCAACCTGGGAGGGGAAGCGATGAAGCTGACGTGCCACTTGATGAGCGGAGGCGCGGTATTGGAGGAGACGACGATTTCTCTGGAGCCCAACGGGCAGACGTCGTGGTTCCTCGAAAACGAGTTCCCCGAGACCGACACGACGGACTTCGTGGGAACGGTGCGCTGCACGGCGCCGGTGGAGGGCGCGGAGGAAAAAAGGTTCACGGGATTGGCGGTCGAGGTGGATGCCGCCAACCGCATCTTCACCACCCTGCCGGTCGTGCCTGTCGAAGAGAGGATGTCTCGGTAATAGGCGGCGTGCCGCTCCCACCGGAGGGGGACGATCGACACGGCGAGGTATCGATCACGACACGTTCCTTGTGCGCCCTGTCGATGTTCTCTTCCGGGGTCGCAGAGCAGTGGGAGATGTTCCCCTAGTGAACTGACCTGCCCTTCTCACCAAGTGGCGAGGCGGAGTCCGTGTGGGTCACGAATCACGAGACATGAGACACGAAACACGGGGTTTTTGGTACTGAAGCCCTTCAGTCTTTTTTTGCTGCCCCGGCCTGTTTAGCATGAGGACTGTGAAGCAGAAATCCTGGCCTGCATTTCTCCCCACCTGGGGAAGCAAAGCGCCTGCCTGCTGCAGGCAGGCGAGCGGGTCATGAGACACGAATCACGGCCTTTTATCGGTTTGCCATCAGTGCGCAAGAGTGGCGCCGCCAGAAACCATCGCCGGACCGACGCGCCCGCCGGCAAGTCACGGCTTCCCTGCCCACCATTTCCCGCTATTTCCCGCCATTACCCGGCAAAAAATAATGCCACTGGGCCAGGGTCAGCGCACCGTCAGCCGTTCTCGATGGGCCTCACGACGAGCGCCGCTAGCTGGCCAATCCCGTAAAAGTGTGCAGAATCCCGTTTGCCCAAGGAAAATGCGCGAAGCGCAGCGTTCGCCGCGGCTCCCGTCGCCCTCCGGGCCGCTTCCGCTCGGGCTGCCGCCAAATGAACCTCTGATGAGCAAGGGGAACGTCCTGGATTGCGTTGATCATGATCTCTGCGGGGTCGCGGAAACCGTCCGGAACGGTAACGGGTATTGGCTCGCGGTGCGCTTCCGGACGAAGTTGCGAAGGCCTGTCCTGCCGAAGCCTGCTGCCTTTCTGGAGCCGGATCAACTAATGAGGTCCGGCCTCCAGGTAGTCGCGGTTCAGGCGGGTGAAGGTGACGAACTGGTAGTTCTCGCTGACGCCGCGCTCCCAGATGACTCCAACGGTCTTGTCGTCAAGGATGGAGATGTCGGAGTATGCGGCGAGACCGCCGTAGATGGTCTTTTCGTTGCGGAACGTCTGGGCTTCGTCGTAGCTGACGCGGATGACAAGGTGTTTGCGCCCGGGGCCTTTCGGGGCGGTCCACAAGATACGGTCGCGGTCATCACCGGCGGATTTGCTCGTGAAGCGTTCGATCGAAGTGGCTACTGCGGTGACGGTTTGTCCGGGAGCCGGGTCGGTCCATGTCTCGCCGCCGTCCTTGCTCAACATGAGCCAGCGATGATCGCCTGCGCCCTGCCGGGCATCCATCATGATGACGCCGTCGGCGAGCTCGACGAATTGGTTCTCGTTCGTTTGGGCTTTGACCAGTTGTCCCCGCTGCCAGGTCGCCCCGTGATCGTCGCTGTAAAGGGCATAGGCTCGCATCAAGCTGGTTTCGCCCTCGAAGCCTCCGATGGAGATTGTGAGGTAGTAGTAGTCGGGTCGCCGTGCCGACGGTACGACCAAGCGGCCGTTCGCGGCCTGGATAGCTCCTCCGGGGCCGATGAAGTTGGCGCCCCAGTTTTCGTAGTCCCGTGCGGTTCTCGTGAGGTCGATAGCGTCCGACCAAGTCTTGCCGTTGTCGGAGCTGTGCCGCACCCAGGTTTGATTGTGATCCGTGTCGGGAAGGGAATTACGAGTGCCTCGCGCGGGCTGCCAACGGTTGTAAATGAGCCAGGTCTTGCCGGTGTCTCGATCGGTGACAGGGGTTGGGTTCGATGCGCCCCAGCCTGTGCCGGGGTCGTCGAGAACGATTGCCTCCGACCAGGTACGGCCCCGGTCGGAGCTGCGTTTGTAGACGAGGTCGATATCGCCGCCGCCGGGGTCATGGCGGTTCTCTTTGCGGCCCTCGACGAAGGCAAGAAGCGTGCCGTCGGGAGCCGTGACGATGGTCGGAATGCGGAAGGTGTGATAGCCCTCGGTTCCGGCAGTGAATACATCGGTTTGCTCGAAAAGCGGAGCAGCGGCGAGGTGTGCGATCACGATGAGTGAGAAGGCGACAAGGCGGGCTGCGTGGGCGTTCATGATTTCTCTCCGCACCTACTTTCGGATATCGGAGAGCTGTTCGGCAAGCTCGATGAAGTCGGATACGACGAGATCGGGCTGAAGTGTTGATGACTCGTAGGGGAGGTCGTAGCGATTGACGAAGGCGCCGCGATAGCCGCAGGCGCGTGCGCCGAGGATATCGAACGAGTGTGCTGCAACCATCATGATCTGCGGCGGTTCGCAGCCAAGGTGTTGGGAGGCGTAACGGTAGACCGAGGGATGAGGCTTGAAGCGTCCGACCTGGTCGACCGAGATCACACTGTCGAAGGCGGCTCTGATGTTGTTCTCGGCCAGGTGCTCCACAAGCCAGGTATTGCCGTTCGAGAGAGCGACGAGACGGTAGTGCTCGGCCAGGCGGTTCAGCCCCGTGACGGCGTCTTCGTAGGGACGCAATTCCTCGAATACGCGCATGAAGCGCTCGACTTCGTCCTGTCGGAAGCCGATGCCGTGCTTGCGAAGGCAGTAGGCCAGGGCTCGGCCCGCGGAATCGAGATAGCCCCGGTGGCCAAGCATGAGGATCGTGTCCTGGTGCTGCTCCAGTCGTTGGCGTAAGCGCCATTCGGCCCAGAATCCGTCCCCCTTGACCGTAGCCCCAAGGTCGGTGAGGAAGGTGTCGAGCGGGGGGCGGATGCTGCCGGCGAGATCGAGAACGGTTCCGAAGATGTCGAAGGTGAGGGTGTGAACACGGGAGAGGTTGTTGTAGGGCATGAGTTTTCAAATCGCATTGACGGTCGTGACGGCTTATGAACTGTGATATTACGTATAGCGGCAAGTTTGGCCTGAACACCGCACGCTACTGCTTCAGGCATCCGCCCGACGATCCTCAAGTGTCGCCGATACGGCCTGCCACCCGCATCCGGTCAACCACGATGGCGCAGTTCCCGATCATGACTTCGTGCTCGCGCGCCAGCAGAGTCCGACGTCACGGCGTGGTCTGTTCCGTAATTACTATTCCGGGTTGAAGACACTAGCCAAATCATTAAGTTTGTGTTAAGATATCTTTAATATTGCGTTAACAGGATGGGTGGGGATGTTTGCTCGGAGCCGCCGCTTGTGGTTGACGTTGCCCTTGGCAGCGCTGTTGGCCCAGGGTCTCGGTTCTCATGCGCAGGCCCGCAAACCGCAATGGCGGGGGTGTTTCTACAACTTTGCCGACGTCAACCAACCGACTCTCGCCTCGATGTACGTTGAATTCAGCGGCTTGCTTCATCACCGGAGCGTGTCGTTTGAACGAGGGCCCTGTGCTGCGGCGTCCGATCGAGTGATCCATGTTCTGTTGCGCAAGGCAGGTCCCGCCACGGAACGTAGCGCGCTGGGACGAGCCGCCCTCGAAAGTGGCCGTATCATGCCGGTCCTGGAGGTGTTCGTCGAGCCGGTCTTGGGCCTGATGGGTCACATGCGATCGTCAAGGAGAATCGGTCGTGCCTTGGCGCGGGTCGCCGCCCACGAAGTGCGTCACTACATTCGGCAAGACCCAGGTCATTTTCATTACGGCCTGATGCGGGAAGGCTTCTCCGGACACGAGCTTTTCGGAGACGATTCGTATCCATTCCAAGAACGCTGATGTTCGTCAGATCCTCGAACAAGGCCGTCAATGACAATCAGGGGCATTGGACATCTTGCGGGCTGATTGCGGTTTGATAACCGATACGGCGGGACAAGCGAGCCGCTCCTTCGACCGAGGGAAGTGTGGCCCGAACCACGATAACTGATCTTCGCATGGTAAAAGTAATCTAGGATTCGTCTCTCGGTTAGCCGTTATTCCGTCTAAAGGGTGTTGTCAGGGACGACTCCGGGCCGTCTCATGCAGGGAACACCCCATGATCTGGATCACGGAGACTTGTTTCGATCTGTGCTGAGCCGCGGAACGCAGCGCAGAAGCGGACCTGTGAGAAGAAGGGACATTGACCGTTGGCAAGCGCCCAGAAGGCCGTAAGGGTGTCGATGCAGATTCCATCGGCGCTGTGCAACTATGCCGGATGCGGCTCGGAGCTTGCACTCGAGGCTGCCACCGTCGGGATGGCCCTCGTTCAGCTTAAGCAAAGCAACGATTCGCTGTATCGCTCGATCTGCGATGAGACGGGAGCGGTTCGCCGCCACGTGAACCTGTTTGTGAACAGCGCCAACATTCGTGATTTGGCGGCCTTTGATACCAGGCTCCAGCCGGGAGACGTCATTATCGTTCTCCCCGCTGTTTCAGGAGGTTCAACGTGTCCGAACGCGTGATTCTCTGTATAGGGACCAAGAAGGGGCTCTTCGTAGCTGAGTCGGCAACGAAGCGCGACAGCTTCTCATTGCGAGGACCCTTCGGATCAGGTGTGGCCGTCTACACGGCTTTGATCGATCTGCGGGATGAGCCGCTCATATATGCGTCGAGCTGCAATGCTTTCTTCGGAATGAAGATTCTACGCTCGACCGACATCGGCAAGGAGTTCAGTGAGACACAGTCGGCGCCGGCATTTCCTCAAGAGGACGGGCGCGCTCTTGCGAACATATGGGCGCTCGAGGCAGGGAACGACAGCACCGAACTATGGTGCGGCGTCGA
Organism: Bryobacterales bacterium; assembly: GCA_026713545.1. Classification (GTDB taxonomy): domain Bacteria; phylum Acidobacteriota; class Terriglobia; order Bryobacterales; family UBA6623; genus JAPPLB01. The sequence goes on from JAPOOG010000083.1 coordinate 155,726, forward strand.
GCCCGCTGCGCTCTTCCGAAGTTACGATGGCGGCGACTCGTGGGAGTTGGTCCCTGGCATCAGTAACCACAAGCACGCCCGTCAGTGGGAGCCCGGAGGCGGCGGTCTCTGTTTGCATACGATCCTCTGCAACCAGAATCGGATGCATCTCGGTATCTCGACGGGAGGCCATTACCTGAGTGAGGATGGCGGTGAAACGTTTGCCGCGTCAAATCGAGGCATAGGGGCCGGATTCTTGCCCGACCCGTATCCCGAATTCGGCCAGTGCGTCCACAAGATTGCAAGCCATCCGGACGCTTCCGGGCGACTTTACATGCAGAACCACGGTGGCTGGCCCGAACGTCCTGGCATCGGTGTTTTGCGCAGCGACGACTATGGGCATACTTGGCGGTCGATTGCCGATGGGCTTCCCTCTGATTTCGGGTTGCCGATCGTCACGCATCCCCACGCCCCGGATACTGTTTACGTCATGCCCCTCGAAACATCCACGCGCACCTGTCCCGGCGGTGCCCCGGCGGTCTGGCGCAGTGAAAGTGGCGGTGGCTCGTGGCAGCGGCTCGGCAGGGGTCTTCCCGGAAGACAGAGTTACTTCACGGTACTGCGGGATGCGATGGCGTTTGACGAACTCGCTGTGCCTGCGTTGTATTTCGGAACGACGACCGGGCAACTCTGGATCGGGAGAGACGGCGGGGAGGAATGGAGTTGCCTGTTTGATTCTCTGCCACCGATCAATTGCGTCAAAGTCGCTGTGGTGTGAGACCTGCTCAAACCGCGGTCACACACTCATGAATGTGAACTGCGGTGCGGCGTGACCTTCCCGGACATCCCTGGCGTTGTCGCCTGGGGAAGAGCATGGACGAAGTTCTCCAGGATGCCGAAAAAGCATTTGAGCGGTTGTGTCATCGATGTGAGTAAGGCCGGCGAAACAAACTTTGCACTCAGAGCTGTCGAGTCTGTAGAGATCACGCGCTGACATACGCCAGTTCCCATCCCGATGATTTCGCTTCTTGGGCCTCGATATGCGTGAGCATTTGTCGTGCGACGAGCGTGTGGACGCCTTCATTGATCGCGGCTCCGGCCAACCGGATGACGCGCGCCACCTGTGCGGAACGGATGGCGCGGCGTATCGTGCGGCAAGTTCGTGTAGGAAAAGGCGACTTCCGGAATCAGGGATATAATGGGTGGCTCACATGGCGAAGACGATCCTTGTTGTCGAGGACGACGAAGATCTCTGCGGCCTCCTGGAATACAATCTGAGTCGGGCCGGTTACGAAGTCCGGACGACCAATCAGGTCGAGGGCACTCTGGACGCCGCCGAGCGCATCTCGCCGGATCTGATCCTTCTTGATGTCATGTTGCCGGACGGCGACGGCTTCGATTTGTGCCGAAGTATCCGCGCCCGACCGGCATTGGCTGAAGTTCCGATTCTCTTTCTGACGGCTCGCGGTGAGGAAATGGCGCGAGTTCTCGGTCTGGAGATTGGCGGCGATGACTACATCACGAAGCCCTTCAGCCCGCGTGAACTCGTCGCTCGCGTCAAAGCGCACCTTCGCCGAAAGACGGCTCCGGCGCCCAAGGCCACAGGTCCTTTGGAGATTGATGCGGCCGCCCGCCGGATTTTCGTCAATGGCCGTCAGATCGCCCTGACCGCGACCGAGTTTCGTCTGCTTGCGTTCTTCCTCTCCAACCCCGGAAAAGTCTTTAGCCGCGAGAAACTGCTGGAGACGATTTGGGGCCGCGGTCGGCATGTTACTCCTCGCAACGTCGACGTTCACGTGCGGCGGTTGCGGGAACAAATCGAAGAAGCGCCTGATGACCCCCAGTGGCTGCAAACCGTTCGTGGGTTTGGCTACCGGTTTGAAATGCCTGAATGACGACTCGGATCTTCTTCAAACTGATTCTGACGCTGGTTGGGCTGCTCGCTGTGACGGCGATCGGCATGCAGTACCTCGTCACTCTGGTTACGGAACGTTCGTATATGGACGAGTTGCGCCGGAGCCTGGAGACGCAGGCTCGCATCTCGGAACTCTCGTTGCGGGTCGCCCGGACGGGAACCCTTGAGCGCACCATCGACCAAATTGCTGAAAAGTCGGGTGTCCGGGTTACTCTGATTCGAACGGACGGCAGCGTCATCGCGGACTCGGAAGCAGATCCGGCGGCGATGGAGAATCATGCAAAGCGCCCGGAATTCGTTGTGGCGCTCAAGGGAGGCACAGGAAGCAATATTCGCCTCAGCCGTACCGTGGGTAGGGAGTTCCTTTATGTAGCCATCCCGACCACCGGCGGTGCGTTGCGGCTGGCTCTCCCCACTCCGGAGATTGACGCTCACACCCAGGAGATTCGGTCGAATGTCTTGAGTGCCGCCGTGTTGGCCGTGATACCGATCATTCTCCTCGCGGGATGGTTGGCGCGGCGGGTTTCAGCCCAGGTATCCGAGATCATTCGCTTCGCCCGCGACTTGGCCCAAGGCAAGTTCGAGGGGAAACGCCCCAGTCTGTCGGGCGGAGAACTGGGTCAACTGAGTCGTACCTTGGAAAGCGCGGCCCAACAGCTTCGCTCCACATTCGAGCAGGTTCAGCAGGAACGCTCGCGCTTTGAGGCGGCCGTGAACGGTATCGGTGAAGGAGTGCTCGTGGTCGGTCGCGACAAGCTCACCGTTCTTGCCAACCCGGCGATGCAGAACATGTTCCCGTCCGAGCCTTGCAGTAACGGTCAGCAACTGGATGCCTGGTCACGTGACGAGATCCGTTTCCTGTTCGAAGATGTGTTTCAGCACGGCGAGTGGCGTTCGGTGGATCTGACGACCAATGAGCCTGTCCATCGGGCCTGGAAGGTATCGTGTGCTCCAATCACCGATCCGTCGGGTGGGGTTCAGGCGGCAGTTGCGGTTTTCTACGACATCACTGAACTCGAGATGGTTGACCGCATGCGGCGGGATTTCGTCATCAACGTGTCCCATGAACTGCGTACTCCGTTGACGGCAATCCAGGGATACACGGAAACGCTGCTTGATGGAGCGATCGATGAGGCCGAGAACAATCGCCGCTTTCTGCGTATCATCCGTCAGAACTCCGAACGCTTGGCGCAGCTTACAGCCGATCTCATGGCGTTGTCCCAGATCGAAGTGAAGGCGCGTGAGTTCTCCTTCTTGCCGCACAAGGTCAATGAGCTTCTCATTCAGGCCGCCGATGCTCTCCAGACCGAGACCAAGAAGAAGCAGATTCGTATCACCGTTGAACCCGTCGAAGAGGGTTTGCAGGTGGATTGCGATTCCGAGGCGATTCGTCAGGTCCTGTTGAACCTCATGGATAATGCGACAAAGTACACGTCCCAGGGTGGGTCTATCAACCTCGGGGCTTTCCTGGTTGGGGACGATGTCTGCTTCTTCGTCCGGGACACGGGGATCGGCATTCCTCAGGAGCACATCCCTCGGCTGTTCGAACGCTTCTATCGGGTTGACAAGGCCCGTTCCCGCGCCCTCGGAGGCACCGGTCTCGGCCTTGCCATCGTCAAGCATCTCGTCCTGGCGCATGACGGCCAGGTCAGAGTCGAAAGTGAAGTCGGGAAGGGTTCGACCTTTTATTTCCAACTCCCAGCTTCGGCGGCCCGCGAGCCGGCCGTCCTCGGCCAAGCGGTGCTTTTCTAGCCCAGCCGCGCCGTTGGTGAAATAAACTTATTGAATATCAATGGCTTAGCCTGCATTTCTCCACGCGGCGAGGCGAAGTGCGTGAGAGGACCGTCAGGACGAGGCGCGAGCCGCTTGGCGTGCGCAAGACGGCCTTTGAGGTTTTTCACGAATCACGAGTCACGGCCTGTACGGTTCACCGGCCGTCAGACATTTCTTTCTGGAGCGGACCAAGCCACCGCCAATGGTTTTCACTAACAACTAGCAACTAACCGCGGCCTTTTTATCGCGTGCTTCGACCGTCCGGTGGTGAGAAATGCAGGTTAGGGGTCTATCACTTGGCCTCTACTCGAGGCCCTTCTTGTCGTAGTCAGTTTTCATGAGAGATTAAACGTACCGTAACCGATTTTTAACGATCCATCGCTAGCATTGTGGATGACGGGCTCCATGAAAACGATCGCGCTGATCGAAGACGATATCGACCTCCACGAGTTGCTCCGATACAACCTCGAAAAAGAGGGGTACCGCCTTGTCAGTCACAAGAGCGGAAAAGATGCTCTGATATTCCTTCAGCATGTTCAGCCTGACCTGCTGCTGCTTGACGTCATGCTTCCGCACACCGATGGGATTGATATCTGTAAGTCCATCCGAAGACATCCGCAACTGTCTGCCCTTCCTATTATTTTCCTCTCCGCCCGGGCCGATGAAACGGATCGCATTGTTGGATTCGAGGTCGGCGCCAATGACTATCTGATAAAGCCCTTCTTCGTCCGGGAATTGATTGCCCGCATCAAAACTCAACTGAGAGAGACTCAACCCCGTCCGGAGATTCTGGCCAGTCAAGAGCTGGAACTGGACCGCGGACGGCTTGAAGTGCGCCGTGGCGGCCGAAAGATTCGAGTTACAGCCACGGAGTTCAAACTGCTGGAGTTCCTGATGAGCGGAACCGGCCGCGTATGCAGCCGCGAGCAGCTCCTGGATGAAGTCTGGGGACGAGATCGCGTGGTTGCCGAGCGAGCCGTGGACGTATGTGTGCTGCGCTTGCGGCACAAGATCGAGGACGACCCCACCAGCCCGCGGTGGATTCATTCCGTTCGCGGCTTCGGCTACACGTTTGATCCCAGCCGGTCTTCTCAGGGCCGAGAAACGACCGAGACTCAGTAGCAGTTGACAGCGGGCACTCCTTGATTCGAGCACACCTTCTTAAAAAATTCGAATTCGGCCTCGGTTTTTGAGGTCCTTATTAATTTCTCCGGCCGATTTGATCCGTTTACGATCCAGGGCTGTGGCTGCGGGAGTGGAGATGCTCCTCGCGGTAGACCTTTCTGATTCTGAGTTGCGTTGTCGCTTGCAGGGGGCGGCTACGTCGACGGAGTCGTGACGATGGCGCGCTTCGCTAACATGTTGGTTTCGAGTTTGCCTTCCAAGACAGATCGCTCCGTATCCAGTCTCATAGGCTGTGCGGACGCATTCGGGCGATCCGCTATTGCAAGTGTCTTGAATGACGGCATCGTGTTTGTGGGAAAAGGGGTTTCAAAATGGCTGAAGGCCAGTTCGGTGTAGCAGGACTGGGGGTGATGGGGCAAATGGTTGCCCTGAATATCGAGCGGAACGGCTTCCCCGTCGTTGCGTACAACCGTGGCGCGGAGAAAGCAGACCGCATGCGTGAGCTTTCCACGGGCAAGAATGTCCAGGTCACGCAGTCGATCAGTGAGTTCGCTGCGCTGCTCGCCAAGCCTCGCAAGGTGCTGATCATGGTGACTGCGGGCAAAGGAACCGACGCTGTGATCTCCGATCTCAGGGGTGTCCTGGAAGAGGGTGACATCATCATCGATGGCGGCAACGCGCACTTCCCCGACACCAATCGTCGCCAGGAAGAGTTGAGCGGAACCGGGCTCCACTTCATCGGTTGCGGTATTAGCGGAGGCGAGAAAGGCGCTCTACTGGGACCGAGCATCATGCCGGGCGGAGACAAGCAGGCTTACCGGCTGGTCGAACCCGTGCTCACGAAGATCGCCGCGCAGACCGACTACGGCCCGTGCTGCACGTATGTCGGTGCCGGCTCGGCCGGTCATTACGTGAAGATGGTCCACAACGGTATTGAATACGGGATCATGCAAATCCTGTGCGAGGCGTATGATGTGATGCGCAAGTCTCTCGGCATGCCGGCGGCCGAGATCCAACAGGTCTTCGCGAGGTGGACCGAAACCGAGATCAGTGGCTTTCTGGTCGAAATCTCCGCAACTTGCCTCGCGAAGTCAGATGGCGTAACCGGTAAACCATTGGTCGAGTTGATTCTCGATACGGCCGGACAAAAAGGCACCGGGAAATGGACAGCGCAGACCTCTCTCGACCTCGGCGTCCCGACACCAACACTGAGCATGGCCGTTCAAGCCCGCATCCTTTCCGGACTCAAGTCGCAGCGGGTTGAGGCGGCGAGGATTCTTCGGGGGCCGCAAGCGTCTGCTGCCGGTGACCGCGGCTCCATGGTCAGCGCACTCTACGATGCGGTCTACCTTGGGATCGTAACGAGTTACGCGCAGGGCATGGCGCTGATTCAGGGCGCGTCCCAGGAGTACGAGTACGGCGTCAACCTCAGCGAGGTTGCGCGCATTTGGAAAGCCGGCTGCATCATCCGCTCGCGCCTGCTCGATCCGATCAGGCAAGCCTACGAGTCGAACCCCGGCTTGCTGAACCTGTTGGTGGACGATAGTTTCAGCGCCGTCGCCAATCGCACCGTCGATGGATTGCGGACCATTGTCAAACTAGCCGCAGAAACGGGAGTTCCCGCTACGTGCCTCGGTGCCAGTCTGGCCTACGTCGACAGCTACCGCAGCGAGTTTCTGCCGGCCAATTTGCTTCAGGCGCAGCGTGACCTCTTCGGAGCGCATACCTATCGCCGCTTGGACCGTAGCGGAGTCTTCCACACCGAGTGGGAAGGCCAGCAGGTGATGTGAGCACCCTCCGTGGGGTTGCTTGGCGGCCTCCGCGCCGTTATGTGAAACGCAACCCCGTGCGGTACGCAGCAGAACATCCAATGTCTGCTCGGCTGCCGTCTGCCAGCAGAATCCAGTAGCCCATTGCTGCCCGTAGTATGCGAAGCCGGCCTTTCCTGTTGGTCCGGAACGGGAAAGGGGCCACCAGCCTGGAGATCAGCGGTTGAAGAAAAACGTTTCGGCGGTTGTCACGAGGATCTTCTCTTTGTCGGAAGCGCTGAGAAAATCGGCGTGATCTCTAATGAGGGCGACTGAGTCGTCATAGGTGTGTGGGTCTTGCACCTGGAAGGGACAGTCGCTTTCCCACATGCAGCGGTCGGGACCGTATGCATCCACGACTCGTTCGATCATTGGCAGAAGGTCGGTGTAGGGAGGCGTTGCGTCTCCGAGTGCGTAGAAGGCCCCCACCTTGACCTGGATGTTCTTGTGTTTGGCAAGCCCGCACAGTTCGTCCACCTGCTCGTCCTTGACGGACTCGTTCGCGCCAATCCGCGCCAAATGGTCAATGATGACCGGTGTGTCGGGATGCTTGCCGCACATGCGGCCGACTTCCGACATATCGCCGGGATTCATCAGGAAGCTCAGCGCGAGGTTGTGCTCCGCTCCGGTTTCGAACATCTTGTCCCACTTCGGATGACTCATCCAATGCGGCTGCTCCAGGTCCTGACGGCGGTAGCCGCCGCGCACGCGGAAGGCGTAGCAGCGCTTCGCACTCAACTCGACCATCATCTCGGCTGGATCCTGTGACTTCTCGTCCAGCACATCGGGCAGCACGCCGGTCCCCACAAAGTTGTCTGGATGCTTCTCCATCATGTCGAGCATGTAACTGTGATCTGTGTGGTAGAAGGACATCTGGATCAGGTTGATACGGTTCACGCCGGACGCACGGCAGTGCCCGAAGAGTTCCTCCGCCGTAAAGGTCGCCGGATCCATGTCTTCTTTCTTGTAGTTCGAGTGGAGTGGATATTTCTCGGTATCCGACGTCCAGATGTGGACATGTGCGTCAATGACGCGTCCCTCGATGTTTGGCTCGTCGGATGTCTGATCGGCGGATTCATCAGTAGACGTGCAGGCCGCGAGGACCGCCGCTGTACTTGAAGCCATCCAGTTACGTCGTGTCAGTTCGGCCTCCTGTTGCTGCTTTCAACACCTAGCGGGGAATACGCTGGAGACAAGGAATTATAGCCTGCATGTCTCACCAAGTGGCGAGGTGAAGTGCGTGAGAGGGCCGTCAGGACGAGGCGCGCGCCGCTTGGCGCGCGCAGGTGTACTTGAAAGTACATCGAGCACGGCGAGCAAGCGCAACGAAGTCATGGCGGTCACATCGCGTGCTTCGGCCGTCGGGTGGTGAGAAATGCAAGGTTAGCCCTCTCCGCTGGGTCTATTGATATCCGCAGAATACAGTGTTGTTTTCGGACACAGAGAATACCTCGCTGAAACAGTCGCAGCACCTTGTGCCCCTACACAGTATTTAGCGAGCATCAATAAGTGCCGTGTTCTTGCTGTTGGGTTCGTTTTTCCTCGCAACGATCCCGTGCTTTGATCGCCTGCAGGGGCACGGCTCCGGTATTACGTAATGCCGATGGCAACGAATTCAAGATTCGGTTTCCTGTCCCTTCCCGACTGTAGAACCGTGCGCTAGTGCTCAGAGACACGGCGAACATCTGGTGCAAATCGTTCTGGTGGATCGACTACTCGGCTACCATAGAAACCAGGACAGGCGGCGTAGCCATCCTGGATCACCTTGCAAACCTGCACCACTTGGCTGTCGGTAGGAACGGAAGTCATACAATTCCCGTAGGCGAATCGGTGACGTTCCGCTATCGAGGGGTGATCCATTAGGGGAAGACGCTGCCGGTCGACATCGAGACGCGGCTCGGAGATTTCGTGACAGGCATAGTTTTCGTTCACGAGACGAAGAGATGACTGCTATGGATCGCAGAGGCTTTCTGATGGGTGCGGGGGCAGCGCCGCTGATGCCTGCTCGGACCGGCGGCGGCCGTGTGCGAATCGGGTTTCTCGGTGGCAGCCACTCCCACGCCGGTGCGAAAGTCGATGTCGTGCTGGCGAACTCGGACTACGAACTCGTCGGAATGGTGGAGGATGCCCCGGAGGTCCGCGCAAGGTACGAATCCAAGGGAGTGCGGATGATGGCCCTGGACGATATGCTGGGCGATCCGTCGATTGACGCCATAGCAGTGGAGAGTCCGGTGCGCGACCATATTCGCCACGCCTCGATGGTCGTTGATGCGGGCAAGCATGTCCACATCGAAAAACCTCCGGCGACCGACGTGGAGTCGTTGCGGTCAGTGCTCGATGCCGCACAGCGCAAGAAGCTCGCCGTGCAGATGGGCTACATGTGGCGCCACCATCCGGGCATCAATCGTATGTTGGAAGCAGCTAGGCAAGGTTGGCTGGGGATGGTCTACTTGGTGCAGGCCACGATCCACAAGTGGCTTCCCGATTCCAAACGTGCGGCGTGGGCCGAGTTTCGTGGTGGTCAGATGTTTGAACTCGGCGGGCATGTGGTTGATCCGCTGATTCGGCTGATGGGTCGCCCGGACCGTGTCACGCCGTTTCTCAAGAATCATGGAGACAAGGGAGACAACCTCGCCGACAACACGATTGCCGTCTTCGAATTCCCGGGGGCGCTGGGACTGGTCATCGGCGCGACTTTGCACTTTACGTCACGCTACCGGAGTTTCATCATCCACGGTACAAAGGGGACGGCGACGTTGCGGCCGATCGAGCCGCCCGAACTCTTGATGGATCTGACCGAAGCGGCGGGGCCTTACGCGAAGGGCGCTCAGAAGATCGAGTTGCCGATATACAAAAGGTACAAGGACGAGTTTGTCGAGTTGGCGGCGGCCGTGCGCGGCGAAAAGCCAATCGCGGTGACGCCGCACGAGGATTTGATGGTGCAGGAAGCGCTGATTTCCGCTTCCGGGATGTAGCGGTCTGATACCCGACTGCCGTCCGGCAGTGTCGGCCGGCTGAGGGAGTGGTTCCGACCACAACTACAGAATGGCAGCAGGGGGGTTATATGAACAGGCGATACTTCATTGGCGCCGCACTCGCCAGCGCAGCAGCTAGCAAGGCGGTCGCGGCAAATGACAAAGTCAATCTGGGAATGATCGGTGTAGGTGGTCGCGGACGTGGTCTCACACGCACCTTCCTGGGAATAGAAGACGCGAACGTCGTGCATCTCTGCGACGCCGACCAGGCGTCTCTTGAGCGCACCCAGGCGGAAGTGGCCAAGGTGGGCGCGAAAAAACCGAAAGAGACGAACGACATGAGGCATCTCTTCGATGACCCCGAAGTCGATGCGGTCGTGATCGCGACCCCCGATCATTGGCATGCTCCGGCTGCCATTCTTGGCTGCGACGCCGGAAAGGATGTCTATGTCGAGAAGCCCGCCTCGCACAACATTCGCGAAGGCCGCCTCATGGTCCAGGCGGCTCGCTCGAACAAGCGGATCGTGCAGGTCGGTACGCAGTCGCGCAGCCGTGGGTCGACCATCCGCGGGATCGAATACGCCAACTCAGGCAAAATCGGCAAGGTCCTCATGGCAAAGGCCTGGAATATCCAGATGCGGGACGACATCGGTCACAAGGAGGACTCCCCTGTGCCCGAAGGCCTCGATTACGACACCTGGTTGGGACCGGCGCCATGGATTCCCTTCAACGAGAACCGCTTCCACTACAAGTGGCATTGGCACTGGCACTTCGGCACGGGCGACGCCGGCAACGACGGTGCGCATCAGCTCGACATCGCCCGCTGGGCGCTCGGTGAGAACTATCCGAAGATCATTAGCGGCATGGGCCGCAAGGTCTATTTCAACGACGATCAGCAAACCCCCGACACGATGAACGTCACGTTTGACTACGGCGATAAGGCGCTGATTTGGGAGATGCGGATCTGGAATCCGTATGGCCAGGACGACCAGAGCAATGGCGTTGCGGTCTACGGCGACAAGGGTCGCGTCGATATCGGCCGCTGGGACCGTCGCTGGGGCTTCAAGGCCTTCGACAGCGACGGCGAGCTCGTCGAGTACGACGATGCCGACGATGAGCGTGACCAACACATGCGCAACTTCATTGATTGCGTCCGTACGCGCAAGCACCCCAATGCGGATATCGGTATCGGCCACCTTTCAGGCTTGCTCTGCCATCTTGCGAACATCGTGGCGCGTACCGGCCGCACGTTTCGTTTCGACGCTGAATCGGAAACCGTCATCGGCGACGCTGAAGCGAACTTGCACGTCAAGCGCGCGTATCGGCCTCACTGGAGCACACCGAAGGGTGTTTGATCCGATTCGTTAGCCTGCTTTTCTCACCACGAGGCGAGGTGAAGTGCGTGAGAGGGACGTCAGGACGAGGCGCGAGCCGGGCGGAGGAAAAAGGCGCGAGCCGCTTGGCGCGCACAACACAGCCTTTAAGGTTTTTCACGCGTCACGAAACACGAATCACGGTCTTTTTTTCGCGTGCTTCGAC
>JAPOOG010000031.1 GCA_026713545.1 Bryobacterales bacterium
AAAGCTCGTGGTAACAGTCACGCAGGCGGCGTTACGCGCCTCCAGACCGATTGCGTACTGCCCAGCCGCTTCAGGAAGGCGGCGCCGCGCTCTGCGCGCAGCCGAGCGAAAGCGGCGCGTAACCCTTCGGGCGACGGACATTTGCGCTCGTCGGTTTTGTCGTTCGCTTTTCCTTTGCGAGGAGGAGATCACCCGGATCGGAGGTCCTCCTCACTCCGCCGCGCCGAGGATGAGCAGGAGCCCGCCACGCTTTTTCATTCGCACCACGGGACTTTCACCACGGACTGTTAGCCTGCATGTCGAACGGCTGAGGGTGCGGGGTATCCCGGAAAACGTATGTAAAGGATAACTTCAGGGCATTGAAGTTATTGAAAACAAATGGAGCCACGGGTCGGACTCGAACCGACGACCTGCGGTTTACGAAACCGCTGCTCTACCAACTGAGCTACCGTGGCCCAAGGCGAGAACCTCTGTATTTTATCAATGGTGTGTCTTACACGGTTGGCCAATCATGCAAGGCGGAGCCTCGCCTGCATTTCTCACCACCCGACGGCCGAAGCACGCGATACGACCGCCATGACTTCGCTTTTCCTTCGCAACGCTTGCTTGCCGTGCTCAATGTACTGTTCAAGTACGCCTGCGTGCGCCAAGCGGCGCGCGCCTCGTCCTGACGGCCCTCTCACGCACTTCGCCTCACCACGTAGTGAGAAAAGCAGGCTAGCCAGGCAATGCTCAGCGTACGACCGTCAGGCGGTGGGGGCTCGACCAGGCCTGGTGGCCTTCGGCGACTTTAAGGTTACCTGGATAGTGGGGCGATACGCCTTCGATCTCGATGCGCCAGTAATACCAGTGAAAGCCCTCCGACGGCATGTCGGTGTAGGACTTTTGCAACGACATCCGGCCGTCGCCGGGGACAACGAGAACCTCGTCCCCGTCTTTAACAAGGACCGCCCGCACGAGCTGCCTCGGGGTGCGCACATCCAGTGTCAGCTCGACCGGCCCCGCGCTCTCGACGTCCTGTCCCATGAAGGCGCCGTTCGCGCGCGCGTCGATCTCGATGCGTGATCCGTTCGTCGCGAAAACTCGGTGGTCCTTGATGGCTTGGAGGATCGCGTCCGGCGTCAGCTCGGGGGCATAGATCCCGGTAAGACCGCCGCCCGTTCCCGGGCTGCGGCGATGGCCGTCGCTCGTGGCGACGAAGCCCACCTTGAATCCTGCCGACAAATCGCGATGGATCTTCTCGGGCTTGTCCATGAAAACGGCCCAACCCGAAGCTGCTTCGATATTGCCTTCGCAGGGACGCCGAATCAGCCGAAAGTGCGGGTGCTGCGTGTTCATCCCCCCGCCGGCGGCTTCGACAAGGTCACAGAGTTCGTCGAAGTCGCCGTCGTTCTCAGCGTGCCGGATCAGCGGCGTCTCGTCACCCGCGAAGATCACCGTCCGGTGGTTGGGGCGCTTGTCATCGGTGCGGTCGGACCACTCCCAGCCGGGCAGGGCAATGAACCTTCCCGGCTCCGTGTGCTTGCGGCTGAGATAGACCCCGTAACGATAGGTCGATTCCGGGAGCATTCCGCCACGGAGAGAGCCCTGCGGATTGGCGTCAAGCCACGAGGAAGCATCGTTTTCCTGCAAGACGATGACGTCGATCCTGGCCTTGTCGCGGGCATAGTTCAACAGCTCGTCGGGCTCGCCCTCGGCATCTTGCGTCAAGGCGCTGTGAGCGTGCAGGTCGCCCCAGTAGAGATAGTGGGTTTCACCGCCGATCTCGATGGACCGCCGTGAGCCGAAGTCGCGTAGAGGAAGCCTTTGCGGTTTCCAACCGGCATTGCTGGTGGGGATTCGAATCGGTTGGGCGCTTGCAAGATCGACATGGAGGGTGCGGTAGTTATGCATACCGTCCATACCGAGCAAGGTCAGCTCGCCTTTGTCGGCACGGCGGGAGGTGGGCACTTCATAGCTGATGAGACCAGCGTGGACACGAACGGGGTCCGACCACGCTTTTCCATCGAAACGCAACCCGAACAACTCGCCGGGCTCTGTGCTGCGGTTGACCACAATTTTGTGCTCCCAAAGAAGCCAGACGTGACCGGCGTCTTCGACCAGCATCGGGTGGCGGCGACGGCCGGAATAGCCGGTGACGATCGCAGGCTCGGGCTCCATCGGGAAGAGCAGGCCATGGCTCAGGTTCGCGATGTCGGTGCTACCGTCTCTGTCCAGGAGCCGCCACTGACCGCTCTCCCTGCGCGCCGCCTGCAGGGTGTTCCATTGATCGATTGCTCCTTCGCCTGCAGTCACGTCGATGTTCGCGACCCAAGAGACAACGAGACCCGTCACCGAACCGTAAACGGCGGTGGGCTTAAGGCAGCTCTTCCCGGGTGGCGACAGACGTTCGATCGGGCCGGGCTCGGGCGTGATGCGGCGTGTGTATACCGCGTAGTCCGGGTTCTCATAGCGATCCCAAAAGGCCCACAGCTCGCCTTCCGGACCGGCGGAGAGCGTGGGCCGGTGCGAACTCTTTGCAGGTCCTGACAGTGTACCGGCACGTCCCCAACGCACACCGTCCCAGACGCGGACCCGGATGCGCTGCGGTTCGCCGGAATGGTCTTCCCATGCGACGGCTACCTTGCCTGAAAAAACCGTCGCTGCAGGCAGGAGAGCCTGCCGCCCTCGGGTGCTGATCGGTGCGATGGGTTCCCAATAACCATCGTTCAGACGCCTGCCGACGATTCGCCAGAGACCGTCTCGTTCCACCTGCCAAAAGGCCCAGCCCGATCGCGCGCCCGTCGCAACGAAGACGGGTTGGTAGTAGACGCCGACGCCGGCACTGAGTTGCCGCGCGTGGCCCCGGCGGGCGTTCTCGAAACGAGTGGTGTAAATCCGCTCGTGGTGCATCTTGTAGGTGTTCCAGACGTAGGTGATCGGGCCGTTGGGGTGGAGGTCAAATGTTCCCTGATGAGCGAGGCCGTTGTGGTCGGCATTGACGACCATCTCGTAGGGGAGGTGCTGCGCGGGCGAGATGACGGCCAAGGAGAAGAGGAAGGCCGGCAGAACAAGGCGTTGCGTCATGCCGGGCATGATAGCAACCAAGCCAGGCTGGACTTGGGAAGGTGAGTTGCCGAAGAATCGAGATCAAGGACCGCGTGGCGGATGGGAGCCTGCGGCGGTACGGAGTTCAGGTTCTTCCTGATTCGGAAGGCCGTGCTGGCTAATCGCCCTCGGCCATCGTCGAGCTCAAAGTCACCGTGTCCTTGCGGAACCGCAGGAAGGCCTCCACGACCAGCCAAAGGCTGAGAAGAAATATCGACAGCGCCACAAACGTCAACAGCAACTGCCCGCCCGAAGCGTATTTCTTCAGGTCGAGCAGCATCGCGGTCACGGTCATGACCATCATGAAGGCCATCGGAACCGCCGTATACCAATAGTTCCGCCCGCGTTGCCGCAGATAGATGCTGATCGTCAGGAGGGTCAACGCGCCGAGAACCTGATTCGTGCTGCCGAACAGGCCCCAAAGCGCCAACCCGGCCGGTTGGCCATCGATCTGGTAGAACGCGAAAAAGCCGATCAGCGCCACCGCGATTATCGAAGCCACGTAACGTCCGCCCAATTGCGGCACGCCGATCGAGTTCGCAATCTCGCCGATGTTGTAGCGCAGCAGCCGCGTTCCGGAATCCAGGGAAGTCAGAGCGAACGAAACCGCCACCAGCGCAATAAACGCCTGCGCCAAGTCCATCGGCAATCCCAGCTTCGTGATGAACAGCGCCGCTCCTTCGATGAATGCCCGCATCTTCTCCGACAGCCCGCTCGCAGCATCCCAACTCGAATAGTGCGCACTCCACGCCTCGATCGATCGGAACCCCGCCGTGCAGGCCAACACCGCCAACAGGCCCAACAGCGATTCGCCCACCATCCCGCCGTAGCCTACAAACACGGCGTCCGTTTCCTTGTCGATCTGCTTCGACGTCGTTCCCGACGAGACGAGTCCGTGGAATCCCGACACCGCACCGCACGCAATCACGATGAACACGAACGGAAAGATCGGCGGCGCGCCGGCCGGATTCGCGCTCACCGCCGGCGCCGAGAAGTCCGGCATCAGCAGGAAGAACCCCAAGTATGCAGTTCCCAAACCCAGGTACAGCAGCAGCGAATTCAGATAGTCCCGAGGCTGCAGCAGCAGCCAGACCGGCAGTATCGACGCCGCCAACGCGTACCCCAGCAGGATCAGGATCCATGAATCCGCCGTCAAGTCCGGCCGTGCGATCTGCAGGCCTACCCAAATCGAGATCATCATCAGCGCAAAACCAATTGCCGTGGCCTTGCCGATATGCGCCGAGTGCTTGTATACCCTCCACCCGATGATCATTGCAACGCCCATCAGGAAGAACGTCGGAAAGACCGACTCCGGATAGAACGCCCCCGTGAACAGTCCCGCTATCGTGCGTACGAATACGCCCATCACCAGGCAGATCAAGAACAGGATGATCAACAGGAAGATCGATTTCGCACGGCGCCCGATCAAGTCCTCCGCCACCTTGCCGACGCTCAAGCCCTTGTGACGCATCGACACGACCAGCGCCCCGAAGTCGTGAACCGCCCCGATAAACAGCGTTCCCAGCACCACCCACAACATTCCCGGCAGCCATCCCCAGATCACCGCGATCGCAGGACCGAGCATCGGAGCCAGGCCTGCAATGGACGCATAGTGATGTCCAAAAAGGACCGCTCGGCGGCAGGGAACATAGTCCACACCGTCGTTCATATCGTGCGCCGGAGTACTCTTCGTCGGATCAAGCTGGAAGATCCGCGCCCCCAGATGCCGTGCATAGAAGCGATAGACGACAAAGTAAAGCAAGAAGCAACCCGCCGCAGCGAATACCGGCTCCATAAACAATCCCCCTGATCTTCCGCGGCCAAGGGCAACTCGATTCCCTCACCAGCGGCGCTCCTATCATAAACGACCCAGCCCTCCTGAACACAAGCGGTTCCGCTGTGACGGGACACACCGCCTACAGAGCCCGAATCCAATCGTGACAAGTCCCGCCCAGCATAGCCGCATCCGAAACCGGCTGACCGGGCACATCCTCCGCGAGACACTCGGAGCAGCGGGCTTGAGCCTTCGCTACGAAAGCACTGAGGCGGCTCTACCGGGGCAGGGAACTCGCAAGGCAGCCGGTCACCGTTTCGCGTTTGACGGTAGTTTTCACGACAGGCTTGGAGAGCGCTTTCCCATGGGAAATTCCGCGGATCAGAGCCGATTGCACACTGACGGATCGCTATGCGGAGCTGTGCTGCTGGAGCGGTTTTTCAGGATCAATCGCCAACCAGAAAAGGGCGCTGACGGCATAGTAGACTCCAGCGGTCAATAGCGGAATCCGCCAGGAACCGTAGGTTTCGACCAGCCAGCCGAAGGCCACGGGAGCGATTACCCCTCCGATCTGACCGAGTGAATTCATAGCGCCTGAGACAGTGCCGGCGTGCTCACGGCCAATATCGAGGCAGGTCGCCCAGCAAACAGCGAGGATCAGGTCGGAGGCGCCGAAGCTGAGCACGAGGGACGTGATCGCGATGGTGTTGTTCTCGGCGATTGCGGCGACCGAGATCAGAACGGAAGCGACAAGAAGGCTGGACATGCTGGGAATGCGGCGTGCCCAGCGAAGCCGTATGCGGCGGGACAAGTAATCTGTCAACCAGCCGCCCAGAAAGTTACAGACCGCCCCCGCGAGCAGGGGCAGCATCGCATAGTAACCAACGTAGCTCAGCGTGACACCGCGGCCCTCTTCAAGATAGGTGGGGAGCCAGGTGAGGTAGAAGTACAGTCCGTAAGCGTAGCCGGAATACATCGCGCACAAGGCCCAAACGTTGCGACTACGGATCAGGAGCGCCCAGGGGACCTTGTGCGAGTGCGTCGTAGCCGCACGGCCTTTCTGAATGAAGGCCAATTCTTCAGCATTGACCGAGGGGTGCTCTTCGGGTGAGTTGCGATACCAGGAAGTCCAGAACACAGCCCAGACGAGCCCGAATCCGGCGAACACCCAATAGACCCCGCGCCAACCCATGATGCTCATCAAAGCGATAACCAGCGGCGGCGCGAAAGCGCCTCCGAGGCGGCTGCCGACCATGATCACGGCCTGGGCGCGGCCGCGCTCGGAGAACGAAAACCAGCGCGAGATGGCCGAAGCCGAGCCCGGAAATGCCCCCGCTTCGCCGCAGCCGAAAAGGAAACGGACGACGATCAAACTGGTGTAGTTCCAAGCGAGGCCGGTGATCGCCGTGAAGACGGACCACCAGATCACGATGCGAGTGAGCAGCGCCCGCGCACCGAATCGATCGGCGAGCCAACCGCCGGGAATTTCGAACAGAACGTAGCCGAGCACGAATGCGCTGAAGACCTCGCCCATCTGCACTTTGCTCAGACCCAACTCGGCGGACATGACGGTTGCCGTGGCTCCGATGCAGACGCGGTCGAGGTAAGTAATCAGCGTGAGGGCAAACATCAAGCCGAGCACTGTGTACCGTGCGGGCATCTCCGACAGGATACTATGCGAGCCGTGCCAAGCCGCTCGAAGGCGCGCTTATATTCCTTCATGGTAATCTTGAAGTTATTTAGTATAAGTTATTATTATATGTTGATATAATTATTTATATCCAGGAAAAAACTTGTTCTCCGTCGAGAAATCGTGACGAGACAGATCAACGACCTGGTTTCTCCGCCACGAGTTCCGGCGGCTTTATCAGAAGGCATTACGCGAGTTTCCGAGAGCTGAACAAAGCGGGGGGAAGGGAATATCCCGGCGGAGAGAACGGGGTGGTTCTCGAGCGGAATTCAGCCGTGTCAACGTCGAAATTTTGAAGCGTTGGTGATGAACAAGCTGTGCTCTTTAGGGGCGACGCGTGAACCTTCACTTTCGCACCGCAATGGCGGGTTGGAATGGGCGGTTCGAGAGCCACTTTGAGCTTTTGCTTACTCGAAGCGGTTTTTCAGGGAAGTAATGTCTGCCTTGGCGCGGTAGGCTCTTGGGCTCTCTGAAATCCTGACCGTATTGCCCATGGCTGATGGTTGGCCTATTCTTGACAGTGTCAGGGCAAGTGGATTACGCCGCTCTGCTTGGGAGGCTTCCTATGTCATCAACTCCACTTCAATCTGTTCGTTTCTCGGTCATTTGCAGTGTAGCCGCGTTCGCATGGACCGGTTTGGCGACGGCAGCTTCCGTACCGCTGCAGCCGTTTGCGCAACAGGTTCGCCGGTTGGAGGACGCGCTCAGCTACATCGGTCAACCGATGCCTATGGCGTACCACGTTGCGATCAATCGTGCTTTGGCGCTCACGGACGAGGCACAGGCCGTCGCGAAGCTACAGGAGATCCTCGACCAACACGTCTTGGTCGAGGTCGACATCAACGCCGAGAGCCGAGTCAAGGTGCGGCAGGGCAAGGCCAAGCCGGAGTTGGTGGAAAAAGGGACACGGATGTTTCTCGTGAAGGTCAGCAACGGTGCGGGCGTAACAGCGCCGCTCGTGGTCGAGAGTCCGAACAGCGGGCCGACGTCGCTGCGGTCGCGGGGCGAGAAGGAACCGGCAATGGAGTTGACCCAGGAGCATGTCAAAGAGCGCTGGGCGAATCTCGAGATGTACCACGATCCGCCGATGGCGCCGAGGCTTTCGGGTTTGGGCATCGAGTACCAGATCCTGCAGATCTACAGCCGGGACCACGGTCAGCGCTCGGCGAAGATTGCGTTCAACGTAGGGCAGGGAACGCAAGACATCGGTTTCCGCAACGACATCCTGGTGCTGTTCAACATCGAGCAGGCGAGGCCCATCACGCTGCGGGTCCGCGATGAGAAAGGCGAACCGTCGATCGCGTCCTTCACGATCAAGGACCTGCAAGGGCGGATCTATCCGAACCCTTCAAAACGGCTTGCCCCGGACTTCCCGTTTCAACCGCAGGTCTATCGGGCTGACGGCGAGCAGGTCCGGTTGCCTGACGGCTACTACTCCATCGAATATGGGGGCGGTCCGGAATTCTACAGGCGCACGAAGGAATTGCCCATCGAGGGGAACGCGCCGCGCGAGCTTTCGTTTCAACTCCAACGATGGATCGATCCGTCGAAGTACGGCTGGTGGTCGGGCGACCACCATGTCCACGCTTCCGGCTGTTCGCACTACAAGAATCCGACCGAAGGCGTACATCCGGAGGACATGATCCGGCAGATACTGGGCGAGAACCTCAACATCGGCGCGGTGCTGACGTGGGGTCCGTCCTGGTATTACCAAAAGCAGTTTTTCAGTAGCAAGGATCACCAGCTTTCCAAGGCGGAGCGAGTCATGCACTACGACGTCGAGGTGTCGGGGTTTCCGTCGAGCCACGCCGGCCACCTGGTGCTGCTGGGATTGCAAGAGGACGACTATCCCGGTACGACGCGTGTCGACGAGTGGCCGTCCTGGGATTTGCCGGTGCTCCAATGGGGACAGAAACAGGGCGCCATCGTGGGCTTCTCGCACTCGGGGTGGGGGCTGCAGGTCAAGAGCGACAAGCTGCCGAACTACGAGATGCCCGGATTCGACGGGATTGGAGCGAACGAGTTCATTGTGGACGTGACGCACGACGCCGTCGACTTCATCTCGACCGTCGATACGCCGTCGGTTTGGGAACTCAACATCTGGTATCACACACTCAACGTAGGCTTTCGGACACGGGTAAGCGGTGAGACGGACTTCCCTTGCATTTATGACGACAAGGTCGGGCTGGGGCGGAGTTACGTCAAGCTCGACAGGCTGACCTACCAAGGGTGGATCGAGGGTGTCCGTGACGGGCGCTGCTATGTGAGCGAAGGCAAGAGCCATTTGATGGACTTCGCAGTCAACGGCGTAGAGGTTGGAACGAACAACAGCGAGCTTCACCTCAAAGGACCGCAGAAAGTGCGCGTCACCGCCAAGACGGCGGCTTTCCTCGATCGCTATCCGGACCCGACTTTTTACGACCTCGGATATGCGGATAAGCCTTACTGGGACGTTGAGAGGGCGCGCGTTCGAAATACGCGAGAAGTTCCGGTCGAATTGATCGTCAACGGAGAAGCCGTCGCGAGACAGAACCTTCTTGCCGACGGGCAGGTGCGCGAGATGGTGTTTGACGTGTCTATCGACAAGAGCAGTTGGATTGCTCTTCGCATCCTACCGTCTTCGCACACGAACCCGATTTTTGCACTGGTCGACGGCAAGCCGATTCGCGCTTCGCGACGCAGCGCGGAATGGTGCCTGGCGGCGGTGAACCAATGCTGGAGCCAGAAGGCCCCGCGTATTCGCGACTCGGAGAAAGATGCTGCGCAGAAAGCGTACGATCACGCCCGCGAGGAGTATCGGCAGCGGCTCAGGGACTCGTCGTTGTAGCCTGCGTTTCTTCAGAGTGAGCCGGTCGGTCGGGGTGTGGCCGGCAGCGGCGGAAAACACGGACGGTTAGCGGAGGAATGCGTGATGTAACGCCTTGGGGCCGGCAGGAACTTTCACCATCCCGATGGCCTGTCGTATCGAGGACGAGTTCCCAGCAGCCTCCCGGTATGGGCGACGGCAGACGAAAATCCACCGGTTTGCCGCTGCCGTTGAATACCAAGAAAAGGTCCATGTCTTCGGTTTCGGACCCGTCGTGGGGGGCAGCCCGCCAGAAGCAGAGACAGCGGGCATCATTGCGGCTCCAGTCAGACGTCTCCAGTTCTCGGCCCGACGGCAAGTACCAGGCAACATCCTTCGGTTTTCCCGGTTCGGGAGATTTGCCTTCCAGGAATGTATCCTGGCGCAGCACAGCGTGGCGACGACGAAGCATCGAAAGACGGCACACGAATCGGAGCAGATCTTGCTGACGCGAGTCCAAGTCCCAGTCGAGCCAAGTCAACTCGCTGTCGTGACAATATGCGTTGTTGTTGCCGTGTTGGGTTCGGCCGATCTCGTCTCCGGCGGTGATCATGGGGA
Organism: Bryobacterales bacterium; assembly: GCA_026713545.1. Lineage (GTDB taxonomy): Bacteria > Acidobacteriota > Terriglobia > Bryobacterales > UBA6623 > JAPPLB01. The sequence continues at coordinate 9,955 of JAPOOG010000031.1, forward strand.
CGCCCAGAGAGAACATCATTGTCGTCAGCAGGTTTCGTTTTTGCTGTTCGCGGACCTGCTGGATGTCCTCGTCGTCGGTGGGTCCCTCCACGCCATGGTTTGAACTGTAGTTCGCGTTGTGGCCGTCGCGATTCTGTTCGTGATTGGATTCGTTGTGTTTCGCGTTGTAGCTGACGAGGTCATGCAGCGTGAAACCGTCGTGCGCGGTGATGAAGTTGATCGAAGCACGAGTTCCGCGGCGCGCAGGGGCGTACAAATCGCTGCTTCCGGACAGACGAGTTGCCAAGGCGCCGACCCCGAACTCGCCCTTCCAAAAGCGTCGAACATCGTCCCTAAAGCGGTCATTCCATTCCGACCAGCCCGGCGGGAAACCACCGACCTGATAGCCGCCATGGCCCACATCCCAGGGCTCTGCAATGAGCTTGACGCGGGACAAGACGGGATCTTGCCGCACCGCCGCCAAGAAGGCCGAGTGGGGGTTGAAGGCATCGGGAGACCGCGCCAGTGAGGAGGCGAGGTCGAAGCGGAACCCGTCGACATGCATCTCTTCGACCCAGTACCGGAGGCTGTCCATTACGAGTTGAAGCACGCGAGGCTCGGTCAAATCGAGGCTGTTGCCGGTGTCGGTATAGTCGACGCAGCGGCGCGGATCATGGGGATCCAGCCGGTAATAGACGGCGTTATCCAGCCCTCGCAAAGACAGGGTCGGCCCCGTCTCGCCGGTTTCCGCCGTATGGTTGTAAACCACATCCAAGAGCACCTCGATACCGGCTGTGTGCAGGGTGCGCACCATGGTCTTGAACTCGCGCACAACGTTCTCAGGTGAAGGGTCGCTTGCATAACGTCGATTCGGCGCAAAAAAGGCGAGAGTGTTGTATCCCCAGTAGTTCTTCAGACCGAGCCGGATCAAGTGATGTTCGTCGATGTGATGGTGCACCGGCAACAGTTCGACAGCCGTGACTCCCAGTTTTTTCAGGTGCTCGATGGCAGGTTCCGAACAAAGTCCGAGGTAAGTGCCTCGGATCGATTCCGGAATGTCGGGATGCCGCTGCGTGAAGCCTTTGACGTGTAGTTCGTAGATCAGCGTCTGCGACCAGGAGATATCAGGCGGCCGGTCCTGCTCCCAGTCGAACGACGGATCAACAACAACACCGAGGGACGCGAAAGGGGCACTGTCGCAGGGGTCGATTACGAGCTCCGGCCCATGGCCGACAAGGGAATAGCCGTAGAGCGCGTCATGCCACTCCAGATCACGTCCAACGGCTTTGGCATAGGGATCGAGGAGCAGCTTCCGGGCGTTGAATCGGTGGCCGCAAAGCGGTTCTTCAGGGCCGGAGGCACGGAATCCGTAGAGTTGCCCCGGTGCAAGACCCGGGACATAGCCGTGCCACAGGTCATCGGTGCGTCCTGGAAGAGGCACGCGATGGGTGTGCGTTTCGTCCTTGGGATTGTCGAACAGACACAGATCGACCTGGGTTGCATGACGAGAGAAGACCGCGAAGTTGACTCCACGGGCGTCCCAGGTCGCGCCCAAGGGGTAGGGGCGCCCGGTTTGGATGTCCATGGGGTCTTGCGTTTTCAAGGACATGCGGCGAGTTGGCGACTGGAACAAACGTTCGATTTCGCAGAGTCTCGAATCCAACAGCGTATCGTGTCCCATTGTCGTCTCGAGCGGTTCGGTGATCCGCTTTCAGGTTTATCGTCCAGCTCCCAAGCCGTCTTCAAATCTGTTTGCAGCAGAACGCGTCCAGTTTTGCACGAAGTGCAGATATAGCCGGTGATACGATAGGGGGGTCTATGCGGATCCTGCAAGCGGGAGACCAACAGTTGCTCGGTCTCGAACCCGAGCGAGAGGTGCTCGAGAATCTCGTCTCGCAGGCAGGTTTCGATTGTGAAATCCAGGAGAGCGGCCGGCAGGTCGTGCTGGAAGTCGCGCCTACGTCGCCGAACGATCCGATTCTCCTCTTCGACGCGGTACACCCGGCCAACCTGGGTTGGTTCTCGCGTTGCCGGTTTTACGTGGATGGTTTTTCCGGCGCTGTCCTACAGACTCCTCTGACGGTGGCCAACTGCCGCGACGCGGAGGGACAAGCACTGCATCGGCTGCGGATTGCCCTTTCGAAAGAGTTGCCCGCCTCGTACCGTGTTCCCGGGCACGATCAGGTCAGCGAACAGATTGTCTATACGGTCCTGTATAACTTGCTTGTCGCACTAAGGGAAACCGGTGTCGCCGTTTGCGGCGTCAGCGGCGTCGAACCCCTTGCCGGTCCTCGCTCCAAGGATACCGGCGCCAAGTCTTCTCGGAAAATTTCGTAGCAGCCGGAGGACGGCTTCAGTGCAGTGCGGGGCTGGCTTTTTGTTGCCCCTACGGACACACAGCCGCCGATGGACTACTCCAAGGCTCGTCGACGTTTCGGAGTTGGCAGAGCATGGGCTCTGCTAGAATTGCGCCCGAAGGGAGTACCTGCGATGTCCAGAAAAAATGGTGTGAACCGCCGGGAGTTCGTAACGAGCACCGTGGGAGTCAGCTCGGCCGCAGCGATGGCTTCGAGCGCAAGCGCGGCACGACCGGCGGCCAAGCGGGTCATCGGCGCCAACGATCGGATCAACACAGGATTTATCGGTGTCGGGGGGCGCGGCAGCAGCTTGATGCGTTTGGTATTGCGGATGGCCGAGCAGCGTGAGGACATCAACGTAACCGCCGTCTGTGATGTCTACCAGAAGCGCAAGAGGCTCGCTCAAGAGCGTTCCGGGGCGGAGTTCGCAACGCTCGACTATCGCGAGGTTCTGGCGCGCCCCGACGTGGATGCAGTCGTGGTGGCGACCCCTGACCACTGGCATGGGCAGATCGCGCTCGACGCTCTCGATCAAGGCAAGGACGTGTATCTCGAGAAGCCGATGTGCCACACCATCGAGGAAGCGCGAAGAGTTGCCGAGAAAGTGAAGCAGACGAACGGCGTCTTGCAGGTTGGCTCACAGACAACGTCGTCGCGGCAATGGTGGAAGGCTCGCAAAGCGATTGCCGACGGCATGATTGGTCCGCTGCTGTTGAGCCAAGGCTCCTATCACCGCAACTCGGTGCGGGGCGAGTGGAATTGGCATATCGACTCGGACGCAGGTCCGGCGGGCACGGGCGACAATTACATCGACTGGAAGAGGTGGCTCGGCCCGGCTCCGAAGCGGTCATGGGAACCGGAGCGGTTCTTCCGCTTCCGCAAGTATTGGGACTACTCGGGCGGGATTGCGACGGACCTTTTCTACCACGTCGTCGCGCCACTCAACATTTGCTGGGAGGAGCCGCAGTTTCCCTACAGAGTCGCGGCGACGGGTGGCATCTACGCATTCAAGGACCGCGAAGTGCCCGACACCTTCAACTTGCTGGCGGATTTCGTGAAAGGGCACAGCTTGGTGCTGAGCTCATCGATGGCGAACTCGACCCACATTCCAGGTCTGCTACGCGGCAGCACGGAACGATTACGATGGTGGACCACGGGAAGTTCGAAGGCCGGACGGACCACATCACGGTGGCCGCCGAGCGCGCGCATCTCGAAGAGTTCGTGTCGAAGTGGGGATATCAGTCGGTAGACATCCCCGTGGACGAGACGCCGCGGGATGCGCATATGTCGAACTTCTTCGAGTGCATGCGAACGCGTCAGAAACCGGTGCTGGATGCGGACACGGCGTACCGGGCGCAAGTCACGATCTCGATGGGTGTCGAGAGCTTCCGGCGCGGGAAGATCTTGTACTTCGATCCTGCGAAGGAGCGGGTTGTCGAGAAGGCGCCTGCGCCAGGGTAGGGCAGGGCAGTTTAGCCCTTAAGGAGAACCGAGCGCGATACTGCGTGCGCCGAGAAGCTCGCCGGTGGCCTGAAGCAGTGTGAGCAAACTACGGCGGTAGGCGATTGCCTGGGCGAGCACCTGAGCTTGCGCGTCCACCAGGTCATTCTGGGCCTGAAGCACGAAGAAGGCGGTGTTGACGCCCAAGTCGTACTTTTTCTGTTCCGCGTCCAAGCGCTTCTGTGCAAATCCGAGAGCGATCTTGGCCTGGTTGACCGCGGCTTTGCTGAGTTCAACGCCGGAAATGGCCTGGAGCACTTCAAGGCGGACCGTTTGCTCGTCACTCCGCAGGTTATAGAGGTTGCGTTTTTTCTGAATCGCGGCATTGGCAAGGTCGGCAGCGGCTCTGCGGTTCCGGAGAGGAAGCTGTAACACGAGTCCGAATCCATAGGTCGGATATCGGAACTGGAAGAGTTGATCGATGGCCTGGGGGAAGCCTCCGGGAATGACTTCAGCTATCGAGCCCCCAAGTCCTCTTCGATCAAAGAAGTTGCCGCTACGGCCTTGCGAACTATAGTTGGCGTTGATCGAAAGGTCCGGTCGAATGTCGTTCGTGAAGCCTTTGATGTTCAGGTCGTCGATCTCCAAGGCGCGTCGGGTCTGAGCGAGTTCAGGCCGATTACCAAGCGCCCGAACTACGACCTCTTCGGGGTCCGGGATTTCCATGTAGAAACGGGGTTCGACGGGTTCGGTCAGTACGAGCGGATAGTGGCGGAAGTCGGGGTGGAGGTCGGCCCCGATCCAGCGCCGGGCGGCGTCCTCGAACTGCTGCAGGCGATAGCGTTCCTGAGTGACGCGGACCTGGGCGTTGGCAAAGTTCTGCTCGGGCTGGAAAATATCGAGCGGCGAGATCGCTCCGAGTTCCAGGCGCCGTTTCTCCTGTTCCAGGAAGGCCCGGGAGATTTCAAGGTTGTTCTCCTCGACCTTGAGTCGCTCGCGAGCGTTAATCGCGTTCCAGTAGGCATTCTCGGCCTGAAAGATCAGGGTCAATATGCGCTCGCGTACCTGCTCTTCCGTCTGTGCCAGTCTCGACTGCGCCACCATGATCGGGATACGCTGGACGTAGCGTCCGCGCCCCCGCAGCAGGTTCTGGCTCACCGTGAATTGCATGCTCTGGGTGATGCTGGGGTTGAAGTTGGCGAACTGGCTGTTGTCCGCGAACTTCCCTCCCGTATAGCCGATGGAGTAGTCAGTGCCGGTGTCGAGGCTCTGGCTGTAGGTGAAGCCGCCAGTCTGGTTGAGTCGTGAGCGAACATCGGCCCCTTGGAGTTGATCGATGGAGGGTGTCGTGGAGCGGTTCGACCGAAAGTCGGCAATGACGCTCGGGTCGAACGGACTGTAGGCGCGCTGAATGTTGTTCCGCTGTTCGATGATCGCGAGCTTCTGGAGATTGACGTCGGGATTGTTCGACATCACCAGCTCCAGGTAGGCCCGCAGCGACAATTCGATCTTTGAGTCGTAGAGAAAGTCCCGCAAATGCGAGACGGCTTCGATTTCCACATTGAGCGGCGGTCTCGTCCACTGCTGACGAAAGTAGCTCTTGCTGGGGAACGTGCTGAATTGTGCAGTCAGAGAGAGGACTCCAACCAGGATCAACGTGATGAGTCTCTTAACCATTTGCGTCGTATTTCAGTTCAAGAAGCCGGCACAGAAACATGCCGAGGCAATTGTGAACCCAACGGGGGGCTGACAGTTTACTCGTAACGAATGGCCTCGATGGGGTCGAGCTTCGCGGCCTGCACCGCCGGGTAGATGCCAAACAACAAACCGATAAACACCGACACTCCAAATGCCACTACTATCGAAGTGGCCGTTACGACGGTGGGCCATTCAGCGATGTTGGCGATAATGAGCGACCCGCCAAAGCCGGCTCCGATTCCGATCAGACCGCCAGCGATCGAAATGAGAACCGCCTCGATCAGGAACTGGCGAACAATGTCCCGTTGCCTCGCTCCGATCGCACGACGAATCCCGATCTCGCGCGTGCGCTCGAGCACGGTGGCCAACATGATATTCATGATCCCGATACCCCCGACGAGCAGCGAGATGCCGGCGATGCAAATCATAACCACCTCGAAAATGAACTGCGTTCGCTGCCGCTGGGCAAGGAGGCCGGCGGGCACGGTGACCGCGAAATCGCCGGCGTCATTGTGCGTCGCAGCGAGAATCGCTCGCACGACCTCGGCCGTCTCGATCGGATCGGCATCGTTGTACACGCGAAAAAAGACTCCGTCAATTTCATCTTTCAGATAACTGTTGGTATCGTCGAAACGTCGCATCACCGTATTCAGTGGCGCGACCACCAAATTGTTCTGGTCGTCCGTATCGAGTCCTTCGATGTCGGCTTCGGCTGACGATTGAGGAGCTATGACTCCGATTACTTCCAGCCAAACCGAATCCATCTTCACGTGCTTGCCGACGGCCGGTCCGTAGCCCAGCAGGCTGATCTTGGCGCGTTCGCTGAGAACACAGACGGGAGCTGAGCGCAAATCCTCCTCCGCAGTAAAGAATCTACCTTCTAGCAACGTGACGTTATAGATGTCGGTGTAATTGGGGAGAACGCCGATCACCGTTGGCATCTCCTGTTCGGAGCGTGGCAATACCGAGGTAGGCTGAAACCGTTTACGCGGCGACATCGCCTCGACGTTCGGGACGCTCTCGGTGAGGGCGCGGTAGTCGCGAAAGGTCAGGCCCGGTGATATCTCACGGACCGCGAGAAGCGTTTCCCGATCCACAGCCTCAATTGCTTCGACGATGATGTTGTTGACGCCCAAGAGATCGATCTGACGCAGGGTTTCCTGCTGAGCTCCGGCGGTGATCGAGAGCATCGCGACAACGGCGCCGACGCCAAAGATCATCCCCAACATCGTGAGCAGGGAACGAAGCTTGTGAGCCAAGAGGCTCCCCAAGCCCATCCACAACTCGGGCAACACGGTTGGCACGGCCTGCATTGCGCTAGCGAGGCCCCCGCCGTGACCTGTCCGGTGCGCCCTCCGGCCCTGCTCCCGGACCGCCGCCGGTGCCCGGGAAGGATGGCCCCGCAGATTTCCCCCGATCCGCTTTCTTTTTCTTCGAAGTCTTGCGCTGGTCGAGCGGCGGTCGCAATGAAATCGTCTCACCTTCTTGCAGGCCATCGAGAATCGCTATTCGGGTTTCGGTTTGCCGGCCGGTTTCGACACGGCGCGGCGCGAAGCGGCCGTCGTCGAAGATGTAGACGATGTTGTTTTCGCCTGATTCGAATACAGCCTGCACCGGCACGTGAAGTGTGTCGGGGATTCTCTCGATGACAACTTCCGCGTCGGCAAGAAGGCCTGGGCGGAGTAGGACTTCGACGTCAGAACCCTCCTTGGGAGGAAGGGGGAGCCGCGCGTTTTCCCGATCGGAGGCGGTGAACTGCTGCTTGGCGGATCCGGATGTAGGCGAGGGTGGCACCATCGGGATCGGGGTGGCTTCCGGTCTCGCGCCGCCAGGAGCACCCCGTGCGCCTCCGCCTGGGCTGTCTTGAGCGCCCCGACCACTGCCGCCACGTCCTCCGGAACTGTCACTCATGCGTGCGCGCATCTTCTGAAAAAGTGCGCGACGCTCTGCCTGGCTCATGGATTGGATGTCGCGGCCACCGGCGATCTCCTGCATCATCTTCCGAGCTCGCTGGCGGTCCTCCGCCGACATACTGCGGCGGCCTCCCTTGCGCTGAGATTTCGACGCGTCGGATTTGTCTGAACTCTGTGCATTCGTGGTGCTTGCGTTTGATGCTTCTCTTACTGACCTCGATGGTCCGTCGCTAGCGCGGGAAGACGCCGATTCCACGGAGTTCCGAGGCGTTTGCTTTTCGCCCGTCGCGGGGATGGAAGCCGCACCCGCCAAGATGCGTTTGATCTGCTCAGGTGTTGCGCCAACGTGGGTCAGCAACTGCGTCATGTCCACACTGAGCACGCAATCGAATTTCTTTGTGGCTTCGCCGCTGAAGAAATTTGCGGAGGCGGTACTGCCGAGCCGCTTGATCGTTCCTTTGACTGGCCTCCCCGGGAGGGCGTCCAGGAGGATCACGGCTTCCTGGCCTTCCCGCAACCGCGCCCGTTCGACTTCCTCCGCCTTGGTTACGAGTTCCATTTCAGAAAGATCGAGGATCTGGACGATCGACATGCCAGGTGAAACCTGGTCGCCTTCCTGGACAGGCGGCGCAGACTGGCCAAAGGAGCGGCGCCCCGACCGATTCTCGAGTATCGAGACGAGCCCTCCCATGGGAGTGAGAACACGGGCGTTTTCGATGCGGCGGCGATCCTGAGCGACTTCAAGCTCAGCTTTTCGGATCTCTTCACGAAGAACCGCCAACTCGGCCTCGCGCTGCTGCAGGCGTGACTCGATGTCGGATTCGAGCTTCTGGAGCCGGCGCTTTGCCTCCTCGAGAGTCAGCTCGTTCTTCCGGGCGTCGATCGCGGAGATCAATTCGTTCTGTCTGACATCCAGTTCGGCGCGCCGCACAGCAAAGCGGGCGCTCATGAGCTCGACTTGATCTTGGCTCTTGAGGATCTCGAGCTCGGTCTCGCCTTTCTTCAGATCCTGTTTGGTCTTTTCGAGATCGAGCAGGGTGTCCGCGAGGAAGACACGGCGGTCCGAGTCGTCGAACTCGGCGATCAGGTCCTTCGGTCTTGCCAACGACCCCGGCGCAGCCAGCTGTGTTATCTGGGAAAGCAATCCTAGATTAGGGGCTGAAAGTGTCGTTGAGCGAACGGCTTGCAACGTCCCACGGAGATACGACCTGACAACAAGATCTCCACGCTGCACGGTGGCCAGCGCCTGCTCCGGTTGATCATCAGGAATGCGGTTGATCAAAAAGTAGGCCGCTCCCGCCGCTGCGAGGAGAACGAGCAGGATGGAGAGCCGAATGAGAATCTTCTTCATGAAAGGGACGTGGGTTCAACCTTGCTTACGGCTGTTCAGCTCCGGGTTCTCGAGAGCAATTACTTCTCCCTCACTCAGCGCATCGGAAACAACGATCTCGTTCGCGTTGCGCGCGAGGACTTCAATCGTACGTTTACGGAAGCCATTTCCGCTACGGACGAAGACAGTAGGCTTGCCGTCGATCTGAAAGCTGGCTTTCGAGGGGATCACGAGAACATCGGGCCTTTCCTCGACGATGACTTCGACACTGGCGCTCATCCCAGGGCGAAGGCGATCATCCATCTTGTCAATGCGGGCACGGGCCGGAAAGTTCTTCTCGGGCGGGAAACGGCGATAGATCAAAGTGGCGATCGGGCTGAGCCACTCGACCTTTCCTTCAAACACGGCGCCCGCCACAGCATCGACGCGGGCACGAACCTTCTGCCCCATCCGGGTCCTACCCCGATCGATCTCTTCGACCCGGAATTCAACAACCATGGTGGACAGGTCCGGGATATCCACAATCTCGGCGCCGGCCCAGACGGAGTCTCCCTCTTGGAAAGGAGGCCGGCTGCGTCGGGATGAACCTTGTGCTCGCGGGTTTGGCCGAACCTGGACGACGCCATCCACCGGCGCACGCAGGACCATGTTGCCGAGATAGCCTTTGGTGCGCTCCAGGTCGCGCATGGCCTTATTCTTTTTCTCTTCGAGCTGGACGATATCGGATTCCTGGGAGATGTCCGTGGCCCTTGCGGTCGTCTGAGCCTTCGACAGATCGCCTTCGGAAACCTTGACGATGATGCGGTTCTTGAGGCCTTCGATTTCCGACAAGATTTCCTGTTTGCTAGCTTCCAGCTTGGCGCGTTCAAGATCATACTCCGAGCGCATGACGAGCATTGCGTTTAGCTCGTCTGCAATCGAATGTTGCGCTTTTGCCTGGACGATCTCGCTATCGACCTGCCTGACCTCGGTCGACTCCTCGAGGTAGCGCTCCTCCTGAGCCGCGGGGTCGAACTGGACGACGACATCTCCTCGCTTGATCGGCTTGCCATCAGCGGCGAGCCAGACGATCTGCAGATCCGGTGTCTGCGGAGCCGCGATGGGGACTGTGTTCATACTCTTCACTTCTCCGCGGGTACGGACGGTCTGAACGAACTCCTTCCGCTCGACACGCGCAGTGGGAACCTCCCGCGTCGCCGGCATCCAGAACTGCAAGCCGGCGTAGGCGATAGCCACCAGCCCCGCCAGCACAAAGATCCAGCTCACAACATGACTTGATTTCGACTTTCGCTCTGCCATCGCTTATGGGTATGGTTGAAGTAACTTTCTTCGAGTGCCGATCCCTGGGGGGGCATGGACCGAGTGAAGACGACTCTCTTTGTCAGTTAAGACGCTGACTGACTCACAAGGTTATTGTCTCCCAAGAAAAAGTAAGGGACAACTCCGCTTTCCGGTCTGCCCGAGAAGGCAATGAGCCTTCTAGTCTCCAGCGGAACCAGCCGGGTGAAGTGTGCTCGGGGCCGGCACTGCGGCCGTTCGGCGAGTCCGGAGTTTCTCCGACCAACTCTCCAGAGTGAAGTAGATGACGGGAATGAAAACGAGCGTGATGAGTGTCGAGGTCGTCAGGCCGCCAATCACGACTCGCGCCATCGGGGCTTGCAACTCACCGCCTTCACCGAGGCCTAGAGCCATTGGGCTCAGGCCGAGCACTGTGGTGACCGTCGTCATGAGAATCGGGCGCAAACGCCGCCCGCCGGCGGTGACGACAGCTTCTCGCAACGAGTGGCCGTGCTTACGGCGGAGGAGGTTGGTATAGTCCACCAAGACGATGGCGTTGTTGACAACGATTCCCACCAGGACAATGACACCCAGAAAACCTTGCATGTTGAACGTCGTCTCGGTCAACAGCAACATCAACACCACACCAATCCCCGCGAGCGGAATGGAAAACAGGATGATGAACGGATCCCTCAGCGACTCAAACTGAGCGGCCATAACCATATAGACCAGGATCAGGGCGAGAAGTGCCGCCAGAGTCAGTTGTCGGAAAGCCTCCTGCTGTTCCTCGTACTCGCCTCCCAGGCGAAACTCGTAGTCGCCGTCACCAGGCCTGGGAATTTGCGCAAGAGCCGCCTGCAGATCAGTCACGACGCTGCCGAGGTCGCGTTCCGCGATGGTGCCGGTAATCTCGATGATGCGTTGCTGGTCAGCGCGAGTGATCTCAGTGGGGCCTTCCTGGCGCTTCATGCGAACAACGCTTTCGATCGGGATGGTGCCGCCGTCGGGAAGGGTGATCGGGATATTGTTGACCTGACTGAGTTCCAGCCGATCTTCCTCACGCAACCGGACCAGGATGTCGTACTCGTCGCCCTCCTCGCGATAAAGTGAAGCACGGGTCCCGCCGATAGCCGTCTCCAACGTATCGGCGACTTCAGCAACGGAAAGACCGAGGCTGCTGGCCTTGGCGCGATCGACCGAGATCAGCATCTCCGGCACCCCAGGCAAACGGCTGAGTTGAGCGCTCACGACCCCCGGAATGGAGGTCATGGTCTCCCGCACCTGCTCGGAAAGTTCGCGAATGGTCTCGATGTCGTGTCCGCGGACCTCGACGGAGAGCCGGTCGTCACCCTCGCCGAAACCGCTGCCCCGCCGGCGGAACAGGCCGCTGCTGACGCGTGTGCGTACAATCATGCCCGGCTCGAGATTCAGGAGAGGACGAAGCGTATTGGCAACGTCGGCTGCCGAGCGGTCGCGCTGGCTCTGATCAACGAGATCGATGCGCGCCCGACCCTCATTGCTTCCGCGGAAGCGAAACGTACTGCTGCTACCCGCCTCGGTCATGATGTAGGCGGCCTCGGGGACTTCCCGGTTGATGATATCCGTGATGCGCATCATGGTGTCGTCCGTCACTTCGACGCGCGTGCCCGGTTCAAGCTTCAATTCGATACGGATTTGGCCTTCGTCAACCTCCGGTTGCAATTCCACCCCGATGAAAGGCCTAAGGTAGTAGGACGACGTAAACAAACCCACGGCGAGAACGACAACAATCACCCTGTGGTCAAGTGACCATTCGATCGCCCGAGTGTAGGAGTGCATCCAACGGTTCTGAACCGACCCTGTCCAGCGGTACAGGGCTCCTCCGAGCCCGCGGCGCTCCTTAGAAAGGTCTTGCGTCAGGAAGCGGGAACACAAGACGGGAACGACGGTGAGCGCCATGATCAATGAACAGAGCAGCGCGAAGGAAACGACCCAGGCAAGCTGTTGAAACTGCTGCGCTGATACACCTCCCATGAACAGCACCGGCACAAAGACCGCGATGGTAGTCAGCGTTGAGGCGGTGATCGCCATGCCGACCTGGCGGCTCCCGAGAACCGCGGCAGCCTTGAGGTTCTTTCCGCCCTCGCGGTGACGAAAGATGTTTTCGAGAACGACGATGCCGTTATCGACGAGCATGCCGACACCGAGGGCCAATCCCCCGAAAGAGACGGTGTTCAGAGTGAAGCCGTTGAAGTACATCAGCGCGAACGTCGAAATGACAGAGATCGGAACCGCCACGCCGATGATGAGCATGCTCGAGAAGCTGCGTAGGAAAAAAAGCAAAACGAAGATGGCCAATCCGGCCCCGGCGAGAGCTGCATCATTCACGTTGCTGATCGATGCTCGAATGAAGTTTGCGGAGTCCCAGGTGCTTTCCATGCGAACGGGAAGACCTTCGGCGTGGATCTTGTCGACCTCTCGCCATACTCCTTCGGAAACTTCGACCGTATTGGCGCCGGACTGCTTGTAGATGTACATCCGTACTGCGGACTCGCCGTTGACGCGGACGATATATCGGATGTCTTCGTGTGAATCCTCTACCGTTGCGATGTCTCGGATGTAAACGGGCACGCGGTTGCGAGTTGCTACGGCTACGTTCAAGATGTCCTGAAGGTTTTCGAACTCACCCTGCGTGCGCAGCAGTACTTCGTAGCGGCCTTCAAAAACAGGACCGACGGGGCGGTTGAGGTTCTCCCGGCGCAAGGTCTGGACGATTTGCGCGACCGAGAGATTCAGTGCCCGAATCTTCTTGAGATCGAGATAGACGTGGATCTGGCGCCGGAGCCCCCCGCTGACCCGCGCTTGCGCCACGCCCGGCGTTCGCTCCAGCCGATACTGCAAGTTTTTCTCTGCGTAATGGCGCAGTTGCTTGGAGTCCATCGAGTCGGAAGCGACACTGAGGAACATGATGGGGAACTGTGAGACATCGAACTTGTACATCACGGGCGATTCGATGTCCTCCGGCAGCAGATTGCGGCGTCGGTCAATGCGCTCGCGCAACTCGTTGGCGGCTTCGTCGAGATTCGTGCCGTACACAAAGCGGACGCGAACCCTCGAATTGCCCTCGCTCGAACTCGAAGTGATCTCCTCGGCCCCAGGGGCGGAAGCCAGCGACTGCTCCAGAGGCCGCGAGATGAGAGTTTCCATCTCCTCAGGAGCGACACCTTCATAGACAGTGGTTACGCTGATCGTCGGGTACTCCGTCTCGGGCATCAGATCGACAGGGATCTGAATGAAAGAGATCGTGCCGAGCAGCATGGCGATCAGGCACGCCATGAGGACCGTTACCGGCCTGTGGATCGAAAACTCAGTAAGGCTCATCTGACACCTCAGACCTGCTATTCGGTCGACTGTCTTTTCTCCGCGCTCTGCTGTGCGGAGAGCGCGCCCTTTTCGGTCGGAGAGCCGGAGCGATCCGGAGTCGACTTCTCATTGCCGGAGCGAACAGCTACATTGATTCGATCGCCCTCTTCAAGGATCGTGGCTCCCCGGCCCACGATCTTGGCGCCTGATTCGAGATTCGCCAGAACCTCGACATTCTGCTCTCGCGTCAGTCCGGTCTCGATGGCCCGGAAGACGGGCCGATTCCCGTCAACGAGATAAACACCCGGCTGCGTGCCTCGATAGACCAGACCTTCGCGCGGAATGAGAACGGCACTCCGCATAGCGCCCGTGTCAAGGCGAATGCGGACGAACATTTCCGCCTTGAACAGGTTCCCCGGATTAGGGACATCGATCTCCACGAGCGCCGTGCGCGTAGCTGCGTCCAACACCGGAGCGATGCGGGCGACTCGCCCGGTGAAGGTCTCGCCGGGAATCGCGTCTATCTCGATTTCAGCGGGATTGCCGATACGCAGGCGGCCGATATAGCGCTCCGGCACGTTGGCGAGAGTGACCATGGTCGACAGATTGACGATTCGCAGTAACGGCGTCGTGGGGCTGATGAGAGCACCGACATCAACAAAGCGCGTGGCGACGAAACCGGACATCGGAGCATAGATCCTTGTCTGCTCCAGTCGAATCTTCAGTTCTCTCAACTCGGCTTCGGACTGTTTGGTCTGCGCGCGGGCAAATTCGACCTGCGCCTTCACGACCTCCAGTCGTGTCTCGGCACCGGCGAAGTCCTGCGGCGAGATCAGGCCGTCGTCAAGCAGACTTTGAGCCCTGGTCAGTTCGACCGTCGCGTTCTGCTTCTCGGCTTCGCGTTGCTGCATCGAAGCACGCGCCACGCCGATCGAAGCGGTTGCACGGTTCACCTGTTGCTGGATTTCGTCGTCCTCGAGTTCCGCGATCAGGTCGCCTTCGCGAATCGGGTCCCCGATCTGAAAGTAAAGGTTTTCCAACCGGCCGGTGACTTTCGCCGTTATATCAACCTGTTCTTTGGGCTTCAGCGCACCGGTCAGGAGCAGCACGTCCCGCAACTCGCCGGTGCGAGCCTCGGTGACCGCGACCGTGACAACGCGGCCGCCCTTTTTTTTCTTGGCCGCTTTCGGATTCGCCTGCTTTTCCTGGATCTCATAGACGCGCATGCCTGCGAAGAACACCAGGCCCGAGCCCACAACGATCCAAATGATTCGCTTGATCCACATGTTTTCGTTAGCGAAATTCGTGCCCGCTGCCTCCACTCTCTATTCGCGGAGAACAAGACCCGACAAGCTGGGGGCTACGGCGGGATCAGCTACGTTCCTCGAACCGTGCCCGAGCTATAGCGCGGGTGGTCTCATGCACATTGTACGCTTTAAGGCCGGCAACGGGGTCGGCATAGGCCGGTGTATCTGTTTCATTTCTAGGCGCTTCGAGCGGCCGAATAGTTACTTGGCCCGAACATCATTCCCACTGCCGGCATGCTGCATACGAGCACTCACCTGCAGCGAATTTTCAAAGTGGCGGTCATCCGAATGAGCGGCCGTTGTTTGTCGTCGTCCGCCTGCCTTGACAAATCCGCAAACCGCACTCATCGAGGTGCGTGTCGGCTGCTGTTCGGAACTGGTCTTGGGGTGAGCGTTGGTCCGGAGTGTTGCTCGGGTACGACGTACAATGAGCACTCCGAATCAACAAGACGGGACGTCAAACGGCTCGCGCCGCATCCTGAAAGCCTTCTTGCGAACTTCGTCTTGACAGGTGTGTGAATGCAGGTCAGTTGAGGTAGATGAACTCGCTCGATCCGAACAAGGTTCGGCAGAAGCTCTCCCAGGCACGCTCTCGAGGCTTGGGTTCATCGGTCTCGCGTTCTTCGAAAGCAGCTTCCATCTTGTGGATGAAGGTGAGAGCGCGATCTCGTTCGTTTACGTCGGGCAAGCGAGCGAAGGCCTCTTCGTAAGCGACGTCGACGCGACCGGCGTCGGTCAGGTCGCGCCGGCCTAGCAGGCGAGACGCCCATTTGCGAGAGTGCTTCAACGGAATGGAGCCGTTCATGACGAAAAGCGCCTGGGGCGCGACGACACTCGATTGGCGGTCACCGTTCAGCGCGGAGGGGTCGGCGAAGTCAAACGCTTGGAAGAAATCATATAAAGTGCTCCGCACGACGGGCATGTAGACGGCACGGATGTTGCGGTCGTAGTCAACCTCGCCACCCTTTTTCGTGTTACTGAAATACTCCCGGGGTTTATATCGCTCCAGCAAAGTGCCGGCAGGGGTCAGGTCGAGGTCTCCAGAGACCAGCATGATCGCGTCACGGATGCTCTCGGCTTCCAATCGCCGGCGGGGCATTCGCCAGAGAAGCCTGTTCTCGGGGTCAACGGAAACGGCCTTGTCATTGACGGCGGTGCTCATGCGATAGGTGTTTGAAAGCACGATCAGCCGATTCATCTTCTTGATCGACCAACCGTTCTCGACGAACCGCAGCGCCAGCCAGTCCAGCAAGGGCTGATTGGTCGGACGGTTGCCCAGTTTGCCGAAGTTGTCGACGGAGCCGACAATGCCCCGGCCAAAGTGCCAGCGCCATAGGCGGTTGACCATCACGCGGCTTGTAAGCGGATGATCGTCACGCGTCAGCCAGCGGGACAGTTGGAGCCGTCCGCTCTCGTTGCTCCCAATCGGTTCCGGCTTACCCCGCGAGACCACGCGCAGGAATCGTCGAGGCGCCTTGTCGCCGAGAGTCCAGTGGCTCCCGCGAATGTGGATCGGTATATCGCCGATCTCCTCGCCTTCCGTGACGCCCATGGCTTTCGGATATTCCGGCGTGGCCATCTCGAGAGCTTTGCGCTCCTGCTCGATGCGGGTGATCTCGGCTCGGGCTTCAGCGGAGAAGTATTGACGGGAATCCGCCGGAGGTCGGAAGGGACCGTACTTTTCGTACAGCACCTTGCGCAGCGCTTCGAGGCCGTCGTCTTCGAGTTTCCTATCGCCGTCGCTCTTCTTGTACCGCTCTCTCTTGTTGAAATCGACTTCCGCTTCGGGATAGCATTCCTGCCACTGCGAGACAGCTTGGCGGAACAAGCTCTCGTAATGTGTCGCCAACGAGCGGCGGTCGGCCGGGCGGAAGTCGGAAAAGTACTTCGCGGCCGGTGACATCCAGTCATCAAGAGAGGCATCCGTGCCGAAGGCGTGCCAGACGTAGAAGACGGATGCAGGAGCGTCACGGCTGCGCCGGAGGCGAGCGATCCATTGCTTGAGGAAGCCCCGATTGACGTCATATTCGCGCGCAAGCTGCTCGTGAGTCTTGGGTGGACGTATCCCATCCGGAAGAGGGTTGGGAGCGATCAACATCTTTTCGAAGTACGGAAATCGCTGTTTGTGCTCAAGCCGCAGGACGTTGTTGCCGGCTTTGAATGGATAGATACCCGTGGCCCACCAGCCACCGACATCGGGCGACGCGGCGCGATTGCGGATCGGCTCCAGGCCGCTCTTCATCAGAACGCCGTTGACATGGATGTCTGTCGTGCCGCCGCCCTTCTCCTGGTTGAGGAAATCAACTTGGTAGAGGCCCTCGGACGGGACTATGAGTTCATACTCCGCGAAGTAGGCCTCATCAGCTTTTTTCGGCATAGCGCCGCCAGGAGGAATGTTCCTTTTGCCTTTTTCAATTTCGCGTCTGACATTCCCTCGGTCGAAGCTTGCGGCGTCGCGCAAGACCCAGTCGGGCTGCGCTGTCTCGCCCTCCATCCAAACCGGTTGCAGAGTGACCTCCTCATCTTCCAGCGCGTGCGTGGCAGCCAATAGGTAGGAGCCGACCCGCTGCCGCCCCGCGGCGACGAGCTTGTGGTTCTCAGCCCTCGTAATCTTTTGGATCGCGTCGTTCCTGGATTTGATCTTTGCGAGGTGGGCGTTGAGTGCGTCCCGTTGATCTTTCGGCGCAAGAACGTACTCGTGCCATGTTGCGACGACGTTGAAGTCCTCCATGGTCTTGGAGCTCTTCAGAATGCCGGCGAGCGAGTAGTAGTCCTCGATAGGGATCGGATCGAACTTGTGATCGTGGCAACGCGCGCAGCCGAGTGTCAGGCCCATGAAGGCCCGCCCCATCGTATCGAGTTGTTCATCCACGATGTCCATCTGCATCTTGACTGGATCATCCTCGGCCAACATCTTTGCGCCGAGCGATAGAAAGCCCGTGGCTGTCCAGCGCTCGTATTGGGTTTCGAGATCGGCAGGTTCGGGCAGCAGGTCGCCGGCAATCTGCTCTTGGACGAACTGGTCGTAAGGCTTGTCCGAATTGAATGCCTGGATTACGTAGTCCCGGTAGCGGAACGCATAGCGATAGACGAGGTTCTCATCCAGACCGTTTGAATCTGCGTAGCGGGCCACGTCGAGCCAATGGCGGCCCCAGCGCTCGCCGTAGCGAGGAGATGTCAGCAGACGATCCACGACCCGCTCGAATGCCCGCGGCGATTTGTCATTCAGGAATGCGCGGATTTCCTGCCGCGTCGGCGGAAGGCCGGTGAGATCGAAAGTCACCCGACGGAGGAGCGTTCGCTTGTCCGCGGGTAGCGCCGGTTCCAGACCCTTTTCCTCCAAAACATCAAGGATGAAGCGATCGATAGGCGATCGGACCCAGTCTTCATTGCGGACCTCAGGAAGAGCAGGTTCCTGCGGCGGGTCAAAGGCCCAAAACCTTGCCGGTTCGCCGGCGGCTTTTGCGCTCGCATCGACGCCCCACGGCGTTCCCATGTGGACCCATCTTGTCAGCGTTGCAATGGTCTCGTCGGGCAGTTTGCCCATAGGCGGCATGCGGAGATGAGGGTCCGTGTGGTCCACGGCCCTCAGGATCAAACTATCCGCCGGAGCCTTCGAGTCGACAGGAGCGCCGCGCGCGCCGCCTTTTCGGAAAGAGGCTTCCGTGTCGAGCTGGAAACCGCCCATGATCGGATTGCTTGCGCTCGAGTGGCAGGCGTAGCAATGCCGGGCGAAGACCGGCCGCACCTGTTTTTCAAAGAAATCGGCGCCTTTGTCTTGCTGCGCGCAAAGGATCGTGGGTAGTCCGCATGCGAGGATAATGAGGAGTCTCTGCCAGAGAGTCCGTGCCGCCATGGGAGATAAGACTGCCGCAGGGACGGATTGCGTAGTGCTGAGCCGCCGCCACCAGCATTCTATCATCAGTAATCGGCTCTTCCGGCGAGTTGCGAGAACTGAGCGTATGGTAGAAGCGGTGGACGTGCTTCACGAGACACCTGATCTATTGAGGGAGTGCGATGTCATTTGAGATGAATCGAAGACGGATGCTCTATGTCACCGGAGGAGCGCTTACAGCGAGCACATGCGGGATCGAGTCAACCGAAGAGCAGGACCCGACTTCGCTTCCGGGCGCGATTGCCGCCGCTGGAACCGAGTATCCGGTTGCCGTCGGAGAATCGGCACTTTGTTGCGGCAACGCCGTGGACACGGCTGTTACCGCGGCCCTGACGGCGGGCGTCACCGAGCTTCCCGCATGTGGAATCGCGGGATACGGCGGCCATATGGTGATCGCTATGGCTGACGGCCGCATCACCGCGATCGACTACAATTCCGTCGCTCCCGCCGCCATGAGGAGAGACATATTTACTCCGGATGCGAACGGCGTCGTACCGGACGCGCACGATCACGGATGGCTCTCGGCGGGCGTGCCGGGCACTATTGCCGGCATGCAGTTGGCGCTGGAAAAGTATGGTACGAAGACTTTCACGGAGGCTCTGCAGCCGGCCATCAAGGCTGCTCGCGAGGGATTCGAAATCCCCGAATCAGTGGTACGGTACATCCTCCGAGCACAGGAGATCCTCACTAAAGACCCTGCTTCGCAGAGATTGTTGTTTCCAGGTGGCAAGCCGCTCACCGCTGGTGTGCTCTTCCGCAATCCCGAATTGGCCGACCTTCTGGAAGCCTTGGCCGAGGTCAACTCGGTAGAGCCGTTCTATCGGGGAGATATAGGTAAAAAGATCGCTCAGGCGTTTCAAGACAACGGCGGTATCCTCACAGAGTCCGACATGGAGGAATATGCAGCCTCCGAAGTCGAACCAGTGCATCTCGAGTGGCGCGGATACGACATCTATACGGCGCCGCTGGCGGCTGGCGGCGCCACAAGCCTGGAGGCCGTCAACATCCTTAAGGCTCTCGGTTGGGAAAGCCTCACCAGCGAAGACGAGCAGAACCACGCTCGGCTTGAAGCACTCCGCATTGCCTGGCGCGATCGTTTGACATTGTTCGGTGATCCGGCCAAGGTAGACGTGCCGCTCGGGCGGCTGATGTCCGACAGTTACGCTGAGCGCATGGCGGAACGTGTGCGGCAAGCGATCAACCGTCGAGAGCCTCAGCGGATCGCCGCGCAGTCGAGGGAGCAGAGCGGGACGGTTCATATTAGCTGCGTCGATGCCGCAGGGAACATGGTCGCGATGACGTTGACGCACGGAGTGAACTTCGGTGCACGCGTCGCCGTGGACGGCCTCGGGTTGATCCTCGGGCACGGAATGTCGCGTTTCGATCCGAATCCCCGACACCCGAACTCGCCGGGCTCCCGCAAGAAACCGCTTCACAACATGTGCCCGACGATCGTGATGAGAGACGGCAAGCCCGTCCTGGCCGTCGGTGGCCGCGGCGGAAGAAGAATCCCCAGCGCGATTGTCGATGTCCTGGTGAACTACGTCGGGCTGGACCGGACGATGGAGGAATCGATCGACGCGCCCCGCATGGTGACGCAAGGCGGGCTCACGGTCCAATGCGACGACAAGTGGAGCGAGGAAGGCAAGGAGTATCTCGCCCAAATTGGTTACGAGGTGTCAGACGCTCAGAGCGCGCGCATGAGTGCGGCTGCATTTGATCCCTCGTCGGGAGCTACAGCAGCGGTCTGGCGTTGAGGCGCCTGGATTTCCCATGAGACTACCTTTTCTCTTGCAGGCGATCGAGGTTCGGCCGGCGGTCGCGATTGCTCTGCTGTGCGTCTCGATTCCGCTCGGCGAAGCCCAGACGGCAGGTCGTGCCGATCTGATTCTCTACAACGGCAAGATCGTCACCGTCCAAGACAACTTCGAGATCGTCCAGGCGGTAGCGGTCAAGGGCGACCGCATCGTTGCCCTCGGGAGCGACAGCGAAGTGAGGGAACTCGCTTCGTCGGAGACGCGGAGTATCGATCTGAGTGGCAAGACCGTGCTGCCGGGTCTCATGGACTCCCACGTCCACTCGACCGGCGCCTCGATGTACGAGTTCGACCACATGGTCCCTGAAATGGAGACGATCGAGGATGTCCTTGGTTACGTGCAATCCCGTGCAGACGTTCTCGACGACGGCGACTGGATCCGGGTCCGGCAGGTCTTCATCACGCGGCTGCGGGATCAGCGTTACCCTACGAGGGAAGAGCTGGATCGAGTCGCCCCAAAGAATCCGGTCTACTTCAGCACCGGCCCGGACGCTTCCCTCAACTCACTGGCGCTGAAGCTGAGCGGTATCGACAGGGACTTCCGGATCACCGACGGCAAGCCGGGGCGGATCGAACGAGATCCGCAGACGGGCGAGCCCACGGGCATCATTCGCAGCGCGGGCCGTTTCGTCGCCTACGAGTCGAGCGAGAAATCACCTTCCCGTGCAGACCGGCTTCGCCGCCTCAAGGAACTGCTCGCCGACTACAACAAGGTGGGGCTTACGAGCGTCGCCGACCGGAATGCCAGTGACAGCGCAGTCGAGTTGTACCGCGAACTCAAAGAGCGCAATGAGCTCACCTGCAGGGTCTTCCTCTCTGTGTCGGTGAGCGCCCAGGACTCGATGGAGAGGATCGAGGCGCGTATCCGTAAAGCGGCTGGCAGTCCGCTGCACGAATACGACAACATGCTTTGGCTGCGGGGCATCAAGACTTTCCTTGACGGCGGCATGCTCACCGGCAGCGCCTACATGCTCAAGCCCTGGGGCGTGAGCAAGGTGTATTCGATTGACGATCCCGAGTATCGAGGGATGCGCTACATCGAGCCCGGCAAGCTGTTCCAGATCGCGAAGCTGGTGCTCGAGCACAAGCTTCAACCCACTTCGCACTCGGTGGGGGACGGCGCGGTCCACGCCTTGATCGATGCCTATGAGGAGATCAACAACTCGTTTCCGGTTCGCGAGGGACGTCCTTGCATCACGCACTGCAATTTCATGACGCCGGAGGCGATCGACAGGATGGCCGATCTGGGAATCGTGGCCGACCTGCAACCGGCATGGCTGGAGCGTGACGGCGCAACTCTCATGGAACATTTCGGCGACGCTCGTCTCGACTTCTTCCAGCCGTACAAGTCAATCTTCGCAAAGAATGTCGTCGTGGGCGGCGGCTCCGACCACATGCAAAAGATCGGAGGGCAGCGCTCGATCAATCCGTACAACCCTTTCTTTGGAATGTGGGTCACGCTCACCCGGCAGCCGCGTTGGACCGACAAGGTGCTGCATCCGGAGCAACGGATTTCGAGAGAGCAGGCCATCCGGCTCTACACCATCAACAACGCCTACCTGATGTTCCAGGAAAAGCAGAAGGGTTCGCTGGAGAAGGGCAAGTTGGCGGACCTGATCGTTCTCGACCGGGACATCCTTACGTGTCCGATCGATCAGGTGAAAAGCGTTCAGGTGGAGCAGACCTATTTGGGGGGGAAGTTGGTCTACTCGGCCAACTAGGAAGTCATGCCTTCTTGCGCACCCCAGGGGTCGATCTGCCTGAGCCCCTTTCTTTCGAGTTCGTCGTAGCAATCGGGCAGGTCAAAGCTTGTGAGGACACCCGGCAGAAGGGCCGACAACGGCCAACTGTAGTCCTCCGACTCGGCCACGTCCGTGTATGAGGTCAAGGCATTCTTGAGCGTGACCTGCTCAACGGTGTCTGAGAGCAGGGCCGCGAACGTTCCTGGGATTGTTCCCCAGCCCTTCGCGGCGAGGTGAATCTCAGTGTGCCCGAAACTTCCGAGCCAGTCGATCACGCGCAGCAGATCGTATGTCTTCTGCCCGATGTAGGGGTAATCGAGCATGATCGAGTGGATCGCATAGAAATAGTCACTGCCGTAAGGCTGAAGGAAGCTGTCGATTCCGCAGGTGTCCGGGCGCGAATCGCCGATTCCCCGGACATCGCATGTGAAGAAAGCCGAGTCGGTCTCGGCAGCCGCCAGTTCCTTGACCAGAGGTTCCTTGCGCAACTCAGCGTCCGCGGAGTGGTGAGATACATAGAGCACGGCGCGCTTTGCGCCGAGAAACGGCCGGGAGTAGATTCGCTCGCTGGACAGCCGGTAGACCAACGCGTGAATACCCGGTTCGGTGTCGACGACATAGGTGATCGAGTGGGGCGTCGGGTAGCTGCGCGCTCGTCGAGTGCGGAGGATACGGTACTCGGGGACTCGACGTTCTTCAGGCATGTTGAGGGCATCGCGCACAGCCTTCTCCAGCGCTTTGCCGCGCAGTCTCTTGCGGGTTTTTGCCAACTCCCGTGACCTGGCTGTCGTGAACGAATAGATGGGGCGCGACTGCACACCGGCCACCTGTCCGCGGGGTGTGCAATAGAGGGTTTCGTCTTCCTCTAACTGCAGTTCGGGCTCATTTTGCATGTCGGAGATCTTCGTCACGCCGTTGAACCAGCGGTACATCGCTTCGCGGTTCTCCTGCGAGTAGCCGTGGTAGGTGGGGCCGATGAAGAGCCCGATGTTCTCTTCGGCGTCCAGCAATTTGTACAGCCGCTTGAGCCGTAAATAGGCTTCCTGGGCGCCTCGCGCGTCGAAATAGTCCCTTTCCTTGGCCAGGACGATGATCGGCTTCGGAGCGAGGGCCGCGAGAAAGTCGTCCTGATCGAGGCCCAGCGCCAGCGCTCGCGGCGGACACTGCTCGGTATCCGCCGGCAGCTCGTTCTCGAGATTGCGGCGGAAGGTGGTGATGAAGCAGCTTGGCGCCGCCATCGTCCAGCGCTGCTCAACGCCGCATAGCCAGGTTGTCATCGTGCCGCCGCCGGAGTTGCCCGTAACGCCGATGTGCTTCGAATCGACTTCTTCGCGCGTAAGAAGATAGTCGAGCGCGCGGATGCCGTCCCATGCACGCCAGGTCCCGAAGAACTCACCCAACAGGAACTGCTGATTGCCGGCATAGATATGCTCGCGCGTGCCGTAGCCGATACGGGGCTTGAGATCGTCATCGGTGTACTGCATGCGTTCGCCTTGCCCGATGGGATCGTAGAGCAGCACGACGTAGCCCATGCGCGCCAAGCCTTGCGCGAAGGATTGATAAGCTTCGGCAACCTTTCCGTTACTGGAATGCCCACAGGTCCCGACGACGCCCGGCAGGCGGCCGTTGCGATTCTTCGGCAGGTAGAGGTTGGCGGTCACCAGAAAACCGGGGCGGCTCTCGAAAATCAGCTTCTCTACCTTATGCCCATCGCGGTCCAGGACTCCCGTGATGCGCGGATTGAGCGGCGTCCTTTCGGGGAGTGGACCGAAGCATTGCCGGATCTTGGCTTGCACGTCACGAACGTACGCCTCGGCGTCGGCCTTGCTCTTCAGTCCATTCTTGATGTTGAGCGAGCGATGCTCGAGCCCGCGTACCTGGTCGACGAAGTACTCATGGACCATCCGCGGAAAGCGGTTCCAGGGCTGAATCTCGGGGCCTTCAGCGGCGGCAAGCGTTTCGACGAGCGCCGGGCCCAACGACGAAACCCCGATGCCGTAGATTCCGGCGGTGCGCAACAAATCTCTGCGGGTTGGAGACGCGGCGCGATCAGACATATCAACACTCCTTGCAGGAAACTCGCTCAGAATAACATCGCCGGCGGGTCTTTCCGGACAATCTCGGGTCTTCTCTGTCTTACAATAGGCCGACTCGGGGATTGCCATGAACAAGGGTTCTTTCATTTCACCGTTGGTCATCTGCTTCGCGATAGCCTGCCTTGGCTCGACCCTCATGGCTTTCGAGATCACTTCCGGGGTTGCCGAGCACCAGGTCCTGCAGCGCGGCGTGGACGGAACGGCCTCGGTAACTCTGAAGGGCCGGTCGAATCGAGCCGGTTTGCTGCGGGTGAGTGTCGACAGAGGCAAACATCAGTTGCGCCTGGCGGGATTCGCGGACAGACCGCTGGCCCGGATTCAGGCAGGAGACTGGACCGCCCAGCTTTCAGGACTTCCCACAGGCGGTCCCTATCGCTTGAGGTTCTTCGTGGCAAACGATGCCGGGGCAGAACTCGTCACGCATACCGTTGAGCAGATTCTCGTCGGCGACGTGTGGGTGCTTGCCGGCCAGTCCAACATGGTCGGCCGCGCGGAGCTCAAGAACGTCGAGAAGCCGCATGAACTCGTCCATGTCTTTCGGCCGGAAGGCGGCTGGGCGCAGGCGAAAGAACCCCTCCACGAGCGGCGTGAACGCAACGACATGGTGATTGGTGCAGGGCTCGGGCTGTCGTTCGCGAAAGAGATGGTGAGGCGGACGAATGTACCGGTCGGACTGATTCCGACCGCAGTGGGAGGGACTTCTCTCTGGCAATGGGACCCGGCGCTGAAGACGAAGGGGCGTGAGTCCCTGTACGGCAACATGCTGGCGCAGTTCGAGGCCTCCGGCGGCAAGGCGCGGGGCATGCTCTGGTATCAGGGCGAATCGGATACACGCCCGGGGCGTGTCGAGCAGTATCCGGATCGCTTCCGGGAATTTGTCGCGGCCATCCGAGCCGACCTGCGCCGCCCGGACCTGCCCATCTACACCGCACAGCTTTCGCGCTACGTGGTCACGCCGAGAGATCGCAACGACGCCACCTGGAGCGCCATGCGCGAGGCGCAGCGGCAAGCGGCAAGGACGATCGGGAATGTAGGCCTCGTATCAGGGATCGACTTGGGGCTCGTCGATCTGATTCATGTCGATACGGAAGGGCTCAAGACTCTTGGTGTTCGCTTCGCCAGACGTGTATGCCGCGACCTCTACGGCACTGAAGGCGGCTGTGCCGGTCTCGAACCCGGCCCTCGCCTCGAAGGGGTGAATTGGGAAGGCCCGTACCGCTTGCGAGTGAAGTTCTCCGGCGTGAATGGGACTCTCGCCGCACCGGGGCGTGTCATGGGATTCGACGTCCGGGATAGAGAGGAAAACCGTTTGCCATTGGTCTTTCGTGCTGAGATCAATGAACCGGACGAAGTGCTGCTCTGGCTGGTCCGAAGGGAGCAGGTGTCCGATCCCGCCTTTCTGGCCTATGGCTATGGGATGGATCCGGCGGCGAATCTCATCGATCAGGAAGGTCTCGCGGCGCCTGCATTCGGCCCGCTCCTTTTGCCCCCGCGGCCTCCCGCGCCGGCAGGCAGGTGAGCCCTACTTGCCGGGAACCTTATTGCCTGCTATGTAGACGCTGTCGACGGACTTGGTGTTCTTGATGTCCTCCAGCGGGTCTTCGTTGAGCACGATCATGTCCGCCCACTTGCCTTGGGTGAGCGTGCCTACGCGGTGGAGATTCAGGCAATCCGCCGCCTGGCCGGTCGCGGCCATGATGGCTTGCATCGGCGTCAGCCCGGCCTTCACCATCAGATCCAGTTCCATGTGCTCGAAATATCCCTGGAAGCGCGCCGGCGGCCCCGTGTCGGTGCCGAACGCGATGGTCACACCGGCATCGGCGAGTTTTTTCAGATTTGCCGAAGCGACTTGCAGCGCCTTCTTGTACTGCTGTGCGCTCTTGTTCTGCTGTATCTTTTTCTGGCGTTCCGGATCCTTGAGTTGCTCGATCACATCCGGGTCCGTCTCTTTCAGGAAGAAAGGATCAGCGAAGAAGTCCGGTTCGCTCTCGTAGATGAAGGTCGAGACCTCCCGCGTCAAAGTCGGGCAGAGGCAGACTTCGTTCGACAGCAGAGCGTCGATCAACTCCTGATCGACTTCCTGGTCGCGCACACTGTGCACGATGAAATCGACCTCTTTATCGAGCAGTCCTTTGGCGTCATCCAGATAGTAGAGATGCGAGGCCACCCTTATGCCTTTGCGATGGGCGTGTTCGATGACCGCTTGATAGACGTTGGGCAGCATTTTGCGGCTGGATCCGAGGTTGTCGTCGACACGGATCTTGATCCAGTCCACTTTCATGGCCGCGTTATCGTCGATCATCTTGGTGACGGCAGCCGGCGTTCGGCCGTCGACGACAGTGCCGGCAACATAGATGCGCGCGCGGTCCAGATCCTTCGAATCCTGCTCATCACGCAGTTCGATTGCTTCCGGCCCGTCGCCGCCCAGGCTCACGACGGTCGTTACTCCATAGCGGGCATAGAGTTGTAGTTGCGCCAGTACATTGTCCTTGCTGTAGACATCAGGCCCGGATTCGAGTCCGTTCGTCTGGCCGACATGCCCGTGGGCGTTGATCAGCCCGGGAATGATCGTTTTGCCGCTGACGTCAACGAGATTCGCCGTCGCGGGCGGCGGCAGTGATTCCTTTGCGCCGACGTCTTCGATGCGGCCGTCCCTCACAATCAGAACGGCGTCTTCGATGGGCGGACTGCCTGTCCCGTCGATCACCGACGCGCCCACGAAAGCATACAGCCCTTCCTCCGATTCGGGGGGAGGCCCGGCGCAATTCAGCAACAGGAACGTGACGGAAAGAACGGTGAGAAGCCGGATCGAACGCATGATTCCCTCCACGCACGGAACCCTATCACAACGCGGCTCGATTGGGAAGCATGACGGGCCCTTTCGATGGAGTGACAGGTGAGACCCCTCCTGATTCCACGGGGTGAAGGCTCTCCGTCCGAGCGTAGAAGCGGTAGGTTCACTTCGCTTTTCAGCAAGCATTCGTTCGGACTCGGCAAGATCGGGCCGGCCGGGAAAGAAGCGATTCGTGAGTGCGCGGCCGAAGAATCGTTTGTCCGGCCGAGAGGTCTTGTAACAGCGGCAGTAGTTCGTTTACGGATAAACTGTCAGTCTCATTTCGGTTGCGGGTGGCGTAGCCGCTGCACGAGGGGGGCCGGCAGTCCGTGGTAAAACCCCGCGTAGCACCGAGAGCGTCGAGGCGCCCGGCTGACAAGGCGCGGTGAGGGAGCATATTGGACATGTTTGACCGAGGAGCAATGCAGTTCAGTCGGGATGCCCCGCCGCATGAATGCAGCGGGGCTTTTGCCGCGGACTGCCGGAATCAAGCCATGAAATACTTCACGCGGAAAATCCTGAGGTCGGCATGTGCCGGGCTGCTCTGTCTGTCTGCCGGCCATGCACAGCCGGACGGTCCGATAACGATGAGGACCGGCCAGAAACAACTGTTCCTTGACGACCATCTCGTCGAAGAGCTTTCCGGTTTGAGCCGCGTCATGCACCGGCCGAGCAAGCGGGGTCCGGTGCTGAAGGCGGATGTTCCGTCGGATGGGAAGTACATCGCGGCCGTCTCCGCGCCGATCTGGATCGAAGAGGAAGAGCTGTACAAGCTCTTCTACGAAGCGCGTTTCGGGGACTTCGGCCGGCACCGTTATGCACTTGCGGTTTCCGAAGACGGAGTGAAGTGGCGAAAGCCGCATTGGGGTCTTGTCGAGCATGACGGTTCGAAGGACAACAATCTCTTTCCGACTCCGGGCGATGAACGCCTGTGGCACGTTGTTTTCGATCCCGATGATCCCGACCCGAAGCGGCGCTACAAGGGATTCGTGGGGGCGAGGGGGCGCCGTCCTGCGGTAAGTCCGGATGGCCTGAACTGGAGTCTTGTGGAAACACCGCGGCTGCCCTCCGGCGACGCCGGCACGTTGACCTACGATCGCGAACGCGGACAGTTCCTGGGGTTGCTGAAGTTCCCGGGCAAGTACGGCCGCTCCTATAACCTCTCGACGAGCAAGGACTTCGTCACGTGGAGCGAGCCCCGCTACCTGTTCGGGACCGATGACGAGGATCAAAAGCTTGCTGTCGAGACGATTCGCCGCAGATTGGCGGACCCCGGCTTGGCCAAGCCGTTACAGATCGACCCCGACCCGGCAATCGGCTGGCGACCGCCCGAGGGACGGGAACTCAGGGCCACCTGGCGGGCCGAGTGCTACAACATCGGTGTTTTTCCCTACGAGGGAATCTACATGGGCTGGCTGATGATCTTCTATCCGACAGGACAAAGATTGCCGGAATGGCGCAACACCGATGGCTTCCATCTGATTCAGTTGGCGATGACCCGCGACCTGAAGAACTGGCGGCGGCTCGGGAATCGCGAGCCGTTCATTGGTCCGTCACGTCTCGACGAAGGACTCGTCGGAAACTATGACCGGTTGCAGCTCATGGTGTCCAATCGACCGGTCGACCGCGGCGGCGAGCTGTGGTTCTACTACACCGGCATGAAGCGCCGGGTGGAGCAGCACGACCGTTATACGGACGGAAGTCCCAGGTCCGCTGAAACACTCTCGCACACGGAACGCGCCGATTGGTTGGACGACACGCACAGCGCCGTTTGCCTTGCGGTCCTGCGCCGTGACGGATTCGTCTCTCTGGACGCCGGCGCCAATGGTGGTTACCTGCTCACGAAACCTCTGAAGGCGGCAGGCGGCAGGCTCTTTCTCAACCTGGACGCCGGGAGGCGTGGAAGCGCGCGTGTGGAGGTCGTCGACCGATCGGGCCGCGCTGTTGCCGGATTCACGAGCGAGGATGCCGTTCCGGTCGTCGGTGACGCCATACGACTGCCGGTGAGCTGGAAGCAGAGCAAGTGGGCGGACCTGAGCAACCGCACGGTGCGGCTGAAGATTCATCTGAATCAGTCAAGCCTCTATGCTCTCTGGACTGAATAGGAGTCACTCCCAGGCCGACATTTCCGCATGCCAATCTGCGGGAAGGTCCATGGCTTCCGCGGCGATGGCGTTGTCGAGATGAGCGGTGGAACGGGCTCCGACCAGGACGGTGTCCACAGCAGGGTTCTTGAGTACCCAGCCGATGGCCAGCCGCAGGGCTGGAACCCCCACGCGCTCAGCGAAGTCGTGCAGTTTATCGACGATCGCGAAGTTCTTTTCGCTGAAATAGATGTCCGCGTGGCCCGGGATGACGTGAAAACGTGTGCGTTCCGGCAAGGCGTTCCGATCGGGCGTGTACTTGCCCGTGAGAAAACCGGCCCCCAAAGGGCTGTAGCTCATCACTCCGATGCCGTTTCCCCGACAGATCGGCAGCGTCGCCGACTCGATGTCGCGGACCAGGAGGTTGTAGTTCGGTTCAATCACTTCGAACGTGCGCATGCCCAGCCTCGCAGCGGTTTGCAATGCCTCGCGTAGTTGCTCGGCGTCGTAGTTGCTGCAGGCGGCATGACGAGCCTTGCCCGAACGTACGGCCTGGTCCATTGCGGATACCCTTTCGTCGACTGGCGTAGCAGAGTCGAAGCTGTGATACATGTAGATGTCCGCAAAGTCGGTTTGCAGCCGTTCGAGACTGGCGTCAAGAGCTTGTGAGACGTGCTCCCGATTGTGGTTCGTCGTGACCTTGGTGCAAAGAGTGATCTGGTCGCGGCACTTGCGGCTCGCCAGCCATCGCCCGACGATCTTCTCGGACGAGTTCGCTTCGTCCGTCACTTCGCGGTTGTCCACTACGCCGAGATAGTTCTTGCGGTATTCCTTGGCTTCGCCGCCTCCGTAGGCCTCGGCGGTGTCGAAGAGGGTAATGCCGTGCGCGAGTGCATGGTCCATGACGGCGAAGCTCGTGGCCTCGTCGATTTCGCGTCCGAAAGTCGTGCAGCCGAGGCCGATGCGGCCGACCTTCAAGCCTGTTGATCCAAGGGTTGTGATATTCAAGCGAAGTTCCTTTCACGGGGAATGCGGTGTATTCCATGCAACGGACATGACAGCAGAGAGGATTGCGTCTTCGGGAAGCCAACCCGGGTGAGAAACTCGTCTTGCCGTCGTGTCCGGGTTTGCATGAGACAGACCGGAGATTCCTATCCTACGGCGGTTGCGAGCGCCAGGGAGTAGAGGGTCAATGTCTTCGCCTTGTTGCCGGTCGTCAGTGACGGCAACGGCTCGATTGCAAACTTGCCGGCAAGGAATGTCGTGTTGTGCCCGTGGAGCATGCCTGGCCTGCATGTCTCACCACGCGGCGAGTTGAAGTGCGTGAGAGGGCCGTCATGACGAGGCGCGGGACGCTTGGCGGAAGCCTCCATTATTCCTCCTTCGATCAAATGGGGTCCGACGTTTGAGTTAGAATCGACGTGTGGACCGTAGCATACCTGCCTGGATCGCTTGTTGCAGCCTGTTGCTGGCGCTCGCTGCATCTTCCACGGCGGCCGAGAAGGTCACGATCTTTTTCGTAGGCGCGGAAGCGGGCCCGGCCTGGAAAGGCGCCGAGCAGGGAATCATCGAAGCCAACATCCTCGGACGCTTCACCGGCCAGGGCTACGAGCTGAAACAGAGTTCCGCCTCTGCGGTTCCCAAGAGTGCCGCCGCGGTCATCGTAGCTGCCGGCGGGGTGGCAGCGGCCGGGATCTCCCATCGCGTTGACGCCGCCGTGGTCAATGTGACTGATGGCAGCGACTCGCTGAGAATGGGTTGCCGCCCCAATCTGTTCCACACGATTCCCAGTGACCGAATGCGGGCTGACGCCCTGGCGCAGTGGCGTCGGAATTCCGACTCGCAAAACAACCATGCGCGGGCATGGCATCCGGACTTCGTGAAGTTCGCTGCGCGTGATCTCAACAACCGTTACCGCAAGACCCACGGCGAAGCAATGGACGACGAAGCCTGGGCGGCGTGGGCGGCGGTGAAAACGATTACGGAGGCCGTCACGCGCGGGCAGACGACGGACCCCATCGCGATGGTGCGCTATCTGCGTGAAGAACTCGAGTTCGACGGACAGAAAGGCGCGCCGCATTCCTTCCGCGACACCGGCCAGTTGCGCCAGCCGTTGCTGATTGTCGAGGACGGTAAACTCGTTGCGGAAGCGCCCGTGCGCGGTGTGGCCGACCCGGACGATCTCGATACGTTGGGACTTGCGGCCTGTCCCTAGCAGCCCTGACAAAAGGCCCGCCAGGAGCTTCATCACCATGAGATGTTTTCTGCTTTCGAGCCTTTTGGTGTTTCTGTCCGCTTGCACGGCGCCTGATGACGCGACCTACCGGCTCTTCGTCACCAATGAGGCGGACGGTACGGTCACGGTGATCGACAGCCGCTCGCTGGAGGTCGTGAAGACCGTTGAGGTGGGCAGTCGGCCACGCGGTATCGGCTTCTCGCCGGACCGCAGGCTCGTCTACGTCGCGTTGGGTAATGACAACGCCATAGGGGTCGTCGATACGCGGTCACTCGAGCTGGTGAAAAAGATATCGGCGGGCTCAGACCCGGAAGCGTTTGCTGTTCATCCGAACGGAACGATCTACCTTTCCAACGAAGACGACGCTCTGGCGACGGCCCTGAATCCGGCCACCGGCGAGATTCTCGCCGAGATTCCGGTGGGCATCGAGCCGGAAGGCGTGCAGGTGTCTCCTGACGGCAAGCTGGTTGTCGTGACAAGCGAATCGACCAACATGGTCCACATGATCTCCGTTCCCGAGCACGAGGTCGTTGACAACATTCTCGTCGCCGCTCGCCCCCGCGAAGTGACGTTCACGAAGAACGGCAAGACAGCGTATGTGACCTGTGAGGTCGGTGGTGAGGTGGTGAAGTTGGACGTAGAACAGCGCAAGGTTGTCGACAACCTGCGGATGCGGCGTGAGATCAAACGCGTCAAGCCGAAGGGCATCCTGCTGAGCCACGACGAGAAGACGCTCTACGTGTCGACCGGGCGCGGCAATTCGATCGTGACGCTCGATCCGTCTACGTTGGAAATCCAAAAAGTCATTCCCGTGGGGCGGCGTGTTTGGGGCATTGCACTGTCGCGCGGCGGCGAACGCCTCTTTACCGCGAACGGCTTGGACAACAACGTCTCCGTGGTCGATACCGAAAAGCTGGAGGAGATCCGGAAAATTCCTACGGGCGGGCGGCCCTGGGGTGTAGTGATCGATGACTGACTCAGCCGGGGAAGCATGTAGAGAATCCCCGGCTTTGGTCTCTGACCTGAAACATCCTCCCGTCCAGGCGGGGTAGACATCTTTCCGGAGTTTACCGCTTGAATGATCCGCGCACGGGCGCAGGATAAACTGACCCGTGAACGCCTCTTCTTCAAGCGATGAGTGCTTCCATCACCTTGCCGTGCACGTCCGTCAGCCGCATGTCGCGGCCGCTGAAGTGAAACGTCAGCCGTTCGTGGTCCATCCCGAGCAGATGCAGGATCGTCGCGTGCAAGTCGTGGACATGCACTTTGTCTTCGATCGCGTAGTACCCGTACTCGTCGGTCGCGCCGTGGATGTACCCGCCCTTTGAACCGCCGCCGGCCATCCATATCGTGAAGCCCCAGGGGTGATGGTCGCGGCCCACGTTGTCGTAGCCCCTGCCCTGTGAGGTCGGCGTGCGGCCGAACTCGCCTCCCCATACGAGCAGCGTTTCGTCGAGCAGGCCGCGCGACTTCAAATCTTTGATCAGGCCGGCGATCGGCCGATCCGTCGCTTTACAGTTCGTAGCGAGCCCGTGCTGGATGCGGCCGTGCTGATCCCAGCGGTCAACACCCTGCCGCTTGGGCGACAGCAACTCGATAAAGCGCACTCCCCGCTCCACAAGCCGCCGAGCGATGAGGCACTGTCGTCCGAATTCCCCGCTGTCCGGTTCGTCGAGACCGTACATCCTGCGGGTAGCTTGAGTCTCGTTCGAGAAGTCGACAAGGTCCGGGACTTCCGACTGCATCTTGAACGCCAACTCGTAGTTGTGGATGGCCGCTTCCAATTCGTCGACCGCGCCATAGCGTTGACGCACTCTCTGGTCGAGTTTCGAAAGCAGTCCCAGCTTGTTCCTTTGCAGTTCCGGGCTCTTTTCACGAGGGGCAATATCCGCGACCGGCTGCTCGCCCTTGCGGAATAGCGTTCCTTGATAGCTTGCCGGCAGGAACCCCGAGCTAAACACGTCGAGACCGCCCGGAGGAATCATGCCGCTGTCGAGCACGATGAACCCCGGCAGATTCTTGCAAGGACTGCCGAGTCCATAGGTTACCCAGGCGCCCAGACTCGGACGGCCTTGCAATGCGGACCCGCTGTGCATGAAGTAATTGCCGGCTGTGTGCTCGGAAAAATCAGAAACCATCGAGCGGATCACGCACAGATCGTCAGCGCAGCCGGCAAGGTTGGGGAAGAGCTCGCTGATCTCCATCCCGCATTGGCCATGCTTGTGGAAGTCCCAGAACGAGCCAAGCAGCGTCGTGTTCGAGGCATTTGCGGTACGCGGCAGCTTGAGTGGCAGCGGCTTGCCGTTCTCTTCGCGCAACCGGGGCTTCGGGTCGAACGTGTCCACGTGCGACGGCCCGCCGTCCATGAAGAGAAAGATGACCGACTTCGCCTTCGGCGCGAAATGAGGGGTTCGCACAAGCAACGGGTCCAGCGAGCGGTCCGTCGCAGGGGCATCTTCGGCGAGCATGGTGGCCAGCGCCAGAGCCCCGAATCCGTTGGCGGATCGGAAGAGCATGTCGCGGCGGCTGAGGTCCATCCCCTTGTTTCGGGCTGCTATTTTTCTTGCGAGCGGCACGATCTGTTCGGCTTTCGTTCCCATCGTACTCCTGTTTTGAATCGCGAGTCGGCGTCTATCGAATAAAAATAAACTCCTTCGCGTTGATCAGCACGTGTCCCAGATCCGCCCAGGCCCGATAATCGTCGGGGTCGGCGCTCCGATACAGCTCCAGTTGCTTCTCGACAAACCCTCGGGAATCTCTGATCTCGCCCTTTTCCGCAGGCCGTCCGAAGGCCCGCAGAAACATCGACTCGATCCTCTTGTCCCATTCCGGATTGGCGGAGATTTCCCGATCGGCCCACTTCTCCGTCTGCCGGGCTACGAATTCATTGTTCATCAACATCAGCGCTTGCGAAGGGACGGTCGAGACCGTGCGCCGGCCGCGTGTCATCACCGGCACGGGGTAGTCGAACGCCAGGAAGAAGGGGTTGATGAAATTCCGCTGCACTTTGACATAGATGCTCCGGCGGCCTCTTCCATCCAGTGGACCGCTCTGCGGCTTTCCGCGACCGTCCTGGTAAGGGCTGATGAAGGGCGTAATGCTCTGCCCGTAGAGCGTCCGGTTCAACGTGCCCGTCACCGCGAGGACCGCATCCCGGATCGACTCCGCCTCCAGTCTGCGGACGGGCATGTATTGCAGCAACAGATTCTCGCTGTCTACTTCCACCGCTCGCGGATCGACCTCGCTCGACATCCGGTAGGTGCTGCTCAACACGATCAATCGCTGTACTG
Source organism: Bryobacterales bacterium (assembly GCA_026713545.1). Classification (GTDB taxonomy): domain Bacteria; phylum Acidobacteriota; class Terriglobia; order Bryobacterales; family UBA6623; genus JAPPLB01. Next base: position 44,591 of record JAPOOG010000031.1, read on the forward strand.
CCTTGATCGACCATCCACTCTCGATGAACTGCCATGCCAGCGCATCGAGCAGTTCCGCGTGCGACGGTCGGCGGCCGGTATTGCCGAAGTTGTCCACCGTCGCCACGATCCCTCGTCCGAAGTAATGCTTCCAGATTCGGTTGACCGCCACCCTTGCCAGCAGGTGCCGTGCTGTGCCGGTCGTGGCTTCGGCGAGCTCGAGCCGGCCGCTGCCCTTGGCGAACGCCCCCGGGTCGTTATCCGAGAACACCTGCAAGAAACGCCGCGGCACTTCATCCCCCAGCTCGGTATGGCTGCCGCGGATGTGAATGGCCGCATTGTGAGGCCGGTCTTCGCCATTGATCAGCCCGAAAACCGAATCCGGAATGCTTTCCCCCAAAGCAGCACGTTTTGTCTGAAGGTTCTTGAACGCCGACCGTTGGCTCTCTCCGACGAGCAACTCCGGCTCTTCGAGCATTCCGGAGGGGCTGACCGCGCTGAGAAGCCACTTGCCGCCGGCATCGACAGGTGGGTTCGCAAGGACGTCTCCCAGTAACTTCTGATACGCGGTTGCCAGGCTTTCCAGAGAATCGATCTCCGTGTCGCCAAGCATCTTCAGGATTCGAGGATTCGGTGCCGAGGCCAGCGGCGGAGGCTTCTTGGAGTCGGAGAATACGATCTTGTCGACAACGATATGGGCATCCCGAGCACGATCGACAATCTCGATATGCGACACCTGTCCCGGCGTTCGCGTAACGTCGATCGTCTTCCAGTGGAAGGCGCCCGTATCGTTGGCCGTGACGGGCCGGAACCGCCCGCTCGCCACGAGAGCAAAGTACAGCCGCCCATGCTTGGCGCGGCTCGTGCTCCGCTTGCTGCCCGCGATCCGCACGTGCAGGTATGGCTGCGTCATCGCGAAACTCTTCGAAGTCAGCGTGCCGACCCATTCATTCGAACCGCTCGCAAACGAGTTTGCGATCCCGTTCCCTTGATACCCGCCGAGAGCCAGGTTCGGGGCATGGTAGCGTGATGGCCCGTCGTTGAACGCCGAACCCGATGCCCGCCATTTCCCGAAATCCTCATCCTCGAAGTCCGCAAACACGACGTCTCCACGCTCTGTGTGGATGGCGTGCTCTCGGTCCGCCTTTTCAACCCATGTCTCCAAATCGGAGCGAATCTCTGCGACTCTCTCCTCGAACGTTTTCCCTTGCTGACTGCGTGGTAACGGAGTTGCAAGCTTCGCCAGCGGATAGAAAACGTTGTCCGGTTCCTCGTCAGCGCGTCGCAAGACTTCAACCCATCGCTCCACTACCTTCGGGTCCAGCCCGAATGCATCCGGTTTCGAAGCATCGTCGGCTACTCGCCGGGAGGAGTTTTCCAGTCCGAAAATCGTCGCTGCGGCCAACAAGTACGCCTTGATCTCATGCAATCGCTCCAAACGCGCCGTTCGCATCATCGCGGCAGTCTGTCCATTGACTTCGACCATCTCTTCGGCGATCTCTCTCATCCGGCGGACGGCCGCCGGTGAGTCGAGGCTCCGCTGAACGGCCTGCGTGCTTTCCATCACGCCTGCTAGGGCGTAATAGTCGTGCATCGTGATGGGGTCGAACTTGTGGTCATGACAACGAGCGCACCCGAGCGTCAGCCCGAGAAAGGTTTTCCCGTAGACATCGATCTGGTTGTCAATGCGGTTCGCTCGCACTTGTCCCACGTCGTCGGCAGCATTGCGCTCTTCTCCGAGCCAGTAGAACCCGGTGCCGAGCGGCGAATCCCAATGCTCCCCGTCGGGAACCAGCCGCTGGCGAGCCAGCAGATCCCCTGCGATGTGTTCCCGGACATACTCGTCGTAAGGAAGGTCCTGATTGAAAGCACGGATCACATAGTCGCGGTAGCGCCACGCATCCGGCTTGTCGGGATCGAACTCGTGTCCCATCGTCTCGCCGAAACGCACTAGGTCCAGCCAGTGGCGAGCCCATTTCTCACCGTAGTGCGGGGAGGCGAGCAGCCGTTCCACGACGGTCCGATACGCAGCCGATGAATTGTCGGCAGTGAAGTTCCTGATCTCGCGCGGCGTTGGCGGCAGGCCTGTCAAGTCGAACGCCACTCGCCGCAACCAAACCCGCTTGTCGGCCCGGGAAGCCGCCGATAGTGACTGCGCCTCGAGTTTGGCCAGTACGAAGTGATCGATGAGCGTCCGGGGCCAACTCTCATTCCGCACGCCCGGGGCGGCAGGCTTCTTCAAGGGCTGAAACGCCCAGAACTTCTTGGCCTCCTCCCAATCGATGCCGGACGCCTCTCGGCGTGTGCCGGCGGTTCGGGGGTCCGGCGCGCCTGCTTCGATCCAACGCCGCAAGTCTTCGATTTGCGAATCGCTCAGTCTCCCGGTTGGCGGCATTTTCAGTTCATCGTCTTCATGCCGAACAGCCCGCAGCATCAAGCTCGCCTCCGGCGAGCCGGGGACCACCGCTGTGCCGCGCGAGCCTCCCTGGATCACGCTCTCCTTCGTGTCCAGCTTCAATCCGCCGGAAGCGATCGTTTTCTCGCTATGACAGGCGTAGCAGTTTTCAACCAGTAACGGCCGGATCTTCTTCTCGAAGAACTCCACTCCGTCCCCGCTTTGGGCGTAAAGCAAAGGACCGGTAAGTGCGAGGAAGGTGCTCGCCACCCACGATCTCATCTGCCAACTTGGAGCACGAATACACACGACGGAGATACGGAAACAACGCGAGTTGAACTTGCTAGGATTATCCACCACTCATTTCTGGGATTCAAGCGATAGGCTGGCTTGGTGTCGGCATGACACGCCGCATCTCGACACTCAGCCGCCCCCCCCAGCCTGAGTTGAGGCTCTGGGCGGCTTGGGCAACCGCTCTGTCCAGCATGGCCTGCCGGCGGTTCACTCTCGTGATCCATTGCGAGAGCGCAGATGTTTCGGAGAAGGAAACCAGGCGGCCTCCTCCTGCGAAGGCCGCCCGGTTTCAATATTCCCGCAAGAAACTTATTCGGTCGGACCGAAGAGCCACATCATCCCAAGGGTAAACGTATCCTGGTCATTGACGAAGGCTCCGTATCTGCCGCGGGAGAAGAAGTCGGTCGTCGCCCAGTCGCGCCGGAACTCGAGCCGGGTGATGAAGCGCGGTTGGGGGGCGTACTCGAACGTCAGTGTGTACTCCCTGAGTATTTGTTCGACACCGGTGGAACGCGCTTCGGTGTCGTCGAAATATTCATACCGTTGGGCGATCCGGAACTTGTCGTGCGGGTTGAACCGCGCATAGCCGGCGACACCCCATGAGCGCTGCGTCGTGGCGTTAGGGTTTTCATTCCAGATGCCGTCGAAATTCACCATGACTTCGAACATCTCATGCAAGCCGGCGTAGAAGTTCCAGCTCAGGTCCTTCAGCCAGCCCACGTTGGTGAGGTGGTTTTCGGGGCCGTGAATCCAGGTGAGCGTGGTATTGAAGCGGTCGTTGGGCGCCCAGGAACCCTGCACTCCGTAGGACTTGCCGCTGTTCTGGTCCCAGGCATTGTCGAAACCGTTGACCAGCATGACGGTTCCCGTGAACGTATCGCTCAGCGGTGCGCTGTACTTCGCGCCGAGGTGCGAGAAGGGCTCGTTCCAAGCCCACAGAATGGCTCGTGTGTAGTTCCAGTTGAGATGCGACTCCGCCACTTCCAGGCCCGCTATGGTTCCGAACAGACCTACGTCGAGCTGCGCGCCATTGTCCCACTGGTAATATCCATAGGCTTGCTGAAGATAAATGACGTCTTCCAACGGGCCTGGCTCCAGGCCGTCACGGAAGAGGCGAGAGCCCGAACCGAACCAGATGTCCGATCGAAAACCGATCGGGCCGGAGCCCTTGGCCTCGATCTCCAGCTTCGCCTGATTGAGACCGAATCCGCGCGAGTTCGGGTTCGTGTAGTAAAGGGTATTAGTGCCGTCCGCGGGGTTGTTGAAGTTATTCGTGTAATAGGTGTCGAGGATACCCGTAATGGTGAGCGGCTGCCCCCCTGTCGAAGCAATGCCTTCGGGCGCCTCGAACGCGGCAGCTTGCGGCGCCGGCTCAGCCGTTGGCGGCGGCTCGGGTGTGGCCGCCGGCAGATTGGCGTTGATCAGTCGCGCTTCGCCCGGCGCCAGGGCGTGCGCCGTCTCGGTGCTTCCCGCGCTTTCCGCCTTCGAAGCCATCTGAGCCAACAAACCTTCCAGACGGGCCAACCGTTCATTCAAGTCCTTTACTTCTTGCCGTAGAAACTCGATTTCTTTCTCTTCGCTGGGCTGATCGGTCTTCCCCTCATCCGCCCAAAGTGGAGTCGTCAGAGTGAACACGGCCAAGCTCACCGCTGCGACAAAACGCTTTCCGCTTCGCATTCGATTCCCCTTCCTGATTCATTAACTGAACAACCTCCGTTGCATTTTGAAGAAAGCGCGAGCCGGGTGTCGTCCCGGGTCGTCGCTTGACAGTATGCCGTTTGAAGGTTGAACAAATCGGTAGAAGTGCATCAGATCGCAGACGACCATCACATTGACGTAGGCAATCCTTACGCTTGCTAATCTGCGACCCGGTATGCTTGGCAGCTAGTATACCGAACATCCCGATCGACCGGAAGACCTTTGCATGGCCGCCAGTGCATAAAGAATCGACTATGAAGCAAGAAACTATTTCATGAATAACAATTATCGACATTGATCTTCTTCGACAAGCATCAACTCGGATGGCTTCGGCGAGGTTGCTGACAAGTTTTTTTATTGAAAGGTCTCCAGGAACAGTTGTTCTTCGATCTCGAACATTGCGCGGACCTTGCCCAAAGGATCCCTTATGCATTCAATAATATATATTTTGGCTGACTTTCGCCGTGACCGAAGATGCTCGGATACTTGCCTGAGCCCTCGGTGTTTTAGGCATCTGGTTGAAAACAAAGCCCCTGCAGGTCTCCCCGGAATCTTGTCCGGCTCCGAACCCCCTGTATCAAAATAATTTATGGGGACAATAGAAATAATCTACGCTTTCACGCACCTGCGCTTGGCTATAATCGTTTCGTACCAGCTAGCCGTAACGTCCGGCCAGTAGCGTTTCCGAAACGGATTCGGATTGGTGAATCCTTCAGGTGCATGGTCCGCTTTCTCACCGTGTGCAAAGCGGCTTGTTAACGGACGTTAACGGGCTGGAGTTTTTCGTCCGCACCGGGTAACTCCTGCTGCTACTGCAAGAACATGCAACCCGGCAGCGAGGAGTGGATCGATCATAAATGCAATACCAGGTTTGAGACGAAAGCCCCGGTGGACCGCAAAACGGGCGGAGTTTGCCGCCAGCGGTTACCGTCCACGGCCGCGGCACGGCAAGCGGTGAGAGTGGCGAAGCTGGAAAGTGGCATTGGATGCTGTGGAGTCCAGGTAAGGAGTCGAATACATGAAACCAAGTGCTCTGTCGCGCTTGCTGACAGTACTGTTGTTCCTGACGGCGCTACCCGCGCTGGCGCAAACTGAGGAGGCCCAGGTTGATTCCGGTGACAATGCCTGGATTCTGGTCTGCTCAGCTCTTGTTTTGTTGATGACCGGTCCCGGTCTCGCCCTCTTCTACGGCGGGTTGGTCCGCAAGAAGAACTTGCTGGCGACCATGATGCAGTCGTTCATGATGATGGCGGTGATCACCGTTCTGTGGGGAGTAGTGGGCTATTCACTGGCCTTCTCTCCCGGGAATTCGTTCATCGGTGGCCTCGACCATCTCTTTCTGAATGGGGTTGGTACGGAAGCGAATGGATCGATCAGTCACCTGACGTTCATGACGTTTCAGCTCATGTTCGCGATCATAACGCCCGCGCTGATCAGCGGTGCGTTTGCCGAGCGCATGAAGTTCACGAGCATGTTGCTGTTCATGGTCCTGTGGGCGCTCGTCGTGTATCTCCCGATGGCTCATATGGTCTGGGGGCCGGGAGGTCTGATGAACGCGTTTGATGGAGGCTTGATCGGCTGTCTTGACTTCGCCGGCGGGACGGTCGTTCATATCTCTTCGGGAGTTTCCGCCTTGGTTTGTGCCCTGGTGCTCGGCAAACGCATGGGCTATCCCAGTGAGGCCATGCGTCCCAACAATCTTCCGCTGAGCTTCATCGGCGCATGCCTGCTGTGGGTCGGTTGGTTTGGGTTCAACGCAGGAAGCGCGTTGGCCGCCGACGGGATCGCCGCTTCGGCATTTGTGGCGACTCATTTTGCGGCAGCGGCGGCTGTTCTCGGATGGCTGGTGGCGGAATGGATGCGCGACGGCAAGCCCAGCATGTTGGGTGGCATCACCGGCGCGGTGGCCGGACTGGTGTGCATTACGCCCGGCGCCGGATTCGTCTCGCCGATGGCGGCCTTGATCATCGGCTTCCTGGGTGGACTGGGTTGCTATTTCGCGGTTGCCGTCGTGAAAGCCAAGCTGAATTATGATGATTCTCTGGATGCCTTCGGTGTCCACGGCGTCGGAGGAACTCTGGGTGCGATACTCACCGGCGTGTTCGCCACGAAAGCGATCAATGATGGTTTCGATGGAGCTCCCATGGGATTGTTGGAGGGAAATATGAGTCAATTCGTCAACAACATCCTGGGGGCGTTGCTAACGTGGGTGTTGGCCGCGGTTGCGACCTATATCATCCTCAAGATTATCGACGCGACGATTGGTCTTCGTGTCGATGAAGCTGACGAGCTCGAGGGACTCGACTTGACTCAGCACGGGGAAGAGGCGTACCTGGAAGGGTAAATTCGAGGAGAACTAGATGAAAAGACTGGAAGCGATCATTCAGCCGTACAAGACGGATGATGTCCGCGAGGCGCTCAAGAAAATCGGCGTCGACGGCATGACAATTTACGATGTGCGCGGGCACGGGCGCCAGAAGGGTCATAAAGAGATCTACCGCGGCCAGGAGTATGAGGTGGATCTCCTGCCTAAGACAAAAATCGAACTGATCATTGCCGATGACCGGGTCGAGGAAACGGTGAATGCCATCGTCGAATCGGCCTGCACGGGCAAGATCGGTGATGGCAAGGTGTTCATCTACCCGATCGAAGATGCGATTCGCATTCGCAACAAAGACCGCGGCGAAGCAGCGTTGTGACGGCCGGCTCTTCTACTCCACACCAGACTGGCGGCCGTCCGGGTATCTGCCCGGGCGGCCGAACCAATGAGGATTGATCGGCTATCGAGAGCAGCATCGGATTGGCCGCAAACCCAGAAGACGGAGTGCGCGCTCCTGGGTGCGGCATCGCCCCCCCTCCCCGGCCTCGTTCCTGCCGTGATCCCGGTGTTACACTCCTGCTCAGTCTATGTCTGAACGTTTGGTCTATCTCAACGGAAAATTCGTTTCGGAGAGAGAGGCACGTATCTCGATCTTCGATTGCGCGCTGATGTACGGCGACATGGTGTTCGAAATGACGCGGTCGTTCGGGCAGAAACCATATCGCCTGCGGGAACACCTGGAGCGCCTTTACGCCTCGCTGCGCTACGTCGAAATCGATTGCGGGTTGTCGATCGACGAGATGGAAGCGGCGACGATCGAGACCATCGAGCGCAATCTGCCGGCGCTCGATGGCTTCGACTATCAAATCATGCATGACGTGACGCGGGGCGGGATGATGCTCTATGAAAGCATCGTCAAGGAGGGGACGGCCCCGGTCGTCACGATCAATGTTTTTCCGCTGGTTCGCCATATCGGCTGGATGGCCGAGAAATACGAGACGGGTGTTCACTTCGTGGTCACACCGCAGAAGTCCGTGCCGGCGCGCTACATCGACCCGAAGGCGAAAAATCGCAGCCGGGTTTACTACAAGATCGCCGAGCTGCAAGCCGCGCGCATGGAGCAGGGTGCGATGGCGCTCTTGACGGACGAGAGAGGATTCATCACGGAGGGTACGGGCAACAACTTCTTCATCGTCAAGGATGGGGAGATCTACACGCCTAAAGAGCACGATATCCTGCGGGGCGTCTCCAGAGGTGCTTGTATCGAATTGGCCAGGAAGTCAGCCATGCGAGTCCATGTTGCGGATATCGAACCTTATGACGTGCGTGAGGCGGATGAAGCGTGGTTCACGAGCACGACGATTTGCATGGTTCCTTGTACTCGATTTAATTTCCAGGCCATTGGGGAAGGCCGTCCCGGACCGATTTACCGCCAGCTTCTGAAGGCTTGGTCCGAGGAGGTAGGCCTGGATATCGCTGCCCAGGCTGGAGAGTATGGGGACCGTGCCGCGGCTTGGAGGCCGTAGGCCGCCGGCATGGATTCTCCGCAAGAGCGCGGCATGGAAGCTCGCCACATACCGCCGTTTGAGACACTAGAGCCGCGGGCTCTGGATCCATTCGATGAACTGCTGTGTGCTGGTGAACGTGCGGCTCGGGTTCAGGGCGGCAAGGGTCTCGTAGCTTGACGTGGGGGACCAGGCGGCTCCAAGTGCGGTGGCGCCGATTTCGTGCGCGGAGCGGATGTCCGACGGGGCGTCGCCGACGCAGGCGACTTGATCGGCGGGTAGGTCCCAGGCTTCGAGCACCTTGAGCATGCATTCCGGCTTGATGCCGCCGCGGGGAGAGCCGGCTTCCACGATGTCGAACCACTCGGCAAGTCCCATCTCCTCGAGCGAGATCCTGGCGCTGCCGGGCCCCTTGCCGGTGACGATAGCCGTGCGCAGGCCAAGCCGCTTGAGGAGATCGAGGGCTTCCGGGATGCCGGGAAAGGGTTCGCGGCATTTCTGGTGAGCGCGGCGGTATTCGCTGAGATACATCGCGCAGGCCTCTTCCCAGAAGTCGGAGAACATGTCCTGGAAGATACCTTCTTCGGTGGGGCCGAACATGGCCCGGATCTGCTTGTCGGTGTAGTGGCGGTTGAGGTAGTGCCGAAAAGTGATCCGGAAGGCCGTGAAGCAGACGGGTAGCGTGTCGCCTAAGGTGCCGTCCAGGTCGAAGATGAGTCCTCTGAGGTTCAAGAGTTTCTCTCAAGTGCGCCAAGAACCGCAACGCTCGCCCAGAAAGGCTTGCGGGCGCGAATGCCGATCGTAAATAGCTCGGATACGGCCTTAGTGGTCGGCGATACCTCCATCGGGGAAGCGGAGTTGGTGCCGGATGTGGGGAGTGTAAGGGCGTTTCTTCGCGACTTCTTCGTCGAAGCCCACGCCGAGGCCGGGCTTGTCAGGCGGCAGTGCGAAGCCGGATTGGTAGGTCGGCTCGCCTTCTTCGAAGAGGTCGGTCCAAAACGGGTCTTTGCCGCGGTGGCTGATCTCCTGAATGGCGAAGCTCGGGGTCGAGAAGTCGACATGCAGCGATGCCATCGTGCTGACGTTGCTTTGCGGGTTGTGTGGGGCAAGCTCGACACGATGGGCTTCGGCGATGATGCCGATCTTCTTCATCTCGGAAATGCCGCCGCAGTGCACGACATCCGGTTGAACGAAATCCACGAGGTGCCGTCTGCAAATCTCGCTAAAACCCCACTTCGTGAACAGGCGCTCGCCGGTGGCGAGAGGGATATTGGTTTTGCTGCGCAGGTGGGCGAGTTCGTCGATGTCCTCGATTTGTGTGGCCTCTTCGACAAAGTAGGGAGCGTACTCCTCGGCGCGGCGGCAGAAATCGACGGCCATGGTGGGCGTGGCCTTCCCGTGGACGTCGATACAGATCCGGAAGTCGGGACCGACAGCCTCACGGACGGCTTTGAGTCGGGAAATCCCGTCGCGGACAGCGCGGACGCGGTCGATTTGATCCCCCTGCGAGCTGAGAAAACCCCCTTTACACGCGGTCCAACCTTCATTCTGAATTTGCTTCCAGTTTCGGGCGTACTCTTGCGCGTTGCTTCCGCCGGCGTGGACATACATTTGAACTTGCTCGCGGGCTTTACCGCCGAGCAGAAGGTAAATCGGCTGTCCGAGGGCTTGTCCAAGGATGTCCCAAAGAGCGATCTCCACGGCGCTGATGGCGGAGTTGAGGATGGGACCGCCGCGCCAGCGCGCCCAGCGGAACATCGCCTGCCAGTGCATCTCGATGTCGGTTGCGTCACGGCCGACGAGCAGGCGTTTGTGCTCCCCGATGGCGGCGGCCATGGTTTTCGCCTTGCTCGTGACCGAGCCCTCGCCGGTGCCGATGATGCCCTGGTTCGTGAAGATGCGCACGAAGACGTAGTTCGAGCTGTTGGGTTTGCCGCTGCGGCTGACGATGTAGGTTTTGAGGTCGGTGATTTTGAGGTTGAGTGGCTTGGCCTTTTCCTGAGCGGCGGCGAGCAGGCCTTCGGGGCCGCTGAAGGAGGCGAGTCCGGCCGCGGCGGTTGCCGCGGCTGCATGCAGGAAGTCTCTTCGTGTGGGTCGCATGAGCTTTTCTATCCGGGATGTGGTTCGGATCACGCCTGCGATTTGGTTCGCAGGCTTCGGGATTGCCACCACGCCAGACTGGCGCAGACCAGGAAAGCACCGGCGGCTGTCTCGTAGCCGATGGTTTCGCCAAGGAAAGTGTAACCGATTGCGCTTCCAACGATGGGCTGGACGAAGAGGCTCAGCGCGACGTGGTTGACCGGCACGACTTTGATGACGCGGTACCAGACGGTGTAGCCGAAGACCGATGGGAGGACGGCGAGGTAGATGACAGAGGCCCACGCCTTCCAGGAAAAGGCCGCAAGATCGGCGGACAGGATGACTGGGCTGAAGAAAGCCGCCGCCGCCAGGAATCCGGCGGCCTTCATGCCGAGCACGGAATGGCTGGGTGCGTAGCGCGACGCGAGCCGTGCTCCGCCTACGGTGACGGCTGCCTCGCACAGCAGCGAAATGGTGAACAGGGAGTTGCCGAACAGGCGGTTCGAGGAGCTGGCGGCTGTATCGGCAAAGCCGACGCCTGAAAGAATCAGCATCCCGGCGGTGCCGAGCAGCAATGCCCGCACCGTAAGGTTCGACGGCCGCTCGCGCAGCGCCAGGGCGGCGAGAGTGACGGTCATCATCGGCTCCAGGGCGATCAGGACGGAGACGTCGATGGCTTGCGTGTGCTTGAGTCCGGTGATTTGGAGTGTGGGCGCGAGCGTAAAGTTCAGCGCGCCCAGGGCGATGACGAGAAGCCAGTCACGGCTTTGCAGTCGGGGCAGGCCGTTCCAGGGCGCGGCGCAGAGCAGCAGAGCCGTGGCGAGGCCGTAGCGCAGAAAGACGATCAGGCCGACCGGCATTTCCTGTCCGGCAAGCTTCATGGCGATGTAGCTGCCGGACCACACGGACTGGGTTACGACGAGCAGAAGCCAGTGGCGGAGATGCACGAGTGAGCCTTGAAAGGCCCATTGTAGTGGCGGCGCGAGCGTCGGCGGCGGGTCAGTAGGACTGTTCGACGCCCATTTGGGAGAGGCGGTAGCGCAAAGCGTTGCGGGTGAGGCCCAGAAGCCGGGCGGCCTGACTCTTGTTGTCGTCGGTGCGGCGGAGGGCTTCCCGAATGAGTTCTTGCTCGTACTGTTCCATCGTCATGCCGTCGGGAAGGAACGGTACGCCGTCCGTGGCGGAGGTCGAGACCGCTCGGGCATCGAGTTGAACGTCCTCTCCCTGGATGACATCGTTGCGCGACAGGACCATGCTGCGCTCGATGATGTTTTCCAGTTCGCGGACGTTGCCGGGCCAGTGATAGGCTGTGATTTTTTCCAAGGCTTTGGGAGAAATGGAGCGCGCCGCGCCGCCGGTGTCGGCGGCGAACTTCTCGAGAAAGTGCTCGACAAGGTGAGCAATGTCCTCTTTTCGCTCACGCAGGGGAGGCAAGTTGATCGGCACGACGTTGAGGCGGTAGTAGAGGTCTTCGCGGAAAGTGCCTTGTTCGAGGGCGGCTCGAAGATCCTGATTCGTGGCGGCGATGATGCGCACATCGACATGGATGGTCTTTTTCCCGCCGAGTCGTTCGAACTCGCGTTCTTGCAGCACGCGCAACAGTTTGACCTGAATAGGCAAGGGGACATCGCCGATTTCGTCAAGGAACACGGTGCCTTTGTCGGCTTGTTCGAACTTGCCGGCGTGCGATTGACTTGCACCGGTGAAAGCGCCTTTCTCGTAGCCGAAGAGCTCTGACTCCATCAGGTTCTCGGGTAGCGCCGAGCAGTTGATCTTGACGAACGGGCCGTCGGAACGTGGCGAGTGGTGATGGATCGCTCTCGCAAGCAGGCCCTTGCCCGTGCCGCTCTCGCCGCCGAGCAGCACGGTGGAGCGGGTTGGCGCGACTCTCTCGGCGGCATCGAAGACCTCGGACATTCTGGCGCTGCGTCCGATGATCTCTTCGAAGTCGTAGCGGCGGCCAAGTTCGGCTTTCAGGCGCTTGTTCTCGTGCCGAAGGGCGTGGAGCTCGAGAACCTTCTCGATCGTAATCATCAGGTCTTCGAGCGCAAAGGGTTTGAGAACATAGTCGCTGGCGCCGGCCTTCATGGCCTCGACCGCGGTCTCGACCGAGCCGAAGGCTGTCATGACGATGATGGGCAAAGCCGGTGTTTCTCGGACGACTCTCTTGAGAAACGCGAGTCCGTCGATGCCGGGAAGGCGCAGGTCGGTGAGAACCAGGGAGAAGGATGCGGGGTCGGCATGCGGACTCGCCAGGACCTCAAGGCCTTGCTCGGCCGAGGCCGCCTTGACGACTTCGTAGCCCGCGCTTTGGAAGTGAATCTCCAGGACACGCACCATCTTGGCCTCGTCTTCGACAACGAGGATTTTCCTTCGGGTCATGGCTGCGCGTCCATCGGTAGTTCGATGCGAAAAGTCGACCCTTCGCCCGGTTTGCTCCGTACGGAGATCTTCCCGCCATGACCGTCGATCGATTTAGAGACAATCGCCAACCCGAGCCCCACGCCGTGGGGCTTGGTCGTGAAGAACGGGTTGAAGATGCTTTCTAATTGGTCGTCCGGGATGCCTTGACCGCTGTCGCTGACCTCGATGATCGCTGTTGAACCGTCGCGGCTCGTCGTAATTTCCATGGCGCCGCCGTTGGGCATCGCGTCGCTGCCGTTCACCAATAGATTGACGATGGCGCTTCCAATGAGCGTTTCGTCAAAAGAAAAACGCGGCAACTCGGCGTGGCTTTGACTGACGTCGTAGTGCGGCTGCCCGTTCTGCAAGCCTTCGCCGAACTGGCGGACCGCGTTACGGACCACTTCGTTGAGATCGTACGGGGCGCGCTCGATCTGTGACGGTCTCGCGAAATCGAGGAAGCGCGTAACGAGCGAATTGCTGCGGTTCACCTCGCTGCGTATGTAACCCGCCATCTCTTTTGCCACATCATTCTCGACCTTCACGTTGCGTTCGAGGACTTCGGCGGAAGCGGAGATAACTCCCAGGGGATTGCGAATCTCGTGCGCCAGTCCGGCGGAAAGTTGACCGAGCGCGGCGAGCCTTTCGGAACGGCGGACTTCTGCCTGGGCCTCGGTCAGCTCGCGGTTGGCGGCGGCGAGATGCTCGGTCTGGCGGCGATTCTCGGTGGCCAGGCGGTTTACGACAATGGCGATGAGAAAGAAGAACGGGACGCGCAGGGCAAGTTCACGCTTGCCTTCGGGGAGCAGATAGTAGGTCTCGAAATCGACGAAGAGGAGAAAAGAAAGATAGAGCGCGACGGATGCCATCGTCGCGATGAGAACCCCTCCGAGTTCGAACAGAGAGGCGGCGGAAACGATGGGTAGAAAAAAGATCAGGTAGTAGCTGCTTTCAATGCCGCCCGTTGCAGCCACGAGCCAATAGCAGAGGGCCAGCTTCACGGAGACGCTGAGAGTGGCGGTCAGGCGGTCCGTGGTGACGGGAAGGCGCGTTTCGATCATCTGGATGGCGCCGAGCGCGATGAGGACGACCCACTCGTAGATGGAATGCGTCTCGCGCAGAAGACCGACGGCGGCAAGGGCGGCGAGGAAGATGAGCCAGACCGCGTCGATGGGGCGTATGGCGGGCACGGTTGAGAAAGCGCTGCTCATCAGCCTACTACAGCACCGGATACGGCAAGCTGTTGACGGATGGATGAGCCGGGTGGCGCCGGGTTTCCGTCGCTCTGGTCAACGCTGAATTCTCTATCGCCAACCGGCAAAAAGGCCTCTTCGCGGCATTGTCGGCGCAACGCAGGCTGTGGTGGCTGCCGCCCCCGCGCCGGAAACGCGATTTTCGGCTTTTTCACGAATCACGAATCACGGTTTTTTTGTACCTCTTGGTACTGAAGCCCTTCAGTCTTTTTTTTCCGCCCCGGCCGGCATAGCATGAGGACAGCGATGCGGAAATCATCAAGTTTGACTTCCCGTCCCTGCGGTGCTCGCTGTAGAGTCTGCCCCCCGGCACCGGCAGTACGGCCTTTAAGGTTTTCACGAAACACGAGACACGAGACACGAATCACGGCTTTTATGCTTTTGTTGACGAGGCCATTCCT
>JAPOOG010000029.1 GCA_026713545.1 Bryobacterales bacterium
AAGGTGAAGGATGAAACTCAAGCTCCCCAACCTGCTGCCGAACTGGATCAGTAACCGCGTCGCGGAACCCGAGGGGACCGCTCCCAAGGGCCTCGTGTTCAAAGGTGGCGTGACCCTGCTCGCACTGCTGATGGCGGTCGTGATCTTCCTCGCGCCCAGCGAAGAAACCGGCAGCGATCCGATGGCCGCCGCGCCTTCGCTGCCGCCCCCTGCCGGTCCGGCCGCCGTTACGAAAGGCGATCAGGATATCCAGTCCGCCGCCGACCGCCGCGCCGCCGAGCAGGCAAGAGCCGAACGCCGCAAGCGCCAGGCCGTCGAGCGCGCCCGTCAACTGGATGAACAGTTCCTTCGCGAACAGGCCGAGCTGGAGGCCGAAGCCGCCGAGAACCGCAAGGCCATCGCCGCCGCGCGTCAAGAGGACCTCACGGCGGAGGAAGAGCTCGAGCAGAGCATCCGCCTTGAAAGAATCCAGCGCGAGGATCTCAGTCTGCGATCTTCTCCCGTCGCTCTCAGCTTCCGCTCCGAAGAAACCCAGGCAAGACCCCTGCTGGTCGAGCCTGAAACCACTCCCCCGCCTGCCGCCGCTCAACAACCCCCGGCGCCGGCGCAACCCCCTCCGCCGCCCGCAACGCCGGCGGAGCAGGCTCTTCAGGAAAGCAATCTGGTCGCCGCCACCCGCCGCCCCGCTTCCGCCCGCGGTTGGGAGCGCATCGAGGGAGGGCAGTGGATCGAGGCCGTTCTGGTGACGCAGATCCGCGGCGACGCCCCCGGCCCGGCCATCGCCCGCGCCTCGACACCGTTCTGGTCACGCGACCGCCAGCGCATCCTGATCCCGCGCGGAGCCCGCTTCGTCGGCCGCGTGCAGGCCGTCCAGGGACTCGACCAGTCGCGGCTCAGCGTCACCTTCGACCGCCTGATCTTCGATGGCCACAACATCCGGATGCCCTTCGCCGGACTCTCCCAGGCCGGCGAAGCCGGACTCCAGGACCAGGTGAAGCGCCATTACCTTGCGACCTTCGGCGCGGCCGGCGCGGTCGGCGTCATTGCCGGACTGACCCTTCGCAACACCCAGAGCTACGGCTTCAATGTCCCAGCCGGCCAGGCCGCCCGCATGGAGGTAGGCCGCTCGCTCGGCGAATCCACCAGCGCCATCATGAACCGCTACCTGAACCGGATGCCCACCCTCATCATTCGCGCCGGACACCGCATCCGCATCTATTTCGTTTCCGATCTTCTCGTACCCAGGAGGCCCGCATGAATCCCGACCATCAACCTCATTCACCTCATCCGGCCGGAAACCGGCCCGGTCCCGAAAAAAAGTCACTCTCAGAAGCCGCAGAAGCGACGAACGGCAACGCCCCGGACCCCCAGCAACCCCCGCACAAGCGCCGCCGCCTCGGCTTGCTCATTGTCATGGCGCTGCTGCTCATCGGAGTCGGACAGGCCGCCTGGCCCGTCATCGACGTATCCGCCATCGCTCAGCTTGTCGAAGTCGTGCAAATAGCCAACGATTCTCTCGATCAGATGACTTCAGCGAAGGAAGCCCTGCTAGGACAGGTTGCGGTGCTGACCGGAACCTGGAGCGACCTGACCGGCGAAGCCTACGAACTGGGAGAAAACGCCAGCGCATTGGTCACCGATCACAGCCTGACCGCAATCGAAGCGGGGCTCAACACCCGTAGAACCAATGAGCAGAGCGCCTGGCCCACCGCCAGCGACGTGCAAAATGCGTACTCCGGTGAAGATGCAACGGTGATCCAACAGGTCCTCGATGCACACCAGGCAGCCACAGCGAACCGTGTAGCCGAACGGAACGCCTGGTACGACTCGCAGATCGTCATTGCCGAGGCCGGCGAGTTTCTGAGCCGTATCGAAGCCACCGCTTCCTCGCAGAACAGCGAAACCACCCAGGGTCTCGGGGCTCAGCTCGACCGCCAGATCGCGGTTGCCTCTTCCACCCGCGACATAGCCGCGCGGCAGCTCGAGTTGGCGCTCTCGGCCGAGCATCGCGCCGCTCGCCTCGATCATCAGCGCTCTCTCGTTCAAGCGCAGCTTCGCCGGCAGGGTCTTGCGATCCGCACCGAGATTCAAGACTCGATCGCTGACTATGAAGCCAACTTCGACGCCGCCGCCTTCGACCAGACGCTCTACACCCCCGTGCTTCCCACGAACTGATTCACCCGTTGCTCACTCACTGATCCATGCTCGCCGCCGCTACCCCGAACATCAGCAACCCCGAGGACTTCAAGCCCGTTCTCGACAACCTGACCGAACAGCTCATGACCACCGCCAGCTCTCCGATTCTCGACGCCGGCAATGCACTCTGGCTGGGGCTGAGCGGCATCATCGTCGCCTGGACGGGCCTGCGCATCGCGTTCTCCGGAGAAGGCTGGAACGCTTGGGAAGTCATCCGGCTCATCATCTTGCTCTCGATCCCGAGAGGAATGCTGGAGTTCTACGACACGCCCTTCCCCGGCCTTGGGCTTACCTTCCCGCAGATCATCGTCAACCAGGGTTCCTGGCTCAGCGGCATCATCGTTGCCGACACCGGCAGCGACGCTTGGATCTGGCTGCAAGCCTATCTCAAGAATGTCTGGACCACGGTCTACGACAACGCCACCCAATACTACGGCCTGGGGCTGTTGAGCGGAATCCTGAGCGGCAGCCGTCAGATCATGTTCCTGTTCGCGATCTCGGCAACCGCCATTCTCGCCCTGATTACGGTCCTGATCGGCTACAGCTTCGTGCTCTTCTCGCAACTCGCCATCTCGCTGCTCACCCTTCTGGGGCCGCTGTTCATTCCCTGGCTCGTTTTCGGACCGTTGAGCTTCCTGTTCTGGAGCTGGTTCCGGATGCTGATCACCTACGCTCTCTACGCCGCGATCGCCGCCGGCGTTTTCCGCGTCACCATCCAGCTCATCATGGCCGTGGGGAACGAATACCAGCAGCGCGCGAACGTGGACTCCATCGCGGCCGCCATGCAGCAACTCACCTCGCCAACCGGGACGGGCATCAGTGAGTTCATCATCTGGTCCATCACCTTTGTGCTGGCGCTTCTCACCGCCTTGCTGGCCACCTTCAAGATCCCCGAGATCGCCGGCGGACTTGTCACCGGCGCCGCGCCTGGCGGCGGCGTTGCCGGACCTGCCATGGGAATGGCCGGAGCCGTCAAGGGCGGAGCGATCACATCGAAAGCCGTCAGCAAGGCAGCAGGAGGATAACCCGCTATGAACGAGAAGAACGCCCGCGAATTTGCCGAGGCTTGGGGAGCGCACGCTTCCGCCGCCCGCACCTTGCGCTGGATTACCGGAGCCCTCATCGTCATGCTGCTCATCACCTCGATCGGCTGGCTGAGAAGCGCTTCGCGCGATCCCAAGCCGCTGTTCGTTCGCGTCGACGAGCTCGGCCGCGCCGAAGCCGTCAACTACGAGGCGCTCGAGTTCGACAAGAACCCGGTCTCCCCTGTCACCAAGTTCTTCCT
>JAPOOG010000028.1 GCA_026713545.1 Bryobacterales bacterium
AAAAGGCCGTGTTGCCGATGCGGACGGCGCGCGGACACCGGCTCAGGGGGCAATATGCCGCCCATGCCGCGCCATAGCCGCCCCAGGCCGCGCCACAACGCGCAGGAAAGCAGCGACCGGGCGGCGGTTTTTTGTTTTGCGTCCCTTGCGCATCCATGGCGAACACAACGGTCACAACGTCCGTGTTTCGAAAAAAGGCCGTGTCTCGTGTCTCGTGTCTCGTGATTCGTGAAAACCATGGTGGGGGGCCTAGTTCGCTCCAAAAGAAATGCCTGACGGCCGGGCCGTGTCTCGTGAAAACCCAAAAGGCCGTGTTGCCGATGCGGACGGCGCGCGGACACCGGCTCAGGGGGCAATATGCCGCCCATGCCGCGCCATAGCCGCCCCAGGCCGCGCCACAACGCGCAGGAAAGCAGCGACCAGGCGGCGTTTTTTTGTTTTGCGTCCCTTGCGCATCCATGGCGAATACAACGGTCACAAAGTCCGTGTTTCGAAAAAAGGCCGTGTTTCGTGTCTCGTGTCTCGTGATTCGTGAAAAACCCGTTGGCCGGGCTTAGGGTTGCTCTCCTTGGAGTCGCCGGTGGGCAGGGGGAATCCATGTTGCTTGTTTCGTGAAAACCCAAAAGGCCGTGTTGCCGATGCGGACGGCGCGCGGACACCGGCTCAAGGGGCAATATGCCGCCCATGCCGCGCCATAGCCGCCCCAGGCCGCTCCACAACACGCAGGAAAGCAGCGGCCGGGCGGCGTGCGCGGCGGTCCGGGCGGGGGTAAAGTCCGTGATTCGTGTCTCGTGATTCGTGAAAAGCATAATGGCCGTGTTGCCTTCGTGTGGGGCAGCCTCTACAGCTAGCACCACGCCGATGCCGAGTCGATCGTTACCCTCGCTGTCCTCATGCTAGGCAAGCCGGGGTGGAAAAAAAAGACTGAAGGGCTTCAGTACCAGAAGGTATCGTTTCTTACATCGTGATTCGTGCACCCACGGACTTCGCACCGCCCGCGTGGTGAGACATGCAGGCTAGAAGTTTCTTCAAGCCCTACCGGATCATCTACCGGGTGAGAGAAGACGACGTCCATGTGCTGGTGATTGCCGATGGGCGGCGGAACATGCGGGTCTTGCTGGAGCGACGCCTGCTGCTAGCGTGAGGTCCGCGCTGCACCGGTCAAGGATAGAGTGGCGTCCGGCTTATCCGCGAAGAAAGCAGTTGGCGACACTGATCTAACCGTGGCGTTACGGCCTTTGGCATCGTATCGAGCGATCTGTCCGATTGCACCACCCCCAAGTGGATCTCCCCGGCTCTAGACACCGATGTATGATCGGGTGATGCACGAATCACCGGCTCCCGACGAGAAGCCGCGAAAAGGGTGGCTGCGCCGGGCAGCACACTTTCCGGTCATCCGGATCCTGCTCTTCACGGCCGGCATCTCCGCGTCTCTCCATCTCGTGAGGCTGGCGCACGACGGACTCGGACCGGTACTGGGAGAGGGGTGGCCGAGCAGCGCGGCGAATCTGACGCTCCAAATCCTCGCGGTTCACGTTGTCTATTGCGGCATCGTGCGGCTGCTGGAGCAGAGGCGCGCGGAGGAGCTCGCCCTGAGCGGCGCTGTGCGCGAGACAGGCGCCGGCGTACTGGTCGGAGGCGGGTGCCTGACCGTGACGGTGGGGCTGATCGCCGCACTCGGCTACTACCAGGTAGAGGAAATCGGCGCGTGGAGCGCCCTCGCCGCGGCGTTCCACATGGCGGCGGGCTCCAGCTATATCGAAGAGGTGATCTTTCGCGGTGTGATCTTCCGAGTCACGGAAGAAGCGCTCGGAACTCAGCCTGCATGACTCACCACCCGACGGTCGCAGCACGCGATACGACCGCCATGACTTCGTTGCGCTTGCTTGCCGTGCTCGATGTACTTTCAAGTACACCTGCGCGCGCCAAGCTGCACGCGCCTCGTCCTGACGGCCCTCTCACGCACTTCGCCTCGCCACGTGGTGAGGCATGCAGGCTAGTTGGCGCTGGGCATCACGGTGGCGCTTTTCGGGCTCGTGCACCTGGGAAACCCCAACGCGTCGCTGTACGGCGCCGCAGCGATCGGGGTCGAAGCGGGCGTGCTGCTCGGAGCCGCCTATGTCCTTACCCGGCGGCTCTGGCTCGTGATCGGCATCCACTTCGGATGGAACTTCATCCAGGGGGGCGTGTTCGGTCCGAATGTCTCGGGCATCCGGGTGGAGAGCCTATTGCGGTCGGAGCTGAGCGGACCGGAACTGCTCTCCGGTGGCTCCCTCGGGGTGGAGGGGTCTGTCTTCGCCATCATCGTGTGCCTCCTCGCGAGTCTGGCCATCCTGCACCGGGCGCGGCGGCAGGACCGCTTCATCCAACCGTTCTGGCGGCGGCAGCCCCGCTGATGGCCTCGAACGGCAGGTAGTTCTCGATCATCCGGCGTTCGATTGGAGAGTCGGCTTTGGCATCAGCGCAGGTACTCTTGCGCCTCTTCCATGATTCGATCAACACCCTCGACTGCGGTTCTGGCGCTCTCAGACGAGACGTGCGGCTTGAGTTTCGTAAGCTGCCTGGACCTGTCGTCGACCGAAGCACCCGTCTCAGGGCGGTGGGTGACGTAGAGCGCCGTTGCCAGCTTCTCGAGTTCCGTGACCCCTTTGCCGCCGAGCTGCTTCGCCACGAATTCGATACGGTCCTCATATTTTCCCAGAGTTATCAGGCTAAGACCCTGAATGTACTTGCTGTGATCAGTGGGAGCGAACCGAGGACCGTAAGGCCTTTGCAGCTCGATGCGGATCAGTTCATCAGCTCGCAGGGCTGTGAGTTCGTACCTCAGGTCGAACGAAAACGGACCGTGCTTGTACATGATGAAATCGAACCCCAGAGGCACTTTCATCAGATCCTGCAGGAAAAGCGTCGACTTCTGGATGTGGGTTTCGCCGCACCAGCTACCTTGTTCACGCAGTCGTTCGATCAACCGCGTAAGCAACGCGGCCTGCTTGAGTCTATCCATTGTCTGTCTCCTCCTTTTTCGGTTGAATGATGTCTGCTCGGCGTCCTGTCAGCCACTGTTGCGCCCTGTCGAGCATCGATCGCTCCGCGAAAACGTAATCGACGGAAACGTCGGGCACGTTGTTCAGCGTTTCCGAGATGCCCAACGACGGAACGAGCTGTCCGTCGCGCATCCTTACCCGGAAGTCGGGAAGGCCGCTTTCCTGTCGATACCGGTCGCGCCGGAAATGATCAGCGCCGAACTCCGATCCCAAGGCTTCGAAAACAGCCTTCCCCGCCTCCGGATTGATCTCGACATCTTGGGGGTTCTTTTCATAAATAAGCTTAAAATGTTCCCGTCCAAGAATCCGACGTGCATTTACGTGGCCCGAGTTGCTTTTGTAACACACAGTTTCGAGCTGTCACCGCCCAATAGAAATGTCCCCTTGTAGGTCAAGAGAGAATCGTTGTCGTCGGGGCGTTGGGAATGTGGGAATCACGCCCTGACTCCTTCCATCCTCAGGGGCGCACTCCATTCGAGGCCATCTTTCCGACGCTTGGCATGGATGGGTTTCGGCGAGCGCTCTCATGCCGGATCTTTCTTGAAATAGCGCTCCCGGTGCCGCGCGAGCCGCTTCAAGTGCTGTTCTGTGAGCGAGATGGGCGCGCGCCAGCGCAACTCGTTTCGCGCCGGCACGCTCAAGGCCGGCGAGAACAGTGGGCAGCCGTCGTCGCCGAAGGTCACCAAGCCCTTGTCGAAGGCCGCGTCCCACAGGGCGGAGAGAAGCAGGCCGTTGTGGACGTTCAGCCGCTCGGCGTCGTCGGGACAGTCCTTCCAGGGGACGATGTGAGAAGCGCGCAGCAGGGCCTCGTCCGTGATGCCGGTCAAGGGACAGCTAAACTTCCAATAGAAGAGCAGCCCATCGCGAAAGATGCCCTGGCCGATGCGCTGAACGGCGAGGCGTTCGGCCTCGGTGGTTCTCGGCAAGTTGCGGGTTTTTTCGAGGAAGTCTTCGAGCGGGCCTTCGGGGAGCGTAAGCGCAAGGGCATAGACCCTGGGCATGACGGAGTAGAGCTCGGTGAGCGACTCGAAGGCGTATCGGGCCAAGCCGGGACCGGGCACCTTGGCGCGAGGACATTCCAGTTCCTCGACGACGCCGGGGTGGTCGAGGGCGAGAAACCACGGGCCTGAATCCCCGGCGGCGGCCAAGTGGATCGTTCCCTTGGCGGTCGTGGAGTCGTAGCTCGCCCAGCCTTCCTGCTCGCCGAGGGAGCGTCGATAGCCGTTCTGCGAGGCGGCCTTTTCGCATTCCACGGAGACGACGAAAGTCTGGGGAGCCTCGATCACGGTCCACTACCTTTCTCGTTCCAAAGCTTCTGGGCGGAAATGCCCATTGCCGTTTCCACCGCGTTTGCCGCGCGGGTGACGGCGTAGAGATCGAGTTCCCGGAATGCACCCTGATAGTTCGCGAGATAGCTCTCGCTCTTCGGCTCGAGCCCGTTCCGCTTCGCGACCAGATAGGCCGTCATCTCCGCCTCGACCTCCCGCATGTCACGGAATAAATAACCGCGGTCCGGAACCCGGCGCCCGCCATCTGGTCCCATATGGCCCAGATAAAGGTGGGCGAGCTCGTGGGCGACGGTGACGAAACGAGTCGCCACAGGGTGGTTGCGGTTATAGGCAAGCTTGTAGCGATTCTTCCCCCGCCGTGTTGTAGACTCCTCGATCAGCCGAATCCAACCCGCATGACCATCACCGGCATCGATCTCGACGACTTCGATGCGCTCCCTGGCGATTGCCGGCATGAACCCGGAAAAGCGCTCCTCCGTCAGGTCCCCGAAGGTCGGAAAGGCGAAAGCGCCCTCGGGCAACTCATCTCCCTCGGTGTCCTGGATGTCGAAGACGAAGTCGACAGGCCCCATGACACGCAGGATCAGAAGCGGACGCGCGCCGGTCTTCGGCTTGCGGCGAAACCGGCTCCACCAATCTCGCGCCGTCGCAGCGTGAGTTAGCCCCGGTTTCTGAATATGCAGCAGCATGGCGTTGAAGGGTGCAAACTCTCGCAGCCGGATCGTGAAATCGAAGAGTTCCTGAATCGCCTCGCTGCTGTTGTAGAGCTTGGTTGCCGCGATCAACTGCTCGATCAGCGCACGCTCATGCTGATAGATCGGTTTCACGTTGGAAGAATCGATGCCTCGCATTGCGTTAGAGTCCCAACTTGCGGAACGTTTCCAAACGGACATTTTCTTTCCGGCGGCGGTGATGCGGGCAGGCGCCCAGAGGGCACGCGTGCGCTCCCAGGGCGGCGGCGTCTTGGCCTCTTATTCATTTCCAAGATCAGGGATTTCACCGCGCGCCAGTTGGCCGTAGGCATGGAGGACGTAGCGCCGGGTGCGGTACTCGCCGAACTTGTCTATCTCGCCGCGTTTGAGGGCCGGGAACGAAGAGCTTGGAGATTGGGCGTCGAGTATCCATTCCACGTCGGAGCGTTCCAAGCGGTACATGCGAGCGAAGATGGCGTCCAGCTCGCACTGCAGACGGTGGCGGCGCCGGTCGTCCCAGGAAAAGGGCGGCCCGTGGTAGCCGAGGTCACGGGCGAATCCATCCAGATCGTTGGCCGTATACGTCAACTCCAGGGCGCGAGGAACGACCAGTTCGACGTACTTCGGGCCGGGACCCGCCTCTTCCAGGTAGGCCTCCGGCGGCAGAACAGGAAGCTGCTTGACGATGAAGAAGTTCATGTTGACACCCCCCACCGAGAAACGAGCCGCCCAATCGAGGGGGAGGCTGTTCATATTGGCAAGAACAAGCGCGGAAGCGACCGCCCGCGCGTTCTCGTAGTTCATCACGGGGGCGCTATTCCCTACGCCGCACCAGGGGACGTTGTCCGAAATTACAGTCCGTTCGTCCGTGGCTCTGGTGATATTGCGGAAGGCCTGGAGCCACTCGACATGGTCGACATCGAGGAGAGGCGCTTTGTTGCTCACTGCGGTTCCTGGTATGGCCATGAAGATAGACGTTCGTTGGTCTGTTGCGCGTGCGATGTCTCTGAAGACGATGATCCAACGAAGATCGTGGTGCCGGAGTCGCTCAAACCGACGGCCGGAATCATGGCGAAGATCCCCGTCCGCTCGTCGGTCGCTCGGGTGATCTTTCTGAGAGCAAACTGCGAGCCAACGCGGCGAGGACGTCGACAGTCGCTCGGCTCGGCTCGGCTCGGCTCGGCTCGGCTCGGCTCGGCTCGGCTCGGCTCGGCTCGGCTCGGCTCGGCTCGGCTCGGGTCGGCTCGGCT
>JAPOOG010000110.1 GCA_026713545.1 Bryobacterales bacterium
AGGCTCCCGCCTCGACTTGCCGTACCGCCCGCAACTTGAACTCCGCAGAAAACTTCCGTCTTGACAACGCCATAGCACCTCTCTCCGATCACTGTAAAAAGATGCTTAGCTACTTGTCTCATTTTTGGGGTCCACTCCGGCTCTTCTCCAGGGTGGAGTATTCATAAATGGCGACGAAGTTCGGGCGGCAGATGACGTTGAATATCTGGACCAATGTAAATCGTGGGTCGCACACATGCGCAAAGCCATGAAGTCCGATTTGGTGCCAGCGGTCATGCACGAGGCCCTACTCCAATGGGAATCACGCAACGTGCGCCAATTCGGCAAGCCCCGTGTGAGTGGGGACGACTGCCACGAAACCATCGCGGCTCAACTAGGTTACCTGACAACTTGTGGATTCAATACGGTTGATTGTCCGTGGCAGAAGGGTATGTGGGCAATTTTTCATGCAGTAAAATAATCACATTCCCGGCGGCCAGAGGTTCACTTCACTCAATAGTAGAATACGCATCGAGAAAGTCATTGCAGGCCAACTGGCCTGCGGCGTGGGAGACAGGTGCCGTGGGGGCTGGTGGCGAGGTTGCAGGCCGAGGAGGCGGAGTTCCGCTTCGGCCACCGCTTTCGCTCCAGTCCAGTGGGGCCGCTCTATACCGACCAGATTGAGGCTGGCATCCGGTTCCGGCTTTTATTTCTCCGCAACCCGGTGGTTCCAGACATCCAGGCATGGCGGTCGGTCGCAATGCAAGTGTGGCCCCGTTACGAACCCTGGTATTCGCGTCGGAGGCGTTCCGCCACTCGTAATCAGCAATGCTGCCGGAACCACTCCGCCATCCATTCGAAATACTGCTTCTTGTAGACGTGGCGCCCAGGAGGCTGATGCACATTGAAACGGTCCGGGTATCCTGCCACGTCGTAAGCGGGCTTGACGACACGGATCATTTCGTCCACGCCGGCTCGAGGCATATCCTCATCCTCGGTTGGAGCAATCGACAGGAACGGGCGTGGAGTGATGCACTCAGCGACAATTCGCGGGTGATCGAAGTAGCGCAGCAGATGGGGAATGTACCAGTAGGAACTGTGCCGTTCCACGTCCCCTTCATGGATCCCGATGGCCATGCTGCCCACCGAGCCGCACACGGGCACGGAGGCGCGAATCGTGGGATCGCAGGCCATGGCATACCAAGTGGTGTTCCCTCCCAGCGACATCCCCGTCAGCCCGATCCGTTCCGGATCGACGGTCTCGGTAACGGCGAGAATCCTTGCCGCGCGCAGCGCCTCGTCCACCATCACTCCCATGAAGCCGCGGCCATAGGGGGCCAGGAACCGTATGTGCTTTTGCCAGTGGTTCCTACTGATGTGTCGTGCGATGGTTCCACGGAGTGTGATGGACAAGGTAACGAAGCCTCGCCGAGCCAGCTCTCTCCCCCAGCCGATCAGCGGTCCCCTGCCGGGCTGCTCCCGCCGAAACTCCGGATCGACGAGCCGTTCGACGCTTCCGCTGGTGCCCGGCATGCAGACGATACCGGCCATTGACCGCGGACTTGCGTTCACGGGCACTGTCAAGACCCCCGGGACTTCTTCTCCCAAGGCGTTCCGGTAGTTCAGCTTCGTCAGCCGTAGTCCGTCGTCCGTCGTCTCGCTGTCGCCAGTGTTGAATGCCACCTGTTCGGGGACCGGTTCGCACCCGAGCAGCTCGTACAGCTTGGCGCGGACTTGTCCAGAGGGAACTTCTCGAGGATAGAGAGGCTTCAAGTCTCTCGGGATACGGGGCTCGCCTTGCTGCCCCGACCATCTCTCATCTGCACGCAACAAGTGCTGCGCCGGCGAAAACAAGAG
This sequence comes from Bryobacterales bacterium, assembly GCA_026713545.1. Taxonomy (GTDB): domain Bacteria; phylum Acidobacteriota; class Terriglobia; order Bryobacterales; family UBA6623; genus JAPPLB01. The sequence continues at coordinate 1,837 of JAPOOG010000110.1, forward strand.
TCCGGCTCCGAGGACCCCGAGGAAGTCACGGCGGCTATTCGCCGGTTGTGGATGGGAGACTCCCGGCTCGGCAGTGGGGAACTGTTCAGGACTCTCGCTGACTTCCTGTCGATTTGCAGACATGATGACTTGACCAATACCTCTCCTCGCGTTGGGGTTCGAGCCACTGGATTTTCATTCATCGAAATACCGGCGCAACATCGTTCACGCTGTTGAAATCTCCGATCTCAGGGATCGGACAGCCCCGGCACATTGACAACCGACAGTCCTTGCGTGCCAGCAGATCACGCGTCACCCGGCTCGCCCCGGCGCGCTCATACTCATCTGTGATGGGACCGATCCTACCATGCAGCCAGGGTAGTGAGAACAGTCCGAGAACCCGTCCTTTGCCGGCAGGAGCAGAGGAAGCAAGTCAGTAAGCCCGATGGTTGCCGGGCAGGGGTTTCTCATCGACTTTCGAGCGGCCACGATGGTGAAGTGCGCCTGAGGACCGAGCCTCGGTTCGGCGGAGATCTGAGCGGCTCCTCTGTTAGCATGTTCCTTGTGTCGAGGATGCCCGTAGGATGAAAGTAACACTCGCTTTCGACAAGACGGGCGCGGAGATCGAGCTGCCCGCGCGGCTGTCCGTTGAAGTCTTGGAGTCGCGCTTCGCGGAGGCCCTCGACAACCCTGAGCCAGTGCTGGAAGCGGCGCTCAGGGCCCCGATCGGATGCCCGCCGCTCGAGCAAATGGCGTCCGGCAAGCGTTCGGCGGCGATCTCCGTCTGCGACATCACTCGCCCGGCTCCAAACCGTACGGTCCTGCCGGTCGTTATCGGCGCCCTCGATCGGGCCGGGATACCCTGCTCGGAGATCCGCATCCTCATCGCCACCGGACTCCACCGCGAGGCGACCGAGAGCGAGCTCAACGAGATCGTCGGCCCCGAGATCCTTGCCCGCCACTCGGTCGATTCCCATCGCGCCAAGCAGGAAGACGAACAGGCTTATCTGGGCGAAACCGCCACGGGCACTCCTGTCTATACGGACCGACGATTCGTCGAAGCCGACCTCCACATCACCCTCGGGTTCATCGAGCCGCATCTGATGGCCGGCTTCTCGGGTGGGCGCAAGCTGATCTCGATCGGCTTGGCCGGCGAGAAGACGATCAAGAGGCTCCACAGCCCGTTGTTCATGAGAGACCCGCAGGCGGTGGAGGGCTCGTTTCCCGAGAACCCGTTGCATCGCGAGCTCAGTGAGATCGCGGCCATGGCGCGGCACGATTTCATGGTCGACGTGGCGTTGACCCGTGATCGCGGCATCGCTGCCGTCTTCGCGGGCGATCCGGAAGCGGCCTTCATGCGCGGCGTCGAATTCGTGCGCGAATCCACCTTGGCGACTCTGGAGGAGCCGGCCGACGCGGTGATCACCACTTCGGGGGGATATCCGCTCGATCTGACGTTCTATCAGGCGGTCAAGGGCATCAGGGCGGCCTTTCAGATCGTCAAGCCCGGCGGCGCGATCCTGCTCGCCGCCGCCTGCAGCGAGGGCGTCGGCAGCCCGGAGTTCACGACGCTCGTGCGGCGTGGGCTGCACTGGGAAGATCTGCTGGATGAGCTGACGAGCATTCCCGTCACCGTTGACCAATGGCAGGCGGAAAAGCTGGCGATGGTGGCGCGAAAGACGAACCTCTCATATTGCGTGCCGGGTGTCGCCGAAGAAGACCGGTCACGTCTGTGGGGACCCGCTTTCGCCGATCCACAACATGCGGTCGACGACCTCACCGGGCGCCTGCCCGACGGCAGCTCGCTGGTCGTTATCCCCGAAGGCCCTTACGTCTTCTCCCAGGTCATGCCCGAGCCTGCCCTGGTCGGCTAATCTGCTGAGCTGGGAGGTCTTGACTCCCGTGTTTCGTGTTTCAGGCAGGTGGCATGTCTGTTTGCTCTCCGCCGCCAACACCACATGACCTTTGAGCGCTATTCGGTAGCCTTGTCAAGGGGCATGGGAGAATAAGCTATCGAGCGCAAAAGAGACGATTTGGTTTCCATCGAAGAAGCCTTTTCCGATCCGTAGGCCGGTGATGATTACCCTCGGCAGGGTCGATTTCCTTCGAGGGAGCAATTATTGAATCAAGAGCACAGGCCCACCGTAATTTTGGGCATGCCTGGGGTCGCAAGCTAGAACGAACAAGCGATGAGCGTGAATCCACAGAACCGGTCAGGACCCCTCACCATGCTGCGTCCGGTGTTCGATCTCGTCGCCCTGTCCGTGGTCCTTATTGGCTCGGCTTCGACGGCTCTTCCCCAGGGATACTCGCCGGATACTGCGGCTCAGAAGATGGACGTGGCCGAGGGCCTTCGTGTGAAGCTCTTCGCTGCCGAGCCCGAAGTGCGGCAGCCGAGTCTGGTCAAGTGCGACGAGCGCGGACGCCTGTGGGTCATCCAATACCTGCAGTATCCCAATCCCGCCGGACTGAAGAGAGCGAAAATCGACCGTTGGTCCCGCACGGTATACGACCGCGTCCCGGAGCCCCCTCCCGGCGGCCCGCGCGGGGACGACCGCATCACCATTCTGGAAGACACCGACGGCGACGGCCGGGCCGACCGGTTCAAGGACTTTGTCAGCGGACTCAACATCGCCACCGGGCTCGCTTTCGGCCATGGCGGTGTATTCGTCCTGCAGCTTCCCTATCTGCTTTTCTACCCGGACCGCAATCGCGACGACGTACCGGACTCCGACCCCGAGGTCTTGCTCAAGGGTTTCGGGATGCAGGATACGCAGTCAGTCGCAAACCACCTCACCTGGGGGCCGGATGGGTGGCTCTACGGCCTCAACGGCAGCACCAGCACCTGCAACATTCGCGGGATCGAGTTCCAGCAGGGCGTCTGGCGCTACCATCCACTCACCAAGGAGTTCGAACTGTTCGCGGAAGGGGGAGGGAACATCTACGGGCTGACCTTCGACCGCAAGGGGAACCTCTTCTACAGCTCCAACGGCGGAGCTCTGTTCTGGCATGCGGTCCAGGGCGGCTATTACCGTAAGAGCTTCGGCAAGCACGGGCCGCTGCACAACCTCCATACCTACGGATTCTTCGGGCATGTCAAGCACAGCGGCGTCACCGGCGGCCATCTCGTTGTGGGCGGCACGATCTACGATGCCGACGTCTTCCCGCAGACGTTCCATCAAAGTTTTATCGGAGCCAACTTCCTGGGACACTCCGCTTCCTGGTGGCGAGTGAAACCGCGCGGCTCGACGTTCGAAGCCCAGCAGGTGGGGACGCTGCTCGACTCCAACGACACGTGGTTCTCGCCTACGGACCTGGCGCTCGGCCCCGATGGCTCGATGTACATCTGTGATTTCCATGACGAGCGGACCGCTCACCCCGATCCGGACGCCGAGTGGGACCGCTCGAACGGGCGGGTTTACAAGATCGAGGCGAAGAACGCGAAGCCCGCAAGGAATATTGACTTGGAACGGCTGTCGAGCGCCGAACTGGTCGATCACCTGAGAAATCCGAATGGCTGGTACGCCTTCCAGGGGCGCCGAATACTGGCTCACCGCCGCGACAAGGGCATTCACGAAGACTTGAGAAACGGCATCTTTGAGTCTGGAAACGAAGACCTGGCTCTCCAACATCTGTGGGCGCTCCATGTCAGTGGCGGCCTGGACGACGATGTGGCTGCGGACCTACTGAGCCACCCGGAGGAATACGTCCGCGCCTGGACGGTGCGCCTGCTGGGGGACCGGCGCAGAACCACGCCGCCGCTTGCGGAACAGCTCTCCGTGCTGGCCAGGAGGGATCCGAGCCTTGTGGTTCGGAGTCAGCTTGCCGCCAGCTCCAAGCGACTCCCAGGACGTGTCGCCTTGCCCGTTCTATCGGCTCTTCTCGACCGTGATCTCGACGCCCGGGACCCGCACGTGCCGTTGCTGATCTGGTGGGCGCTTGAAAGCAAAACCCTGTCCGACAGCGGCGAACTGGCCAGGCTCTTCACGCAGCCTGGAACGTGGAACCCTTCGATGAAGCGGGACAATGTGCGGCGGCTCATCCGCCGCTACGCCGCCGAAGGGACAGCCGCAGGGTACGACGCCGCCCTGCAACTGGCGCGCGCCGCTCCCGCTGCCCATCTCGAAACCGCCCTACAGGCACTCGATCAGGGCCTCGCCGAGCGGGGCGCCACGCTGGCCGGCCTGGGGCAGGGAGGACTTTTCGAAGAGGTCGCCGCGGTGAAGGGGGACCCCGTCTTCGGCCCGAGAATGCCATTCCAAGAGATTGCCTCCCCGTTGAGACGCTGGATCCGGGAGACCTGGAGGGCCAATCCGCAGGACCTCGATCGCGCTCGACTTGCCGTCCGGGCCGGCATTGACGAGGCCTATCGGACGATCTTGAGCGGCCTCGAGGACTCCGAAACCCATGAGAATCGCCGCGTGGCTCTGCTCGATCTTCTTCGCGGTCTCGGTCGCTCCGACTGCATCCCCGCCGTCTTGGCCCAGCTCGTTCTCCAATACAATCCCACCGTTCGTCTACGGGCGCTCGATGTTCTGGCCCGTTTCGAGGCGGACGAGGTTTCAGAGCGCCTGCTGAACACCTACCCGCAAGTGTCGTCGGCGGAGAAGCGGAAAATCCGCGGCATTCTCCTGAGCCGGCGCTCCACCGCCCGCGTGTTTCTCGAGGCCGTTGACCAGGGCGTCTTTCCCGCTGCCGATGTCGCGGTCGCGGAGTTGCGCCAGCTTCCTCTCTTTCGCGACGAAGGGATCGACGCCCTCGTCCGCAGGCACTGGGGCAACATCCGTCCGGGCAGCACGGAAGAGAAGCTGGCCGTGATGCGGCGCTACCGTAACGACCTCAATACCGGCGAGGGCGACCCGCGGCGCGGTCAGCTTCTCTTCATCGAGCACTGCGCGAGCTGCCACCGACTGTTCGGCGAAGGAGGCACGCTCGGTAACGACCTGACCGGCGCCAACCGTAGCGACCGGGCCGCTTTGCTCGCGGCGCTCGTTGACCCCAATGCCACGGTGCGAACGGGATACTTGACCTATACCGTCCGCACGCAGAGTGGCCGCACCGTTCGCGGCATCCTGGAGCGCGAAGATGCGGCAGGCGTTACCCTTATCGACAGCGCTCACCAGAAGACCCGGATCGCCCGAAGCGACATCAGGTCGATGGATGTTGCGCCCGAGTCGATCATGCCCGAAAATCTGCTTGACCGGCTCGACACGCAGGAGGTGCGAGATTTGTTCAGCTATCTCCAGAAGGATGCCCCCTGATCTGAAACATCCTCCTGATCAAGCGGCGTTGATACCGGCCAGTATGTTTCCCGCTTGGATGATCCACACGCGGGCGGAGGAAAAACTGACCCCATGACTCTCGCCGAACCCGAACACCGAGCCTGCGGCCTCAGCCGGCGCAAGTTTCTCGTGAGTGCGGTCGCCGGTGCTACCGCTTCGCTTCAGGCCGCTGAGAAGGACCGCGAACTCCAAGGCAAAGCGCTTATCGCCATCACCCTTGATCTCGAGATGCTGCGTAACTTTCCGACTTGGGAGATGACGCACTGGGACTACCAAAAGGGCAACCTGAACGACGAAGCCAAAGGCTATGCGGTCGAGGCTTGCCGCAGGGTGAAATCCTACGGCGGCATTCTGCACAACTTCGTGGTGGGGCAGGTCTTCGAACACGAAAGCGTAGAGTGGCTGAAAGGGATCGTCGCGGCTGGCCACCCCGTCGGGAACCATACCTACGACCATGTCTATGTCCTTGCGCGCAGGCACGAGGAAGTCCAGTTTCTCTTTCGGCGAGCGCCGTGGCTGATCGAAGGCCGCGCGGTCCGGGACGTCATTCGAGACAACATCAGCAAGTGTTCAAAGGCCATGAAAGCCCGCCTCGGCATTGCGCCCGATGGTTTTCGCACTCCCGGAGGTTTCGCCCACGGACTCAGCGGTCGTCCCGACGTGCAGCGTTTGCTTCTTGACTTCGGCTTCCGATGGGTCAGCGGCAAGTACCCCCGGCACGCGATGGCGGAAGTCGGCGCGGAACCCGGCCCATCGGTCTACGACGCGATCGTGGCCGCCCAAGCGGAAGCGCAGCCGTTCGTCTACCCGACGGGGCTGGTGGAGATCCCGATGAGTCCCGTCAGCGATGTCTGGGCCTTCCGCAACGGACGCTGGCAATTGGATTGGTTTCTCGAAGCGATTCGGCGCGCCGTCACCTGGGCGATCGAGAATCGCGCCGTGTTCGACTTCCTGAGCCACCCATCCTGCCTGTACGCCATGGACCCGGAGTTCCGCGCCATCGAGCTGATCTGCGAACTCGTTCGCAAGTCGGGCGACCGCGCCGCCCTGGTGGACCTCAACCAGATTGCCCGTCGCGTCCGAGCACAATCAGCCTGAATGACGCAAATGGGGAAGAAACCTCTGTCCCGCTCTGTGCTTCGCATGGCCCCACTTCCGGCGATTCTCGGTCTTCTCGCTGCGGGCCTGGGACTTGCTCAGACCGTCACCCTCGAAAACACGCAGCCTCTCGATGGGCAAGGGCCGCTCGATGAGAGGATGCTCGACGGCCTGCACGCCTTCATCGACCGCAAGTTGGCGGCGTCTATCGAGACACGACCCCGGCATTGGTCTCGTGACTTCTCCTCGACGGCAGCGTATGAAACCTCTGTCGAGCCGAACCGCCGCCGATTTCGTACGATCACCGGCCTCGTCGACGAACGACTCCCGCCGTCGATGGAGCGCTATGGCGACGACGACAACCCGGCGCTTGTCGCCGAGACCTCGTCGTTCCGCGTATTCCAGGTTCGTTGGCCGGTAGTCGAAGGCGTTACCGGCGAAGGGCTGCTCATCGAACCCCGCCGTGAGGCGGTCGGACACGTCGTCGCCATCCCCGACGCCGATCAGACCCCGGAAATGATCGCCGGCCTCGCGCCGGGTCTGCCGTCGGAAGGGCAATTTGCCCGTATTCTTGCCGAGAACGGCTTCGAAGTCGTCGCGCCGCTGCTCATCGACCGTGCGGCAGAAGTTTCCGGTCACCGCGATGTCAATTTCACCAACCTGACGCACCGCGAGTGGATCTATCGCCAGGCGTTCGTCATGGGCCGTCACATCATCGGCTACGACGTGCAAAAAGTCCTCTCGGTCATCGACTGGTTCGAGCAGCGTCGCGGCGCTACCAGGGTGGGACTCGCCGGTTACGGGGAAGGGGGTCTCGCTGCTCTGTACGCCGCCGCGGTCGACACGCGCATCGACGCCGCTCTCGTCAGCGGCTACTTCTCGTCACGTCAGCGCGTCTGGGAAGAGCCTCTCGATCGGACCGTGTGGGGGCTCTTGCGAGAGTTTGGCGACGCCGAGATTGCCAGCCTGATCGCGCCTCGGGGTCTGGTGGTTGAACACGCCGCCGCTCCTGTCTTTGACGGGCCGCCCGAGGTGCCTGAAGGCTGGCGCAAAGCAGCAGCGCCGGGGGCGATCACGACGCCCTCGTTCCGTTCAGTGGAAACGGAGTTCGAGCGTATCGAAACCCTCATCCCCGACGGTTTCCAGTCTCGGCGTTTGGTCCACGGCCCCGACGGCACGGTCACGGGGCCGGGCTCATCGGATGCCCTCGACGAGTTCTCAACCTTGCTCGGCATTCGATCGCCCCTTCAGCGGTCATCCGAAACCCCAACGGATCGGCGCCGTGGCTTCGACCCGAAACCGAGACAGCACCGTCAGGTGAAGGAACTGGAAACGAGGCTACAGGAACTTGTCGCCGCTTCGGGTTATGTTCGCGACCGTTTCTACATGCATGCGGCCATGCCCGAGTTGGCCAAAATACCGCCCTCCCTTGTTCTGCGGGCCGACACGTTGTCAGCCGAACAGTTCGCGAAGGCGTCTCAGCGGTTTCGCGACCATCTCTACAACGAAGTCAAGGGCCGCATCGAAGATCCTTCGCTGCCGCCCAACCCCCGGTCGAGGCAAATCTACGACGACGAGAACTGGACCGGTCACGAGGTTATTCTCGACGTTCTACCGGATGTCTTTGCCTGGGGCGTCCTCCTGGTTCCGAAGAACCTCAAGCCCGGCGAACGCCGCCCCGTCGTCGTCACCCAGCACGGCTACAACGGGCTGCCGCGGCACGTCGTCGAAGGCAACGACCCCTCTTACCACAACTTTGCCGCCCGGCTGGCCGAACGAGGTTTTGTCGTTTTCGCTCCGCACAACTTCTACCGCCACACCGACCGATTTCGCTGGCTCGACAAGAAGGCCAAAGCCCTCAAGCTGACGATGTTCTCGTTCATCACCGCTCAGCACCAGCAGATTCTGAACTGGCTCGGCTCGCTGCCGTTCGTCGACGCGGAAAGAGTCGGACTCTACGGCCTCAGCTACGGTGGGACGACGGCGATGATCGTCCCTCCGCTGCTCGAAGGTTACGCGCTATCGATCTGCTCCGCCAACTTCAACGAAGACATTCACAAGCTGACGGCCGTCGATCGGGGCTACAGCTACATGTATCATCCGACCTGGGAGGTGCCCTACTTCAACCTCGGCAACACCTTCGGCCATGCCGAAAAGGCCTATCTGATGGTCCCCCGGCCGTTCATGGTCGAGCGCGGCCACCATGACGGCGTCGGCATGGACCGATGGATTGCGGGCGAGTACGCCAAGGTCCGCCGCCTCTACGCCCACTTGGGCATTCCCGACCGGGCCCACATCCAATTCTTCAACGGCGGACACACCATCCTCGGCGACGACACCTTCCGTTTCCTTCACAAGCACCTCGACTGGCCCGAACCGTAGCCGTCAAGCCGTTCGAGCTTCGACCGACTCGGTCCCGGCTGGAGAAAGAGCCATGAACCGAAACCGATTCTCGCGGCGAGCAGGTCCGTGATTGTCTTGCCGGACCGGCGCGCGCCCGGTCGGGATCAGAGCAGGGAACTGGTAGGCCGCCTTCTTGGCTGCCGTCTCCGGCGACCAGGCAGGAATGACGACTGCGGGAGGCAAGGATCGTGGCCGGGATGGACATGATCCCTGACTTAGCTCGCTTGGCTCTCGTAGCTCTTCGCCCTTGGCATGGCTCCGATTCGTCTTGCCGTTGCTTTCCACAGCGGTCCGTGGCCCGCCTCGGGTCCCGCGATCGCGTGTGCGATCTCGTGAAGCACGGTGTCCCGGATCTGCTCCTCGCTTCCCTGCAGGGCATGGGCGCGGCTGATTCGGATCACGCAGTCCCGGTAGTGGCAGTCGCCAAGGCGCCTCTTGGCCTCGACGAACGCGAGGGTCCAGTCCAGGAGTCCGTGTTCTTCCATCAGCCGCCGCGCCATTCCCGCAACATCGTTCAGCCGTTCCGCGCCGTTCCTTGCGCTTTCCCCTCCCGCCCTGCGGAGCAGTCCGTAAGGGACGTTCCAGCATGTCCCCTCGCAGCGTACCTTCGCCCTTTTCGGATTGAGCTTCACGATCTCGCCGCGTTTCGGTCCGTCGCGGCCTGTGAACGCCACCTCGTCCCCCACGCGGTAGTCAGCCCGCGCTTTGTCGTGCCGCGTGACTATCGTGGGTCGCCGCTCTCCTCCCGAGTGCTTCAACGCCGCTTCCGGGACATTCCAGGTCCGCTCCTCGGTGTCGATCACCTTCGCGAAACGGCGCCGCCCCTGCCGTTGGAGAAGATGTCCGTGGATTGTCTTCCCCCAGTGGGTGAACTGTACGGCAGACCCGATGGATAGCGGACGTTCCTGCTGATGGAGCATGCGGCCTTCTTCTCTGTCCCTATCCGATCCCGTGCCTCAGTCGTCGAGGATATCCTTCAAGGTCTTCTCGTCCGGCGGTTCGACCGCCTGCGTCATGAACTCCGGAGGGGTGAACAGGGGGTTGTCCGGCGACCACAGTTCCCGGCATTCGGCGTGTTCCTCGAAGTACTCCGGATCGGTGTTCATCCGCAACCGCCCGGCTTGATAGCCGGGGTCTCTCTGGCGGCAACCAACCGGTTCATGGCGTGGGCCTTCACCTTGAGGCATTCCGGCGACTCCCGCACGGTCATGCCCTCGGGTCCGGTCATCGGCACCCTGCCTGTTGATGGATCAAGTCCAGTGAAACCAGTTCGTAAAACATACCAAAATCGGCAAAGCGGCGAGAGAGAAGTCAAAGCCGTGTCAACGCAATCCAGGACGTTCCTCCTTTTCAGCATGGGTTCATTTTGTGGCTAACGGCGCTCGTCGTGAGGCCGGCCGAGAACGGCGAACACTGGCTCACCGGCTCACCCCCCTCCCCCCTGGGAAATGCCGGGAAATAGTGGGAAATGCCGGGAAGGCAAGCCGTGACTGGGCGGCGGGCGCGGTGGTCCGGGCGGCGCTTCATGGTTGTGCGACCCTTTCGCACCCACGGCGGACCGAACTCCATAAAGGCCTTGTTTCGTGATTCGTGTCTCGTAAACCGCACGGACTTCACCTCGCCAGTTGGTGAGAAAGGCAGGGCAGGATTCCCTCTCTTCTGTCCTCATGCTATGCCGGCCGAGCCAAAAAAAAAGACTGAAGCCCTTCAGTACTTTTTGGGTCACGGCGAACGTTTCGGGGCGTGTGATTCGGGAAAAGCAGAAAAGCCGTGATTCGTGTCTCGCGTTACGTGAAAACCTTACAGGCCATGTTGCGCGCGCCCAGCGGCTCGCGTCTCGTCGTGGGGCCCCTCTCCTGCCTTCCTGCAGGACCACAGCCGCAAAGTTGCCGGAATGGTTCGAACTCCCGGGGTGGGAGTCAGCGGCGCCAGCGCAGCAGGGTATCGAAGATTCTTTTTAGGCGCGGCGTAAGGCGCGTGCGGTTGTAAGCATCGGCCGCCTTCTTGATCACTTCCGCCTGGGTCGGATAGGGGTGGATCGTCTTTGCGATCGCCCCGAGTCCCACCCCTGCCGTCATCGCTAGGGATATCTCCGAGATCATATCTCCGGCATTGCGGGCCACAAGGCTTGCTCCGAAAACACGATCCGTGCCTTTCTTGATGTGAACCTTGAGGAATCCGTCGTCCTCGCCCTCGAGTATGGCCCGGTCAACCGACGACATTGCGATCGTGAAAGTCTGAACCTTGATTCCTTTCTTCTCAGCCTCATGGGGATAGAGGCCGACATGAGCGATCTCGGGGTCGGTGTAGGTGCACCAGGGGATGGTGAGAGCACTCGTACGGCCGCGTCCGAAGAACAGTGCGTTGCCAATGACAATCCGCGCCATCGCATCGGCCGTATGCGTGAACTTGTAAGGAAAGCAAATATCGCCCGCCGCGAATACGTTTCCGTTCGTCGTTCGCAGGAAGTCATCGACTTTGACGCCTGTCCTCCTGTCGTACTCGATGCCCGCCGTCTCCAAGCCCAGACCTTCGACATTCGGCGCGCGTCCGGCGCCGACGATGATCTGGTCAACGCGCAACTCTTCTCGCCCGGCGACGCCGTCGATCTCGAGAATCTTTTCCGTTCCCTCGCTGCGCACGCTGATGATCTTTGCGCTGCAGCGAATCTTGAGGCCGTCTCGCAGCAGGGCCGCCTCGACACACATGGCGGCGTCTTGATCTTCACGGATCAGAATTTGCGACGCCGCCTCGAACAGCGTTACTTCCGACCCGAAGCGCGTGAACGCCTGCGACATTTCGCAACCGATCGGCCCGGCGCCGATAACGGCGATACGATCCGGCAGTCTGGTCAGCGAGAAAACCGTCTCGTTGGTCAAATACCCTGCCTCGGCCAAACCCGCGATCGGCGGGGCCGCCGCCCGTGCTCCGGTGGCAATACAGGCTTTCGAAAACGCCAGATTCTTTCCGCCGACTGTGACCGTGTTGGGTCCGGTGAACTCTGCGCCGCCAATGAACACGTCGACGCCGAGGTCACGAAACCGGGCTGCTGAATCGTGATGGCTGATGCCGGCGCGAAGCCGCCGCATGCGTTCCATGACCGCCGGGAAGTCCACAGTGAAGCCTCGGGGGACGTCTACTCCGAATTTGTGCGCGTCACGCACGTCCGCGTAGGCGTGGGCGCAGCGCAGCAGAGCCTTCGAGGGCACACAGCCGACATTCAGACAATCGCCGCCCATCAGGGCACGTTCTATGAGAGCGACCTTCGCACCAAGGCCGGCTGCTCCCGCCGCTGTCACCAGGCCCGCGGTTCCCGCCCCGATTACGACCAGGTTGTAACGGCCCGACGGCTTGGGGTTTACCCAGTTCGGCGGATGCACGTTCTGCACGAGCCGCTTGTTGTGTTCGTCCAGCGGCAGGGTCTGCGGTAATGTTTCAGCGATCGTCTTGAGTTCTGTCATTGGCGGCAGGGGAGGGGACTGTGGAAAAGGCGGGACGGGCGAGGATGGCGCTGCTTCAGGTAGTACCAGTCGCCAGCGGGACACGCTTGAGCGGCCCATCATCGAGCAGCCAGCGAATATGCGGCTCAGCGTCAGGGATATCCACGATCGAGGTGACCGGATCGTGTTCCCGTATCAGAGGTAGCGAGAAGAAGTTGCATGAGTTGATCAACAAAGCGAACTTTTCGTCATGACTTATTCGATCGAAAGGAATGTCCCCGATCCAAGGAGTGCACTTGTTCCGATCACCCACCACGGCGCGAAAGCTGCTGTAGTCGCCCCAGCCTTCATCGTCAACGTGATTTCGGAGCAGCGTGTTCTGAAGCGAGTCATCGAAAGTCGCCCCTTTGGCATTGGCTTCGCATGCGTCGTCGAGCATCGCCGAAGGCGGCCCCAATAGGCGTTCGAGGCTTGTTCGAACCTGGCCGGCAGAGAGCGCCAAGGAGAACAACACAATCGCCGCGACGGCGATGGCAATCACGCTCCAGGGCATGCCCGGGGGGGGCGCTTGCTCAGTGGCTGCTGCTTCTTGGGGTTGCGCAGCGGCGATTGCAGTCTGGTTTTTTATCGCGCTGTTGGCGAGGCGCGTGACGTAAACGGTGACCGCAATCGTAGCCAGCAAGCCCACCACCAGCAGCGCCCATTGCCCGGCGCTCCTGCCGGTTCCACCTCCGGAGGCTGCCGCGAGCCCCTGGCCGCCCAGATGCCCGAGGTAAACGTACATGAACGTTCCCGGCAGCATGAACACCGCGCTAGCCCCGACACAGGGCCAAAAACGAATTGCCGTGAGGCCATACAGGTAGTTCTGCAGGTTGAACGGTACTGCAGGTGACAGGCGCAGCAGTGCGACAATCTTCCACCCGCCCTCTCCGATCGCCGCGTCGATCGCACTGTACTTGGGGTTTCGCGATGCGGTCGCTTCCACCTTGCCGCGGGCCACGTAGCGCGCGATCAGGAACGACATTGCCGCCGCTGTCGTTGCCGAGAGCCAAACCGTCAGAGTTCCGACGGTCAGACCGAAGATGGCACCGCCTGCCAGCGTCAATGCCGAAGCGGGTATGAGCAGCGTAGCGGCAATCGCATAGACTACGCCGAAAATCAGGGGGGCCCACGCGCCCAGGTCAGAGATCCGGCTCTGCAATGCCTGGACGCCGCTATCCACCGGGAGGGCGCGCGCGAGCAGAATCACCGCCGCCACGATGAGAAGCAGCGAAACACCTCGGATGATGTTGGCGTATCGATGAATCGAACGGTAAAAGCTCATAACGGTGATCGGGCCTACACTTCCAAGAATGATTGCTCCATCCAAGAAAGGCAAGCGGCTCGGGCGTCTCGGTTCGAGCACCATGGACAAAAGTTTCCGACACTGACGCTCCCTCAATGCCCGAAAAAGGGGAAACACCGCGAGCCCGCAGGAGCAGCGGTCTTTGTCTTGGACGGTAGGGAACCTACGCGGTCACCAGATCGTCAGCGACACTTCGGTGTTGAGGCCATTTACATGGACCATCGGCCCGGACGAGTGTTTGAGCGCGCTCAGGGCACCGGCCGTATCGAACCGGCCCTCGTCGAAACAGTCGACCAAACCCTGTAAAGTTCGCATCGAGAGACGTACCTTCACCTCTTCACGATCCGTTTGGACATTGATTTCGATATCCGCGCCCGCCTTCCGGATCACGACCGTTCGGTCCCCTTCGTTGACTCTCACGAGCTCGACCTCGTCAACGTCCTCCAACCCTTCCCAAAGGACTTGCGCAAGCGGACGGTAGCGCTCGACCCGCGCCGTGTCGATGTCGAAGTGCTTTTCGTAGTCCGGGACGAACCACAGGGTGGCCTGCGCCAGCTCGATCGGCAGAGGCAGCCAGATCTTCATGCCGTCGGGTTCGCGCTCATGGACCCGGACGACTACGAAGTGCAGGCTCGCCAGCAGCAGCAGGACAACGGCTACAGCGGCGAGCAGCGCTTGTTGCAGGCGACTCATGACGATGAAGCGGTCTCGTCAATCCAAATGCGAACGTTCGTATCGCCGTCGATGACGCGGATGATGTCGCCACGCTCGCTATGGAGCCGGTCCAGCGCCCCCGCGATGTCGAGCTCCTCGCCTTCTGTCGCAAACAGGGCGTCAACCACTTTGACGGGAATCTCGACCCGTACCTTGGCTTCCTTGCCGTCTTTGAGATCGTCGACCTTGATGAGCAGCAGGTCGGCTTCGCGCACGATACTTACGTGCTGGCCATCGTCTTCGACATTCACGAACTCGCTGTCGCCCGCATTCCGCAGCGTGGTCCACAACCGGCGAACGTCCGCGATCGAAATGTCCGTGTTGATCATCTTCACGCGGCCCTCCTCGACGATTTTCTCCGGCGCGACTTCCAGCGCCACGCCGACCACCGACAGGGGCAGGTTCACGCGGATATTCTTGGGACTGTCGCCGCCTTCCGCGACGTGAATATGAATCCAGGGCTTGGCTTCCTGGGCGGCGGCAGGCAGCACAGCAAGGCAAAGCGAAGCAGCTACCGCTGCGTGGAGACAAAGGCGTCTTTTCATTGCTGCAATCCTCACAACCGAATCGGGCACTCCGGCGTGCCTCGTCTCGGTTATACGGAGGAGATGCAGGAAAGTTCAGGAGTTTTTTGGGGCGTCGTCTTGGTGGCCGAAGTGGCTTGCCTTGCTCACTTGTCGAGCAAGGCCACGCCGATGTGGGCGTAGACTCCGTCCTTGTCTGTACGATTACGGCTCTGGTTGTCGATGTAATCGTTGTTCCAATCACGGGCGGAGTAGTAGAGCAGGAGGCGGTCTCCCAGTCTCACGATGCAGGGCGTGGAGGTGTAGCGGCCGTCGAAGTCTCGTTTGTCCTTGGTCGACGGGAAAGCGATGTTTTCATGGTCAATGCGCCAAGTCGAGCCGTCTTCGGAAGTAGCGTAGAAGATTTCGAAGGTGCCTCCCTCGATGTGTCCTCCGTACCACATACGGTATTCGCCGTCCTCCTTGACAACGAAGGGATAGATCGTCGAGTTCGCCTTGCCGGAGGCCCGGATCAAGGGCGGTTCGAGCCGTTCCCAGTTGAACCCATCGGTCGAGGTGAATTCATAGATATTGAGGCCGAGTTCTCGCGCCGGCACCTCCATGCTCGGTCGTGAATTCATCCACATTCGGTAACGGTTCGGCCCTTCTTTGATCACCGACGGCGAGCGCCCGGATTCGTAGACGGGTTCGGGATGGACATCCCAGTCGATACCGTCGGCGCTGGTGGCGTACCCGAGTTTCTGCGTCATCTCGGTCATGGCGCCGTCTGTGTCGCGCTCCAGGATCGAAACAGAGACGAACCACAGCTTGTAGAGCTGCTCCTGTTCGTCGAACAGGACAAACGGAGTTTGGAAGTTCGGGCCCCAGGGAATGTCGTCGCCGGTGAGGATCGGGTTCTTGTCGTGTTCCCGCCAATGGAAGCCGTCGTCGGATTCGGCGTACCCCAGGGCAATGTCTCTCGATCGCGAGCCGGTCGACGTGCCGAGATACCACATCTTGAACTTGCCGTCGATATGCAGGACGTGCGGATTGTAGACGACCACCTTTGACCAGAATTGTTCGGTTGTGTAGGCCGAAAGGATGGGTTCGGGTCGGCGCTGCCAGGGCTGTGGACGCAGGTCGAGAGCGCTGGTCTCCTTCGGTCCGTCTGAAGGCGGGGTGCCGCAACTCGCAAATATCACAAGCGCAAGGAGCAGAGCGAACGGTCGAAAGCTTCTGGTTAGTCGCATTGTCATTCCGTGTAGGTGACGAAAAATGGCGAGACCCAGGCCAATTCGGAATCGCCCTCGGGATTCTCGGGGTCGCGTTGGAAAACTCGCAGGTAGTAGTAGCTCTTGCCGGGCGACGCGTCCAGATCACGATAGTTGATGCGGGCTGTATTGCCCTCGGGAGCGGCCGTATAGATGTACTCGCCATTGCGGACGACGTCGATCCGGCGGATCTCGTCGGGGGCTTCGATGGATGCTTCGATCGTCGGAGGGTTGGCTGCAGAAGCGGTGAATTCCTCACCGGGCATGTGTCCTGCTGCGGTGACTTTCACGACGATTTCGTCGCTGGCGGCGTAAGTGCGCCGGGCCAGCATGCCGTCGATAATCCCTTCACGGTCTTCCCGTTCCGCCCAGACGGCGGCCCAACTATTGTGGGTCGAAAAGTGGTCGCTGAACGACACGAAGCCGTAGAGATTTCCCTTGTCCAAGGCATCGCGCGCGAAATGTCCGGGCTCGTCGGTCTGCGTTGGGCCGCGCTTTTCCTCATCAGGCAGCCGCCAGGCCTCATAGCTGCCCCGGAACGCCTGGTAGATTTCGAGCACGGAATCGTAATAAGGGTTCTGCCAGTTCCAGTCCGCCAGCGGACCCGACCCGAACGTGTGCGGCACGGCGACCACTTTCTGCCCCGGTTGCGTGAGAACGTTGCCCTCGATCCACTTCCAGAAATTGGGCGGCTGGTTGTCGGCCTCGTTGCGGCGGCGATCGATCAGGCGCATGGGCGCTCCGCGTTTGAGGAACAGCAGATTGCGGTGTCCCCCGGGGCGCTCCATACTGTGTTCGTAGCTGTAGATGCCCATGAAGTGCGGGGCGTGCGTCATCAGATCGACGGCCTTTTGCGTCCACCACCACTGATAGTCTCTCAAGCCCTCGGGGTTGCGTCCTGCAAGCGTGTCGGTGTGGTCGGCGGTGCCGACGAAATCCATCTGCGCGGCGTCAATGGCGTAGCGGTAGGTGTCGAGGATTGAGCCGTCCGGGCCGCGGTGCGGCTCGATATCGGTGTGGCGATGGCAGTCGCCGAGCAGCAGATGGTAGGTGCGGCCGTCCACCGTCATCGTCTCCCGCGGACGCCGCGAGGGCGCCTGTGCAGGCGGGGGCAGGCGGACCTCCTGTAAAGAGGCCACGGCCGGGTCGCCGTCCTCGAGCTCGGTAACCCAGACGCCGTAGTGCAACGCATGATGTTGATCCCGTGGGCCGTAGTCCTTCCGGCGGGCATCGGACGAATAGGCGACATACAGCGCTCCGCCCGGTGACGATGCGAGCGAGGCGAGTTGCGTGGCGCGCCCTGTACTGCGAGTCAGCCGGTAGGGAAGCGTCCACGTATCACCCGAAAGGCGCGTCGCAAAGAACTGATGGACCGTGACGGGCTCGGACTCGGTCCAGTGGCGGAACACCAGCCAGAGCGCGCCGTTCCTGTCGAACGTGATGTACGGAAGCGCGGCGTAGCGCGTCATGCCACCCGAGAGCACTCCGTAAAGATCGGCCTGCGGTTCAAGCAAACGTCCGCCGGACCAGACGCGCAGCCCGATGGAGCGCTTGTTGTAGAGTCCCCGGCTGCCGGGCGCGGCGCTCGCACGGGAAAAGTCCTTGCCCCAGTTCTCGCCGCCGTCGTCCCAGGCCACCCAGACGCGATCTTGTGAATCGACCGCGACGCTCGTGTGGAACTGCGCCGTCGGCTCCGTGGTAATGAGGGTCACATCGCCCGCTTCAACGCCGTCGTACGAGCGCAGGAACACGTCGTAGTTGCCATGCTCGTAGGAATCCCAACTGATCCACGCCGTGCCGCTCGAATCGAGCGTGACCGCCGGGTCCCAATCACCGGCGGTGCTCGTCGAGATCCGCATTTCAGGACCCCATCGGCCGTCTCTGAAGCGCCGCGCAAATACGTCCGCATTGCCGTTGCGAAACGACTGCCACACGATCGTCACGGCGCCGGACGGGTCGGCCACCGCGCGCACGTTGAAGTCGCTGTGGGGCGCCCGGGTGAGGCGCTGCGGCAGCGTCGCCAAGCCTTCTGAGGAGAGCTCACAGGTGAAAAGCTCGAAATTGTCCCCGATCCGCGCCGGCCACACGACGAGCACACCCCCGGGAAGCGGTGCGATGGCTGGGGTATAGTGATCGCCTCGGCCGGACAAGTCGAACGGCTTGGTCCACTGCCCGTCCGGCTCCTTCGTGCGAACGACGATACGGTCGGCAACGCCCGCGATCCACTCGACGTAAGCGACATGCAGGGAGCCATCGCTCGTGGCCGCGATGGAGGGCCAGTCCGAGGTGTAACCCGCCGTCGTGACTCGGTCTCCCGGCAGCTCGCCTGCGAGGTTCAGCGGCGACGGCTTGTAGCGCGTCTCCCGCACCCACTCTCGCTCAGGCTCCTGAGCGTTGAGGAAGGCCGCCGTGAGCAGGAGAATTGTTGCGACCCAGGAGGGATGTGCACGCAGTCTGCGGTTTCGCACCGTTGATCAGTCCCCGTGGGCGTCGCGCCAGGCAGCGATGCGGCAAGGCGGGATGCCGATCAGATATGCCAGGATGCAGACTTGATTGCTCCATGTTGCGCGCAGAATGCCAAGTTGACGCCAGCGCCGCGCTGATGTCCGGACGGCAACCGGGGCGAGTTCGATTCGTCCCAGTTTGCGGAGGCGGCGCAGCAGTTCGAAGTCTTCCATCAGGGGGATTTCCGCAAAGCCACCGGCGCGGCGGAAGGTTTCCGCCTTCACGAAGATCGCCTGGTCGCCATAGGGCAATTGACAGTACAGCGATCGCCAGTTCGCCATGTTTTCGACCCAGCGCAGCATGCGGCCGGGTCCGTCGACGCCCAGTCGGAAAGCGCCGGCGCTGGCGCCTTCCCGGGAAAGCAACTTGTCGATGTGCTCGAGAAAATTAAGCGGGAGAAGCGTATCGGCGTGAAGGAACAGCAGCACGTCGCCCTGAGCTTCAGCGGCTCCCCGGTTTTGCTGCGTGCCGCGTCCCGGAGCGGCCTCGATCACGGTCGCCCCCGCTGCTCGGGCCTTCCGGCAGGTCTGATCTCGGCTCCCGCCATCGACGACGATGACCTCCCAGACGCCGCTGTCTCGGAACTGCTCGATCACCACACCGATCGAGTTTTCTTCGTCAAGCGTAGGAATGATGACCGAAACGCGCGAGCTCTTCTCGGAGAGAGGAATCGCCTCATCGGGCAGAGTTGCAACGCGAGCCTGCATGCCGACGGGAAGTTACGAGAATACCACGCCCGACGCTGCTCGCCCATCGAATCTCTGTGGGAAGAAACTACTCTTGGATCGGTATGACCACGGAGTTGCTCCGGATGCCGTTGCTGATCACAACAAGTGGAAGGTTGCCGCTGGGCAGGTCCGTGGGCAGCGTGATGTTGATTTGATACAACCCGACGGATCCGGGCGTCAATCCCGAAAAGAGAACGCTGGCCTCTTGGCCGTCGACCTCTACCGTGGGAGTTTGGCGAGTCCGAATCGGGTTGCCGAACGGCGCAGGCTCACCGCTCACCTGCGGATCCGTGACGGGGCCGATGCCCGTGCCATAGACGATGACCGTCTCACCGGGTCGGGCCGGATGGCTCGCAGTAGCGGCGCTGCCGTCGAGATGAGTGATCACTCCTTGCTTCAGCCCGTCGGATACGTACTCGAACAGACTTGGTGAATAGTCGGACAAATCAGCGACAAACGGCTCGCTGACGCTGTCTTCGATCCGCATCTTGACAAAGACTTGGTTGAGGCCGGCAAATTCCCAGGGGACTTGCACGTTTGCCTGCGTGTCGCTTACGAAGTAGAGCCGTCCGGGCAGACTGAGGTCGGCTTCCGGGAAGTCGAAGCTCACGCTGGCGTGCTTAAGCGCAATCGGCAGAGGCACTTCGCTGCTTGAACCGAGAAACTCGCTGAGGTTCTCTCCGTAAATCGAGATGATCGATCCAGCGCTGATCGGCTGATCGCTGTCCGGATCTCCTGCGTGCATGACGGAAGTAATCACGGGCTTGGCGCGCGCTGCGTTGTAAAAAGGCACGCGCAATCCATCGGCAAACGCCTCGTAATCTTGCGGACCCAGGTTCGGCCCCATGTCGACGTCAGCGGCCGCGATGCCGAAGAGATCCGTGGAGTTGTCCGCCGCGAAGATCGAGCCACCGCCCTCGACGACGTTGAAGGTCACGTCAAGGTTCGCCACCGGCTGCCCGTGAACGTCGATCACGCGTAAGATCAGAAACTCGGGATGCGGCTCATTCGCCGTCCCAACGACGCCCGTTCCGGCGATGGCGAATGTATTGAACGGCACGCCGTCACCGACAACGTAGTAATAGGGGATGAACAAGTCGAGCCCCCCGGCCAACCTCACGACACGAAGGATGCCCTCGTAGCTGCCCGCAATCGGACGCGCGCCCTCGATAGTGACTCGCAGATCAACCCATTGTCCCCCTCGAAGTTCGAACTCGACCGCTTCGAAGCCTTCTACAAGAACCGAGGCTGTTGAGTCCGTGCCTCTCGGCTCCACGATGACCTGGTAAGTATGGGTCGCGACTTCGGGGTTGCGAATCGTCAGCGTACGTTCCACCGGGAGGGTCGCGTCGTTCAACGCGCCGAAGCTGATCGTTGAAGGGATCGCCGTCGCCACCGGATCCAACGCCGCTTCAACGTCGAGAATCCCCGCTCCGACCGAGGTGACCCTCGCCAACTCGCCCCTTTCGAAAATCTCCGTAGCGGCGGTATTGACGATCGCCGACTTGATCTCGTCGACGGAGAACTCCGGATGGCGTTGCATGACCAGGGCCGCCGCTCCCGCCACCATCGGCGCGGAGAAACTCGTGCCGTCCACGGACGTGAATCCGGTACTGTCGAAAGTGTCGCCGTTACGGTCGAATCGCTGTGCGGCGGAGTAGATGAAGACCCCCGGCGCCACGACTTCGGGTTTGATGTCGTTGCTCGGGCTCGGCCCCCGCGAGCTGAACGGCGCCACCTGGTCGGGGGTGATGTCGCGGGGCCGCAGCGTCGGATCAAGCGTGACTTCAACATCGGCCTCCGCCAGTCGGTTGCGGAGGTCCGTGCCGGCGGCGGCTCCGATCATGTAGGCCGGAATATCCGTGGTCTCCAACCCGAACATCACGAAGGGCTCATCCTCTCCCTGCGTATTTGCAACGAGAACCGCCTTCGCCCCTGCTTCGGCCGCAAAGGCTACTTTGAACTCGAACTCGCAGAACCCGCGCTCCATGACTGCGATGCGATCATGCAGTGCGTCCGCTTCATAGGGCGTACAGCCCGTACCGTCCCCGAAAGAAGCCGCATCCGTTGCAAGCGCTGTCAGCGATGAGGAAAGCTCGGGGCCCCTGCCTGACAAGGCGGCGTAGCTCTGCCCATTGAATCGAACTTCTTGCACGAACTGCCGTGAGTTGGCGGACGCGCCTACAGTGATCACGTCCGGAGCCGATCCAGGAGTCGCGATCGTGTTGAGCGCCGGAAAGTGCTGCTCTCCAAATGCCCCGGCGTTTCCTGCCGCGGCGACGACCACGACCCCGAAATCCCGGACGGCGCTTTGGGCGGCGATCGCCACGGGGTCGCACAAGACTTGCGGATCGTCGGAACAGGCGTTCCCTTGCTCGTCGAAAGGGAACTGCGCAACAGCGCCGAAGCTGATGCTGATGACGTCCATTCCGTCGATCACTGCATCGTCAATCGCTCGGATGACGGCTTCGGCGTTGCTGAATTCGTTGATATCCGCCGAACCGAAGATCTTGTAGTTGCCGAGGAATGCCTTCGGGGCAGTGCCGGTGAGCGTGCCCACCGGCGAGTCGACCGGCTGCCCGGCGGCGATCATCGCAACCGACGTGCCGTGGCCCACACGGTCGCGCGGCGAGAAGTCGTCCGGCCGCGAGAACTCCGGCTGATCGGAACTCAGCAAATGGACGTAACTGCGCGCCACGATGACCTTGTTGTTCGTGAATACGAGATCGTCGGTGCGCCCTTTGGGGAAGCCTGGCGGTGGAACCAGTGACGGGTCGATCATTCCGGGATGCTCGATGTCGATTCCGCTATCGATAATGCCGATCTTGATGCCCGCTCCCGCTTGGCTGACGCCACCTGCCTTTTCCCAAGCTTGCGCCGCCTGAATCAGATCATCGGCCTCGTTGAGCAACTTCTTGAAACGCGGCGTGCGGACGACCTGCTTCACCCCTCCGAGTTGCCGAATCTGTTCGGCCTGGGCTCGCGTAGCACGAATGAAGACGGCGTTTATCGTGTGGCAGGACGAGCTGGTGACCTTTGCTCCGACGGCCGAGATCGCGCTCTTCACCGGCTCCTGCCGGGCGATCAAGCGGCGTGTCAGCTCGCCATAGTCCTTGCTGCCGGTAAGCACTCGGCCCTTTGCGCCTCTCAGGTTTTGGGGAACCAGGCCGCCGGCGGGATTCTCCTTGAGGATCACGGCGTAGCTGCGCGCCGTTTCGGCGGCGGCGAAAGTCGCCCAAAGCGTGATGCACAGCAGAACGCCGAGCGGCAGCGGCGCTAGCTTACGGAACCCTCTATGCTGGCGAAGCAAGGTCATTGGCGGTGTTCAGTGTTCCGACGCGCCTCTGCAAGCACCCGTTACAGGCCGATTTCACGCAGTGACGAAGCCCAAAATGGCTGTTATGCACCGGCATGGCTCGAACATCCGCCGGGCTACGAAACGCTCCGTGAACGCTATTCCGGCTTCCCGATCCGAATCCCTGCGTCATGCTACGCTAAGAACAGCCTCATCTGGAGGGACCCTGGAAACCATGAAAAGAGGAATTCATCCGGTCTATGCGCCGGTGAAGGTGACCTGTGCGTGCGGTGCGGGGTGGGAAACCCGCTCGACCCACAAGGGCGAAATCCACCTGGAGATCTGCTCGGCTTGCCATCCCTTTTTCACCGGAAAGCAAAAGCTCGTCGATACTGCCGGCCGTGTCGAGCGCTTCCGGCGGAAATACGCCAAGTCCAAGGCTTTGCAGAACTAGCCTAGGTCTGGATCTACCGGACGAGCCGGAATTACATCCTCATCCGTAGCATTTCGGATGCCAAGCTGTGCAAGCGCGCCAGGTCAAGCTTCCCCGATCCGAGCAGCGGGATTTCCTCAACCGGCACGACATCCTCTCGTTTCGGAATCCATAGTTTCGGCAAATCCGTGCGTCTGAGCCGCTCCCAAAGATAATCGGGCGTGACCGATTCGTGCTGATAGAGCACGACGATCCGCTCGCCCTTTCGCCCATCCGCAACGGCCGTCACGGCGCAAGATTGCGTACCGAGCAGTTCGGATACCGTCTCTTCGATCTTGATGTGCGGCACCATTTCGCCGCCGATCTTGCTGAAGCGTGAGAGCCGGTCCGTAATCCGGATAAAGCCGTCGTCGTCGATCCGGGCGACGTCCCCGGTTTGATACCATCCGTCCGCCAGAACCTCACGCGTCTTGTCGGGTTTCCCGAGGTAGCCCTGCATGCAGTTCGGTCCTTTGACGAGCAGCAGCCCCTCCTCGTTCGGCGCGATCGGTTCCCCGGAATCGAGATCCACCACTTTCGCCGCGACGGCCGGCAGGGGATGGCCGACCGTGCCCTCCTTGCGCCCCGGTTGACGGTAGCGCCTTGTCTCGAATCCCGGTGTGTTGACGGCCACGACGGGGGCCATCTCGGTGCAGCCGTAACCTTCCAGCAGCTCGATCCCGAACTTCTCCCGGAATTGATCCGCCAAGTAGTCCCGCAGCTTCTCGGCGCCAACGATCACGTGACGTAACGACGCGAATTGTTCCGGCGTGCACTGGCGGGCGTAATTCGCAAGGAAGGTGGGCGTGGCCAACAGGAACGTGGCCCCATACTTCCGCGTCAGGTTGCCGATCGTTTTTGCATCCAGCGGATTGGGGTGGTAGACAACCGGGAAACCTGTCAGCAAAGGCAGCCACAGAGTGACCGTGAACCCGAAACAGTGGAAGAACGGCAGCACGCCCATCAGTCGGTCGTTGCCGGAAACCCAATACACTTGTGCGATGCTTTCGATGTTGGCAATGATGTTGCCGTGCGAGAGCATGATGCCCTTGGGCGCGCCGGTGCTCCCGCTCGAGAAGATGATGGTTGCAAGCGCGGACGGGTCGCGCCGCCCGGGCGTGTACACCCGCTCCAGCAGCCGTGACGGCAATAAAGCCGCACATACCGCCGCAAGCCCTTTCTGAACAGGCGTAATCTCTTGAGCCGCCTGTTCGAGCCAGGCCAACCCCGGTAATTCTTCTAGGCCCGCCTTCTTCATGAACAGGCGCGAGCTGAGGATCGTCTTGATGCCGCATTGCTCGATCGCCGACATCATCGCCCCACGGCCCACGGTAAAGTTCAAATTCACGGGGACTTTACCCGCAAGCAGCACCGCGATGTTCGCTATCGCCGCTCCGGCCGAGGCAGGCAACAGGAGGCCGACCATCTTCTGCCCCGGGCAACGCTTCCGAATCCAGCGAGAGAGCGCCAAGGCGCCGATCAATGTCTTGCCGTTGCTCAACTCCCTGCCGGTGGAATCAGCTATACATAACGAAAACCAGCGGCGTTTCGCCATTCTCAGGAAACGCCGGTCCAGCAGATCGCGCCTGTCGAGCCGGTGTGCCGCCGCTTCAGCGCCGAGTTCGGCAATAGCCTGCCGGACCTGATGCGCCTTCGAATCCGACGGCATCGGCTTTCCGAAAGTCACGGTCACCGGATACGGTATCTGCCGTGGCCGTTTCCACAGAAACTTCCCCTGCTCGTAGCTGAAGATGCTTCCCCACAAGCGGTCGAGATGGACCGGGATGATCGGCACTGCGAGTCCGCCCGCGATGCGCTCGAATCCTCGCTTGAAAGGAAGCAGATTTCCGGTGCGGCTGATTGACCCTTCGGCGAAAATGCAGACCACGTGTCCGTCGACCAGCTCCTGCTGAGCGCGTGCGATCGATTCCGCCACTCCCTTCTTGTCCCCGCCGATCACCGGGATGGCTCTCATCAACGTCAGGATCCAATGGGAGACTTTCTTTTCGAAGTAAGGACGGTAAACCAGGAAGCGGATGAACCGCTGCACGCAGGCTCCGACGAGCATGCCGTCCATGAACGAGATGTGGTTGCACACAAGCAGTGCCGGCCCGCGAAACGGCACGTGTTGTCCGCCTTCGATGCGGATTCGATAGATCGTGTGCGTGAAGAGCCAAAGCAGGAACCGGATAAGGAAATCAGGAACAACGGTGAGGATGTATGCCGTCGCGAGAAGGCTGAGAACTCCGACGGTCAAGATGACTTCCGCCGGGCTGAACCCGAGCTGATAGCTGAGCAGCCAGCTCGCACCCGCGGCGAGCAGCACCCCGATGTTGCTCAGAAAACCGGCGGCGGCCAGCAACCGTCCCCGTTCGTTTTCATCCGCTTTTTGCTGCAGGTACGCGTTCAGCGGCACGGAATAGAAACCCCCTGAAAACCCTAGCGCCAGCAGGCAAGCTGCCGATAGCTCGTACGACGGCGCGGACATGGAAAGCAGCAGCGAGAACAGGCTCATGCCGAGTGCTCCCAGCGGCACCAGACCGATCTCCACCTTGTCGCCTGACAAGCGCCCCACCGCCATGCTTCCGATGCCGATGCCGACCGCGAAGAACACAACAAGGATGCTGACTTCCAGTTCTCCCCCTCCCAGCGACTCCTTTCCGAACAGAATGATCGCGATCTGCATCAACGCGCCCACAAACCAGAAGTAGGCCGTCGCCACGACCGTTAGCCAGAGCGGCCGCACGCTCCATAGATGCTTCAGGCCGATCGTGACCTCGGCCCACGGGTTGCGCCGGAAACGGCGTCGCTCAGTGGGCGCCGGCACCCTCGTGATCCCGAAACTCGACGCGGAGCCGGAGACCGCTACTCCCACCAGCACGACGCCGAGCATCCACAGCCGGCCGGCCCAGGCCTCGAGCAGTATGCCGCCCAAAGCCGTCCCGATGATGATGGCCACGAACGTCGTCATCTGAAGCACGGCATTGGCGCGGCTCAAATCCTTGTCGCCGAAGATCTCCGGCAGAATGCCGTACTTCGCCGGACCGAAGAACGCTGACTGCGCCGCCATCAGGAACAGCACCATGAGCATCATCTCGATGCTCCCCTGCGCCAGGGCAACAACCGCCAACGACATTGCCAGCACTTCAAATGCTTTGGTCGCGATCAGCACCGTTCGTTTGCTGTACGAGTCGGCCATGTGCCCGGCGTAGCCGGAAAACAGAATGAACGGCAGGATGAACAACCCCTGCGCGGCGGAAAGGATGAGGCTTCCCTCGTTTCCGGCGGCGATGCCCACGGCCACCAGCGACACCGCCGTTTTGTAGATGTTGTCGTTCAGGGCCCCGAGAAACTGCGTGCAGAGAAAGGACGGAAAGCCGCCCCGCCGGAACACATTGATGAATCGACCCATCGCCACGAGAACTCTCCAGGGACTTCTCTGTCCAGTAACTATATCTATCTTTCCAGCCTGCTTTTCTCACCACGTGGCGAGGCGAAGTGTGTGGGAGGGCCGTCAGGACGAGGCGCGAGCCGCTTGGCGCGCGCAGGCGTACTTGAAAGTACCTCGAGCACGGCAAGCAAGCGCTGCGAAGGAAAAGCGAAGTCAGGGCGGTCGTATCGCGTGCTTCGGCCGTCGGGTGGTGAGAAATGCAGGCTAAACTGGTACCGACGGGAACCTGCGGCATGCAGCACCAAGTATGAGAGTTTCAGCTATATCGACAAGTCGTGGT
This sequence comes from Bryobacterales bacterium, assembly GCA_026713545.1. GTDB lineage: Bacteria > Acidobacteriota > Terriglobia > Bryobacterales > UBA6623 > JAPPLB01. The sequence continues at coordinate 28,603 of JAPOOG010000110.1, forward strand.
TCACCGGAAAGGAGTCGAAGGACTTCACAAACTCACGGGCTGCCAGGCAAGCTGTTGCGCCTGCTGGCGGTCACCGGCTTGTTCATGAGTGTGGATGCCGCACGTGCACAGCCCGGCTTCTACCTGCGTCTGGCTCCCGAGGTTGGCCGGATCACGGTCGAACACACCAAGAAAGTGACCATTCAGGGGGGATCGAGTTCGAGCATGTCGTCCTCCTCGGGCCTCGCGCTCGCCGGCACCTTGTCGGGAGGAGTGCGCCTGAGCTTGCCGGGGAACTGGCTCGTCGGAGGCGAACTCGTTGGCGTCGTTTCCAGTCGCCGCAAGCTCAACGGCACGATTTCTCCCACCACGAGCGGGAACATCCACGACGTCTGGCCCGGCAGGTGGGACTTCAGCGATCTCTCCGAACTAGGCGGCAACTTCCTGTTTGGACGCGCTCTGGCAGCCGGCCGCTCGCAGGTCTACCTCTTCAGCGGTATGAATCGAGCATGGACGGAGTTCGCTTCCGGAGGGACCAATCCCGACACGGGAGTGGCCGGCGAAGACCGCGAACGCCTTGCAAGATGGCCGTGGACCATCGGCGCCGGAACGACGCTGCGTCTGAAATGGCCGGTGGACTTTCGAGTCCGCTACGCCCGCTCGCTCACCGACTGGATCGTCGACACCGAGGGGGCGCGGCTCGACTACAGGTACAAGGCGAGCGGAGTGTTCTTCTCCGTCGGAGTTCACCTCTTCGACTGACCACTTGGCGTTGATGCCGTCAGAGCGCCCGGTCAAGCCGGCAGCAGCTGAGAATCCCAAAGGTAATGCACTCGATTCCGGCACGCCTGCTGGCAGTCGGGGAACGAGGCGGGAAAACTCATGATCGACCGGAAGAATAGGGAGCACGAAGCGATGGCCCTGCAAGAACCACTGTTGTTGCAACTCTTGAAGACATGAGCCTGCTGACCTGAAACATCCCACTGATCAAGTGGCGTTGACACCGGTTCGGATGTTTCCTGCTTTTATGATCCGCACACGGGCGGAGGAAAAACTCGCCTTGAAAACGCGCTCTCGCAAATCCCTCGGAATCTTATCTGGGGCCGGCTGCATGCTATAGTCGATTACCGATCGCTCCAACTTGATCGCACGCCACCAGGGAGGAATGAACCATGGCCGACTATTCGCATCCCGACATGCTCGTGAGCACGGGGTGGGTATCCGAACACTCCGCAGACGAGAACATCCGGGTCGTCGAGGTTGACGTGGACACGAGCGCCTACGACGAAGGCCACATCCCCGGCGCCGTCGGATGGGCCTGGAACACGCAGCTTTGCGACACGGTTCAAAGAGACATCATCCCGAAGGATGAGTTCGAGAAACTGATGTCCTCTTCCGGAATCGGCAACGACACCACGGTGATCCTTTACGGCGACAACAACAATTGGTTCGCCGCTTGGGCGCTTTGGCAACTGAAGATCTACGGACACGCCGACGTTCGCCTGATGAACGGCGGCCGCAAGAAATGGGTCGCCGAAGGGCGCGATCTATCTAGCGATGCCCCGTCGCCCGCCGAAGCCGGTTACACCGCGGCCGACGCCGATAATTCGATCCGCGCGTTCCTGCCCGACGTCCACAATGCCGTCGATGCTGGCTCTGTGGAGCTGGTTGACGTTCGCAGCCCCGACGAGTTCAGCGGCAAGATTCTCTCACCTCCCGGCCTGCCGGAGACCTGTCAGCGCGGTGGCCACATCCCCGGCGCCAGCAATATTCCCTGGGCGAAAGCCTGCAACGAAGACGGCACTTTCAAGAACGCCGATGAGTTGCAGGCGCTCTATGCAGGCGCGGGTATCACGGGCGCCAAACCCGTCATTGCCTATTGCCGCATCGGCGAGCGCTCGAGTCATAGCTGGTTCGTGCTGAAGTACCTGCTGGGGCTCGACGGCGTCACCAACTACGACGGCTCCTGGACGGAATGGGGCAATCTCGTCGGAGCGCCGATCGAAAGGGGCGCCTGAGATCAAAGGCATGAAACCTGAGGATCATTCCGAGCGTACTCTCGAGTTGGCCGGCTGGCCGGTCCGCGTGACTTCCTACAAGCTCGGCGGTGCCTACCGCGCCCAAGCCGATAACGTGTCGCCCGGCGCCAACATCGCCCGCGCCAAGGGGGCGACCAAGGAAGAAGCCGAACAGCGAGTGCTCGCCAAAGCTGAAGAACGGCTGGCGGCAACTCGCGTCATGCCGCTCGAATAGCAGTTACCTGACAGCCAGGGCAAGAGCATACCCTTATCCACGGAACCCGCCGCTCACCCTGTCCGGACCGTTCGAATGCCCGTGTTATGATGCCGGTTTCTTGACCGGAGACATCGTTTGACCGCCCGTATTCTGAACGGAAACCGCATCCGCGACCAGATCCTTCTCGAAGTCGAAAACGAAGTCGAAACGCTGACAGCCCGGGGCATCCGGCCGGGTTTGGCGGCCGTCCGCGTCGGGGATGACCCGGCTTCGGAAATCTACGTCCGAAACAAGATCAAGGCATGCGAAAAGGTCGGCATCCACAGTGAGCACATCACGCCTCCCGCTGCGGTGACGACCGGGGAGTTGCTTGGACTTGTCGACGACCTGAACCATCGCAACGAGATCGACGGCATCCTGGTCCAACTGCCGCTTCCCGATCAGGTTGACGCGGCTACGGTCTTGCTGGCCGTCTCACCGCAGAAGGATGTCGACGGCTTTCACCCCTTCAACGTCGGAGCGTTGGTGACGAAGCGTCCCGCGCCCATACCCTGCACGCCCGCCGGGCTGATCCAGATTCTCAAGCGCAGCGGGATTTCCATTGCCGGCAAACGCGCCGTGATCGTGGGCCGCAGCGACATCGTCGGCAAGCCCGCTGCGTTTCTGCTTCTCCACGAGAACGCGACGGTGACGATCTGTCATTCAAAGACCGAAAATCTTCCCGCTGTCGCCCGTGAGGCAGATATCCTCGTGGCTGCCATTGGCCGCCCGGCGTTCGTTACGCGCGACTTCATCAAGCCCGGCGCCACCGTTCTCGACGTCGGCATCAACAACCTCACCGACGCTGAACAGGTCGAGTCGATCTGCTCAGGATTGCCCAGGAAGCTCGAACGTTTCCGGGCGAAAGGTTCCGTTCTGGTGGGCGACGTCCATCCCAAGGACGTGGCTGAATCAGCGGGGGCCTATACGCCGGTCCCGGGCGGCGTCGGTCCGCTGACCATCGCCATGCTCATGGTCAATACGCTTCAGGCGGCCCGCCAACGCCGCGCGGCATGAAGCCGCGGTTGCCGTCCTGGTGTGCAGGCAGCCCGTGGAAAAAAGTCCTGTGGAATGCGCGGCGGGCTTCGGCCGTCGAGTGCTGAGAAATGCAGGTTAACCCTGGCCGCTCACTCCCGCCAGCGAGTTCACCCGGAAAGCGCACAAAACACCGATCCCCGTTTTTCGCGAAACACGAGACACGAAACACGAATCACGGCTTTGTCGCGGCCCGCTATCGCCGTGCGGCATCAAGCCAGGGGCGGCTATCCCAAAGAGAAAACCGCGATCTCGTCACCCGCCGGAATCCCCAGCTTCGGGCGGCCGCCCCCCGCCGCAACCGCCACAAACTGCTTCCCGCCAACCTCATAACAGCAAGGCGAGGCATTGCAGCCCGCCTGCAACTCCCACTCCCAGACCTCCGCCCCGCTCTTGGCATCGAAGGCTCGGAACTTCGGGTCGGCCGAGGCCCCGATGAATACCAATCCTCCCCTGGTCGCCACGGAGCCCCCGAAGCTGAGAGTCCCCGTTTTCGGAATCCCGCGCGCCGTCAGCTCGACATGCTCCCCGAGGACCTCTCGCCAAACGTATTCACCGGAATCCAGATCGATGCAGTTCATCTTGCCCCAAGGCGGTTTGATGGCCGGGTAGCCCTCTGGGTCCAGAAGCTGGATGTACCCTGCATGATTGAACCGGAACTTGTCTTCCGGTTTTCCATCGACGATCGTGCAGAGATTCGTCGTCTCGTTCGAGTTGACGTACATCCAATTCCGGTCCGGGTCGAAGCTGATGCCGCCCCACAGGACTCCGCCGCTGAACCCGGGATAGATCACTGTCCCCTGCTTGCTGGGCGGCGTATACAGACCGCCCGTTCGAGCCGCCCGGAATTTTTTCAAGACGAACTGGTGCGCTTCCGGTGAGATGTCCGTTATGAGGTCTTCGGTGAACTCGCGCCGGCCGAGGCTCGCGGGCTTGAGCGGAACCGGTTGCGACGCCGCCAGCTTTTCGTCCGGCAAGTCGCTCTCCGGAACCAGCCGTTCCTCGATCGGGAATAGAGGCTCGCCCGTCTCGCGGTCCAGCACGAAGATCAGGCCCATCTTCGTCGTCTGCACCACGGCATCCACCAGGCGGTCCCCTTTTCGGAGACGCACCAGCGAAGGCTGCGCCGCCAGGTCGTAGTCCCATACGTCATGACGAACGATCTGATAATGCCAGACACGTTTTCCCGTCTTGGCGTCCAGCGCCAGGACGCAATTCCCGAACAGGTTGTCGCCGATGCGGTCGCCGCCCCAAAAGTCGAACGATGGCGACCCGATCGAGGCAAACAGCCATCCTCGCTCGGTATCGAGGCTCATGCCGGCCCAGTTGTTCGTCCCGCCGTTGACGTCCCACGAGTCCGGGCTCCAGGTCTCGTAGCCGAACTCCCCGGGAAACGGGATCGTATGGAAGATCCACCGGCGCTTGCCGGTGTACACGTCATAGCCGCGGATATGTCCCGGGCCTTCGCGCCGCGGCCCTTCTCCTCCTCCGCCGCTGACGAGAATCAGGTCTTCGTAGATCACAGGCGGGCTCGTGCACTTGTAGAAAAGGCCCTCCATGTCGCGGTCGAAGTCCTGCTTCAGATCAACGATGCCGTTCTCGCCGAAGCTCTTGATCAGTTCGCCGGTGCGGGCATCGAGGCAAAACAGCTTGGACTGGATCGCCGCGAAAATGCGTTTGTCCCTGCCGTCTTCGAAGTACGTCACGCCGCGATTCACGCCCCGCGCCCGTGATGACCGCTCTCCCTGGTACGGATCGAAGTTCCAAAGCACTTCTCCCGTCGCCGCGTTGAGCGCTCGAATCTGCAAGCGGGCCGTCGTCAGATACATGGCGTCACCGATCACGATCGGCGTGCATTGGATCATGGTTTTCGGGCGGTCGATCTTGTCGCCGGTATGGTGTATCCAGGCCGGCTTGAGGCGGTGAACATTGAAAAGGTTGATCTGGTCCAGCGGCGAGTAGCGCGAGGCGCCCTGGTCGCCGCCGTACACGCGCCATTCGCTGCCCGCTCCAGTAAAGCTCTTCTCTGCCTGAGCCTGCGCAGGCATCAGCATCGATCCTCCGGCGGCTATGCCCGACATGAGAAACTGCCGGCGACTCGATCCTTCAGACACGGATAACCCCTTTCCCTGTCAACAGGCGCGGACCTGCCGCCCGTTCCCCAAAACTCCATGATTGTACTGGTCCCGCCTTTGATCCCGCTTGTCTTCACCCTCTTTGCGATACCATCTTTGGGAAGCTTCCATGGCGAGCCACCCTCAACCCCTGCGTCCGGCCGGCCTCGTTATCACCGCTGAGGGCGCCCCACTGCGGCTCTCCACTCCCGAATGTCGGAAAGGCATCGGCGCCCTCATTACGAAACCGGACTCGGCCCAACGGATCGACGGCGTGCAAGTCGAACCCTACAGCCTCTGGCCGGACGACAGGGGCTATTTTACTGAAATCATTCGTCTTGGACAGGGGCTGCCCGCCGGCTTCCCCGCCGAATCCACGCAGGTTTCCGCGGCGCTCAGCTATCCCGGCGCCATCAAGGCGTTCCACTATCACCTTCATCAGACCGATTTTTGGGCGCCCGTTCAAGGCATGTTCCAGGTGGCCCTGGCTGATCTGCGGACCGGCTCGCCCACCTTCGGCCGACGCAACACCTTCTATGCCGGGGTCCTGCGGCCTTGGAGGATCCTGATTCCTCCGGGCGTCGCCCACGGCTACAAGGTCATCGGAGAAGGCCCGGCGATGCTGGTGTACCTCACCGATAGGCACTACAACCCAGAGGACGAGGGCCGCCTTCCCTATGACCACCCCGGCATCAACTACGACTGGGAGACTCAGTACAAATGAGGCTGCTCGTCACGGGCGGGGCCGGCTTCATCGGTTCCGCTTTCATCCGGCTTGTGCTCGCGCATGACGATTCCACGGAAATCCTCAATTTCGATGCGCTCACCTACGCCGGAAACCTCGAAAACCTGGAATCCGTCGCCGGGCGAGGCAACTATCGGTTTGTCAAAGCGAACCTGTGTGACGCCGAAGCCACCGAGCGCGCCGTCGCCGAATTCCTTCCGGAAACCGTCGTCCATTTCGCCGCCGAGTCCCATGTCGATCGCAGCATCTTTGCACCCAAGACCGTAGTTGACACCAATGTCACCGGTACTTTTCACCTGCTGGAAGCAGCGCGGCGCCACGGCGTCGAGCGATTCATCCACATCTCGACCGATGAAGTCTACGGGAGCATCGACTCCCCGGACGAGGCGGACGAAAACTTTCCCCTTCGCCCCAGCAGTCCCTATTCCGCTTCCAAGGCCGGGGCGGACTTGCTGGCGCTCTCGTACTTTGCGACCTACAAGCTGCCGGTCATCGTCACCAGGGCCTCGAACAACTACGGGTCTTATCAGTTCCCCGAAAAACTCATCCCTTTGATGATCGCCAACGCCCTCGAAAACATGCCGCTCCCCATTTACGGCGACGGACAGCAGGTCCGCGACTGGCTCCATGTCGATGACCACTGCCGCGCCATCCTGTCGCTTGTCCAGAAAGGACGTCCTGGCGAGGTCTACAACATCGGTGGCAATTGCGCCCTGCCCAATCTCGAAGTGGTCAGGAGAATCCTTGCCGCCACCGGCAAGCCCGACAGCCTTCTGCAAACCGTCGAAGACCGCCTCGGCCACGACCGCCGATATGCCCTCACCAGCGCCAAGCTCGAATCCGAAACGGGATGGACCCCCGAGATCGAGTTCGATCAGGGCTTGGCCCGGACCATCGATTGGTACTGCGCAAACACGGAATGGGTAGAACACGTCCGCTCTGGCGCCTACCGCGAATATTACGAAGCGCACTACTCTCGCCGCGAACAGCAACTCAACCTCCTCAGCATGGCCCGGATCAAACCTTAGACGGTTGCCGCGTCCGGTTGCCGGTATCCCGGGAGCACGTACGAAGAAAAAATCCTGCCCGCATCACCGAAACCGCGTGTAGGCTAGGCCCCAGGGCGCGGGCCTTTTTGATAGGCCTTGCGCTATCCTTGAGCAGCGATGGCGATCATGCTCTCAAAAACCTACGACGCGCTAAAAGAAGCCGGCGCGCCCGACAAAAAAGCCCTCGCCGCAGCCGAAGAAATCGCAAACCTGCACAGCCGCTTGCTCCGCCTCGAAGTCATGGCGGGAATCAATATCACTCTTTCCGTCGCCATCGCCCTAAAGCTCTTCACCGACTAAGACTACAGGCACGCCTCCGCTCCAGCGAATGCCTGTTGGCGGCCCTGCATCTTGTGGTCGGGGGCCGGGAGCTGAGGCAAGGCAGCTCGTGCTCTCTATCCGCGTGTTACACCCGGCGCGGGTGCCACTTGGAATCAAACCCCTCGCCTCAGCTTTGTTGTTCCGCCGGCCAGCTCGCAATGGTTCCCCTCGCGTGCGCCCTGGCGCCTACCGCGATTATTACGAAGTAAACTACTCCCGCCGCGAACAGCAACTCAGCCGCCTCAACATGGCCCGGTTCAAAACCTAGGAGATACAACGCCCTTGCTCCTGCGGGGCATATCTGGGGTATGGATGGAAGAGGGCGGGGAAAGCGACTGAGCTTTTGGGGCCTTGATTCCCAAGGTGAGACGCTCGGCGACCCATCTCAGACGCACCTGGTTACTAATCCGAATCTGCGGTGTATGTCAAATACTCTAGCAGGCACCCGCGCTGCGCGGGCCCACATCTTGAGCTTTCGGGGACGTGCGCGCGGGCCACGCCAATAGACAAAGATGATTGCGATGAGTGGCGTCAGGAATCCGAACAATCCCCACAGAAACATCTTTTTGTCGTGGGCGCATTGGTGGCCTTGATCTATGACTTTTTCGTTTGGGATCGCAGCTTCCCAGCCAATTCCAGGTTGCAAATAGGCCTGTATCTCTTGATCAACCCCTGCACTCTGGACTCGCTTTCTCTCGCTGGCCGAAGCTCGAAGCTGTACTCAAGTCCGCTATGGCCTTTGAGGAAGATGCAAAGTGCTTCATTTGTTGACAAATCCCTGGAGAGCGCACCCCTGATGTTCATGGATGCGTTTACGTAGACCCACTCTCCCCGGAACCGGCGAATCGCGAAAACACCCTGCTCTTCTGGCGCAGTTTTGTCGGCCATAGCTTGCAGCTTTTCCTGATCATAGGGATGCCAATCATTGCTCCAATCTTCGGCCATATTGCCTTCTCCTCTACCCCTTCGCCTCGAACAGTCTCTTCCCCGCTTCGGCGCGATCAGCCGATCCAGCACTGGACGCCGTTTCGACATGCGGTCCCGCAGAAACTCGACCTGTCTCTTCGTCCCCTTCGACGAGTTGCAGACCTGGCACAGCAGCCACAGGTTCTCGATGTGGTCCGTGCCGACCTACGACCGCAGTACTACGATAGTAGGGCATTTCTTCCCCCCGGAGGGGGTGCGTTTAAGTGGAAACAGTGAACCGAATCGGCCACGACCGCCGCTATGCCCTCACCAGCGCCAAGCTCAAAGCCGAAACGGGATGGACGCCCGAGATCGAGTTCGATCAGGGCCTCGCGCAGACCATCGATTGGTACCGCGCAAACACGGAATGGGTAGAGCACGTGCGATCGGCGCCTACCGCGATTATTACGAAGCAAACTACTCCCGCCGCGAACAGCAACTCAACCGCCTCAAATGGCCCGGATCAAACCCTAGGCCCGATCTGAGGGCCGACTACATCCTGGCCAATCCGCCCCTTTCAACGTCTCCGACTGGGGCAGCAGTCGCCAGCAGGATGTCGCGCTAGGACAAGGTTCGTGGTCGAGGTCTTGAACAACACATTGGAGTACGCATTAACCCAGCTTAGGACTGTCGGAAGAAGCGGGACCCCCTCATTGAACAGCTACAATCACTGGATTCGAACGTGACTCGCCGAACGGAGCAACCGAAAACATGTCCAACACAATTGACATTCAGCAATTCCTGGTTGGCAAGACGTTCATCATACCTCTCTATCAGCGCGACTACGCGTGGACGACAATTCAGGTTGAGGACTTGCTGGAGGATATTGCGGAGGCGATTGAAACCTCCTCCCCACACTACCTGGGTACTGTCGTGCTGTCGCATGGTGAACCCGGCTCGTTTGAGATCGTCGATGGACAACAGCGGCTATCGACGCTCACTCTGCTCATCCACGCACTGCTGGAAGAACTATCGACGGAGGATCAGCAGCGGATCGCCGACACCGCCATTCTGCTCAAGCGGGGCAGCGAGCTAAAGCTGAACTTCGGCAAGAACTCCTCTTTTGTTAGGAACCTGTTCTCAGGCAGCAACACCACGCCTGAGACCGCTGGGCAGCGGAAGTTGCGCGATGCGCATAAGTATGCTCGCGAGCGGGCCAAAATGCTGTCCGAAAAAGGCGGCCGGGATCTGATAGTGAAATGGATGGGGACAATTAAAACTTTAGAAATCATCCAGTTCGACGCCAAGGACACGGGGCGGGCAATCCGCATGTTCCAGACGATCAACGATCGCGGCCTGCCGTTGTCCACTATGGACAAGGCGAAAGCGCTTCTCGTGTTCTACTCCAACCGTCACCTGAGCGGTGAACTCGACTCCAACATCAACAACTACTTCGGGCAATGCTTCGATGCGTTCGACGGGATGCGGGAATTCGTTAGGAAGCCCGCATTCCTCATCAACAACATCGCCCGCGATACATTTGGCGAGGACGACCTACTGCGCTATCACTACTTGTCCTACAGCTTTCCCGACATAGCGGACGGCGGCGACTACTACGGCTCTACCCAGACCGTGTTCGACAGCTTCCTGAGGGGTACTCTCAAGCAGTTCTCCAAAAGTAGTCCCGAAAAGCTCCGAGACTTCATCGAAGACTACACACAGGATTTGAGCAGCTTTTGCAACGCCTTTCAGCGCGTCATTTCTACCGCGGAGACCAATCCACGGCTGTACAAGTGCCTGGTGGTGCTGGGGATCTCGGCAAGACTTTACCCCCTCCTGATCCGCCTCTACCAGCGGGGCATGCTGTTCGAGACACAGCCGGATTCTGAGACAGATCTGTTGCAGTGTCTGGAAACCTGTGACGTGAGAGTCTACAAGACCCGCGCTACCGATCCTGCAAAGGACATCGGCGATCTGTCCCACGGTTCACGCCATGCCTCGACCCAGAAGATCAGCAAGGACCTGCGTTCCTTCACTGAATCGTTTATGCCCGACGGCTACTTCCACACGCTCCTCGAACAAGACATGTACGACAACAGGGCGCTGACCCTGATCATGCTCGAATACGATGAGTACCGCGCCAACGCAAAGCACAACATCGAGACCCTCAGAGGATTGGTCAGTCAGCAGATCACCCGGGAGCACATCCTGCCACAGACGCCCAGCTTTGCGGTCACAGAATGCGGATTCGACAACGACGACGACTATAAGGCGCATCTGCACAAACTCGGCAACATGACACCCCTGACGAAGCGCGAGAACTCGCGGTGCAATGACGCCAGCGTCTACACAAAGATGACCGACAAAAACTTCTACTCATCGTCTCACTATGTCAGCACCAGATTGTTGGCCCATGAGTACAAGGCCGGATCAAAGCAGTTCCAGAAGGAAGATTTGCAGCAGAGAACACAAACGCTCGCGGAGTGGGTCCAGCAACGATGGCCGCTCTGGTGAACGCTTGAACTCAATGTCGACGGCAACGGTACGATCCAGCAATCCGGCCCAGAATTCCAGAAGAACGATGCCTGGGAAAGTGCGCATTTCCCCCTGATCCAAGCATTCTCGATCCTTTTCCGGCGAGCGCTATGCTGAGAACAGGTGTCTGTCCATGACAGACGATCCCTCAGTCACTGCCGTGAACGTCAGGGGCGAGACGGCCGGGAACGGTTTCTCGACAGCCGAAGGTCCGCTGGATCTTACGGACGGCTCGCCGGAGCCGGCCTTGCGGAATCTCGTCGGTGACATGCCGGCTGACGAGTTCCGGCGCTTCGGACGCCAGGTCGTCGACTGGATCGCGGACTACATCGAGCATCCCGAGCGGTATCCTGTCCACCCCGGCGTCAAGCCGGGGGGCCTCGTTGATGCCCTGCCGGCATCGGCGCCCGAGCAGGGAGAGCCGATGGATCGCATCCTGGCCGACTTCGAACGCCAGATCGTGCCGCACGTCACGCACTGGAACCATCCTGGTTTCATGGGCTATTTCGCGACGAGCGGAGCGATGCCGGGTGTCTTGGCGGAAGCGCTCATCGCCGGCCTCAACAACATCGGCTTGCTGTGGAAAACCTCTCCGGCGTTGACGGAACTGGAGCAGGTCACACTCCGCTGGCTCCTCGAGTGGCTGCGGCTTCCGGCGAGCTGGTTCGGCATGACCCTCGCAGGCGCTTCGGTGGCCAGCCTGCATGCGGTCATCGCCGCGCGCGAAGCGTCTCGCGAGCAGGCCCGCGCGACCGGACAGCCGTTCGAGCTCGAAAAGCTGACCCTCTACGCGTCGGAACAGGCGCACTCGTCGATCGAGAAGGCGATGCTCGTTCTGGGTCTGCCACGCGGCAACTGCCGCAAAATCCCCGTCGACGATGCATTCCGCATGCGCCCCGGCTTGCTCGAGGACCGGATCCGCGCCGACCAGGCGGCAGGTCTCCGGCCCTTCTGTATCGCCGGGACGGTCGGCACGACCTCGACAACCAGCGTCGACCCGATCACGGCGCTGGCCGACATAGCGGCGCGCCACTCTCTTTGGCTGCACGTTGACGCCGCGTACGCGGGCGCTGCCGGCATCCTGCCGGAGAAGCGGCATTACCTCGACGGTTGCGAGCGCGCCGACACGTTCCTCTTCAATCCCCACAAGTGGCTGTTCACGCCGATGGACTTGACGGCCTTCTACTGCCGCCGGCCCGAGGAACTGCGGCAGGCGTTGTCGCTCGTTCCAGATTACCTGCGCAGCCAACAGGACCAGCGCGCCGTAAACTTCATGGAGTACGCACTGCCGCTCGGCCGTCGGTTTCGCTCCCTCAAACTCTGGTTCGTGATGCGCTACTTCGGCAGAGAAGGCCTGAGCGCGAATCTTCGCGAGCACATACGGCTCGCCGAAGGCTTCGCCAGGCGTGTCGACGAGCATCCCGACTTCGAGCGCCTTGCCCCGGCGCCGTTTTCGGTTGTTTGCTTCCGCTACCGTCCGCCGGCCGTCGATTCGGAAGATCTGGATGCCGTCAATCAACGCCTGATCGAAGCCGTCAACGATAGCGGCGAGTTCTTCCTTTCGAGCACGGTGCTCGACGGCCGGGTTGCTCTGCGCGTCGCGATCGGCAATATCCACACCCGCGAGCAGCACGTAAACCGCCTCTGGGAACTGCTGCTGCAGAAGTCGACGGAAGTTGCAGCCGCGGATTGCAAACAGAACTGACCTGCATATCGCCCCCCGTGGCGAGGCGAAGAGCGTGAGAAGGCCGCCAGGACGAGGCGCGAGCCGCCCCGCCGGCAACACGGCCTTTACGCTTCACCGGCCGTCAGACATTTCTGCTGGAGCGAACCAGGCCGCCTGCCAACGGTTTTCACGAAACACGAGACACGAAACACGAAACACGGCTTTTTCCGAGACACGGCCTTTTTCCTTGCCGGCAGGACCCTTCTTCGATTAAACTGGAAGGGCGAATAAAAGGAGAACTAGCTGCCTCCCACGAATCTTTCCCTTGAGCTGGTCGATCCGAATCCGCCGGCGCCTCGCAATCCGTTGGCGCGGCAGGATCGTTCCCTCGAGAAAGCCGTCGAGCAGATCGACGTCTGGTCGAAGCAGCCGGGTTCGCCCATCACGGCGTTGTGGCATAAACCGGCTCGCGAGGCGGACTGCCGCTCGATCCCGGCCGAGGTGAGCGCGCCGCTACGGTCGACCCTTGCCGCCAGAGGCATCCGGCAACTTTACTCTCATCAACTCGAAGCCTGGGAGCAGATTGCCCGCGGCGGGAACGTTGTCATCCCCACGCCGACGGCCAGCGGCAAGACACTCTGCTACAACCTGCCTGTCTTGAACGCGCTGTCGGAGGACCCCGAGACCTGTGCGCTCTACCTGTTCCCGACGAAAGCGCTTTCCGAAGACCAACTCGAGGAGCTGCAAAGCCTCATTTCCGGCATGGAAAGCGGCATTCGGGCCTTCACGTACGACGGGGATACGCCGCAGGATGCCCGCAAGTCCATCCGGCAACGCGCCAACATCGTGCTGACCAACCCCGACATGCTGCACAGCGGGGTGTTGCCCCATCACACGCGTTGGGCGCGCTTCTTCGAACACCTGCGCTACATCGTGATCGACGAGCTTCATATCTACCGCGGCGTCTTCGGAAGCCATGTCGGCAACGTCTTTCGGCGCCTCAAGCGGATTTGCGATTTCTACGGTTCGAAGCCCCTGTTCATCTGCTGTTCGGCGACGATCGCCAATCCGAAAGAACTTGCCGAGAAGCTGATCGAGCAACCGGTGTCGGAGATCGAATCGAACGGGGCTCCCCAAGGCGAGCGTTTCTTCGCGTTCTACAATCCGCCAGTCGTGAACCGGCAGTTGGGGATTCGCCGGAGCTACATCGCCGAGACCCGCAGGCTGGCGTCGGGCTTCCTCGAACGCGGTCAGCAGACGCTGGTCTTCGCGAACAGCCGCTTGGCGACCGAGATTCTCGTGCGCTACCTCAAGGACGCCGCTGAACGCGACGCGCTTCCGCCGGAGTCGGTTCGAGGCTATCGGGGCGGCTATCTGCCGCGGGAACGCCGCGAAATAGAAAAGCAACTGCGCGAAGGCGAGGTCAAGGCCGTCGTCGCGACGAACGCGCTCGAATTGGGGATCGACGTCGGGTCGCTCGATACGGTCGTGATGGCGGGCTATCCGGGGACGATCGCTTCGACTTGGCAGCGCGCCGGCAGGGCGGGGAGGCGGCAGTCGCTTTCTCTGTCCCTGCTGGTGGCGTCGAGTGCGCCTCTGGATCAGTTCATCGTGCAGCACCCGTCGTACTTTTTCGACGCCTCGCCCGAGCACGCCCAGATCAACCCCGACAACCTGGAAGTCCTCGTCAGCCACGTCAAGTGCGCGGCGTTCGAGCTGCCGGTCCAGGACGGCGAAGCGTTCGGCCCGCATCCCACGGCCGGCCTCTGCGAATTCTTGCAAGAGGCCGGGCTGCTGCATCATGCCGGGAACTCCTGGCACTGGACATCGGAATCGTATCCCGCTGACGCGGTCAGCCTGCGCACGGTCACGAGCGACAACTTCGTGGTCGTCGACATCACGGGCGAGCCGAGCGTGATCGGCGAAGTCGACTTCAACTCCGCGCTCACGACGCTCTACGAGAAGGCGATCTATCTTCACGAGGGCCGGCTCTTCCACGTGGAGCGGTTTGACTACAAGGAGCGCAAAGCCTACGTGAAGAACGTCGAGTGCAATTACTACACCGACGCGATCGACTATACGCAAGTCAAGGTCATCGAGACTTTCGAGAGCGATCCGCTGGGTCCGGCGGCCCGCAGCTATGGCGAAGTGCGGATCAACCGTCAGATCGTGGGCTTCAAGAAACTCAAGTTCTACACGGCCGAGAATGTCGGCGCCGGGAAACTCTCGATGCCTGAGCAGGAGTTGCATACCACGGCGTTCCGGCTGACGTTTCCTCACGCGTTTCTGCAAAGCTTCACGGACTACAACTCCGCCGAAAAGCGGAGCGGGCTCGTGGGCCTGGGCAATGTCTTGCGGACGGTCGGATCGCTGTTGCTGATGAGCGACCCGCGTGACCTGGGTGTGGCGATGAGCAGCGATGTCGAGCGCGCCGCGCCGGAGTCGGACCCCGAACTGTATCTCTATGACAACTTCTCAGGAGGCATCGGCCAGAGCGAGCCGCTCTACCGCATGCACGATCAACTGTTGCGGCGCTCCCGGGATCTGCTCGCTTCCTGTCCCTGTGAAGCGGGCTGTCCCTCGTGCGTGGGTCCGCTCGGCGAGGTGGGGGAGAAAGCGAAAGAGGTGGCTTCCCGATTCCTGAACGAATTGACGCCGATCCGCAACGCCTGAGTCAACAGCATCAAGGCGAGTCGAGAACAGCCTGTAGAGGTTTTTTTTCTTCAAGATGAAACCGATCCTTAAACAGGACCTCGAACGTCTCCGCCGGCAGATCCGGCGCGTCAAGGGCGGCCGGATGGACCCCGGCGGCGCTGCCGCTCCACGGTCTGATGAGCACGGAGAGTCCTTCTCTGAATCGCTTCCTTACCTTCGGCAGGAACAGCCCGGGCACTACGACGCCGAGCAGGTGCTTGACGGAGAGGTGATGGAGAACCAGTGGGGCCGCTATTTTCTCTCGGAACGTTTCTACCCCGGCCATCAGCGGCACGGCGACTTCGAGATTGCAAAACTGGCCGCATTGCCCGGCGAGTGGCTCGGCGCGATTTCCCGCGGCGGAATTCCGCCTTGCGACCCCTCGCGCTGGGCTTTTCTCGATACCGAAACCACCGGGCTGGCCGGCGGTACCGGCACTTGCGCGTTTCTTGTCGGTGTGGGAACCATCGAGGACGGCGGATTTCGAGTCCGCCTCTTCTTCATGCGCGACTACGACGAAGAGGCCGCCATGCTCGCGGCGCTCGCTGAGTTCCTGCAATGGCGGGACGTGCTCATCACCTACAACGGCAAGACCTACGATGTTCCGCTGCTCGAGACCCGCTACCGGCTGGCCCGAAAGCCTTTCCCGTTTGGGCGCTTGCACCACCTCGACTTGCTCCATGGCGCACGCCAACTCTGGAAGCTGCGCATGGAGAGCTGCAAGCTGACGCATCTCGAATGCGAAGTCCTCGGCTTCCTCCGCGAGGGTGATCTTCCCGGCGAGCTGATTCCCTACTACTATTTCGAGTACCTGCGGACCCGGCAGGCTTTCCGCCTGGTCCCGCTCTTCCACCACAATGTCATGGATATCGTGACGCTGGCTTGCTTGACGGGGATCGTGCTGCCTGCGTTCGCTTCGCCGGCGGACGCGGACCTCTGCCATGGCGAGGACATGCTCGGCCTCGCCCGCTGGCTGCGGCGCGGACAGGCGCACGACGATGCCGGTGAGCTCTATCGCCGTGCTATCGACTCCGGACTGCCGGACGAGAGCCTGTTCCGGGCCCTCTGGGAGAAGGCCATGCTCGAAAAGAGGTGTGGGCGGCGCGAGCGGATGCTGGCGATGTGCCGGGACTTGGCCGACGTTCGCAATGCATACCGCACCGCCGCTCTCGAGGAGCTGGCCAAGCATTTCGAGCACTACGAGAAGGACCTGGATCAGGCGTTGCGCTGCACGGACCAGGCCCTCGACTACGAGCCCTCCCCCGAACTGCGCCATCGCAGAAACCGCCTGGTGAGAAAACTTACACAACGCAACGCGAACCAGCGGCTGGAGCCAAGGGCCTCGACGTATAATCCACGATGATTCGGCGGACTTTCCTCTTAGCCGGCATTTCTCGCCACGCTGCGAGACGAAGTGGGTGGGAGGGCCGTCAGGACGAGGCGAGAGCCGTTGGGCGCGCACAACACGGTCTTTAAGGTTTCTCACGAATCACGAGTCACGAAACACGAATCACGGCCTTTTTTCGCGTGCTTCGACCGTCGGGTGGTGAGAAATGCAGGCTAGATCGTTTGCCGAAAAAGCCGGGTTTTTCATGAAGAAACTCTGCATGGCGCTGGTTGCAGTGTTGCTGTGGTTCGCCGTAGTAGCGGGGGCCGCGTCCACGCTCTACTTCCCCGACTACGTGGTGGGGTCCGGGTGGTCGGTGCAGTTGGCTCTCGGCAATATCGACACAACCGATGCGGCCGAGGTCGTCGTTGAAGTCTACGACCAGGATGGCGCCCCGATCCATGACCTGTTCGAATCCGCATCGGCTTTCGAGATTCCCCCGCTGGGCAGTCGAGTCTTGCGAAGCACAGGGGAGGGGAGTCTTCGGCGCGGCTGGATCCAGGTCCGGAACCCTTCGACCACGATCCGGGGATTGTTGACCTATCGGCACGCTCGACGCCCGGCAAAGCGCCGTAGCGGAAGCGCTCGGTTTTCCGGTTCCCTGGGAGGCGAGTTTGCCATGAGCGGCTGTTCCCGTCTCCAGACCGGCCCGCTAAAGCGTACGGCCGAAACCGCCTTCGAGACGGTCATCGAAGTTGTGCTTTGGTGGCTGAACCGGAAACTCGCGCGGATGCCGTGACAAGCCGCGCATACTATACGGAGGCAACCTTCGAGGCTGTCATCGAAGCCTACCCGCCGCCGCCCCCAACAGGCGGCAACAGTGTTATGTTCGGGAAGGGAGAAACGGCATGAGCAGGCAATTGACCGCGATCGTCGAACGTGAGGGCGACGGATACGTCGCCTTGTGCCCGGAAGTGGATGTCGCCAGCCAAGGAGACACCGTGGCCGAAGCGCGTGACAACCTCGCCGAAGCGTTGACTCTGTTCTTCGAGACCGCCGGCGCCGAGGAAATCGACAGGCGCCTGCGCAACGAAGTGTACGTGACCCAGGTCGAGGTCGCCGTTGGCTAGGCTGCGCGTTCTTTCGGGCCGGGATGTCTGCCGGATTCTCGCGGCTCACGGTTTCGCAGAAGTGAGGAGGCGCGGCAGCCATGTGGTGATGCAGAAGAGCGGGGCGGGCGGCACGGTCACCGTCCCGGTGCCGGATCACGGGGAGTTGCGCGCAGGCACGCTGATGTCGATCATTCGGCAATCCGGTGTGCCGCGTTCCGAGTTCGAGTGAAGACCATGAAGCAGACAGGCGAAACCGCCTTCGAGACGGTCATCGCGGCCTCTTTCTGGAAACGGAGCGCCGCGCCGCCCTCATCGCCGCAGCGCTGAGCGGCCGGATCGCCGCGGAGGAAATAGAATGATAATCGCGCCGTCCAAGCTCTATCGCTTCAATACCAGGGTGGGAGGTCAAAGCTCATGAACTGGCAAGACCACATTACCGTCGATCCCGAGATCTGCCATGGGAGGGCTTGCATCACGGGTACCCGAGTTCTGGTGAGTACGGTTCTTGACAATCTGGCGGACGGTCTGAATTCGGAAGAAGTGATGAGAAGCTACCCGTCGGTCACACGGAAGTCCATCCAAGCGGCGGTGCGCTATGCCGCGGGGTTGGAGCGACGCTAAGAAATGAGGGGCAAGCAACGACGAATCAGAAGATGGCGGACTTGACGGTAGGTGAGTTCAGAGAACTTTGTCACGACATGTTCACTGAGATCGTGTAGGAAATCTTCGACGATCCGGACCGCGGTCTTGCGCTGCGTGAGGAGGCGGCCGAGGCCGACCTTCGCCGCTTGGATGCAGCCGTTGCCGAACGTAATTGTCGGAACGGATTGACATGACTGCGTTCTACGTCCCGTCCGGGTCGGCCATACGCCGATGAAACGCACGAGTGAAACGGCCTTCGAAACCGCCATCGAAGCGCACTTGCTGGCGAACGGCTACGTATCCATCGCCTGTGACGGCTTCGACCGCGACCGCGCCATCTTCCCCGAAACGGTCCTGGCCTTCATCCGCGAGACCCAGCCGAAGGAGTGGGCCAAGCTGGAAAGGCTGCTCGGCAACAAGACCGGCAATCAGGTGCTCTCTGACCTGTACAAGTGGATGAACGCTCACGGCGCGCTCGCGACGCTGCGGCACGGGTTCAAGTGCTACGGCCGAACGCTCCGCGCGGCGTACTTCAAGGCGGCGCACGAGCTGAATCCGGAACTCGAAGAGCACTATGCCGCCAACCGCTTGGGGCTTACGCGCCAACTCCATTTCTCGCCGCGCTCCGAGCAGTCGCTCGACGTCACGTTGAGCCTGAACGGCATTCGGTGGTGACTCTGGAGCTGAAGAACCCGCTCACCGGCCAGACCGTCGAGGACGCGCGCCGCCAGTACCAACAAGACCGCGACCCTCGTGAGCCGATCTTCGAGTTCAAGCGCCGCGCGCTGGTCCGTTTCGCCGTGGACACCGAGTCGGTGCTCATGACCACCCGGCTGGCGGGCGCGGCGACGCGCTTTCTCCCCTTCAACAAGGGTTGCGGCGGTGCGGCCGGCAACCCGCCCGATCCGGCCGGGCGAACCTGTCGCACGGCTTATCTGTGGGAAGAGGTGCTGCAGTGCGGAAGCCTGCTCGACATGCTCGCCCGCTTCATCCACTTGCAGGTCGACGAGAAGCGCGACGACCGGGGCGCCAAGGTCAAGGCGGAGTCCATGATCTTCCCCCGCTACCATCAGCTTGAGGCGGTGCGGATGCTGGTGGACGCCGCGGGCAGGGAGGGCGTGGGGCATAACTATTTGGTCGAGCACTCCGCCGGCAGCGGCAAGAGCAACACCATCGGGTGGCTTGCCCATCGGCTCGCATCCCTGCACGATGCCGCCAACGAGCGCATCTTTGACAGCGTGATCGTGGTTACGGACCGCGTCGTGCTCGATCAGCAGCTCCAGGACACGATCTACCAGTTCGAGCACAAGCGCGGCGTCGTGCAGCGCATCGACGAAAGCTCGCGGCAGCTTGCCGAGGCCCTCGAGAACGCGGTGCCGGTGATCATCACGACGCTGCAGAAGTTCCCTTTCGTGTCGCGCCAGTTGCTCAAGTTGGCCGAGGACCGGGGTGAGGAGGGAACCGGTGTCCTTCCTGCCCGGCGCTGCGCCGTCATCGTGGACGAGGCGCATAGCTCCCAGGGCGGCGAGACCGCCACCGACCTCAAGCAAGTGCTGGGCGGCGAGGGGCTGAGGGAAAAAGCTAAAAAACGCGCCGCCGAGGAAGGCCGTGAAAACATGGAGGAGCTGTTCCGCAGCATGGCCAAGCGCAGCCGGCAGGCGAACTTGAGCTTCTTCGCTTTCACTGCCACGCCGAAGCACAAGACGCTAGCCGTGTTCGGCCGCGGTGGGAACCCCGCGCACCGCTACACCATGCGCCAAGCCATCGAGGAAGGGTTCATCCTCGATGTGCTGAAGCACTACACCAGCTATAAGACGTACTTCCAACTGCTCAAGGCCTGCGAGGACGATCCCAACGTGGAGCGCAAGAGGGCGGCGCGGGAGCTGGCGCGGTTCATGAAGCTGCATCCGCACAATATCGCGCAGAAGACCGAGGTGATGGTCGAGCATTTCCAGGCCGTCACCCGGCACAGGATCGGCGGCCGGGCCAAGGCGATGGTGGTGACGGGTTCGCGCCTCGAAGCGGTTCGCTACAAGCAGAGCTTCGACCACTACATCCAGCAAAAGGGCTACGCCATCAAGTCGCTGGTCGCTTTCTCCGGCAAGGTGGAGGACGACAGGCTCGCGGGCGTGGCCTACACCGAGCCGGGCATGAACCACGGCATCTCCGAGAAGGAGCTGCCCGAGAAGTTCGGAACGCAGGAGTATCAGGTATTGCTTGTCGCGGAGAAGTATCAGACCGGGTTCGATCAACCCCTCCTGCACACGATGTATGTGGACAAACGCCTCGCGGGCATCCAGGCCGTGCAAACGCTGTCCCGGCTGAACCGCGTGCATCCGCGCAAGGAGGACACGTTCGTTCTCGATTTCGTGAACGAACGCGAGGAGATTCAGGAAGCCTTCAAAGCCTATTACGAAGGCGCCGAGATGGGCGAGGAAGTGGACCCCGCGCGCATGTACGCGATCAAGGCCGAGCTGGATGCGTCTGGGGTCTATCTCGACGAGGAGGTCAAGCGGTTTTGCAAGATCTATTTCAAGCCGAAGCGGCGGCAGAGCGCATTGGATCACCAGGCCATGAATGCCGCGCTCGATCCGGCGGTGTCGCGCTTCACCATCCGCCGTGGCAAGGAAGAAGAAGAGGCGGAAGACTGGCGTGGCAAGGTTCAGGCGTTCCTGAACCTGTACGCGTTTCTGAGCCAGGTGATACCGTACCAGGACTCCGATTTGGAGCGGTTGTACGTGTTTCTCCGCTACCTTGCGCCAAGCTTCCCCGCCGTAAGAGCGGACCTGAGTACCGCTTCGATGACGAGGTGCAGCTTGAGTTCTACCGGCTGCAGAAGATCAGCGAAGGTTCCATCTCGCTCGCGGAAGGTGAGGCGCGGCCGCTCGATGGGCCGACCGAGGTCGGGACCGGCTTGGCGCGGCCGCAGCCGGTCCCGCTCTCGCAACTCATCGACATTGTCAATGAGCGCTTCGGTACGGACTTCAATCAGGCGGACCAGCTCTTCTTCGATCAGGTCGTCGAAGCGGCGATGACGAGCGACGGGGTGCGGCAGGCGGCGGCGGTGAACCCCGGCGACAAGTTCGAGTTGGTGTTCAAGGGTCTGCTCAAGAATCTGTTCGCCGAGCGGATGGACCAGAACGAGGACATCTTCGTACGGTTCATGAACGACGAATCATTTCGGAATGTGGTGACGAATTGGATGTCGTCGGAAGCGTACCGGCGCTTGAGGAGCGACCCCGGCGCCGGCGCGGAGGGCAAGGAGACCGACGCGCTGCCGCCGGCTTTGCAACTCGTCGAACCCCCGGCGGAGCAACGCTATGCAACATGCCTGCCTCTGGTGCCGCTCAAGGCCGCCGCGGGCGCGTTCAGCGACGCCCAGCACGTCGAGGATGATGACTTCGATTGGGTGACGGTGGAGTCGAGACGCCGCCTCCGGCGCGGCATGTTTGTAGCCCAGGTCGTGGGAAAGTCGATGGAGCCGGCCATACCTGATGGCGCCTATTGCATTTTCCAGGCGCCGGTGGAGGGCGCGCGCCAGGGCAAGACCGTGCTCGTCCAGATGCGCGACGATACCGACCCTGAGAGCGGCCAGCGTTATACCGTCAAGCGCTACCAGAGCGAGAAAGTGGCCGACGGAGATTCTTGGCGTCACGTGAAAATCAGCCTGAACCCGATCAACACAAACTTCCAGCCGATCGTTCTGACCGATGCGGACGAGGGGCAGTTTCAGCTTATTGCCGAGGTCGTAGAGGTGCTGGACCGCGGCCAATGAGATCCGAGACCCGCCTCTCTTGTCTCGTAGTCAATAGCTCAATGAGGTGACAGGCTATTCGAGGTTCCGGCCCGACGAAGACAGGGTGAGCCGGCCGTGCTTCACGCCCTTCGTGCTGATGAGGGCGTTTGCAATCTGGTTCACGGCGGCCGCCTTGCCCTTGATGAGCAGGACTTCGAGGCAGTTCTCGTGGTCCAGGTGCACGTGCAGCGTCGAGAGGATCGAGTCGTGGTGATCGTGCTGAAGGTCGAGAAGCTTGTCGTTCAGTTGTCGGACGTGGTGGTTGTAAACCAGCGTCACGGACCCGACGACTTCGCTTTCTGGCGACTGCCAGCTCTCCTCGACCAGCTCGTTTCGAATCAGGTCGCGGAACGCCTCTGAGCGGTTCGAGTAGCCCCGCTGCTCGATCAGTTCATCGAACTTCTCCAGAAGCTCGGCGTCGATCGCCACGCCGATCCGAGTGAGATTGCTCATTTTTCAAGCCAGCCTACAGCAGACCCGAGCCGGGCGCAAGGAGCCCCGACCCCGGTCCCTGCCTCC
This sequence comes from Bryobacterales bacterium, assembly GCA_026713545.1. GTDB lineage: Bacteria > Acidobacteriota > Terriglobia > Bryobacterales > UBA6623 > JAPPLB01. The sequence goes on from JAPOOG010000110.1 coordinate 51,317, forward strand.
CGTGGTGGTGGTAAGAAATCCCGTAGCGCAAAGGAAAAAGCGCGGCGGGCTTTTTCGGTTGCTCGGCGCGGACTGGGCAGGAAGGCGGCCCAGGGTCGAACTCCTCCGACGAACGAAACACGGAACACGGCTTTTCCGAATCATGGCCTTTCCACTTCACCGGCCATCGGACATTTCTTCTGGAGCGACCAGGCCGCCCGCCAATGGTTTGCACCAATCATGAGACACGAAACACGGTTTTTTCACCGCGCCCAGCTACGGCAGGGCAAAAACGTAGTAGGCCCGTCCGCCCGAAGTGGCGATGTATTGCTTGCCGTCCGCCAGGAAGGAGATCGGGTTCGACCGGATGATGCCGCCGGTTTGAAAGTCCCACAGAGGCTTGCCCGTCGACGCGTCAAGAGCATAGAAGTTCCCTTCGTTCGAGCCCCCGAATACCAGCCCGCCGGCGGTGGCCATGACGCCCGTCCACAATGGCGAAGGAGTCCGAAAGTCCCAGACTCGTTCGCCGCTGTCCGCCCTCAGCGCACGGACCGTACCCCACGCCTTGTCGCCGTCGAGCCGCCGCTCGCCGCCGCCCACGAAGACCTTGCCCGGCTCGTATTTGGCCTCGCCCTTGAAATAGTACGAGCCCATCTCTCGAACGGGGACATAGAGCATCTTCGTGACCGGGCTGTACGAAGGGCTCATCCAGTTCGTCGCGCCCTGCAAGCTGGGATAGACCAGATTCCCGTCAACCGTCGGCTCCTTGTCGGGCAGCAGAATCGGCCGGCCCGTTTTGCCGATGCCTTTGGCCCAGGTCTGCGTCGAGTACTCCGTCCCCAGCAGGAACTCGCCTGTCTCGCGGTCGAGCAGGTAGTAGAAGGCATTGCGGTTCGCAAACGCGACGACCTTGCGCTGCTTGCCGGCCAGCGGCATGTCGATCAGCACCGGTATCTGGTTCGAGTCCCAGTCGTGTACGTCGTGCGGAGTGAACTGGAAGTGCCAACGCAATTTCCCGGTAGGCGCTTCGATCGCCAGCAGTGAGCAGGTGTAGAGGTTGTCTCCCGGGCGCGAATCGCCGTTCCAGTCCGGTCCGGGATTGCCCGTGCCCCAATAGAGCAGGTCCAACTCCGGATCGTATGAGCCCGTCAGCCATGTCGCGCCGGCGCCCGTCTTCCAGCTGTCGCCTCCCCAAGTGTCATTGCCCGGTTCGCCGGGTCCGGGGATGGTATGGGTTCGCCAGGCGCGCTCGCCGGTCTCCGCGTCGTAGGCGTCGAGAAATCCTCGAATGCCCGCTTCGCCGCCGCTGATCCCGACGATGATCTTGCCGTCAATCGCCAGCGGAGCGGCCGTGATCGAATACCCCAGCTTGTTCTCGGCCACCTTCGTCTTCCAGCGCAACGCGCCGGACTTCGCGTCGAGAGCGACGAGGTGCGCATCGAGGGTTCCGAAATAGAACGTCTCGTCCAACAGGGCGCCGCCGCGGTTGGTGCGCCCGAACCCGATGTTCAGCACGCCCTCGGGCATGGCGTGCTGGTACGTCCAGAGCGGGCGCCCGGTCCTCACGTCCAATGCCGTGACCCGTGCCTCCAGCTCCGTCACGTACATCACGCCGTCGGCAACCAGCGGCGTGGTTTCGATCTCCCCGGAGCCCTCTACCTGGTAGACCCAGACCGGCCGGAGATCCGCGACGTTCTCGGTGCTGATTTGATCCAGCTTGGAAAACCGTTGCCCATGGTATGCGCCCGAGTACGTCAGCCACGAACCCGGTTCCTGATCGGCGTTGCGAAGTCGCTCGTAGGGTACTTGCGCAAGCGCGAACTGCGCGCAGATCAGCGCCGCCGGCAAGATGGCGGCGGACTTCACCGGTTCCTCCGAAGACTCGCGAGATACGCGATCAAGTCGTCAAGTTCCTGTGGCGGCAGCGACTCTTGGTAGCTCGGCATCAGCGTCTTTCCGACCTCGCGGCGCAGCTCGCGCAGCCTTGTCTTGCGGAGCGAGTGGAGACGGTTCGCCGCATCGCGGAGTTGTATCGAGAAGACGTCCTCGTTGATTCGCAAGCCCCGTATCTCTTCTCCCTCTTCCGTCACGGCGGCGATGAGCAACAGGCCGTCGGGCAGCGTGGCGCCTGGCTCGACGAGCGACTCGCGGAGATATCGCGGGCCGCGTCGATCGCCGATGGTCGTCAGCTCGGGACCGAGGCTGCCGCCTTCGCCGGAGATAATGTGGCAGCTCGCGCAGCCCTTGGCCTCATAGATTCGTTGTCCCTCCGATGCGTCTCCGGGAATATCACCCGCCCCCACTTGACCGAGTGAGCGAACGTATCCTGCCACCTGCCAGGTCTCGCTCTCGGATAACCAGCTTCCCGGCATGCGCCCCTTCACGCCGTCCCGGATGACCTTGTACAGAGCCTTGTTGTCTCGCGCCCGGGGAAGCACGGGACGCTGAAGTGACGGGCCGGTTCCGCCGGCTCCGTCGATACCGTGGCAAAGGGCGCACTGGGCCTTGTAGATCCGTTCGCCGTGTCCCAGGTCGTCGTCGCTGAGGCGGGCGACAGGATCGTCCTGTGCGATGCCCCGCCAGGCTCCGCACGACAACAGGGACACGATCAATAGCAGCGGTGCCGTCATCCTCCGCATCGACCTATGAAGATGGCGCAGTTGTATCGAGAAAGCAAGCCGGTGAACCGGAAAAGCGGTTCCTTACGTATGGCTCCGGTCGGGCTCCATGGAACCGCTGGCAGTGGGCCAGGCCGCGAGCCGAAAGGCGAATTCTGTTCGAGGCCGGCGCTCGTCATCGTTAGCCTGATCCGGACACGAACATCGGTGACCCTGCGCGGCGAGCCTCTCGATCGGGCCTTGGCCTTGTGTCAACGGTAGGAAGTCTTCAGCGCCGGACCGTCATTCCCTGAGGTGTCGGACATCTCGGCTGTCCATGGCTCGATTCGGAGACTCCGGATCCGTTCCGCCTGCAACCCCCAACCGGTCCTCGCTGGAACTTGCATGGATGCGGTAATCATCATCACTGCGGCTGGATACAAGACCGGTATACAGCCCGAAACGCCCTATGGATCTCAACGGGAAAACATCAATGCTGCCAGCGGCGCCTCTCCCAAAAGTGTGCAGTTTTCGATTGCCATTGAAATGTTCTCCGGCCCTCCGGCCTTTGCTGGTAGAGCAACCGTAAGCCGCGACCAACGGTTTTTCACGAATCACGAATCACGAGACACGAAACACGGATTTTTGATACCTCTTGGTACTGAAGCCCTTCAGTCTTTTTTTCCCGCCGCGGCCCGCCTAGCATGAGGACAGCGATGAGGAAATCCAGGAGTTCGACTTCCCGCCAACGCGAACTTGGGAGCGCGTGCGAAGGGAAAATCCTTGCCCGCATCAAGGAGGTGATATCACGCCCATTCGTCTCCGATCAAGGCTGCATTTCTTCCCCAGGCGACAAGGCGACGAAGTCCGTGCGCATCACGAATCAGGGCTTGCAAGGCTTTCACGAGCCACGAGCCACTGCTTGTAAGGTTTTCACGAATTACGAGACACGAAACACGGCTTTTATGCTTTTCACGAATCACGAGACACGAAACACGAATCACGGACTTTATCGCCGTTCTTTTCGACGTGGGCGCGCAAGGGTCGCACCGCCGGAAACCGCCGTCCGGACCACTGCGCCCGTCGCCCAGTCACGGCTTCCCTGTTCACGATTGTTCACTATTGTTCACGATTGTTCGGCATTGTTCAG
>JAPOOG010000030.1 GCA_026713545.1 Bryobacterales bacterium
CAGCAGCCATCATGAGGAATTCGTCCGCCGGGGGGCCGCCGTGTTCGGCGTTTCCCGCGAAAACATCGCGTCCCACGAGAAGTTCAAGGCAAGGCATGGCTTCCCGTTTGAACTGATAGCCGACGAAGACGAGAAACTTTGCAAGATATTCGGTGTCATCAAGGAGAGGACGTTGCTTGGAAGAAGAATCTCCGCTGTTCAACGCAGTACTTTTCTGATCGACGCCGACGGCGTACTTCGCCGCGAGTGGAGAAAGGTGAAAATCCGTGGTCATGCCGTCGAAATACTCAAGGCGCTCGATGAACTGTAACTTGCATGCCGCACTCTCCCGCCGCCGCCTGCGTTGCAGGTGGCCGACAGCCCTGTTGCTCGCTGTGGGCGTCAATGCCGTCGCTCAAACGCCCAATCTGCCGGATTTCGGTACGCCAGCCGACTCCGTGCTCAACCGGAGCCAGGAAGCGCAACTCGGTCGCGGCGTCATGTCCCAGCTCCGCAGCGCCGGCGCCATCATGGACGATCCGATCGTCACCGAGTACATACAGACCCTTGGCGCCCGCCTGGCGGGCCACGCCAACGATGGCGACCACCAGTTCGTATTCTTCATGGTGGACGACAATGCGATCAACGCATTCGCGCTTCCAGGAGGGTTCATCGGGGTGAATTCCGGCCTGATTCTCGCCAGCGAACGAGAGAGCGAAGTCGCCGGCGTGCTGGCCCACGAGGTCGCGCACGTTACCCAGCGTCATATCGCGCGCTCCATCTACAGCAACCAGCGAAACAGCATCCTGTCGTTGGCGGCCATGATCGCGGCGGTGTTGCTGGGCGCCGCTGCGGATGCCGACGGCCAGGCCATGCAGGGCATCATCAGCGCCTCGCAGGCTGCGGCAATCCAGGCGCAAATCAACTATACCCGCGCCAACGAGCATGAAGCCGACCGGATCGGTATCGGAACGCTTGCATCGGCCGGGTTCGATCCCTCCGCCATGGCCACCTTCTTTGAGAAGTTGTCCAGGCGGCACGCCGTGGTCTCGGAGCGGATGCCTTCGTTTCTGCAGACCCACCCGGTGACATCGGCGCGAATCGGCGAAGCGAGAGAGCGGGCGCGGCTGCTACCAGCCGCAGACGTGACCGACAGCTTCAGTTACGAAGTCGTCAAGGCCCGTCTGGAGGTCTTCGCAGCCCCTTCCGATGAAGCGGCAGTGGAGATCTTCGAGAGTCGCCTGGACGCCGGCAGCGAGCGCATCTCGGACCGCTATGGATTCGCGCTCAGCCTGCACAGGCATGGCATCCACGACATCGCTCAGCGAGCATTCGCGGATCTGGTCGAGGAGTTCCCGGGCGTCATCGCGTTTCAGATCGGCGAAGCCGAAGCATTGGTGGAGAGCAAACAGATCGCCCTGGCGCTTGCCCGGTACGAAGAGGCCATTGAACTGTCTCCCAGAAACGTTCCGCTGACCCTGAGCTACGCCGACGCACTCATTCCGGCCGGCCATCCCGCGCAGGCACACGATCTGCTCCTGGACCTGCTCAACA
>JAPOOG010000086.1 GCA_026713545.1 Bryobacterales bacterium
GCTTGAGAACGGGTTTTTGCCGCCTGATGACGACTTTTTACCGAATCATAACGAGTCAAAAACTCGCTATTTCCCACAATTCTTCGGAATTCCTCAGAATTCCTCGGATAACCCCCCAAGCCGCTGTCCGCGCGCCGTCCGCCGTTCTCGCTGGCAGCCCGTGGTGAAACCCCGCGTAGCGCCGAGAGCGGCCCGTATAGCACCGCTAATGGCGCCGTGCCCGGCTGACAAGGAGAGCGGCCAGGGGGCATATTGGACATATTCGACCGAGGAGCAATGCGGTTCAGACGGGATGCATCGCCGCTCGAATGCGGCGGGGCTTTTGCCGCGGGCTGCCGGGCTTCCCGGCGCTCCGTTCGCCGCAGTTCCCGTCACCCTGCGGATTCCTTCCTCTGCGGCGAACGCGAAAGGCCCCCATGCTGAGTAAGGGGAACGTTCGCTATTGCGTTGACACGCTCCTGCAGGAGACCGGGGAAACGGTCGACGCACCGGACGAGCGCGTGGAGCTTTATCGAGCGACAGTGCTTCGTCGGTCGTTCAAAGGTACGATCCGCCGGGGTTCGACAGTCGGCTTTTGGGGACGGACTCGGCAAGCCTCCCAAGTCCCCGGGCTCATGTCGGTTTGGCGAAGTCCTGTGATAGGCTTTGTTGGGCTGGAGAGAGGATATCGGTGACTCTGCAAGGCCGGCGCCAGGGTTGGATCGTTGCAGCGGCGATCCTGCTGTTTGTCGGTACGCCCCTCCTGTTGGCGCTTCAGCGTCATGCTCGAGGGCTGCGGCTGGAAGACCCGATCATCGCTTACGCCCCGCCGCCGGATACGGACGGCGCGGAGTTCTACTTCGTGCGGCTTGTCTACGACGGCCTCTGGGGGGGCTGGGGTTGGCGCGGTGGCTGGGCCACGGACTATCCCGAGGCCGAGTACCACTTCATGCAGGGCGTGCAGCGGTTGACGAACATCGACGCGGCCGCGGAAGGCAAGCTTGTCCGCCCGTTGGATGACGAGCTCTTCGAACACCCCTGGTTGTACGCGGTGGAAGTCGGACGCTGGCATCTGCCGCAGGAGGCAGCCGACCGCATTCGCGAGTACTTGTTACGGGGCGGTTTCCTCATGGTCGATGACTTTCATGGCACTTACGAATGGGCAAGTTTCCTCGAAAGCATGCGACGGATCTTTCCGGATCGGCCGATTCTCGAGATCGAGTCGGATGAGGCGATCCTGCACGTTCTCTACGATCTGGATCAACGAATTCAGATTCCCGGACGTAGATTCATACGTAGCGGCGTCACTTACGAGAAAGACGGTTTTGTGCCCCATTGGCGCGGCATCTATGATGATGAGGGCCGCTTGATGGTGGCGATCAACTTCAATATGGATCTTGGTGACGCCTGGGAGCATGCCGATTGGCCCGCATATCCCGAGCCGATGACGGCTCTTGCGTACCGTTTCGGCATCAACTATATCGTCTATGCGATGACGCATTGAACTCTTTCGATCTCTTGAGTCACCCCAGTGTTTGAGTTCCTTTTCAACTATCCGCAGACGGTCTTTCGCAAAGGCGAATTTGTCTTTGCAAGCGGCTGGCCGGGCTGGCTGCTCGTTCTTGTCATTCTGGCGGTCGGCGGTGGGTTGGCCTGGCATCTGGGGAAGAACCCGGGACGGTTGGCTGGACGTCCGCTGCAAGCCGTGGGTGTGCTGCAGTTCTTGACCGCAGCACTGGTGCTGCTGATGTTGTGGCAGCCGGCGATAAGCATTCAATCGTTGCGCTCGCAGCAGAACGTCGTCTCGGTGCTCGTCGACACGTCGCGCAGCATGGCGATCGAAGAGGACGGGATGGCGAGGCTGGAGCACGTCAGGGCGGCGTTGGACGGTGGGTTCCTCGAAAAATTGGAAGAGAAGTTCCGGGTCCGGCTGTATGCGTTTTCAAGCGGGATCGAGCGCGTCCCGTCGTTGGAATCGATCGCGCCGCACGGCGGGAGCACTCGGATCGGAGAGACAGTCGCGGGCTTGCTGGGCGAATCCACGGTCTTGCCTCTCGGGGCTGTTGTCGTAGTGAGTGACGGCTCGGACAATACAGGCGCGTTCAACCGCGAATTGATGACGGAGATCCGGCAGCGGAAGGTGCCGGTGCATACCGTCGGTGTTGGGCGGACCGACATGCCGGAGGACCTCGAGTTGAGCGATCTGAGAGTAGCGAACCGCACTCTGCCGCATTCGCAGGTCAGCGCGCACGTGACGGTGCGGCACCACGGAAGCCGGCAGACGGATGTCCGTTTGACGGTAAGGGACGATGTGAGCATGTTGGCCTCGAAGACGGTCACTCTGCGGCGCGGCGAGACGGTTCAGTCCGCGGCGATCGATTTCAACGCCGGTGAGGCGGGCGTTAGAAATCTTCGGTTCTCACTCGACCCGATCGAAGATGAAACGATTCTCGGTAACAACGCGCAGATGCGGGTTCTGGACGTGCCCCGTGGTGAGCGCAGCATCTTGTACGTGGAAGGAGAGCCACGCTGGGAATACAAGTTCATCCGGCGGGCGATTGGAAAGGACAAGAATATCCGGCTCGTCACGATGCTGAGAACGACGCCGAACAAGTTCTATCGTCAGGGCGTAAGAGACCGCACGGAACTGGTGAATGGATTTCCGGTGACGGAAGAGGAACTGTTCGGCTACGACGCGCTGATCATCGGGAGCATCGAGGCGGCGTTCTTCAAGCCCAAGCAGCAGGAATTGATCCGTGAGTTCGTCAGCCGGCGCGGCGGTACTCTGCTGCTGCTGGGCGGCCGGCGTGGACTGGGCGACGGAGGCTGGGGTGTGTCGAAGGTAGCCGAGGCATTGCCGGCCCAGCTCCCGGAAAGTTCCAAGGAGACGTTTTCGCGCAGCAGGGCTGCCGTGGAGTTGACACAACTGGGGCTTGATTCGGTGGTCTGCCGGTTGGATGAAGATCCGGCGGCGAACCGCAAGGCTTGGAGCGGGCTGCCGGAGGTGGCGGATTTTCAACGCATCGGCGCACTCAAACCGGCGGCGATTCGGCTGGTCAATGGCCGACTCGGCAACGATACGTTCCCATTGCTCGTCCAGCAGTATTACGGGCGTGGACGGGCGATGATTCTGGCGACGGGCGGAACCTGGCGTTGGAAGATGCAACTGCCTCACGACGATACGCGGCATCACACGTTCTGGCAGCAATTGCTGAGAAGCTTGACGGTGCATTCACCGAATCAGTTGGCGCTTTCGACGGATCGCAGCCTGTATGCGGATGAGAGGCGCGTGAAACTGCGGGCGGAGGTGCGTAACGCTGAATTCTTTCCGGCCGGGAATGCGACGGTAACAGCGACGATCTCTTCGGAAAGTGGTGATCTGTCTACGGTCGAGATGCATCCGTCAGCGGATGAGATCGGAGTGTTCGAGGCGGACCTGACGGCGGAGCGGACGGGCACGTACCGCGCGGAAGTACAAGCGCACGTCGGAGATGACGCGTTGGGCTCCGATATCGTGCACTTTCGGCGGGAAGACGGCTTGGCTGAGGATTTTCATCCGGAGCAGAATCGAGAGCTGCTCGAGACTTTGGCTGAGCAGACGGGCGGGCAGTATTGGACGCTCGACGGTGTCGATGCGCTGCCGAAGGAAATCCGTTTTTCTGAATCGGGCATTACTGCGCGAGAGACCTTGGACCTGTGGGACATGCCGATCTTCTTTTTACTTTGCTTGGGGTTGCGCGGCGGTGAGTGGCTGTGTCGGCGGCGCTGGGGAGTGGTATGAAGATCCGGGCGGCGTTTTGGATTCTGTGGGTCCTTTTGCCCGCGTCAGCCCTGGCGAAGTCGCATTTTGTGATTGTTGGGGGTTTAGGCGGCGAGCCGAGTTACACAAAGCTGTGGGCGGAATATGTCGATATCCTCGAGGAGACCTGCAAGAAGACCGCCGGGGATGATTCGCTGGTTCATGCTTTGAAGGGCCCGGCGGCCACCAAGGAAACGATCGAGGCTGTTTTTGCGGAATTGAGCCGGGACGCCGCGGCAAATGACATCGTTGCGGTTTTTCTGATCGGCCACGGCAGCTTTGATGGCCACGACTACAAGTTCAATATTCCCGGACGTGACGTTACCGCCGGACAGCTCAAGAATCTGCTGGACGGTCTGCCGGCGAAGGATCAGTTGATTGCGATCGCGACGAGTTCGAGCGGCGCTTCGCTGGAACTGTTGAAGGCCGAGCGGCGAATCGTGATCACGGCGACAAAGAGCGGCATGGAAAGAACCGTCACTATGTTTGCGGAACACTGGGCCGAGGCGTTGCGGAACCCCGAGGCCGACACGAATAAAGACGAGCTGATCACGGCGCTCGAGGCCTTCACCTATGCGGACACGAAGGTGCAGGATGCGTACAAAGCCGAGAAGAAGCTGGCGACCGAGCATGCACGAATCGAAGGCGGCTTGGCGGGGAACTTCACGTTGGCCCGTCTCGGCAAGGCGCTCGCCGAGTTGTCGGATCCGAACTTGCGTCCGCTGCTCGACAAGCGCGGCGACATCGAGCGGCGCATCACGGCGCTCAAGGGCCGCAAGGAAGAGATGGCAGAGGCGGACTACACGGCTGAGTTGCAAAAGCTGTTGATCGAGTTGGCGCGGACACAGAACGCGATCGACGAGGCTGTCGGGAGGCAAGAGCAGTGAGACTCGTTTTAGTCACATTGCTGGCGCTGTTGACCGTCGGCCTGCTTGTGGCCGACGAGGCTATGGTCACCGAGGGCCGCCATGCGGCGCTGAAGCCCTGCGACCAGGCGATGGACCGAGGCCGCCGGACCGAGGCGAACGGCTGCTATAGCCGGCTGCTCAACAGCTCGGCGAATTTTTTGGTGAGGGCGGAAGCGGCCTGGGCGCTGCGGGATATGCATCGCGCCAACGATCTGTTCCGTGAAGCGGTGAACCGGCGTCCGAAGGATCCCTACATCCGGGTGCGGTGGGGATACCTCTATCTCGAAACGCATTCGCCGGCAGAGGCGGCCAAGCTGTTCAACGAAGCATTGTCCATCGACAAAGACTACCCGCCGGCGAAGGTCGGAGCGGCAACCGTGCTCGCAAATCGCTTCGAAGGAAAGGCCCACGACCTTGTCAATGAAGCGCTAAAGGCCGATCCCAACCTGGTCGAAGGGTATGTGCTGCTGGCGGGTATGTCCATCGAGGAAGAGGACTACGAGAAGGCCGGGGAACACATCACGAAGGGCCTGCAGGTTACCGAGCAGCTCGGGAACTCACCGCTCGAGTTTTACACCCTGCGGGCGGCGCTCGACCTGCTCCGGGGCAGGAAGGACAGCGACTGGACGCGCAAGGCGTTGCAGCACAATCCGGCCTACGGCAAGATCTACGCCGACCAGGCGCATTTCTACGTCATTTCGCGGCGTTATCGCGAAGCGACGGAGTTGCTGCGCAAGGCGATCGCGGTTGACCCCGAGCTGTGGTCGGCGCACGCGGACCTGGGAGTGAATCTGATGCGTCAGGGTGCCGACCAGGAAGGCCGCAAGCATTTCGAAATGGCCTATCGAGGGGACGCCTTCAATCCCAAGACCACGAACTGGCTGCGACTGCTGGACAGTATGAAGAACTTTGAAACGAGCTCGAACAAGGATGATGTGTTGCTCAAGACACCCGAGGAGCTCGAAGCATCGGTCGGTAAGCCCGAGATCATTCTGCAACTACACAGCAAGGAAGCCGCGGTGTTGCGGCCGTACGTGATGGAGTTGGCCGAGGAAAGCATCGAACTCTTCGCAAACAAGTACAATTTCCGGCCGAAGCAGCCGATCCGTATCGAGATGTATCCGGACCACGACGACTTCGCCGTGCGAACGATGGGCATGCCCGGCCTGGGGTTGCTCGGCGTGACGTTTGGTTACGTCGTGGCAATGGACAGTCCGTCAGGGCGTCCTCCGGGCAGTTTTCATTGGGGCACGACGCTCTGGCATGAGTTGGCGCATGTGTTCACCCTCGAGGCGACGGAGCATCTCGTGCCGCGCTGGTATAGCGAAGGCATTTCGATGTATGAGGAGTGGCAGGCGCGCCCGGGCTGGGGCGAGCGGATCTCGACCGATTTCCTCGCAGCGATGAAGGAAGACAAGCTGCTGCCGATCGCTGAACTGGATAAGGGCTTCGTAAGACCGCGCTACCGGAGTCAGGTTGCGGTTTCGTATTTTCAAGCGGGTCTCGTCTGTCAACTGATTGCCGATCAATGGGGATTCCCGAAGTTGGTTGAGTTGCTGGAGGGATTCTCGGAACGGATAACCACGGCGCAGAATATCGAGGCGGTGCTGGGAGTCTCGGCGGAGGAATTCGACAAGCGGTTCGAGGACTATCTGCAAGGGGAGTTCGGAGAGTTGCTTCGGAGGCTCCCGGACTTCCGCAAGGCGATGAAGAAGGCGTTGGTCGCCGCGAAGGCGAAGAATTGGGACGGTGTTCTGGAGCCGGCAACCGATGCGCTGGATATTTTCCCGGACTTCGTGCAGCCCGCGAATCCTTATGTGGTTCTGGCCACGGCGCACGACGAGTTGGGCGACAAGGTGGCTGCTGCGAAATATCTGAAGGATTATCAGGAGCGGGGCGGGAAGAATCCCCATTACATCAGGAAGCTGGCGAAGTGGCTGGACGATTTGGGAAGACGGGCGGAGGCGATCGAGGCGCTGGAAGGGCTGATCTACGTTACTCCCGGCGAACCGGAGCTGCACGTGCGGCTCGGCGAGTGGCTTATCGAAGAAAAGCGCCACGCCGAGGCGGTTCGAGAGTTTCGGACGCATCTGCTGTCAAAACCGCTCGATCTCGCCGGTGCGCACTTCAACCTGGCCCGTGCGTATCATATGATGGGGAACGCTGAAAACACTCGAAAACACTTGCTATCCGCACTGGAAGCCGCCCCGAGCTACCGACCTGCGCAGAAGCTACTGCTGGAAATTGTCGATTAACAACCCGATCTTTTCTTAATGATGACTGTTCCTACCGCTTCCATCGTCGATACGACGGACACGAGACACCTTGTCACTGTTTTTCATGACACACAAGAACGAATCCGCGAACAGGTTCGACGTGTCATCGTCGGCCAGGAAGATGTCGTCGAGCACTTGCTGTTGACCCTGCTGGTCGGTGGGCATTGTTTGATCACCGGCATGCCCGGCACTGCGAAGACGCTGCTCGTACGGACGCTCGCCACGGCCCTCGGATTGACGTTCAAGAGAATTCAATTCACGCCCGACCTGATGCCGTCCGACGTGACCGGCACTGACATCATTGATGAGGATGTGACAACCGGACATCGCAAGTGGACGTTCGTCGAGGGACCGATTTTTACGAACGTGATGCTGGCGGATGAAATCAACCGCACGCCCCCGAAGACTCAGGCGGCGCTGCTGGAAGCGATGCAGGAGCTGAGCGTGACCGTTCGCGGGACGACCTACCGGCTGTCGCCGCCATTTTTCGTTCTCGCTACGCAGAACCCGATTGAACTGGAGGGCACTTACCCGCTGCCGGAAGCGCAGCTTGACCGGTTCCTGTTCAACGTCGTGCTCGATTATCTGACGACGGAGCAGGAAATGGACGTCGTCAATCGCAATACCACGGCCGGGCTCCCTGAAGTGGATGCCTGCACGACGGTGGAGGAAATCCTCGAGTTTCAGAAGCTCGTGCGGCAGGTGCCTGTTTCAGAAGAAACGATTCGTTATGCCGTGAATTTCATTCGTGCGACGCGGCCCAAGGACCCCGAATCTACCGAGATGATTCGGAAGTACGTGAACTATGGGGCGAGCGTGCGGTCCACGCAGTTTCTCGTCATGGCGGCCAAGGCGCGCGCGCTGATGCAAGGTCGCTATCACGTGACCATTGAGGATTTGCATTCCCTGGTGCTGCCCGTTTTGCGCCACCGCATACTGTCGAACTTCCATGCCGAATCGGATGGCGTTACTACCGACGACATTCTGAAGAACCTCATCGCTGAGAAGCCCGAAACGCGAACTTGAATCCTCGATGGCGATCCAGGCGCTTCTCGATCCGAAAATTCTCGCGCGCCTCTCGAACATCGAACTGGTCGCACGGACGGTAGTGGACGGTTTCCTGACCGGCCTTCACCGCTCTCCCATTTTCGGCTTCAGCCTCGAGTTTGCCGAGTACCGCCCCTATACGCCCGGTGACGATCCTCGTTTCATCGATTGGAATGTCTTCTCGCGCACGGAGCGCACCTATCTGAAGCGTTACTTGGGTGAGACGAACACGCACCTGATGCTGTTGCTCGACGCGAGTGCTTCGATGGGGTTCGCGTCGGATGGCGTAACCAAGATGGAGTACGCGCGGTTTCTCGCGGCCTCGCTTTCTTATCTCTCCATTCGGCAGCATGACGCCGCCGGCCTGATCGTTTTCGATGAGAAGGTACGGGATTATCGGCCGCCGTCGACGCGCCCGGGACACCTGTTGAGTCTGCTGCACATGTTGGAGCGGGCAGAGCCCGCCACCGGTACGAATCTCGATCTGCCGTTTGATCACTTCCGGCAATACACGAGTCTGCGCGGGCTTGTCGCGGTGATTTCGGATTTTTATATGGATCCGGACTCAGTGATCAAGGCGGTTCGTCCGCTGGCCTACCAGGGACAGGACATGGTGTTCTTCCATGTGCTGGACCCGGTCGAGTTGCGACCCACTTTCGATCGCTCGATTCTGTTGGAAGACATGGAGACCGGCGATCAAATGGAAATCTCGCCGGATTTCGCGCGGCGGGAGTACGTCGATCGCATGGAAAACCACATCAGGAAACTGAGATCCCGGACGAAGGGGATTGGGGCGGACTATGTACTCCTGGACACGTCGAAACCACTGGATTTGGCCTTGAGGGAATATCTTCTGGTTCGCCAGCGCCGGCGTTGAACTTGGAATGAGTGAAAACGTATCGATGAAGCGGCGTCTTTGAATAGAGAGACGAACGGATGTCATTACTAGCGCCATGGTTCTTGATGGGGGGGCTCGCGATTGGCCTCCCGCTATGGCTGCACCTGCTGGAGCGTGAAAACCCGATCCGCCTGCCTTTTAGCTCACTGATGTTTTTTGAGCGTCGCCGGCACAGCTCGATGAAAGAGCGGCGGTTTCGCTATCGCCTCTTGATGGCGTTGCGGATTGCCCTGTTTCTGTTGCTTGCCCTGGCTTTCGCCAAGCCTGTTTGGGAGTTGACGGCCGGAGCAGGATTGGGCGACTTGCCAGGTCTCCACATCCTCGCTCTCGATACTTCCCTCAGCATGAATTACGGCGATCGCTGGGACCGTGCCGTCCAGGAAGCCGAAGAGGTGATCGAGGTTCTGAAGCCGGCGGACCGGGCGCAGATCCTGGCCATTGGGCCGGGGGTGCGAGTCATCACGCAACCGACGGGCAGCACAGCGGAACTGCGCACCGCGCTCGAAACCCTGCAGCCGACGGCGTCTCGGAATTCATACGGTGACTTGGCGGAGGCCGTTCGCACACTGGCCCCGGACGCGGAAGTGCCGGTGACGGTGCACCTGTTTTCCGACTTCCAGCAGTCGGCGATGCCGGGCCGCTTCTCCGACGTTGCGCTGCCGACAATGGCAAGCCTCGCTGTCCACAACGTGGCCGAAGCGGATTCACCGAATTGGACGATTGAAAACAGTAGAGGAACGACACGGGTCTTCGGCGGACGAGCCACCCGCCTCGAGGCGATCGTGGCCGGCTTCGGCACGCAGGAAGCACGCAAGACTGTGACGTTTCGTCTGAATGACAAGCAGCTCGCGCGCCAGTCGGTGAATGTACCCGCGGTGGGAAGGGCCTCGGTCGTGTTCGAAGGGTTCGAAGTACCGCTGGGCAACAACAAGGGTGAGTTGCTCTTGGAGCCCGCGGATGAAATGCCCTTGGATGATCGGCGGCTGGTAGCGATCAGTAATGCCGAGCCGGCGAAAATTCTGTTCGTCCACAGCGATCCACGGAGGCGTGATCTTACTTTCTTTCGCGCGGCGTTGGACGCATCGTCGCAGGCGATGTTCCGGGTGGAAGGGGCTTCGGTGGCGCAAGCCGAGCAAAGTCGGCCTGAGCGGTTCGCACTCGTCATTTTTTCGGATATCCCGCAGATTGATGACACGGCGGCGGAGCGCTTCCGGTCATATGTGAAAGCGGGAGGCGCGATGCTGATCGTGCTCGGTCCGAAGGCATCGCTCGCGGGGCGGTCCGCGTTGCTGGAGGAGGGTATCGAGGAATCGAGCTATGCGGGGCGTGAACGACAGCGCTTCCAGTTCGCCGGTTCGGTCGACGAGTCACATCCCGTGCTCAGCCGGGTGAAGCGATTCCAGGGCGTGAAGTTCTATCGCTACGCGCAACTGCCCGTCGGCAAAGAGGATGATGTGCCGTCTCGGCTGTCGGACGGCTCACCGTTGCTGATCGAGCGGCGACTGGGCGAAGGACGCTTGTTGATCCTGGCGTCGTCGCTGGGAAACATCTGGAACGATTTGCCGGTCAACCCGGTGTTTGTCCCGTTCGTCCTGGAGACGGCGCGCTATCTCTCGGGGCTTGATCGAAGATTGCAGCAGGCCAATATCGACTCGATCCTGGAGTTGAGTGGACGGCTCGGTACCGGTGTGCAGGTTTTTGATCCTTCCGGAGATCGCGCCTTGACTCTTGCCAGCTCGGTTTCGGGCGGGGACCTGCGTCTGACCGAGCTGGGATTCTACGAGCTGCGGCGGGCCGGAGCGTCGGAATTGGCCGCGGTCAATCCCGATCCGCGGGAGTCCAACCTGCGTCCGATGGAGGCCGACTTGGTCTCGACGTGGGAGAAGACGGGCCGCAACCAGGAAGCGGCGCCGATCGAGGGTAATAAATCTCTCATGGTTCCCCCGCCGCTGAAGCTTTGGAAGATGCTGCTGGTGCTTTTGGTCTTGATCGCACTGCTAGAATCAATCTTCGGAAACTATCACCTCAAAGTGCAGCGGGAGACATAGGACGTGTATCCGGCCCCCTTGTCGCCGAATTGGTCGTTACAGGACTACGTGCGCCGCATACAGTGGCGGCTCCGGGCACGGACGGCGTCGCGCGGGATTGGACTTACCGTCGGCGTTGCCGTGGCGCTGACGATTCTCTGCGTTGCGATTGCAAACGAATTTGCGTTCTCCGACGGAAGCGTGATCGGCGGCCGGACGATCCTGTTCGGGGCTATCGTCACGGTCATCATCCTGGCGCTTTGGCGGCCCTTGCGGGGCTTGGGCATCAAGAAGGCGGCAGGCCATGCCGAGCGGGAAATACCTGCTTTCGACGGCCGGATCGAGACTTTTATCGATCAGTCGCAGGGTGCCGACGAAGCTGCCGCGAATCCGATGCTTGACTTGCTGGCTGAAGATACGCTGCAGGTCGTCGAGGCCGCCCCGGCCGAATCCGTGGTTGGTTGGCAGCGGATCATCACGTTCGCTGCGCTGGCGGCAACGGGCTTCTTTGCGCTGCTTTGGCTGGGAACCTCGGGGCCCGGGTATTGGAGTTATGGCACATCGCGGCTGTGGGCCGGATGGCTGGAATCGAACGAATCTCCCTATTACGAACTACAGATCGAGCCCGGCGACGCCACGGTGCGGCGCGGGGCTGATCTCACGATGACCGCGGAGGTCGTAGGCTTCGAAAGCCCATCGGCGCAGGTATATGTCAAATACGCCGATAGCGTCGAATGGGAAGAAGCACCGATGCGGCGTCAGTTGTCCGGCACCGGATTTGAGTTTCTGTTCGCCGGAGTTAGGGATTCTTTTGACTACTACGTTTCTGCAGGCGGTATTCGAAGTGAGGAGTTTGCAGTCGACGTCGTGTCCATGCCGGTTGTGAGGGGACTCAAGCTGACGTACCACTACCCGAAGTGGACGGGTTTGAAGAACGTCGTCGAGGATCCGGGGGGAGACATCAACGCCGTCGCGGGAACCGAAGTCGAGATTGCGGTTGAAACCGATAAACCGCTGGATGACGGCGTCATTCTGGTCGATGGGGAGCAGGTCGCTGGTCTGGAGTCGGACGGACTGACAAGCGTCGGGCGAATCACGGTGAAGGGTGACGGACTCTTCAACGTGGCCGAGCTCTACAAAGGCGAGGCGGTTCGCATCAGCGATGAATTCTTCATCACGGTGATTCCCGACCGCAAGCCGACATTGGAGATCGGTCGTCCGGGGCGTGATTTTCAGGCGACGAATATCGAGGAAGTCGTCGTCGAGTTGAAGGCCGAAGACGATTTCGGCATCGCTTCTCTGGACCTTTTCTATTCTCTCAACGGCGGCGAGCTGAAAAAGGTCTCCGTGAAACGCCGGGGCTTCAAGGAAGCCCGCGGTCAACACACGTTCTATCTGGAAGAGATGGGCGAGGGCAAGGCTTCGCTTGAAGTGCGAGACGAAAACGGCGAGGAACAGGAGTTGAAGCCCGTCTATTTGATGCCAGGCGACCTGATCACCTACTACGCAGTAGCACGCGATCACAAACTGGCGGCCAAGACGGACATGTACTTCGTCGAGGTACGGCCGTTCGATTTGGTTTTTCGCCAGGGCCAGCAGGGTGCAGGCGGGATGAGTGGTGGCGAGCAGCGACAGAACGAAATCTCCAAACGGCAGAAGGAAATCATTGCGGCCACCTGGAATTTGATCCGTGCGTTGGAAGAAGCGAAGCCTTCGGAGCGTTCTGAGATAAACGACAACGCGCTCGTCTTGTCCGATATCCAACTCACGCTGCGGGATCAGGCGCGCACATTGGTTGAGCGAACGAAGGCGCGGCAACTGACGGGCGCGGATGAGAAGATCGGGCGGTTTATCGAGAATCTCGAAAAAGCGTCTGAATACATGGAGCCCGCTGCCGACAAGCTGCACGAGATGAAGCTCACGGAGGCCGTGGCTCCGGAGCAGAAGGCGCTTCAATATGTGCTTCGAGCGGAGGCGATCTTCCGCGAACTCCAGATCAGCTTCGGCCGGGGCAACGGGCAGGGGGGCGGCCAGGCGCAACTCGACTTGGCGGAGATGTTCGAGTTGGAGATGGACTTGACGAAGAACCAATACGAGACGGGTGGTGGTTCTTCGCAGCAACAGCTCGAACGCGAGGTCGATGAACTGATGGAGAAGCTGCGCACGTTGGCGCAACGGCAACAGAAGCTGGCCGAACGGCGCAAGCAGCAGCAGGAGATGACCTTCGCTCAGCGCTGGCAGCAGGAGATGCTGCGGCGTGAGGCGCTGGAATTGAAAAGGCAGCTTGAAGAGTTGCAACGGCGTCAGCGGGAACAGCAGGCGACACAGGCCCGATCCGGCAACCGCTCGCAACAGCAATCCGGGCAGTCGCAATCAGGTCGGCAGCGATCCGATCGGCGGAGCGAACGGCAATCGAGCCGGGCGGCGGGACAAAGCCGGTCTGCAGGGAGCGCCGCAAGCCCGCAGAACCTGCAGCAGATCATCGAGCGGCTCGACCAGGCGACACGTGATATGCAGACCAATCCGTCGAGTGCCAATGGTTCGCGGCAGCGACTCGGCAATGATCCGGCGGCGGCGCAACGGGCTCAGGCACGGTTGCAAGAAGCGCTGCGGCAGTTGACGAGGGAGCGGCGTGGACAGAACGCATCCGCGCTTTCGGAGTTGGCTCGACGTTCGGAGGCGCTGGCCCGTGATCAGCGGGAAATCGGCGACCGTCTGAAGCAGGATCTGCGAGAGTCAATCAGGGCGCAGCAGAAAGCCGAAGCCGAATCCGGTAGACGTGGCAGGCTGCGGAGCCGCCTTTCCCCGACCGAAGCGCTTGATCTCGCGGACCGCAAGAAAGCGATGCAAGAAGAGCTCGAGGCGATCGAGCGTGAGATGCAGGGCACGATCCGCCGGCTTGATGAGTCCCAGCGGGAAGCGTCTCGCGAGTTGCGGGAAGCGCTTGGAGAAATCCAGCAAAATGAGATCGGCACGCGGCTGCGCGTTGTGGCCGAGTACATCCGGCGTGGACTGGCTCCCCATGCGGCGCAGGGCGAAGACATGGTGACCCGATCGCTCGATCAACTGCGTGACAGTCTGAAAGAAGCCGAGCGGCTTGCCCAGTCCAACCGACCGGGCAATGAGCGCGGTTTGGAGCGGTCCCTGACGCAACTCGAGAGCATGCGGCGGCGCTTGGAGCGCGCCGCGGATGGCGATCAGCGAGGCGGGCAACAGGGTTCTCAGGAGCAGCCGGGCACACAGCCTGGAGGGCAGCAGGGAAAACAAAGCGCGAGTTCCCGCCGGGGCCAGTCGCAGCAGGGCGATCCCTCGCGGACTGCGCAGGGAGGCCGGCTTGGCGGACCACAGCGCTCGATCGGCGGAGCATCCAACTACGGCGGAATACGGAGGCCCGACAGTTCGGAAGGCATCGGACTCTGGGATGATCAGGCGCGACGCGAAATGGAGCAAGCTTTGCGGGAGGGTGTGCGTCCAATCCCGCGGCTGGCTCGCGACCTGCAGACGAGTGGCGTCTATGAGGAAGATTTGGAGGAGATTCGCCGCTTTGTGAAAGGCCTGCCGAGCTCACGTTTCGCAGGCAACCCGGAACTGCTGGCTCAGGAATACCGCAGGTTACTGTCGTTGCTGGAGCAACTGGAACTCCAGGTAAGGCGGAAAGTTGAGGAAGAGCAGGGAGGTCAGGTTCGTACTTCAGTCTCCGAACCGGTTCCGGAAGAGTATCGTGAAGCGGTCGCGGAGTACTTCCGCCGACTGAGCCGCGGACGCTGACCGAATACTCATCGGCGGACTCCGAGATATATCTTGCAGCGACTTCTCGTGACACGGGAACGGTGTTTCTAGCCGACCTCGCATCCCTCTATGTGACTCTCTGTGTAGTCCGACGCTAGCCGGAATGAGCCTCATACCGTGCGATTTGGGTTCTGATGACTCAGACGTCAGGCTAGCTGGCTTGTCACCGTTTATCGCCAGGAATGGGAGTTAAATGGAACTGAGGGTCTGGGCATGAGCCGTAGCGGCGGCACCCAGACCGTCCAGGTTGTAACCGCCTTCGAGGACCGAGATGAGACGATGAGACGAGGGTCCCTCGGCCATCTCCATCATCATTGATGTCAAATCCCGAAAGTCGCCGTCGTTGAGGGTGAATTCCCCCAGCGGATCGCCGAATCGGGAGTCGAACCCCGCCGAAATGAAGATAATGTCGGGACGGAATCGGCGGGCTGCGGGAAGCAGTTTCGTTCGAAAAGCGCCCAGGATCTCATCGCGGCCCGAGCCGGAGGGGAAGGGGCAGTTGACCGTCGTTCCCCGGCCAGCGCCCGCACCCGTTTCATCGGTCCTGCCTGTGCCGGGATACCATGGCGACTGATGGGTGCTGAAGAACAATACTGAGGGGTCTTCGTAGAAAATGTCCTGGGTGCCGTTTCCGTGATGGACGTCCCAGTCGGCAATCAACACTCGTTCAACGCCATGACGTTGTTGGGAATAGCGTGCAGCGATTGCGACATTGTTGAAGATGCAGAAACCCATTCCACGGTCGGGCGTAGCATGATGGCCCGGAGGACGGAGTACGCAGAACGCGTTGGCGACCTCCCCGGCCATCACCGCGTCGACAGCTTGAAGCACACTGCCGGCGGCGTTCAGAGCGACTTTGAGAGAGCCGGGACCGATGGTGGTATCCCCGGTGCTGAGATGAGACATGCCGGCGGTGATGTCGCGCCGGGCCATGGAGACGTAGCCGCGGGTGTGGCAGAGCGACAGTTCTTCGTCGGTCGCAAGGCGAGGCGGGATCTTCGTCAGGACTTTGATCAGTCCCTCGGACTTGAGCGCGTTCATGACGGCATCGAAGCGTTCGGGGCGTTCCGGGTGACGAGGTCCCGTATCGTGATCGCGTGATATTTCGTCAGCGATAAGGCCCGTTTTCGAGGAGGAATCTGATTGTGGAGCGGCGTCTGCGTCCGGCATGCTAAGTGTGGCTTTCTCCACTGAAGAACCTATGATAGGTCAGCCCCGCCGGAGTCTGCATGAAAACCGCCAGGGACAGTCCCTGTGACGGATCCACGACCCCGTATGTCGGCCTTTGGACGCCCCGCTGGGGTTCCCTGGGCTATGGCTGAGCCAGCCACCTGAAGGCGGCGGGACCGATGCCGAATCGCCGTCCGGCGGCTTGGATTGTGGATTGAAGGGTTGTCACGACATGCGACTGAAAATCCGGCAAGTGCCAATCATCGAACTGATGCACCTGGCTGACCCGCAGAGCCTCAGGCCGCGTTGTGGCTCCGTGCTGTTTGACGGCATGGACATGAAACGGGTCGCCGATGATGTCTTGATAGGTGAAGGCGAGCGCCAGTCGAGCCAGTTCAGTGGGGTCACAGGGCAACAGTGGCGCAAGGGTTGCATAGGTCGGGATTCCAGTGTCGCGCAGCGCGGCAAGGGTGGCCACACGTTCATTGACGGACGAGCATAGCGGTTCATAGAGCTTGCGAACATCGTCGCGGTTCGTAGTAAGAGAAAAGCTGACGCGCAGCCGTGTCCGGGTAGCGAGCACCTTGAGTTGCTTGACGTCTCGTAGGATCAACGGTCCGCGCGTCTGAAGCACGAACACGCGAGGAGGTTTTCGAATCAGCGTTTCGAGCAATTCCGGCATGATCCGGCGATGCTCTTCCGCTGGTTGATAGGGATCGACCAAGGGCGAACAATAAATCACTTGGTCGGGGCGCAAGGCCCGGTCAAGCAATTCGGCAGCATTGTCCTTGAAAGTAGTGAAGCGGCCCCAATTCCGCCAGTCTTCTTGACGTAGTCCACCCTGGATGCGCAGTGTGGGAACATAGCAGTAGACGCAGCCGAAAGTACAGTTGCGAGCAGGTGTTAGTGAATGAGTGAAACCGGCTTCTGAGATAAAACCCCTCGTCTTGGAAAGGATGGACTTCGCGTCTGCGAGACGGATGCGACGGGACCAGGGGACCGCACGTTGGGGCACAGGTTTCATTGCAGTTGCGGGCACCCTGCTACATGGCCCGCGATGTCTGTAGGAAAACAATCAGCTTACGGATCAAGACAACCCCGCAGCACTCGACAATTCATAAAATAGATTCTGGTCAGATGAGGTTTGACTCTTGCAGATGGGCAAGCGCCACCCACCTGAACAAGGCTCCCCTCCGTCGGTTTTTCTTGGCAGGCTTGGAGTCTCCGCGAAAAACAAACCGCTGCCCTTGGCCGAGGAATAACTCTCTTGCTTGACGTCTCATCCAGTTTATCCGGCCGCAATATCCTCCTTACCGGGGCTAACGGATTCCTCGGCAAAGTACTCCTGGCCTTGCTTCTCGATCGCTACCCGGAAGTCGGGCAAGTCCATCTTCTCATCCGTTCCCGAAAAGACCGGACTGCTCGAGATCGTTTCGAAAAAGAGATCCTGGACTCTCCGCCGCTCGAACCTCTCGTGAATCAACGCGGCCGGGACTTCTTACATGACAAGGTCACCGTCTGGTCCGGCGACGCGGCTCAGGTTAACGCGGGCATTGACGATCCTGACTGGAGCAACGGGATTGATCTCGTCATACACTGTGCCGGTCTGGTCGAGTTCTTTCCGCCGGTGGACCAATCGCTTCGCGCCAATGTCGATTCCGTCGAGCAGATCGCCATCCTCGCCAAACATGCTGGCGCCAAGCTTCTCCATATCTCAACCTGCTTCGTCGCCGGGAAGGCGGATGGCCTGATCGAGGAAACGGAACCGCGACCGGGCTTCTACCCCGATCGCCGAGGACCGAACGACCTTGGTTTCGAACCTGCAGCAGAGCTCCGGACCCTTCGCGAAGAGATCGATCGCATCAGAGCCTCGTCCGCCGGAGAGAGCGCAAAGGCTGACCAGCTCATCTCGATCGGCCGCCGCCGAGCCACCCACTGGGGATGGGTCAATACGTATACGTATTCGAAAAGCCTTGGTGAGCAAATCCTCGCGCAATCGCAAGGCCTCGATTGGGTCATTGTCCGCCCGGCAATCGTCGAGAGCTCTTGGCGCTTCCCATTTCCTGGCTGGGTCGAGGGTGGCCGCACCGCGGCGCCGCTCGTTCTAATGGCTCTCAGCGGCCTTGCCGAATGGCCGGCGCGCCCCGACATTCCGCTTGAGATCGTTCCCGTCGATCAGATTGCCGCCGCGACTCTGGCGTGTGGCGCGCTACTATTGACCGGTCAACACGAGCCGGTCTACCAGCTTGCATCGGCCGATACGAACCCGTTCGAACTCGGTCCGCTCATTCAGCTCCTGTTTGAAGAAGCCCAGCGGTTGAACGGCAATAGCGTTTGGAAGCACATACGACCTTTTGGCCTGCAACCGCGCTCTCGCCTCCGATTCTTGTCGGCGACTGAATTCCAGAAAAGTCGTGATGCCCGAATCCGCCGCATCGAAGCCGGCCGACAGCTCTTGACCGCTTTTCAGGAACGTATAAAACGAACACCCATTCCCGACAACGGGGTCGTTGCCGACTGGCTCGGCTCCCTCCGAGCTCTTGCGCTCCAAGCCCGCTTCCGCGATCAGGCCATCGACCAATACTTGCCCTTTATCCTCGAAAATCGTTATATCTACGAGACATACAACATCCGTGCTGCCTACAGCACCCTCTCTCCTTCCGATCGGAAAAAGCTCCCGTGGGCTCCCGAGGCGATCGATTGGACCGAATACTGGAGAGTGAACCAAATTGGAGGCATCCGTAAATGGGTGCAGCCTGAGGCCGTACGAAACTGGTCATTCCAGATCTGACTTCTCGTCACCGATCTCCTTGAAGACCGCATCGGAAAGATCAGCCTCTCCTTCAGCACACTCGATCTGTTCAGATTTCATCCCTTCCTCGATCGGTTGCTCGCTGTCTTTGTGCGTGATCATCCCCCACGAATAGTGATATTCAAGCCGATCCATCCTCCTTGATCATGATTTTTGGCGAACGACCTGACGGTATCTCATCCATAGGAAGCAGTCATCCGGGATCGCACTGATCAACACGAGACACGGCCGCACAGATTTCAGATCGTCTCGCATCGCCACCACAATGCTTTTGGGTCCCCGGGTATCGAAGCTTCGCAATGGACCTAGCCTGCGTTTCTCCCCACGCGGCGAGGTGAAGTGCGTGAGAGGGCCGTCAGGACGAGGCGCGAGCCGGGCGAGGAAAAAGGCGCGCGCAGGCGTACTTGACAGTACGGCGTGCACGGCCAGCAAGCGTTGCGAAGGAAAAGCGAAGTCATGGCGGTCGTATCGCGTGCTTCGACCGTCGGGTGGTGAGACATGCAGGCTAATACGCCACTGGGCGGAAGACTGTGCTTGCCGGGGGCTCTTCTCAGACAGCTATTCTTTAGCGTCAGTCCCGTGAATAGGAGAGGTTGTCCTACGCCAAGAGTTGTTCGACCACGTTGCCGTGGACGTCGGTGAGGCGGAAATGGCGTCCTTGATACTTGAAGGTAAGCTTCTTGTGATCGATCCCCATAAGGTGGAGTATGGTGGCTTGGAGGTCGTGGATATGGACGGGGTCGTTGACGATGTTGTAGCAATAGTCGTCGGTTTCGCCGATGCTGACGCCTGGTTTGACGCCACCGCCGGCCATCCAGATGGTGAAGCAGCGGGGGTGGTGGTCACGTCCGTAGTTGGTAGCGGTGAGTTCGCCTTGACAGTAGACGGTGCGGCCGAATTCTCCTCCCCAGATGACGAGAGTATCATCGAGCATACCGCGCTGCTTTAGGTCGTGGATAAGGGCGGCGGAGGGCTGGTCGGTTGACTTCGACTGTAGAGTGATATCGCGCGGTAAGTCATTGTGTTGGTCCCAGCCACGATGAAAAAGTTGCACAAAGCGGACATTGCGCTCGGATAATCGGCGCGCAAGCAGGCAGTTCGCGGCGAATGTGCCCGGTTTGCGTGAGTCGGGTCCGTAAAGGTCGAAGATATGGTCCGGCTCGTCGGAGAGATCCATTAGATCGGGTACGGAGGTCTGCATGCGGTAAGCCATCTCGTATTGCGCGATGCGAGTGTCAATTTCGGGATCGCTGAATGCTGCAGAGCGCATCTTGTTGAGTTCGGCCAAGCTGTCGAGCATCCGGCGACGGCTCTTCCTGTTGACTCCAGGCGGGTCGGAGAGGTAGAGAACGGGGTCGCCGCTTGAGCGGAAGCGGACGCCCTGATAGCGAGACGGAAGGAAGCCCGCTCCCCACAGACGTGAAAACAGGGGCTGGGCGTTGTTGAGCGAGTTCTTTTGCGAAACGAGGACGACAAAACCGGGCAGATTCTGATTTTCGCTGCCAAGGCCGTAGCTCATCCAGGCGCCCATGCTGGGGCGGCCGGGCTGCTGGAAGCCGCTTTGGATGAAGGTAATCGCAGGGTCATGATTGATGGCATCGGTGTGGACCGTATTGATGTAGGCGACATCGTCGACAATCTTGCCCTGGTGAGGGATGAGTTCACTCAGCCATCTGCCGCTCTGACCGTGTTGGTTGAACTTGAAAATTGACGACGCAACAGGAAGGGAATCCTGCCCGGAGGTCATACCCGTTATTCGTTGGCCTTGGCGGACTGAGTCAGGGAGTTCCTGGCCGTGGAACTTTCTCAACATCGGCTTGTAATCGAAGAGATCGATTTGTGACGGTGCGCCGGACTGAAACAGGTAGATGACCCGTTTGGCCTTTGGCTCGAAATGGGGGAGTTCGGTGAGACCGCCAGTGCGTGGATCGACAGGATGGTCGTTTTGTCCCCTGGGCGTGGCGCAAAGGTCGTCTTCCAGCAAAGAGCCGAGGGCGGCGGCGCCGATACCGGTGCTCACGCGGCCAAAAAGCTGACGGCGGGTGAGCAGGAGGTTGTGTTGGCTGTGGGAATCCATGGCTCTAGTTTACTCCGCTGACTCGGCGGCCTGGCTTGACAGAGTTTGTGTGACGTAGATTGTGGGCTGCAGTATAAGGTCACGGGCCAATCGGCGAGATCCGCGCTGCTGGTTTTGTGTTGGTTTACTCGTGTGATGGGACGGAAATGAGAATGCTGGCTGTGGGGCTCGGGATGTCGCGCCCATACTTCGTCAGGGCGGCAGGACGTGGGGGTTTGTTAGGATAGCCCCTCTTGTACGGTCATGGGATTCGGGTCTGCTTTGGAGTTGCAGATGAGCCAGGGATGGCGAGGACCTGACCAGTGGGGTCCACGCTACGATTGTTGATCAGGGTCCACACTCTCCCTCAGGCCTCAGGCGCCTCGTGGGGTATTGCCGTGACGACGAGCCGCCGAAATCATATTTCGATGGACAGCGCCGGGTTTTAGCGACTATTCAATGACAATGAGCAGAAACGGGGCTAACCCGAAGCGCACTGGGTCGTTGATCGATTTTCGTAACGTCAGTGTGATGCGGGGCCGCAGGACGGTATTGCAGTCGCTGACGCTGTCAATCGATCTCGGGGAGCATGTAGCGATTGTTGGTCCGAACGGCTCTGGAAAATCTTCGCTGATCAAGACGATCATGCGGGAGCTTCATCCCCTGCAGTCTGTTGATGACTGGTCTTTGAAAATTTTGGGTAAGGAGTGTTGGAATATCTTTCACCTACGTCCGCAACTCGGGATCGTGTCTCCGGATTGGGTCAAGATGTGCACGCGGCCTATCGCGGTCAGGGAAGCGGTGCTGTCGGGATTCTTCAGCAGCGCTGAGATCTGGCCGCACAACGAGGTTGCTGTAGCGATGCATAAGCAAGCTGATGAGGTTATGGCGAAGCTCGAGATCTCACATCTGGCTGACCAGGACATGTCGGAGATCTCATCGGGTGAATCGAGACGCGTCATCATTGCACGAGCGTTGATTCATAATCCTCGGGCTCTCATTTTGGACGAGCCGACGGCCAGCCTCGATTTGCGAGCCGTGGATGAGTTGCGAGCGACGATGCGCAAGGTAGCGCGGTCGGGTGTGAGCATCGTTTTGGTAACACATCATTTGCCCGATATCATTCCGGAAATCGAAAGAATCGTCTTGATGAAGGATGGATGCGTCTTCCGCGACGGATTCAAGAACGAGATTCTGTCGTCAGAAGATCTTTCGAGTTTGTTTGACATGCCGCTGCAAGTGGTCGAGAAAAACGGATACTTCCACGTCCTGTGACAGTTCGTGGAGTCAGTACGAATGGTGAAGTTCAACAAAGTGGCAGTCACCTGACCGCTGGTGTTTCCGGGATGCCTACACTCGCTTTTTTGGGATGCGCCAGGAACACTTTGCGGAGCAAGACATCACTTTGGAGGTGGTCTCGACCGCCGGGTGGGTGAAAGACCTCGGTCTTTTGCTCGGTGGAGGTTGCATGAAAGGATACATGTGACGTTGGTACGTTAGAAGCTGGGTCGGATAGAAAGGAAAGGTCTAAAGCAAGTAGTGGATCGAGCTTTCGGTCAGGAGGCCATTGTCCGGCTATAGAAAGGAAAAATCAGCCATGTCGAGAATACAAACCTCCCACAGACGTTGGTTTCTGAAGGCGGCGGCTGCTTCGTTAGTAGCTGTTCCTCCGCCACGATCGGCGCGCGCGGCGACATTGAGTCCCGAAGAATTTCGCAAGCGTCTCCGAGGACCGATCCTGTCGATGCCAACGGTCTACACGAAGGACTTCAAGGTTGATCATCAGGGCATCAAGAACCAAATCGAACTAGCGGCGAAAAAAGGCGTCAAGGTCTTCGCACTCACATCAGGAAACAATCAGTACGATCGCTTGACCTATCAAGAGGTGCGTGCGCTTACGAATACTATGGTGAAAACGGTCGCGGGAAGGGGAGTGACCATCGCCGCGGTTGGTCCTTGGTGGACGGGACAATGTGAGGATTACGCGCATTACGCCAAGTCGCTTGGTGCCGATTGCGTTCAGGTTCAGTTGCCTCGGCATGGCTCGCAGGACGCCCTCTATGAACACTTCCGGAAGATTGCCAAAGCTGGCGGCGACATTGCACTCGGGATGCAGGGACAGGTCCCGCTGGCGGCTTTAAAGCAGATCGTGACGATCGACCAAGTGTCTGCGTACAAGGAAGAGTATCCACAGAAGTACTCGATGGAGGTGTTCAAACTGCATGGAGATCGGTTGAACATCTTTGCCGGTGGACAGAAGTCGCGCTTTTTGATGTATCAGCCTTTCGGAATGCAGGCCTACTACAGCACGTTCTCGACGTTTGCCCCGCAGGTGGCGATGCGGTTCTGGGGAGCGATTGAAAGTGAAGATTTAGAGGCGGCCCGCAAGATCGTGTTGGACTACGACGTGCCGTTCTTCTTGAAGTGGTCTCATGCCTTCTGGCGGGCGACATTGGAGCACTTCGGTGTGGCGCAACGTTGGCTGCGTCCACCGGAGAAGAGTTTCACGGACGCTCAGGTGCGTGAATTACGGACATTCTATGCGGAGATCGGGCTAGGCTGACGGGCGTTGGATTTCTTGATTCCATAGAGCCGAAACCACGTGTGATTCTCCGTGCTGACAACTACTTCTTGAATAGGGCGTCGAAGCTCCTGCGAGAGGCTTCGGCACTGCCCCTGCGCCGGTTGACGAGATCAACGGTAGTCAGCGGCTCGAAGTAGTCGCAGAAGTTCGATTGTTCCTTGTCAGCGACGAGCTCGGCTTGCGGCTCAGCGCATTGATTGCTCTTGTCAGGATCGAAGAAACGGCAGTTGCGGCAACAGTGGAGATCTGCTCCGCAGGAATCGCAGGCATCGCGGCGGTGGATCTTCATCCCGCTCACAAGCTTGAGCTGAAATCCGCAGTGCTGACAGTTGAGCGCTAAACTGTTCATCATAAGTGCAAGATTACTCCTTCTGGATACCGAGGTTCAACGTCTCCTTGCAGTTTAAGAGCACCCTCACCGCATGCGTTCTCGCCGTCGTGATCGTGGTGCTCAGCGCGTTTTCCTGCGGCGGAGAAATCCTGCCGACCCATTACTACAAGCTGAATATCCCTCCGGCTCCACTGGCGGCGCAAGGGGAGGGAAGCAAGACGGCGATTCTGATGCCTTTTCGAGGTTCGAAGATGCTGACGCAAGACAAGATCGTTTACCGGCCCAACCGTGAGGAAGTGGGGTTTTACGAATATCACCGTTGGGCGGAAGATCCTCGAACTACGATCGCACAGTCTTTGCTGGACCATCTGCGGAGCAAGAAAACCTTCCATCGCATCGTGATGTTTGACGGACGGACGACTGCCGACTACCTTATCCGAGGCCGCATCGAGCGCCTCGAAGAAGTGGATTCGCCGGATGGCTCGACCGTGAGCGTCGCGTTGCGCGTGTCTGCGGACTTGTTGAGTGTCGCAAACCGAGAACCGCTTTGGAGTGGGGTCCACGAGGAAACGGCAGGGGTTCAGATCCGTGACGTGCGGACAGTCGTTTCCAAGATGAGCGCTGCTGCTGCGGCGAGTGTGTCAAAGATAGCGACGGGTATTGATGGTTTTGTGCGTTCACATCAGAACGTTGCAGGTGAGAGCCACTCCGCTTCCACACGCGACGGCAACTAACTGTTCCGTCTTGAGCGATCGCAGGTCGACTCATCGTTGTTGCTTGTAACTTTCCCAATCGATCCCATCCCCGTCGCCAACTACCTGCCACCCGGCAGGACATTACCAACGTGAAAATGGACATCGCAATTCTCAAGTTCACGGTCTTTGCCTTTGGTCTCGTCATTGTCAGCCTTTTCGTGAAGCCGGTCTTTTGCACCTGGGACGAGTTGGGCAGCGGACCGGGCGGCGGTGGACCCCTGAAGTGAGAAAAGCCGGTAAGCAGGTTTTCCCCATTTGCTGAAAAATGGTGGGCTGGGGAACGGCCCTCATAGTAAACTCTTCGTCGGCTGGCGAAGCGGAGGCGGGCTCTGCTGGAGAGCAACCCGCCAAGGAATAGCCAGTTGGAAAC
>JAPOOG010000027.1 GCA_026713545.1 Bryobacterales bacterium
AAGAGCGGACTCGAAAATCGCCGCGAGCATTATCAGCGCGCGCTGCGTGGGCACGGTGAATCCGGCCAGAGCCGCATACAGGCCCGCCGCCAGGAGGCAAGCCGATGCGGCGACTTCCGAGTTGCGCGAAGCCACGGCGACGGGCATGCGCAGTGCAATCCAGCGGGCAAGCAGGAATATCAAACCCGCTACGAGTCCGACATGCAGCCCGGAGATCAAGTTCTTTTTGAGACTGCACTTGAAAAGTCAGCCTAATGCAATGATTTAATGGATGTTATTTGAATGGTTGGTGTTAGTGGTAGAACCGACTTTGTTGGGAAGTAAGCAAAGAGTAGGCAAGTGAAAACAAATTTCCGCGTGCTGAAACGTACCGAAGGGGACCGCGTAACGGGGTTCCTCCGAAGAACCGAGCTTCTAACTGTACGGTGGTGTCCGTATGTGGAGCGGGACAAGCCCGAGTTTTTCGAGGTGGCCTCACTATGACGACTGGTGGTGTCCACCATTCCTGGGGCACTCCAACTCAACAACAACGGTGTCCGGAAAACCCAGTACGGTTCAGCATGGTCGTTGGGACCAATCTGCGCTTTCGTGAATGGAGAAGCACGGGAAGCAAACGTCTCGATCAGCCGGGTTTCGACCGATACGTGATCCAAGGTCTCGGCGTAGTGCACAAAGAATTCGTCCAATCCGAACAGCGTCTTGATCCAATGACCACCCTTGTGCGGGCTGCTTGATCCCAGATCGTGGTTAAAGAACTGCCTGACCCTCATGCGCAGCGGCTGAGAAGTTCGACCGAGGTAAAGAATGGTTTCGTCTGGGAGCCAGTATCTCTGAAGGCGTTCGGCGAGGGTGTCGGGTTGAGGTCGAAATCAAGTATTACTGTATTCCGCAATGAGAACAATGGCCTAATTCTTTATTTTACTTGATGTTATTTAAAGTGTCCCAAGCGGCGGACCGACAGCCCTCGTAGAAAAGCAAGCAAAGAGTAAGGTAACCGTTCCGCCAAGCGGTGGAATCGTTTCTGTGACGGGCGGATGTTAGAGCCGCGCTTTCGGGTCGGACGACTTATCTGGCGCAGGCCCCAATCAGCAGCCCGCAATGATCGCTCGCGCGCAATCATCGACGCCGCTAAGTGCGGACCGCCAGCCCTTTGCAGAAGCTGTGCGAACCGAGGGTGTAGAATGCGCACCCGCCAGTCGTTGAATGATTACGAGCGGCTTGACTGCGCGATGGAGTGAACTCACCAACCGCTGGTTCCCTCCCGAGGCGACCGGCTCTTAGCGACCATGGAGGAATAGGCTGTGGTACTCAAAGACGACGAGGACAAAGGCGGCATCAGTGAGCGGATATTTGTCAATGAAGACTTGAGCCGCCCGGAAAACCGAATCAACGTTGCGCTGTTCGGATTGATGGCCCAGGACTGGTTCCGAACTTGGCTGCTTTTCAGCCTTGGCATGCCGGAGAACGCCATCGTCTTTCCCCCGACAAACGTTGGCGCGCAACGGCCCGACTTCACTATCGAAGATCCGGACACCGGCGAGACGTTTGGCTGGATCGAGGTCGAGGTCGGCAGCGACGAGGGACAATTGCGTCGCTATGCAGAGTCCTTCGAGGAAGAATTTGGCAGGGAGGGTTGTGTAAAGTCGATTTGGGGCCGCGGCGGCGACCTCAGCCTTGTATGCATTTCGTCGCGGCTGAAATCGAAGCTCGATGCCGGAACCCTTGCACCGCAGCCGGGGTTGAGCGTCCGGCTTCTTCACAAACTGATCGAGCAGGCATTGGGCGAGGCTGCATCCACGTCGAGGCCCGTGCCGGTTTCGGAGCAGATGAAGGACCACTGGCTAGTTCAGGCGCTGAAGAACCGTTTGGGCGATCGGCTCGATTTCGACCTGAAGCCGGCTGTCCCGGGTTGTCTAAAGGCAAATGCGCGCGGAGAGCGCGGCTTTTCGCTTCGAGTTTATTCCCCGAACGCGTCGGGGCGCGAAGTCTCGGTTCTAAGTATTCGCGGCGGTGCGGAGGAGGTCCGATTTGCGTCTCGAGCCCATCTTGTGCGCTACCTCGCGGATCATCGCGCGGAGGCGATTTCAGCATGGTGCAACATCGTCCAGAAAATCGGAGAGAAAGGGAGCAACATCGGCGTGATGAGCGTCACGCAGGTCCCGATCCGCGTCCGGGAGCCGGCACTTGACGAGCACGAGGCGGAGTTTGCCGAATGCCTAGTCGCCCTAAGCCGCCAAGCGTGAGACGCTCAGTTCCCTTTGGGCGGCAGCGGCGACGATGCAGCCTCGACCACAATCACCGCGACACCAAATCCGTACTGGCCATCACGGCTTGGCGGAACGGTTACAGAATAAGCGGATTGACTCTTTCGTAGGACACCGAGACCCACGGTCGGTCAATGGACAAAGACAAATTGGGTTGAGGTTTGTTTGGTGAAGCAAAAAGTGAGATCGGCAAATGGACAGATACAACCCAGACGAACTCTACGCGGCGGTTGCGGGGGAGTTATTCCTAAGTCGCAGAAAGGCGAAGGCCGCGGGAGGAAGGAACAACATTCGTGCAAAAGGGGACGGTCCAGAGCAAGCAGTAAGGGACCTTATTGGGAGCCTGCTGGGAGGACAGTATCGGGTAACGCAGGGACACGTGGTTCGAGCCGATGGCATGAAATCGGGACAGATGGACGTCATTATCGTTAGAGATGTTCCTGCAGCGACCATGCACAAGACAGAAAAGGGAGAAACTGAGCTGGTAAGAGTCGAATGGGTTGCAGCGGTCGGCGAGGTCAAGGCTTCGTGGGCTAGTCATAACGATGTCATTCGGAGCTACGGCCGAATGGTAGGAGACATGGAAACTCTGCAAGAAGGGCGTCTAGTCGAGAACAAATTGCGATTTGGAACAATGAGAGATGATTCAACCGTGGCTGAGATGACCCGGCCAGTAACCGGAAGGCAATGGAATAACTCTTGCTACGCCTTCTTGATCGCCTTGGGACAGGGTGATTGCAAGGTAAAACACCTAGAAGACGATATCAGGAAGAAAGGCATCAGACCGAGTGACGCATCCGTCTTGATTTTGGACCAGGACAAGGGTGCAACACTCTGTATCCCTGGACGAATGGGTCGAAAAGGGGCGGAACTGGGAGTGGGCGCGGAGGTAAACCTGAAATCGGAAGATTCCAGCAAAAAAAAGAGTTGGGTGACCATACAGGAAGAAGGACACGAAGCGAGTATAAGCTCGGCACGCCTCTTACATTACTTCGTGACGGACCTGCAGCTTCACTTGGGCACATGGTTCGATGAATATAGCAATCCTAGGCACTATTCTAAGCTGGGACCTGTATTGAGGCACAGGCACGCAAGAGAGAAACATTCGCACTGAACGAGGGAGTTCGGTGGTCTTGGCCCGCTTTCTTGGACACCTGAACCTTATGACAAAAGGAGTTCACAAATCCGGGTCAAACCCACATCCATCATTCGGATCGAGGTTGCCGGTACCCCAGCCATGTGTTCGGCAAGCGTTGCCGCGAGGCCAGCATCGTGCGGTCGATCCGAAAACTGATCTGGTGGCGGATGAGGAGGCAGGTCAATTTCACTGACGCGAGTCGCCGAGAGGCGTGAAGGCATAGCCGGTCCGCCGTTAGCTGCCGTCCGTGGTACTAGTCAGATCTATGAGAGAGTTCACTGAGAACTCTGTGTAGTGCCAACCAGCCGCGTCATCCGCAGGCCAAAATCTTTCGCCATTTTTCAAGGGCCAAAGCCGCCAGGGGCCACAGTTCAAGATTGTATCAACAAGGTAAATTTCGTCCGGCAATTGAAGATCGCTCGGGAGCTTATCCGTCGAGCCAATCAGAGAATTGGCGACGACGACAGGATTCGTTAGCGCTATATCATGGATTTCCAATACCAAGACGGTTCGGTCGCCCGTGCTCTTGTAACCGTGGAGCTTCGGGCACTTTGAGCGCATGGCCCGTTGGATGCGGTTTGAACGAGCGGCCTTTAGATATTCGTCGCTCGGAGCCCAACGGGCAGCTCCAAGAATCCCAGGTTTCTGCCCACACGGTGGTAAATCGATTTCGCACCTTAGTGTCACTTCAATGGAAAAGCCTTTTGGCTTCTCTGTGATCTGATCACGACAATCTTTCTGAAGCAGCGCGGTGGTTGGCTTGTGATAGAGGCTCTCGTGGATGGCATTGAACAGTAGAGGGGCTTTCCCCCTAATCCACTCGGCGAGATTCTCTTGAAGCCGATGGCGTTGTTTGGCCGACTGTCCACCGGGAAAAGGATCGAGAGGAAATAACAATGTGTAACGTGCCGGCCCAGGCAGTTCTCCGCAGAGCTCGTTCTTAACGGGATCGACAAGATTCTGGAACGACACTCCTGTAAGTGTCTGTCTCTCGAACGCCTCGATCAGCGTATGCTCAATCGCATACCCTTGGTCACCGAGTTTCAGGCGCAACTCGACCGGGGGGCCGGAACCGTCTACTTCGGGCCGGCGGATATCTTCGCGTGTCTTTCCAGTCCGCTGTTCAAGAACCTTCACAACTGCGTCACAGACTTTTCCTTCGTTGCTTGTCACCCGTTTTTCTCTGATGTGAGCGGCTTCCCGCACGTTGGACTAGTTATTGGGCAGCCCATCACGGTATGCCCAGCATTTCGCAAAGAGATTAGCGGCTCACCTAGATGGTCGAACACCTTTGTGGCTTAGGGTCACAATGCCGATACTTTCCGAGGCACGACGGTACTGCAAGTTCAACCGCTTATTGGATCATTCACCAAGCGAAGTCGTTGTATGGGGATAGTCAGTCGAACTGAGCCAGCGCCTTTCTGCGTTCGAGCTCATCCGCTACCGCTTGGGACACGCACTTTTTGCCGACTGGATTGAAGTAGGTGCCAATCGACTTGGCAATTACGATTCCCACAGGAATTCCGACGACGGTAATGCAGAGCCCTATGACCTGGAGAGCGGCGACGACGCTCAACGTGAGACCAAAAGGCAGGTACAGAATCATGATCACGGTCGAATAGGTCTGCCAGGCCTTGCTGCGGGATTCGACTAAGTCCGACTTTTTCACGAGGGCGCGACCGAAGGGTACGAACATGAATTTGCCAAGCTCCATGACGCCGAGGCCGATTGGCGCCGCGATCACGGTAGCGGTCAGCAGAAGGCCGAGCAGGTACGTCACGGCGGCGCTTAGGAACCCAAGGAAGGGGAAATGCCAAAGTACGTTTCCCAAAGCCCGCATGAAGATCACCTCGTTCAAAAAAGCTCGCCCGCTCCGGCGGGTAAGCAATGCCGGCAAGTGTACGGTTGCAGTTTACGTGAGGCAAAACGAAGGTTCGTGATTTTTCTAGGGAGGCTCGCTGTTCGGTGTGCTGGCAGCACTCGGGCCGCTTCACAATATTGGAGCCTGTTGAACGGGCCAAACTGACTGATGAATGTCGTCTTATGCATGGAACGGTTGCCAGGTAGCGTTTCGAAAACGCGGGCCTTCGATCTGACGGAAGAGATGCTGGACGCGGCGCGCGAGCGATGCCAATCGTTTGGGGCCCGTTTCCTGACTGAGGAAGGGGACGTTTCAACCGACGACTTCGGTTGTTCATACGACGTCATAATGGCGGGTCTGTCTTTGCATCATCTTGAAGATGAACAGAGGCGCCAGGCTTTTGGGCAGATCTTTGCGGCATTGAGACCGGGCGGCGTGTTGCTCGTCCGGGACGTGATCGCAGACGACGATTCGTACATTGCGGAGTGGCACTACCGACTCTGGCGGGCGTTCATGAGCGCCAACGGCGAAGACGGCGAGTTCTGGTTTCGCAAGCACCTGCAGAAGGACCATCCGATTTCGGTACGCCGGCAATTGCGATGGCTGAGAGACACCGGGTTTGAGCATGTAGCCTGCCATTGGCGTTACCTGAACTTTGCCGTGCTGGGTGCCCACAAAACGCCGACATAGGCGGAGGCCCGGGAAGTTCACGCAAGCAAGGCTCGAGAGTAAGGATTCTTGGGACGAGCTGTCCTGGGGAGTGCGGAATGGACTTGGCCCGGATATTTCACCAAAAGTTCGTGGTCGCCAACAGCGCCGGCGGCAGCTCAATATCCCTTCGACATGACCCGTTCGCGCGCCGCCTCTACCGCAGCCCCTGACTGGCGCCTCGCCATGCGGCGCAGCACCATGGGTGCCAGCGCCATTCCGATCACGGCCCAGACCCCCAGCACCACGAACATCTCGAACGTGCGCCACGAGCCGCCGATCTCGACGGCGGCCATCGCCTCGGGGAGCATCGCGGAGCGTGCGCCGAGCCCGAGCCAATAGAATGGGAAGGACTGCCCCACGAATTGCAGCCACATCGGCATAGCGGTGATCGGGTAGAAGATGCCCGACGGGACGATGAGCAGCATCGACGCGAGGAACAACAGACCAGTTTGCGCGGCGGATTTCATGAGAGAGCCGAGCACGACGCTGATTGGCACGGTTGATACCATGCCGACGATGAAGACCAACGCGAGCAGCAGCCACGTGCTGGGGTCCAACTGCAGCTCGTCCGCGACCGTGAGAGCCGGGATGACGAGCAGGACGACGCTAACAAGCGTCGTCAACGCGAACATCACGATCTTGCCGACGAGGTAGCCGACCATCCCGTTCGGCGTGGCCTTCGCTCGCAACAGAGTGCCGTCCTCGCGGTCCGCGGCAATCGTGCCGGCGGGCCCCAGGAGCCCGCCGAACGCGATCGACATGCCGACAAGGCTCGGCAGCACCATCGCGCCGAGGGCGAACTCCGTGCCGGGAACCGTATTGCCGCGCATGACAAGCAATACGATTGCGAAGATCACCGGGACCGCGACGTACCAGATGACCGAGGCAGTGTCGGTCAGCATGTGGCGAGTCTCGATCCAGCCGCGGGAGAAACCGGCCAGGACGGCTTCCCTGCGAGCCACGAAAGCGTTCGTGGTCATCCCTGCGCCTCCGAGGCATCCCCTGTGCCCTTCCGCTGCTCCGTGTCGGGCTGCCTCGCGAAGCGCGACGGGCCCGCCTCCGCGCGCTGAACAAGAGCCATGTAGGTGTCCTCGAGGCTCGCGCGGCGTACCTCCAGATCGGTGACGTCCTCGTCTTTCGCGAGCAAGTCTCGGACGAAACCGGTCGGGTCGCCGCTGCGCACCGCGTGCACGTGGCGGCGGCCGCCCAAGGTCCAGCGCACTTCGGTGGCGCCCGCGAACTGGCGCGCCAGCTGCTCGACTGTACCGTCGGCGACGATGCGGCCCTCGTCGAGCACGATGATCCGATCCGCCACCTTCTCGGCCTCGTCCAGATCGTGGGTCGTGATCAGAATCGTCGTGTTCTCGAGATCGGAAAGCTGGTGCACAAGCTCGTGAAACTCGCGACGAGTGTGGGGGTCGAAGCCCGCCGTAGGTTCGTCCAGGAAGACGACCTCGGGCCGCCCGA
Organism: Bryobacterales bacterium; assembly: GCA_026713545.1. GTDB lineage: Bacteria > Acidobacteriota > Terriglobia > Bryobacterales > UBA6623 > JAPPLB01. Next base: position 7,442 of record JAPOOG010000027.1, read on the forward strand.
CGATCCCTATCGCGACGTCGAGGCGGCGCCGCTGGCCGCCGGACAGAGTCATGAGCTTGGCATTCGCAAGCTCGCTCAGGCCAATCACCTCGATGAGTTCATCTACGCCCCATGGACGCGGCATCTCGGGAGCCGAGAACGGGACGTAGAACCGGGCGAGGTAGTCGAGCAGCTCGCGCACGCGCCACTGCCCATGATCGCGCCAGGACTGCAGCACGACGCCGATCCGGGAACGCCAGGCTTCGTCGCCCCGGGCAGGGTCGACCCCGAGGACCGAAACCTCTCCTGCCGACGGCATGCGGAAGCCCTCGAGAATCTCGATCGTTGTGGTCTTGCCCGCGCCGTTCGGCCCGAGCAGGCCCAAAACCTCACCGCGTTGCGCGCTGAACGTCACCCCGCTCAGGACATCCCTGGTGCCGTACCTCATGCGCAGGTCGCGCACAGCCAGCGCTATGGTGTTGCCCGGCGACGCAGGCCTTGCTTGCGGGCTCATCATATTCCTTCACGCGGAAGACAGCCGGGATAGTACCTTGGTTGGGCGGTTCTGGAGGGTTTCGGGCGGGGAAATCGGTGTTCGATGCGTTGTGACGGCGGTCGGTGACGGCCGGCGGTGCTCGAAAGTGGTGTTTCGTGCTCGGTACGAAATCCCGCCGACATTGACAGCACCGGTATCTGGTAGCATCCCCGGATGATGCGGACCTATAAGGGCTCTTGCCACTGCGGACGCATTCGATTCGAAATCGATGCCGATCTCGATCACGTCCGATCATGCGACTGCTCGGTCTGTTCCCGCAGGGGTGCTTTGACTCACCGGGTCGCGAAGGACAAGCTACGGCTGTTCATTCCATGGGAGTCAATGACTCTGTACCGGTGGAAGTCTCGAACGGCCAGGGACTTCTTCTGCTCGAAGTGCGGGATACTGCCGTTTCGCCGCCCTTCTGATCCGACCCCTCAGGAGCTTGTGGAGGGGGTGCAATCTTTTGATGGCTGGGCGGTGAATGTCAGGTGCTTGGAAGGGGTTGATCTGCCAAGTATCCCTGTCAGGAAAATATTCGGGAGCCGAATCTAGGGCTGATGACTCAGTAGAAGCGGAATACGGGAACACTGGGGAACGATCACCGAACCAAGAATACTACGACGAATCGGACCGCGGGAGCGTGTCACCGCGGGAATACGTCCTTCGAACTCAAGGGATCCATTGCGCGAGAAAAAGTAAATGTTCTCGTGCTTGAAGCCCCAACGGCCGTGCAATTTTCGTATATGCGGTTCGAACGTGAACGCCCGAACCTCGCCGAGCCGCACATCGTTGTCATCTTCGACAAAAAATGCGATCGCCCAGATTCCGTTCAATGCTGTGGCCGAGATTTCCGAGAAAATCCAGATTCTCGAATCCCAGTTAGTCAAGTCGTTCATTGGCCGCCAGGTACAGTTCCCCGAAAGTCCGTTCGCGGCTTGCGTAACCCCGGACGAACGAAGTGTCGGCCCGAGGTTCGTCAATACCGCCCGAGCGGCCGCCTGAACTTTTCGACAAAGGGGCAGATGCGCCCGTATCAGTCTTTCGGCTCCAACACTTCGTGAATCGGTACCGGCCCCAGCAAAATCAGCCCGGCGCAATTGTGAACCGAATACGCGTCGACCTCCTGAGTCGCCTGCCCAATTGGAGCACGTAACCCTCTCGCCAATGCTATCGAAGCCGCTTGACCGCACTGTCGGCGGCAAAGGCAAGACCGCAAAACAGCAGCAGCCAAAGGACGGCAATGGCGGCTCCGCTGAGCAGTGCGTCGACGATTCCCCAGCCCGCAATCGCGGCCATCAAGAGACCGGCAAGGACTCCTTTCCAGGACCTGCGAACTCGAAGTCCCGCACGATGCATCATTGACGGGCTCACATGCTCTTCGCGAGATTCGGGTTTCGCCATACTTCCACCGGCAGTAGTGTCGGGTTGGACACGATGTTGAACATTCTGTCCATACGAGTTTCTCATACCTAAGCCTGACGGATGAAGGCCGGGACTACGACGTGATCTCAATAGAGGAGCAGAGGAGAATTGCAAATGCACTGCGCAATGGGTTGCCACTGGATATGATCTGACAGGGCTCTCAATAACCTAACCCCCCGGTATTTTCGCGCGAATAGCGACAAGCCGCGGTCAGCTCTTACATGCCTCAAACCTAAGCCGGACATAGTCGGCGATCCATTCGTTGCTCCTCCTGAGCAGCGGTTCGAGCCGGTCGCAGACCGCCGCGAGAAATTCCCCGCGCTGATTCGCGGCAATGAGCGAAGCAAAATCGTCTGCAAACGTTTCCAGGAAACCCGGCATTCCTTTCGGCAGCGGAGTAGGCCGCGGGATCAGCTCAATGTACGGTACACCGAATCCTGCAGCGACAAGTTTGTCCTGGTACTCGCCGGTCGTCGGGAAATACCAGGGGCTGGCCATCGATGCGTCAATGCCGCGCAGTTCCAACTCATCCACCAGCGCCCGCTCGATCGCCCGGCAGTTGCCGAAGCCACCGAACTCCCCGACAAAGCGCCCACCCTGTCGAAGCGCGCGGTAGACATGCCCTATGACCAGGTCGGGCTCCGCTATCCAGTGAAGAACGGCATTGCTGAACACTGCGTCGAATTCATTCTCGAAGTGCAGTTCGCGAGCGTCTTGCTTCCGCACATCGAGACCAAGAGCCCGCGCTGCGGCGATGAACTCGCCGCTCGAATCAATCCCAACCGGCTGGCAACCTCGGTCCCTCAGGACCATTGTCAACTTCCCATCGCCGCACCCCAGGTCCAGTACCCTTTCGCCGGGCTGCGGGTCAAGGAGATCCAGGACGGGCATGCCGAGCTCGCTCACGTACCGAGCGTTACGTGCGTAGACACAAGGATTCCAGAGCTTTGTTTTCATCGGCGATTAGACTATAAAGCCCCATGGTCGTGGCTTGCATTCGGGCAACAGTCGCCCTCATACCCTGAAAGCCCAATCTGAGGAAGACGCGGTCAAATGAACCGCCCCGAGTCTACTGGAGACTCACTTGTTTGAGTCGCGGCACCGTGGCCCACTCTTTATCTCGAATAGTCATCTGTCGATGGCAATCGAAGACTGCACTCCAAAGGTCAGTTCCAGTATCGACGCTGCCTGGCACGCTGTCCTTGTACCTGAACCGGCTTCCCGGGCTCGAGAATTACCCGAACCGCGCCCGCATCCCCAGTAGTCGCCATCACCGCTCCGGCGTCCTGCCAGCGTTGGGCGACCTGCGGCTTTGGAAATCCCCAATGGTTGAGGTAGCCGGCTGAAACAAGCGCATGGTCAGCTGCCGTGGCGGACACCAGTGCGGTTGACGAAGAAGTCGCACTGCCGTGATGAGGCACAACGACGATGTCGCTGGCCAGCGATTCCGCATGAGCCATGAGCGCTCGCTCGCCCGCCGCCTCCACATCGCCGGTGAGCAGCAGGCTGCCGGCCCACGTTGTGATCTTGAGGACGCACGAACTGTCGTTGCCGCGGCGGTGAATGGCCGGGTCGGGATGCAGGACCTCGAATCGCACCTCATCCCACGTCCAGGCCTGCCCGGTCCGGCAGATCTCCCCTCCCGGCAGTTCGACGTCCGGGCCCATGAGCACTTGCGCATCGGGAAACGATTCCAACACCGCCGGAATCCCCCCGGCATGATCGTTGTCGGCATGGCTGACCACTACCCTGTCCAGCGTCTCCCACGAATTCGCCCGCATGGCCGGCAGCACGATCTCCCGCCCCGTATCGAATCCGGAACGGTATACCGCACCGGCGTCGTACAGCAGCGTGTGGGAGCGGGTCTCAACCAGCACGGCCAGTCCGTGACCCAC
>JAPOOG010000066.1 GCA_026713545.1 Bryobacterales bacterium
ATCCTGTTTTGTTCCTTTCCATTCTCACTGCCGCCGGCTTGCGGAGGGACCCTGTTTCGCGCGTATCGCGCGCGGGCCCGCCCGCGTCAGCGCCGGCGCGGTTCGCGCGCCTGATTGCGCTCGCGCGCGAGGCAAACGCCGGGCGCACCTCTCCTGTCCGCCCCCGCCGGGTCTTGCGGCCCCGGCTGCCGCTCCCTGCCCGAAAAAGAAAAGGGCGGCTCCGGTGGCCGCCCTTCTCCCTGCACCTATCCTAACACAGATATTCAGAATACAAGCCCCCGCGGGCCGATTCGTGAAAATTTTCCGGGAATCCCTATTTCGGCGCCAGGCGCCCGGCCGCCGATCATCCCTTCGCCCGCGCCTCGACGCAGGCCCGCGCGTCCAGCAGGTAGTCGGGGTCGAAGAGCTTTCCGAACTCGATGTCGGACGCGAACGGATGCGCCGCCGGGGGCCGCCTGCTGTATAATCGAAGCTTCATTCCCGGCGGAGGTCGGACCTGGAAATGGCCCATATCGGCCTGATGCTGCACAGGCCCTCGCATCGAGCGGACTAACTCGCTTTAGTCGACCCTCCCGAAGCGGTCAGGCGGCGGGCGGAGCACCGGGTCTTCAGGGGGCGCCGCCGGACCCCATGCGGATATGTCCGGGTCGGCTTTGGGCGCACACCGCCCGTGCAGACGGTCGCGGATGTAGCCGACGAAACCACCGGGCGCTCCTACGGCCCAGAGCATACGGGCGCGGGTATGGGCGAGGTCCCGGAATTGGCGTCCAGGCGATCGGCCAATATGCAGGCCCAAGCGGGTAATCTTGCGCGCGGCATTCAGGAATACTTTCGGGTTATGGCGCAACCAGTCGACATCCTCGTTCAAAATGGTGAGCGCCCTCAGATAGTTGCCGCGTGGCCACTTTACAGCCGTCCGGGAAGCCTTATCGGACAAGCGCGCTTCGCCATCGTTCCGGTAGTAGCGACGGATCGGGCGGTCCACAAAAATCGTCTCGTAACGATCTGAGAACCGATTCCAGTAAATCACCGGGGGAGCATTCTCGGAATTCGTCAGTTCGTCGAATCCCTGTTCCTGGAACCGCTCGGTTTTCATCACCCGAACAAAATCGAATGTCATGCCGTAGCGGTAGCGGGCCTCCCGGTTCGTAGCCTGCAATACGACCTCCGGCAGACTTTCGCTTCCCCTAGCCTTGCCGACCAATCCCCCTGCCTCATCGACGCACCGGAAGGCCAGCCCGCATATATCCGGTTTCGCATCCGCCCCGGTAGCCGAACGCCAGTGGGCGATCATTTCCATCGCGTCGTCAAGGAGCGCGTCGTCGCTGTCCAGACGGAAGGCGTACTCTCCCGATACTAGCATCCTCCCGGTATTGAGCGTTGCAGTCTGGCCACGATTGTTGCTGTAGCGGTAAAAGGTTATCGGGAAATCTGCCTCCGCCTGCCAGCGTGCTACAAGGGCGGGTGTATCGTCCGTGGAGCCGTCGTCCACCACGATCCACTCGAAATCCTTCACGGATTGGCGCTCCAAGCTGTCATAGACGCGGTGCAGGATATGCGCGCGGTTGTATGTGGGTGTCAGCACCGAGACGGCGGGCCGTTCCATCTTCCATCCCCCTTAGCACCCGTCCAGGCTGTTCCGGCGATGGTACCATAACGGTCCGGCTGCAAAACGGATCGGCACAATACGGGAAAGCTGTCACGGCGCCGGGAAACAGCTTATCGTCGGCGCAGAGGTCCTCCCGGAGGGAAGGCATGACGGCCCACCCCGACGCCCCGGACCCCGCCTGTTCTCGCCCCGGCAGGGAAGCCGGGGCAAGGTTGCGCCGGGGCCCGCCCGGCCCGTATGCGGCGAAAGGGGGGAGGAGACCTGCATGCCGTTCCTGCATCCTGTTGCGTTCCTTTCCGTTCTCACTGCCGCCGGCTTGCGGAGGGACCCTGTTTCGCGCGTATCGTGCGCGGGCCGGCGCGCGATACGCGCCGGCGCGGTTCGCGCGCCTGATTGCGCCCGCGTGCGAGGCAAACGCCGGGCGCACCTCTCCTGTCTGCCCCCGCCGGGTCTTGCGGCCCCGGTTGCCGCTCCCTGCCCGAAAAAGAAAAGGGCGGCTCCGGTGGCCGCCCTTCTCCCTGCTCCTATCCTAACACAGATATTCAGAATACAAGCCCCTTGGGAGAACTAAGCGGAACTATTTCCGATTGCGCCGCGCCGCCCGGCGGCCGCCGCCCGCTTGCTGTATAACCGCACCCTCGTTACCAGCAGGGGTCGGACCTCGAAATGGCCCATATCGGCCCGATGCTGCGCAGCCTGACCGGCGGCGGCGCGATCAGGCAATTTGGTTGCCGGCAATCCCGCACATTCCCACCCCAGAGCCTCTCGCTGCACAAGGCTGGTCGCCCACTTCCGATGGACGCCGACGCTAATGGGGTTGTTCCAAGCCCCATATCCGCGCTACCCTAACGATTAGGATGTTATCGATGGTCGCATTGGCAATTCCTGCGATTACCCCTCGTCCGTCAAAGTGAACTCGAAGCATGATTAAGCGCGCCAGATACCGATTGCTGAGACACCTTCCGGGCCCTCGCGGGCGGCGTTACTCTCGTAAGTTCAATACTATTCTTGCTTTGGACGATTTTGAGAGCGCTATTCGCTATACTTCAGGAAAAACGTGCATAGATTTGGGCGCAAACATAGGACATTATACGCAAAAGTTGGCGCAATTCGCAGCTGAAGTCATCGCATTCGAACCCGACCCTTGGACATGTGCTCAGCTTCGGGCTAATCTAGCCGAGTTTACCAACGTCAAGATTGAAAATGCAGCTGCAGGCACCCGAGAGGAAACAGTCCTTCTCTGGCGGCACTCGCAATTCAACGACAACCCACTCAAGTACTCGACATCCAGCTCTCTCATTGCTGACAAGTTCGATGTCATTGACCACGATCAAGCGATCGAGGTTCGTCAAATAAATTTCATCGAGTACCTTTTTGGCCTCGATAGCGACATCGGCATAGTCAAAATAGACATCGAAGGTGCGGAGCTCGACCTTCTGGAGGCTTTACTGGATAGACCGGACCTCTTGTCGCGGATCGATTACGTTTTCGCCGAAACACATGAGCGACAAATTCCTGATCACGCTCCCCGCGTTCATGATTTGAGAGCCAAGACCGGCCGCTTGTCCCGCCCCCACTTCAACCTCGACTGGCATTGATGGATTCAACTGTACCAAGCCCGCAATATTCCCCCGGCGAATATATAGGCCATACCCTCATTGCGCGACTGCGGCGCTTTATAACATACGAGCAGACCTCCCTGCACGACGTCACCTGCAATGTCCCCTCGGCCTAACCTTGCTATAGCGGCCGGCCTGTGGCACCGCCAACCTCGTCATCGTCGCGAACCAAGACGAAGACCCAAGCATGCAAGCCATTATTTTTCTTGGATTCGACCTCTAGAATAGCATTTAGGCGATAAGCTCCACGCCCCCAAACAAAGAAAAGATAGGGCATGGCCATCGGATGGGCACCAAACGGGTCCATTTCGCCTGCGCCAGCAGCAGAATGCGCCATAGTATGCTCAATGTAAATACGGCCATACGGAACAATTTGCCTGGACCAAGCCGCTAGTGCGAGGGCCGGGTCCATTGCTTGATCGAGAGAATTTGTATAAACGAAGTCAAACCGCTCTTCCCAATGGGGGTTGTCCTTGTGGAAATCCCAAACGTGCATATACGGGAACTGGGTTGCCGTTTCGGATATATCAGTACCGATCACCTCTCCACCGAGATGTTCCCGGAGCCACATAACCTCGAATCCGTTGCGTGCGCCGTGACAAACACCGGTTCTGCCTAACCCGTGGACCTGGAGGTCATCCACAATTGCTGTTAGTGTAGATTCGTCAGCCCATATCTTTTCGAGCTTGCGTTTATTGTATTTGATTTGCGTTTCGCGATACTGCCGATAACCGCCCGTATAGCTATGCTGATGTACAAATTCCGTTTGATGAGCTTTTACGACCCGTAGGCCGAAGGGACGGGCCAGTTTGTTCAGAAATCGTCGCATTGGCTAAACTCCAGAATTCGAGTAAATGAAGCTATCTGGATTAACAGGCCTAAATTGCGTGTCGGTGCCGCAATGGGCGGCTTGGTCCGACGCCCCTTCCACGCGACAACAGCCTGTGCGCCAGTCAGCCATTGGCTTGAGTCTTCCTTTCGACACAGGTGACTCAGCGGGTCGTCACGACCGACCGCAAAGCTAGCATACTGAGCCAATGGCGTGGGGGAAACCACCGATGGGGCAACGCCCCATTCCCATATCCGTAATGTCGCCGGGTCGTCGCGGGACAAATTCGGAGGCGACATGCTACAAGGTGGTCTAGTAGGGGTCACCAAGATAGATTCTTTGGTTCCTGACCGTAATTCGGGGAACGCTGATGCGATCTGCGCCGGGTTGGCGAAGCTTCATTCCAACGGGTCGCGACATTCGTTTTGCGGTGATGCAATGGCTGGATAGGGCGGTTCCGTCGGTGTGCGGCGGAATTTCAGTGAGCACACGACAGGCGGAACTCGAGGAGTTGGCGGCGCGCCGCCCTCTGACCATCGTTGAAACGGCGGAAGAGCCCTTTCCGGAAGACAGGCTGGTCCATTTCGAGCAGGACTTCTCGATGGAACACGGCTGGGAAGGCCGGGTGACCGGTTCGGCGCAAGTCGAACTGCGATACGCATTATGCAACGACGCCTGGGTCTTCGGCCACACCGGGCAGGTCGTGGAAGCCCGCACGAACCGCTCATTCACACCGGTGACCCGAGGTTCGGCAGTGCCGAGGCGCCTCGCAATGGACCACCTCGACGGCATC
>JAPOOG010000025.1 GCA_026713545.1 Bryobacterales bacterium
CGGCAGATCCGCCGTGGGCACCCACATCGTCGCTTGCCGCGGTCGGCCGCCGCGTGTCCCCATCGCCATGCCCGAGAGTGTAGGACACAGGACCGATCATGTCGATCCCCAGAACGAGGGCATTTCACCACGGGCTGCTAGGGCCTGCCCGGCCTTCACGAAGCCGTGAAAATCCGGCGCAAAGGGAACCCGCGACATTTCCTTCGCCAGGTCATTGGCGAATCGTTCCCGGTAGCCGGGGGCATGCAGAACCCCGTAGATGTAATCGAAGATCGCATCCTTGGTGATCGTGTTGTCGAGGTAATGTACTTGGAAAGCCCGCAACGCGATATCCGTGATGTTGTCGATCCGCTCCAGGGCCGGTTTGAATCCCGGAATAGTACTTTGTCCGCCCGCTGGCTCCTGATACCGATAGCGTGGAAAGCACTGACCAAAAGCAACAAAGTGAAGATCCGGCATCGTGTCGGCCATGAGCGCGGAGAACGGCTTGGTCGAGCCGACCCCGGGAACGCAGATCGCGCGGTTCTTTACCGTGTTGTTCGGAAAGATCCTATCCATCTGGTACTTTCTCTGAGCGAAAAAGTAATCGACGTAGCAGTGCTGCTTCACGAAGGGTCGGTAGTGAGTCGTCCAGATGTTCTCTAGTGAAAACATCACAGGCTTTCGACTCACCAGGTTGTCCTTCAGCCCTTGGTCCCACTTCACATTCGATGAATAACGGGCTGTAATTGCTTCCAGGGCTGAAGTCTGTCCCTGACTCTCTCCTAGCTTCCTCAGAGCGTCTAAATAGAATCCCACCACCCTGCTTGCATTCTCTGCACAGGCATGGCGGGAGAAGTTGTAGATATGCACATCACGACCGGTCTTGTAGCCGTTACTGAATAGCTTGAAGACCGCATCATTCACTTTGCCGGCCTTCGTACCTTTCGAACCCAGGGGAAAGAGCCGTTGGAACGCCTCGCTGCGCTGGCCGATCCAGTCGTGATGCCGGTCAGGCTCGATCGTTCGCCAGTCCTCGATGCCGGCAACCGATCCCGCCTCGCGCAGGATCGCCAGCTTCTCCTCGCGTTTCAGATAGTCGCCAATGTCGTGGTAGAGGATGCGGCAGCCGTCGTGAGCCGCATCCGGGTTGCGGACCAGGATCGTGACCGCGACCGGAGCCCGGGAACCTTGGCCGAAGACCTTGCCGCCCTCTTGGCGCGAACGCTCACCCTGTGTCCGCTGATTCCCCCGCAAATTCAAGACATACATCGAGCTGAATTCCTCGGCCAGGCAGGCCCGCACCCCGGAATCCACGTTCCCGTCGATCCAGGAACCATTGCTGACGAAGGCGACGACGCCCTGCTTGCCGATGCGGTCTGAAGCCCAACGGATCGCCATCTTGTAGGTGTCGTATAGGCTGTTCTTGTTGGTCGCCTTGGAACGGACGGCATAAGTTTCGGCGACGCGATTCTCGATCTCGGGGTAATCGACATTCGGGTTGTCGTCCACCGCGCTCCTCTGCCCCGCCGACCACGGCGGATTGCCGACGATGACCTGGATCGGCAGCTTCTGCTGGCGTTCGGCGCGTTCGCTGTTGTCCGGCAACCAGTCCATCGGAAACCCCGTCCGCTCGGTATGCAGGTTGAACGTATCGGTCAGTACGATGCCGCCGAACGGCTCGTAGGCGGGATCAGCCCCGCGACGGCCATGGAACGCTTCCTCGATATGAATCGCCGCGATGTAGTAGGCCAGCAAGACAAGCTCGTTGGCGTGAAGCTCGTTGCGGTACTTTCTCTGCAGATCGGCATCGCTGATCAGCGTTGACTGCAACAGCCGGGCCAGGAAGATGCCGGTCCCCGTGAACGGGTCCAGGACGTGAACCCCCTCGTCGCTCAACGATCTCCCGAATTCCTCCCGCAGCACATGGTCGGTGCTGGCCAGGATGAAATCCACGATCTCGACCGGCGTATAGACGATGCCCAGTCGCTCTGCGTCCTTCTTCATCGCTGTGGAGAAGAACTTTTCGTACAGCTCCATCAGCACGCTTTGGCGAGCCTTACTGTTGTCGAGGCCGAGAGCACGGCGCCGTACACTCTCGTAGAAGCCCTCTAGATCGCGTATCTCGTTCTCCAGCCCGAACTCCCCGAAGTCCTTCCTTAGGTCGTCCAGCGCTCGTGCTACCGGGTTGTGACCCGCGAAGTCGTATTGCTCGAACAGCGCCTCGAATACCGGACGGGTGAGGATATGCTGCGCCATCATCTCGATGGCCGCGCCGCGGCTGATCGAGTCGTTGATCGAAACCCGGAGTTCCTCGTGAAACGCTTCGAACCAGTCCCGCAACAGTTCGTGCTCGGGATTCTCAAGCAGCCCTTCGATCCGCGCCACAAGGCGGGAGAAGATATCCGCCACATCTTTGGCCCACGTCTCCCAGTACTTGCGGTCGCCGCACTTATCGACGACTTTGGCGTAGATCGCGCCCGGCGGCAGATCGAGCGGGGGGAACGGAAGCGTAGGGGTTTCCGTTGGATCGATCCCATCGCCGCTGAAGATGATCCGGGGTGTCGGTGTCTCGTTGAGGTCGATCTTGTTGATCTCGGCATCGAACCGGTCGTCGTGCGACCGTAGCGCGCGCAAGACACCCCAGACGGCCGCGAAACGTTCGTTATCGTCGAGGGCCTTGTCCGCTTCGACACCCGCTGGGATGGCGACCGGCAGCACGATGTAGCCATATTCCTTGCCCTCGGCCTTGCGCATGGCGCGGCCGACACCCTGCACGACGTCGACCTGCGAGTTTCGCGGATTCATGAAGAGCACCGCATCGAGCGCCGGCACGTCGATACCCTCGGAAAGGCAACGGGCATTCGAGAGAATCCGGCATCCTCCCTCGGAATCTCCCTTGAGCCATTCAATCCGGGCCTTGCGGTCAAGCGCGTGGTGCTGTCCGTCTACATGTTGCGTCTCACAGCGGAAGGCTCTCAGGCGCTCTTCAACAGGTAACAAGTCGATGGCCTGACTGACGATGTCGTCCCAATAAGCCTCCAGATTCTTCGAGGATTTGATGGTGTTCGTAAAAGCGATCGCTCGCTTAAGATGGGGGATTGGTCCGTCGCCGGAGCGTTTGTTCTCAGGGTTCTGCAATGCGCTCCAGCAACCGATGATCTTCGCTGCATCGGTGATGTTGATCTCGCTATCGCTCGAAGCCAGATGCGCCTGCAAGGCAGCATCCACATGCTGCTCTGACATGGCCAGAACCACGACTTTGTAGTCGGACAACAGATCCTGCTCGACCGCCCGGGAGAAGGGCAGCCGGTGGAACTCCGGCCCATAGGTCTTCTCGTTATCCATCGAGAACACTTCGATTTCATGTCGCGCCGCCTTGGCCCTCGCGCCTTCCGTGTAGAGCCGCGGCGTGGCGGTCATATACAGACGCTTCTCTGCCCTAATTCGATCGGCGTCATGCACCAGAACGAACGGCGAGGTCTTGTCACCGGGGCGCTCGATTCCCGTCGTCCGGTGAGCCTCATCGCAGAGGATGAGATCGAACGGCGGTGCGCCGTCCTTTTGGGCTTGTTCCACGATGCCGAGCGAATGATAGGTCGAGAAAACCACCGTCATCGTGTCGGTGCTCGCTACCCGCAATGACTTGGAAATCGCCGATGGATCTGTGGTTACCGGAATCTCCAGCTCCTGAAGCGAGGCGTCCTCGTCGGTACGCCCGGCGCGCGTATCGGAGCAGATGCCGATGTAACGCTGTGCAACCGCCTGTTGCGTAGCCCATTCGCGCATGGACTGCTGAAACAGAGAAATCGAAGGCACCAGGTAAAGCACGCGGCCTCCGATACCGGCCACGGCTTCCGCGATGCGCAGCGCGGCAAAGGTCTTGCCCGTGCCGCAGGC
>JAPOOG010000122.1 GCA_026713545.1 Bryobacterales bacterium
AGGTGAAGTGCGTGCGAGGGCCGTCAGGACGAGGCGCGAGCCGCTTGGCGCGCACAGGCGTACCTGACAGTACGTCGAGCACGGCAAGCAAGCGCAACGAAGTCATGGCGGTCGTATCGCGTGCTTCGACCTTCGGGTGGTGAGAAATGCAGGTCAGTTCACTTCGTTACGGACGCACCACCGATCCGTCCATGCCGCGGACAGTCGTCCAATCCGCATTGCGGTGATCGTCCACCAGTGGGTACTTCGCGGCGATCTGCTCGTTGAGATCGATTCCCAATCCCGGCTTGTCGCTGCCGTAGAGGTAGCCGCCGCGAATCCGAGCGGCGCCGGGCATCATTTCGTGGACCTCCTCGGGGAAGTCGTTTTCTTCCTGAATGCCGAAGCTAGGGATCGTCAGGTCGACGTGGTAGGCAATGAGCTGATTGATCGGGTCGTTCTCGCCGCCCTCCTGGAATGCCGTCCGCACGCCGAACTGCTCGCACAACGCGGCGATCTTCTTCGCCTGCGTAATCCCGCCGATCATCCCCACCCGGCCCCGGAAGAAATCGATCAGCCGATTCGCGATCAGCGGGCGCCATTCATGCGGATGCGTGAACAACTCGCCCATCGCCATGGGCGTCGTCGTCAGGCCGCGAATCTGCTTGTAATAGTCGATTTGCTCGGGCGGAAGGATATCCTCGACAAAAAACATGCGAACCGGCTCGAAGCGCTTCGCTAATTCGAGCGCCCCCCAGCCGGTGAGATGCTCGTGGACGTCGTGCAGAAGCTTGACTTCCCAGCCGAGCTTGTCCCTCAGGTGTCTGAAGAGCTTCGGGATCGTGTCGATGTACGTCTCCTCATCGAACGCTTTGCCGCTGAAACCCGTCTCCGGGCGGCTGCCTTCCCCCGGCGGGATAAAACCGCCGCCGCCATACCCGCCCATCTGGACGCGGACGTGCCGGAATCCCTTCTCCATCCAACTCCGCGCACTCTCGACGCAGGCGTCGAACGTCGGGCCGCCGGCATGCGCGTAGAGAGGAACGGCTTCGCGGGCCTTGCCGCCGAGCAGTTGATAAACCGGCATGTTGGCGCGTTTGCCCTTGATGTCCCATAGCGCGGAATCGAGCGCTGCCTGGATCACGTTCGTGATCGGCCCGTTTCGCCAGTACGAACGGACGTGGTTTGACTGCCAAAGATCCTCGATGCGATCCGGGTCTTTGCCGATCCAGAACGGCCGCATGTGCTTTTCGAGCGCCGCCTTCGCCGCCCAGGCCAGATAGCGGTTGTTGGCCGAACCGATCCCGTAGAGCCCCGGCTCGTTCGTAAGCACCTTGATGAACACCCAGGAATAGTACGGACGGGGGCTGACGCCGATGACCTTGATGTCCGTGATCTTCAACGGTGGCAGTCCGCGCGTCGCCTGCGCATACAGTTCCGACGCCCACCAGGGCGCGGCCAGCAACCCTCCCAGCAAATCTCTCCGTCGCATTGCGGTCCCTCCGAACAGGCTGAGCGGAATAAGGGCCATCCTACCAGCTTGCCTATAATGGGTGGTTACTCGGGCCAAGAGGCGGCATGCCCATCAGCGAAGATCTGCTAAGCATTCTGTGTTGTCCTCGCACGAAGGTGCCCGTGCAGATGCTGTCCGCGGATCGACTTGCGGCGTTGAACGCCAGGATCGATCAGGGCGGAGTGACCTATCAGGGCGGCGAACCCGTCGAGAAGCCGCTGCAGGAAGGGCTGATCACCGAGGACGGTGAAACCGTCTACCGCATTGATGACAGCATCCCGGTCATGCTTGTCGATCAGGCCATCCCCGGCCATTTTGCGAGTTTGCCGTAGCACCGACGGACGCGGGGACGCGTTCCGACGCTATGCCAGTCTCAATGCCAGCCGCCCCATCAGAGGTCTCTGCCTGATTTGGGACAACCTGTTCAGGTTCCACATATAGATCACCGGCATCTCATTCAGGGAGTCAGTTCCGTTTGGAGATCTGGACGCTGCCGGCACAGATCCTCCCTCTTGTCACGCATCGACATCAACTCGACCTCCTGCTCGCAGTGCCGCGACGCATAGTTCTGTACCTGCTGTTGTTGCCCTCTCAAGGATTCCAGACTGGAAATATTCCGACGCAGCCGATCCTTGTCTTCGGCCAACTCCTTGATCTGTTGACGCAGCGTTGCGACCTCTCGATCGATGTCCGCAATCTTCCGTTTCAGATCAGCGATCGGTCTGAGCTATTCGCAGCCGGCGGCGATCAGCTATTTGTTGCGGATGGCAAAACTGGTCATAGGTTGGTTTCGCGATGCTCAGCGTGCGAGAGCATTCGTTCTCTTCCGACACCGGGAACTTGACGGTCTCTCCCATCGCCGGCTCGCTACACAGCTATCTGGGCGAGACTACAGCCTTCTCGGAGTGTTTGGCGGCGCTGCAACTGAACCGCCGGCGTTACTGAATCGTGCTCGCTCCCTGAATGCCTTGATCGGTGGGTATCAGGTTGCGGTTGATATGGCGGTCCAGGTTGATCACGTAGGTCTCCGCCGCACCGATCAAGACCGGGGAATGCGTGGCCGCAACGATCCGGAAATCCTTCTGGTCAACCAGTTCCTTCAGCATCTTGAGAGTGCGCCGCTGATTCGACGCCGACAAGGCCATTTCCGGCTCGTCGAGCAGGAGAACCGTACCAGTCGGCAATGTCGGAAACAAGTCCTTGAACATCGAGAGCATCACCTGCCCATGACTGGCGGTGTCGATGAATTCCCGCATTGCCGGGTCATCTTTGAACATCTCGGACTGCATGCGGGGATTATGCAGTTCAGCATCGAACAGCAAGACCTTGGGCCAGTCCAATCCCTCCGGCTTGTCTAGCCGATAGGAGAACCCTTCTACGTTCTCTGCCCTGAGCGCGCGGTAGATCGAGTGCAGCAGCGTCGATTTGCCGGAACCATTCTCGCCTTCCAGCATGATCAATGGATGGCTCAGGTCGACGATCATCGGCATATGAAAATCGAGACCCATGAAAACGGGGTGGCTGAGAATCTTGAGAAACATGGCTTCAGAATCCGGTGATCGTCTGGCTCTGACCCAAGCATAGCAAGCAGGAAGTACCGAAGGCTCCGCTTTCGCCTTGGAGAGCCTTACTTCGCCGCCCGCACCCTGAGCCGCACTCTGGACTCCCAATCAATCTCCGTACTACCTTCCTGCGGACGGTTATCGATCACCAGGATGCCGCCCTTGCCGGCCTGTTGGTAACGGGCTCGCGATCTGTTCACACGAACCTCGTAGGAGCGGCCCTCCTCGAGACCCACGACATAGATGGCCTTTCCCTCGGGGACGACTCGATCGAACGAAAGCGGCGGCTTACCGAAAAGCATCGCCCCGCCCGGAAACACCAGAGGAGCCTGCTTCTCTGTCGGCTCGATCACGTGTTCCTCGCCGTCGGCCACGATCAGTAGTCGGCCGTCGAAGTATCCGGCCCACAGGTCTTCTTCCTGCCAACCCATACGCGCGTAGACACGGCCTTCGAACTCGTCATGAAACACCAGCGGCGCGGAGAAGTAACTCAGTCCCGGCAGGTACGGGTTCACCCACAGAAACTCGTATACGGCTCCGAGAGGCGTGTACAACGTGTATGCGTCATGCCGCACCCAGCCTTGTAGAAACTGATAATCAGAGAGCGTGTTCTCGTAGGCGACGAAGACCATCGCGGCAACCCGATTCAATGTTCCTTCGATGACTGCCGCAGACCTGTCGGTCTCCGCGGGTAAACGAAATATGCCTTCCTCTGTGCGGTGGGGGCGTGGCAACACCCTCAGCATCAACCGCAATGGAAGAGCCCGAAAGATATCTGATGCTTGGCCCCATATCTCGATCTCGAAGTTGTGGCGCGCCACGTGGGAAAGCTCCGCCAACGCTACCAGCTCCGCGCTTGTTTGGAGCAACTCGCCTTTTTTAATCAGCGGCAGCAGACGTGCTTCCCAATGGTCTTTCATCAATGTCTGGAGAACGCGTTCATACCCAACGTGGTCTTCCCCGACCGCGACAAGCGCCATGACGACGCTCCGCACCCTCTTAAGACCGATTTCGTTCTCGCGGGAAAGACCTTCTGCGGCTGTGAAGAGCGCCTGGGCCAAGCTCCCCTTTTGCTCGTCCGACAGCAGTTCGTGGCACCAATCAAAGACCACCGCTCCCAGACGCAGATGGTCAGGCTTCTCGAACCCTCCCGAATCCTCCTCGCCGACAGCCCAGACAATCGCCTTCCGGCCTGATTTCTCATCACCTGTAACTTGAAACAGCAACGCTTGCAGCAGGGGCTCCTCGGGAAACACGACGTCCGCCTGGACGAGTCTTTGGAGATTCCGCCAACGCTCGGACTGCCGCTCGACGTCCTTCCGCAGCCGATTCAGCCGCCGCCCTTCCAGCCAGAGCCGCGGATGAGGCGTGTAGACCTTGTAGTCCACCTGCGCGAGGAGCAGAGAAGAGAAGAGCAGGCCAAGTGTCGCAATACAGAGGAGCCGCTTCATCCTCAAGCTATTGTACGAATGGCGCTCCCAGGCCGACTAAATACTATCCGCTGCTTCGGACACCTCCGAGGCGATCTCCGTTGCCGAGACGTGCGCAGACTCATCGTCCATCGCGGGATGGGGAAAGTCGTTTTCGTCGAGCACGCCCCGCTCATGACCGAGCACGATCCGGGCGCCATGCGAGAGGTATGCGAGCTCCATCCATGGCGGGTCCTCTTGATAGTCGTAACCGCCCATGACCCACACCGGCGTGCCCTGCTTTTCGACCTTCCAACCGCGCGGACCGAGTTCCCATTGGTCGCCCCACCCATACAGCCACTGCGCGTCGCGGCCCAACAAACGGACGCAGCCATGACTCGCCGGATACCCCGGCAACTCGTACTGATGGAACGCGATGCCATCGCGATTGATGAAGTTGAAGACCCATGGCAGGAACCAGTCACGGTTCACCGTGCTGCGCCGGCCTTTCGATTTCCAATTGAGGTGAAAGTGTCCCGAGGGGGTCGGCCGCTGCTCGCCGCCGGAGCTTACCGGGCCCCAATGAACCAGCTTGCCTCTCTCGTAGGCTCCAAAGGCTTGCACCCGTTGATGAACGACCAGCAATTTCTCGCGCAGACCCGCCCACTTCGATACGCTCGGCATCGGGCTGTAGTCCAGTTCACGCAGGTCCCAGCGGTCTGGAACCACGATCGAACCCATCTTCACCAGGTTCTTCACGTCGGCGCGATTGAGTTTTTCGAGAATCGCGAGTTGCGCCGGCGTGAATTGACAGTGCAATTGCTCCGGATCATCCGAAACCGCTTGCAACTGAAAACGCACCGGTCGTTCCAGATCTTCGCCGAGAACCAACGGCCCCGCAGCCAGGGTGGACGCCGTCCAGAGCCAACAGAGCAATCCCGCCGTGCTCAGCGCGGGCGTCTTCCTGAGGTGACCGGCCGGTCCACTCCGAACGCACATGATTTTCCTCCTCGAGTCCAATCGTGCAAGTCCGGGGCCAAAGTCATTCCAGCAGTGCTCTGCGTCTGCCTGCCTCCACGCTTCCTCTTCGGAAGTGCTTCTGTTACTGGAGTTTTCCGCCCCATAATAAGATTTCGAGGTAGGAGCGGCCGAGAGTGCTCCGGCCCGCGGAAACGTGTAGATTTTTCGCGGCGGGGCAGTTTCTACGCGCCGGCCGGCAACCCGGAATGATATAGAATGGGGATGCCTTTCTCTGGGAGTGACAACATGACAAACGATGGTTCTCGGCGCGATTTCTTCCGCGGTCTCTTTGGCACGGCCGTCACGGCAGCCATGGCTCAGAACGTGCTGGCGCAGCGCTCCAGCGGCGACGGCATCCCGACTGCCCGACTCGGACGCACCAACGAGCAGGTTTCGATCATCTGCCTCGGTGGTTGGCACATCGGAGCCGTACAGGACAAGAAGGAAGCTCACCGCATCATGCATCGCGCGATCGATGAAGGAGTCAACTTCTTCGACAACGCCTGGGACTACCACGACGGCGGCTCCGAGGAATTGATGGGCGAGGCCCTCGCCTCCGGCGGACGCCGCAAGAAGGTCTTTGTGATGACCAAGAATTGCGAGCGCGGATACGGGGGCAGCAAGCGCAACCTCGAAGATAGTCTCCGCCGCTTGAGAACCGACTACATCGACCTCTGGCAGTTCCACGAAATCAACTACGACAATGATCCCGATTGGGTCTTCGACAAAGGAGGTCTCAAAGCGGCCCTGGAGGCGAAAAAGGAAGGCAAAGTCCGATACATTGGTTTCACTGGCCATAAGGATCCGCGCATCCACCTCAAGATGCTCGCGAAGCCCTATGACTGGGACACCTCCCAGATGCCCATCAACATCATGGACGCCCACTTCCGCAGCTTCCAAAAGGAAGTGGTGCCGGTCTGCCTGAACAAGAATGTAGGCGTCATCGGCATGAAGAGCCTGGGGGGCTCGCCGACTTCACCCCAAGGCCGCATACCCGGCAAGACGAAGATCAGCGCTGAGCAGTGCATCCGCTACGCGCTCAGCTTGCCGATAGCGAGCCTCTGCGTGGGCATCCGCTCCATGAAAGACCTCGAACAGGACGTCGGCATCGCGCGGGGTTTTCAGGCGCTCTCCGACAGCGACAAAGAGCAGCTCATTCAGATGGCGGCCGCCGAGGGAGGGGACGGCCGTCACGAGATGTTCAAGTCAACCAACCACTTCGATGGGCCGCATCATCGACTGCAGCACGGCTTCGCCCTCGACGTTTGATACCCGGACGCGGGCGGCGATCACTTGGGCTGGCGGTTGTGAGCCCGGCATTTGCCCAGGCCCTGTTTCGACTCCATCTCGCCCACCCACCGCAGGAACCGCCACAGTTCGCGCTGCCGGGTCCACATGAAGTTCCAAAACCGGCCAAAGTCCACTGTATCCGCCGGCCAACCCCAGTACGTCTCAATGCGCCAACGGAGATAAGGGCTGGCCCAAGGACGAAAGCGATGTCCTCGTGTCGCTTTCCAGAGGAATCGGACCATCGCCGCTGCTTCGGTGAAACGCAAGGAGCTACTGGCTGTAGTAGCCGGGACGATGCCGGACTTTGTACCGTTTGGCATTGCCGGTCAACTCGACTCGCACACGTCGGAATCCTGGTTGAGCGGACGCCTGCGGCGTGTAGGCCAGGATGTATTGGCTTCGGATATCCCGCGCGACCTGCTGCGTGATGGCGTGGACTTCGTCGACGCTCGCCGGGAAGTACGCCGCGCCGCCCGTTGCTCGCACGATGTGGCGAATCGCCCGGTTGGCCCGCTTCGCCTCTCGGCGGTCTTCTTCGCTCATCAGGCCGACGGCGTAAATCACGGTCTCGGTTTCCTGCAATCGCCGCACGAGCCGCTCCAAGGTGGTGCGGCTGGCATTGTCCGCGCCGTCGGTGACGATCAGCAGGACTTGCTTGTCCCGCTCGGCATCTTGTTCCAGATAGTCCAGCGACATGCTCACCGAGTCGTAGAGCGCCGTTCCGCCGCGGGAATCGATTCGCTGCAAGCCATCCTGCAAGCGGGGAAGATCGGAAGTGAAAGGAGTATCGAGGAAGGCTTCGTCATTGAAGTTGACGATGAACACCTCGTCTTGAGGGTTCGACGCCTTCACGAAGTCCAACGCGGACGCGTTCACTTGGCGGCGTTTGTCGCGCATGCTGCCGCTGTTGTCGACCAGAATACCCAGTGAAACCGGGACGTCTTCGCGCCGGAAAATTCGCAGTGTTTGCGAAACGTCTTCCTCGAAAACTCGGAAGCTGTCCTCTTTGAGATCGGTGATCAGCCGGTTATCCCTATCGAGCACGGTCGTGTGGAGAACAACGAGCCTCGTCTCTGCACGAATAATGAGGCCGGTATCGGAATCGTTGCGGATCGCCTTGGAGTCCGTCTGCGAACTCAGCGGCGCGCCCGTAGCACTGAGACAAACCACAACGGCGAGCGAACGTACCGCCCTGAACCGGAGATTCATTCTTGATGGATGCCTTTCTTGCCGGCTGAATACCGTATTGAGCCCCAGCCACGGGGCGTTCATCGGGTGGGGGCGTAGTATCCCTGGCGGTAGTGGGTGCGCAGACGCGGCATCCCTCGAATCTTCTTGATCTCCACCCTCATACGTCGCCACCGGCCGTCCTTCTCCTGATTGATGGGGACGTAACCCAATACATATTGGTTCCTCAACTCGACGCCGATCTTGGCGGCCACGTCGGGCAATTCATTGAGATTCTCAACCGGAAACTGCCGTCCGCCGGTTTGCTCCGCAATCTCGGTTAACAGGCTTGGACCGTTCAGTTCTTCCGGGGTTCGCCCTCGCGACGATATCGGTTCGAAGATGCCGATCGCATAGATCTGGACGTCTGCCTCACGCACCAGCCGCTTGATCTCGCGCTCCGTGTAGCGGCTGCTGTTATCGCCTCCGTCGGAAATCACCAACAGTGCCTTCTTCGTATGCCTCGCTTCCTTCATCCTCGTGATCGAGAGATAGACCGCGTCCAGCAGTGCCGTGCGGCCCTTGGACTGAGTGAAGGTCAGGCGGTTCTGAATATCCTCGATCCTGTCCGTGAAGTCCGTGATGAGTTCCGGGCGGTTGTTGAACTGCACGAGCAGGAATTCATCCTCCGGATTTGATGTCTTGAGAAACTGCGCGACCGCCTCTCGCGCTTTGCTCATCTTGTGGCCCATGCTGCTGCTGGCGTCGAAGACCAGGCCCAGTGACAGCGGAGCGTCCTCCATGCCGAACTGAGTAATATCCTGCTCGGTCTTGTCTTCAAAAATCTTGAAGTACTCTTTCTCGAGACCCGTGACAAGTCGGTTCATCGGGTCAGTCACCGTAACGCTGACCAACACCAGCTCAACATCTACCTTGATGTTTGCGCCGGACGGCAACCGTTCGAGATTGGGATCTGGGATGCGCGACTTGACGCCGACGTTGGCGTCAGCGGCGAAGACCGGAGCAACTACGAGGAGAGCAACAACCAGGCAGACGGGCAATGCGCGGTGCGAACATGCGTTGCGGTGAGGCAGGATTGCCAAGACCTTGTCCTTACCCGCTTCAATGAATGGCGTTTCCCCGTTGCAGGCGCCTAGATTTTAGCACAGGCCTAGAGGGAGTGCTAGACTTGTCCATAGGTGTGTGTGGCAAGGAAGCGCCGTCTTGATGCAGCGCTCCCCGAGTCCCCGAAAAACCCTTCCCGCATGGCCGGTTCTCGAGGCGACCAGTCCGTCCACGAACGACACCATCCTCACTACCTCGCTTCCCTGATGCGCTCGGCCCTGCCGCTCCTGAACCTCATCTTGCGGCTTTGTCGATCCGTGCTCCACGGTTATGCTTTCGTTCCTGTTGGAGAGGTCCATGGGCTCCGTTAAAAAGTGCATCTTCGTGACCGGCGGAGTTGTTTCTTCCTTGGGCAAAGGCATTGCCGCTGCGTCACTGGGCTGTCTGCTGGAAAGTCGTGGACTGCGCGTCACCCTGCAGAAGTTCGATCCCTATTTGAACATCGATCCCGGCACGATGAGCCCCTTTCAGCACGGAGAAGTGTTTGTCACCGACGATGGAGCGGAGACCGACCTTGACCTCGGCCACTATGAGCGCTTCACGCACGCACGCCTGACCCAGGCCAACAACGTCACCAGCGGCCGCATCTACGAGCGCATCCTCGCGAAAGAGCGCCGCGGAGACTACCTCGGGAAGACCGTTCAGGTGATCCCGCACGTCACGAACGAAATCAAAGCAAGCGTCCGCAAGATCGCCACCGACGACGTCGACGTCATCATCGCCGAGATCGGTGGTACCGTCGGCGACATCGAGTCCCTGCCTTTTCTCGAAGCCATCCGCCAAATGCGCCACGAGTTGGGCCGCGACAACTGCGTGTTCGTTCACGTAACGCTTGTCCCATGGATCGCCGCCGCCGGAGAGTTGAAGACCAAGCCCACACAGCACAGCGTCAAGGAGTTGCGCGCAATCGGGATCCAGCCCGACATCCTGCTGTGCCGCACCGAGACCGACCTTTCACGCGAGCTCCGCGAGAAGATCGCGCTCTTCTGCGATGTCGACAAAGATGCCGTGATCGCCGCGCGCGATGTCGATTCTGTGTATCGAGTGCCGATTCACCTCGCGCAACAGGGCGTCGACGACATCGTCTTGCGCCACTTCGGCATGAGTGACCTGCCCAAACGGGAACTGAGCGGCTGGGAAGACATGCTCGACCGCATGCGCCATCCTGTCGACGAGGTCACAATCGGCATCATCGGCAAGTACGTCGACTATGAAGACTCCTACAAGAGCCTCAAGGAGGCGTTGCTCCACGCCGGACTCGCTCATCAGCTCCGCGTGCAACTCCGCTGGGTTGAGGCCGAAGGCATTACCCAAGAAACCGCCCATCATCAACTTAGCGATCTCGATGGTATTCTCGTCCCCGGAGGTTTCGGCATCCGCGGCATCGACGGCATGCTCGAAGCGATCCGTTACGCCCGCGAGCAGAAAGTGCCGTACTTCGGCATCTGTCTCGGCATGCAGACCATGGTCATCGAATACGGACGTAACGTCTGCGGGCTGGAGCGTGCGCACTCGACCGAATTCGATCCCGGCACGCCGGTCCGGCTATTCTTCAAGTTGCGTGAACTGAAAGGCATCGAAGACCTGGGCGGCAACATGCGGCTGGGCAGTTGGCCCTGCAAGCTGGAGCCGGACAGCTTGGCGGCCAAAGCCTATGGCTCGCCTCAGATTCATGAGCGCCATCGCCATCGCTACGAATTCAATCGCGATTACGAAGAAGTCCTCACATCCCACGGCATGAGAGTAACGGGGGAAACTCCAGACGCGATGTACGTGGAAATCTGTGAGCTTCCCGGCCACCCGTGGTACCTCGGATGCCAGTTCCACCCCGAGTTCAAGTCGAAGCCGTTGGAGTCGCATCCGCTGTTCTCGTCGTTCGTCGGAGCGGCTTTCGGCCATCGCGGAACGCGCGTTCGTAACGAGCAGGTCCGCGAAGCGGAGCAATTCCTGCGCGTCCGCGTATCATGAGTCGGCCCACCCCCCGCCCCGGGCCGCTCTGATTGCGACCCCATCTCCGCCGAAGGCGCATACTACAGACTCGAAACCGAATGCCTTCCGTTGACATCGGCGCCTTTTCGATCGGAGACCATGCACCTCTCGCGCTTATCGCCGGCCCTTGCGTCATCGAGTCGGCCGAGCACACTCTGGCCATGGCGCGGGCGGTCAAACAGGCTGCGGCCGGCGCGGCGCTCCCTGCAATCTTCAAAGTTTCGTACGACAAGGCCAACCGTACCAGCGTCGATTCCTACCGCGGGCCGGGTCTCGAGGATGGACTGGCGATCCTCTCCGAAGTGACGAGGCTAACCGGTTTGCCCGTCCTGACCGACGTCCACGAAGTGGCGCAGGTGGGGCCTGTTGCGGAGGTCTGCGATGTTCTCCAAATCCCCGCCTTCCTCTGCCGCCAGACCGACCTGCTCATCGAAGCAGGCCGTTCGGGCCGTGTCGTCAACATCAAGAAGGGCCAGTTTCTTGCTCCCTGGGACATGCGCTTTGCCGCCGACAAGGTCGCTTCCACCGGCAACAATCGTATTCTTCTTACCGAGCGCGGATCGAGCTTCGGCTATAGGAACCTCGTCGTTGACTTCCGCTCACTTCCGGCCATGAGGAATCTTGACTATCCCGTCGTCCTCGACGTCACGCACAGCCTGCAGCTTCCCGGCGCACAGAAAGGTGCAAGTGGGGGTCAACCCGAGTTCATCGAAACTCTGGCTTGCGCCGGGGTCGCGGCTGGCTCCGATGCGCTCTTTTTCGAGGTTCACGACTCTCCGGAAAAGGCGAAGTCAGACGGGGCCAACGCCCTGCATCTCGATCTGCTGCAGACGCTGGTCGAGAAGGTCAGCGCATTGGGCAAGCTCGTTCGAAGTTGGTAGTGGCACGACGATCAAGCAAGCCCATAAAGGTTGCTCCTGTTCTTGACGCCGGGCCGTCGGTAGACCGCCGCTGCCAGCAAGCACGGCAGCTCATGGCTAACTACTCGACTTGGATGTACTGAAGTCCTTCGGCAAAGGGCTCCGCGGTATCGGATGGGATATCAAAGGCTTTGTCTGTTGCATGTTGGCGGACACTTTTTCGCGTTGCTACCCTCCTGCGTCTCAGAACTGGAAACGGACACCCAGCTTCATCGCGATCGGATCGAGAGCGGCGATCACGCGTTCGGCGTCTCCGGTTCGCAGCGAGAAGTTCGCGACCGCGTTCGAGTTGAAGAGGTTGTAGAGGTCCAGCATCAGAGTGAGCCTGTTTTTGCTCTCGGTTCCGACGGCGAACGCCTTGTCCAGACGGATGTCGGCAATCGTCACGTTCTCGGAGCGGTTCTCGGACAAGTCGGTGAGAAAGATCGGCTGGTTGGTGCCGGTGCCCGGGATGTCCACCCGCTGGATCAGAGCGTACGGCCAGCCACTCTGATGCCGCACATTTGTTGACAGGCCGATATCGTGCGGCAGGCTGTAGCGTGCGAGCAGGCGGCCGCCCCAGTTGGTCGTCTCCTGCCTGGCATCCACGTCGAGGCTGTGGTTCTGCCAGATCCGCCCATGTCCCCCGGAGCCGACGACGAGCGGATCGGCAAAAAGCGGGCTGCGCGATTCGCCCGCCGCTGAGCGGAACTCGTTACGCCACTGGTAGTCAAAGCTGGCTTGCAGCAGTAAGCCGCCGGTGAAGCGCCGGTTTACCGCAACCTGGACCGTGTCATAGGCGGCCTCCATGCCGGGGAAGGTGGCGATCCGGTTGTGGACGAGTCCCGCTACGTCGTCTGGCGCGCGCTGGACGTTCAGTGGTGTGCCGGTGAGCGCTTTGAGCGGACAATCCCAGTCGGGATCGTCCGTGCACGCGATGCCGCGTCCTTCGAGCAGCGCGGTCTGTTGCGGCCCGTTCCAAATGCCGCTGTCGCCGTTCAGGTCCTTGCGTACGTAAGACAAGCGGACGGAGGTGTCAGCGGCCAGCTCGTGCTCCAGCGAGACGTTGATCTCGTCGACATATTCCGTCGCCAGTGTTGGGTCGACCGGCGTCCCTTCGGAGCCGAGCTCCATACCGGTGGCGCCCTGCTCGTCCAGCTTGTCGCCCAACTCGTCCGGGCCGTCGTAGATCCCGTTGGCGTTCGGATCAAGGAAGGTGTACCGGACCCACGCCGTGCTCGCCGGATTGGCACCCTCGTGCGAGTCGGCCAGATTCAGGTAGTAGCGGCCGAAGTGTCCCTTGAGCACGGTGCCCTGGGACGGCGAGAACGCCACACCCAACCGTGGTGCCCAGGTATTCCAGACGACGTTCGTCCGGCCCGTGGCGGTGCCGGTGGGGAAGAAGTCGGCGAGGAAGGGGCTGGAAACAGCGTCGATGAAGTAGGTGCGCTGCTGCTCGAAGCGCACGCCCAGGTTCAGCGACAACCAGTGCACCGGCCGCCACGTGTCCTGAAAGAACGCCGCATGGTGCCGGTTGCGGTTGTCAGATGCGATTTCCCCCTCGGCCGGCATGTTGAAGAGCATGATCCTGTCAACGTTGAAGGTGCGATCGTTCGCGCTGTCGTCCAGATAGCGGACGTGCCCGGAATTGGCGTTTGAACCGAAGCGGCTGCTGTCGATCTGGAACTCGTAACCCACCTTGAAATCGTGACTGCCACCGAAGTCGGGCACATAGTGGTTCATGCTCATAGTGGCCTGCGGCTTCCAGCGGACGAACGTGAACGGCGGCGGGCCGTTGGCCCCAGGGAACCAGCCGGCGCCGCTCAGGCGGCCGGTCGCCGTGTCCAGGCGAGGCGGTTGCTGTACCGGATCGACCTGCGGCACCATGGGCCAGCCGAACCCGAAGTGCTTGATGGCGGTGGTCATGAAGGTGCGGTTGTTCCAGACTCGCTGCCACTCCGCCTTGTGCGCCCAGCTCCAGCTTGCCTGTGCCAGAACCGAGTCGGGACCGACGTCCGCAGACAGCCCGCGCTTCGGTTTCTCCTTCAGTCCCCACTGCGTGTAGCCTATCAACCGGTCACGATCGGTCAGCCGAAGTGTCACCTTGCCGCCGAACCCATCGAAATCGCCCAGATCGGTTGCCACGGAGCGGTTCACCCCTGATACCGCCTTGTCAATGCGAAAGTGGTTGTAGAACGCGTAGAACCAAGCGCGGTCGCGCACGATAGGCCCACCGATGTCGGCGTGAGTCTCGAAGAACAGCAGGTTCGGGTTGCCCGTGTAGCCGCGTGCCTCCAGCTCGGCGTCGGTGTTGTCGCCGACGAAGTTCTCGTGCTCGTAGTCGCCGTGGAACATGCCGTGGAAGTCGTTGCCTCCGCTTTTCATAGTCATCATGACGAGCGAGCCCGGAGCGGTCATCTCCACGTCGGCGCCGGCCGCCGTGGTCGTGAACTCCTCGATGGAGTAGTAGTCGAAGTAGAACCCGGTGCCGCCATTGCCCTCAGTCGTGTCCACGCCGTCGGCAAGAATCCGGTTCTGGTTTCGCACGCCGAAGCTCTCGTAACCGGTCTGCTGGCTCTTGTGCGAGCCCCCAACGTCGAAGCCGCGCATGCGAACCCCCGCCGTCTGGCTGAGCACTGCCCAAACATCGGTTGCGGACGGTACTTCCTGCAACTCCGCTACGCCGAAGTCGTTGACCAGAGAGGTCGTTTTGATGTCCACCACAGGTGCTTCGCCAGAGACGGTGATCGTCTCCTCCACGGCGTCCACCTCGAGCACCGCGTCGATCCGGATCACTCGGGTGCCTTCCACGATGACGCCCTCACGAACGACCCTCCGGAATCCTTGCAACTCGAACGTAAGGTCATAGGATCCGCGCCTGAGCGCCCGGAATCGGTACGACCCGTCGACGAGGGTCACTGCGGAGAGGGGAGCGATGAGCGCCTCCCCGGCGATCGTGACCGTTGTACCGGGCACGGCATAACCCTGGCCGTCGATAACAGCGCCCTCGATGGCGCCCGACGTTTGAGCAGCCGCCGGTCCGGCGACTGCTGCCAGCACCAGCGCGGCGCACCAGAGGCAAGACCGCATCGTTCCGCTCGACAAAGGGGTCCTCATCGTTCCGCTGGATCGTTCGTCAACCATCATTATTCACACTGGAGTCGACACGTCCACATGACGAATTTTCCCTTAGTCTGAGGCATTGCCGTCGTCGCGGCGGAAGCGGTGCACCGGCGCGGAATGCGGTATAGACGAGCAGGGCGAGGTCGGAGCTTCCGTCCGGCACCACGGGGGTCTGGGCGTTGATCGAGGCGAGCAGTTAGCGGACCTGCGGCACGGAGATTTCGCTGGTCTTGTCCTCGATGTCAGCGTAGCAGTCGCCGCGTTTGACCCCTTTGAATTATAGAAAACAGCAGTTCAACCTTGGCTGCGTCTCTAGTGGACTTCTGAGACTGCGCGCATGAGACCAACTCAATAGCTCGGGTGCCGATCCATGATTCACCGTTGCTCTTCTTCGAGCTGCTTGAGATACAGCCCTTCGAGCCGCTCGACCTCGGAAAGGAATCCTTCCGGGTCCATGAAGGTGTCCGGGCTATAGGGCTGTCCGGGTTTGTATTTGGAGTGCAAGCCGTATTGCGAGCCGTGCGCAGCAACCCAGACGTCGATCTTCATGGCCTTCTGCCTCCGGAAGGTCTTCGCAAAGTCCTCGGCAAGGCCGTGATAGGTCGGGTCCACGACCAGGCGCTTGCCCGGGTTGATCGTCCCCATGTTCGCGATCACGACACGGTAGTCCCTGCCGTTTTCCCGGACCGTCATGGTGTAACTGACGCTGCCGGCCGTGTGACCCGGCGACTCGACCACTTTGAGCCTGATGCTGCCCAGCTCGATGGCCTCCCCGTCGGAGATGATCTTGTCGACTTCGACCGGCTCGAACGACACTTTTCCTCCGAAATGAGGGTCGCTGAATCCGCCGTCTTCAAGCACGGGCGCGTCGCCTGCCGTGGCCCACATCTCGGCTCCTGTTGCCTTCTTGATCTCGGCCAGTGCCGCGGTGTGATCCCAGTGTGCCTGCATGGTCAACAGGATCTTGATGTCGTCCATGCGAAAACCGACCGATTCAATGTTCCGGCGGATCAGCGGCGTGGATTCCTTGAGTGCGGTGTTGATCAGAATGTGACCCTCGTCGGAAGTGACCAGGAAGACGCCAAGGTCATAGGTTCCAACCGCGTACAGGTTTCCGATCACGCGGTGGCCTGTGAACGGGCGCGTCCATCCCGCCGGCTGAGCCTCGATGGGCGATGCGGAAAGAGCCAGAAGACAGGGAATGGCGAAACGGAGCATGCCGCATAGTATGGCGGTTTCGGTGCCTATCCGTCGGGAGGCCATTGGATTCTTAGAGCGATCCTCACTGTTTTTCGGGCGGAGAACAGGATCGGATCAGTCGAGGTTCTCGGGGCCGAATGCTGCCGGTAGTAACTCAGCAAGTGAGAATGTTTTTCGGAAACCTTCCGGACCCGCAATGTGAATCGAAGCGGACAGTCTGGCAAATTCACGGATGCGCTGTCGGCAACCCCCGCATGGAGTACAGAGCTGCGAGCCGCCGCCGACAATGGCGATCTCTTTGATTTCGCGGCCGCCTCCGGCGATCATGACCCCGATCGCGCTGGCTTCAGCACACTGGCACATCGAGTAGGATGCATTCTCGACATTCGCTCCGGTATGCACGGCGCCGGTCTCGTCCCGGATCGCCGCGCCAACCTTGAATTGGGAGTAGGGAGCGTGGGCTCGTTCCCGCACGGACATCGCTGCCTGGATCAGCGATTCGATGGAGCCGCTCCTCATGGTGTTTCCTGATTATCGTATGGCGAACCTGGTGCCCGAAGGAATCACCTCCGGGGAGTTGCTCCCTGACACGGCGAGTATCATCCCGAATCGAGAATGGAGTGATTGACTCAGTGAGGCTCGCTGGCCGAACTTTACGCGGGTCGATAACGTAGCCGTACAGCCCGGCTTGGAAGATCGCGAAACCATTGGTGACGCCGGGTGTTACGGCACGCAACATCGAGGTGAGCGAACGCCGCACTCGCCAGAACCGGGCTCGGTCGATCCGTGTCATGTTCATGAAATGCTACCCGCAGGCGGGGCGCTTCGTGCTCATGCTGGAGAATCTCAATACACGTGGGATCGAGTCACTGTACGCCGCCTAACTGCCGGAGTAAGTCCAGAGGCTAGCCGGGCGTCCCAACAATCCACTACACTCCCAAGCACGGAAGCTGGCTCAACATCGCTGAAATCGAGTTGAGCGCTCTGTGCAGACAGTTGCTTCCGGATGGTGTGCAAGAGGGCTCGAGGGGAATGGTTCCTCGTGTGCTTTCCCTTCCGCCGAGACGCTCCGACGAGAAACAAACATGGCGAACCTTCAAATCGTTGCAATGATCGGCAGCCGGCGCCCCGGCAATGCCACGGCCAAGGCCCTGGCCGTAACGGTGGACGAACTTCGGCAGGTCGGAGGCATCGAGGTCGATGTCGTCGATCCCGCCGACCTCGACCTGCGTACACCGGGCACCCAGGACCCCGAGCTTGAAAAAGTCCTGCAAGAGAAGGTGATCGCCGCCACCGGTGTGATTCTCTCTACGCCCGAGTACCACGGCTCCTACAGCAGCGTTATCAAGCTACTTATCGAGCATCTGGGGTACCCGTCGATGCTCAGCGGCAAGCCCGTCGCATTGCTCGGGGTCGCCGCCGGAGCCATCGGCGCCGTCAAGTCGTTGGAACACTTGCGCAGCGTTTGTTCACACATCGGGGCGATCGTTCTGCCGGGATCCGTTTCCGTCGCGAGGGTGCACAAGGTCTTCGACGCAGAAGGCAACTGCGTCGATCCTGGAGTCGAAAAACGTCTTCGCCGACTTGCGAGTGATCTGAACGACTACATCCGCCGGCATCATTGTTCGACTTGATCGGTTCCTCCGTGCACCTGCGATGGATCGGAGCGGCCGCCCGCCCAACATAATGGACCGACTTGTTCTTCGGGTTTCACTACTTCGGGCGATTTTGCTACGGAGCCCCTGATCGTCGTGGTGCAGCCAAGAAACGTGTGGAATTTGGCTCTTTAGTGATTCCGGGATGCTGGAGCAGCCATGGAAGGTTCGGGAAATGCACCCTGCCCCAAGGCGCAAAAATCTGAGAGGTTTGTACAATGGATCGCACCCGGCATTTGCATCGGTGTAGGAGGGACGATGGCGAACTCATCAGATGAGCAGAAGCAACAGAAGAAGCCCTTGGTCAAGAGGCACCCCCTGATGATGTTCGTGGCCGGGTTTATTGTGGGAATTGTTATCGTGCTGATCATTTCGGAGATGGTCGGATAATTTCAGTCTGCAGCTTGTCGATGGAGCGAGACATCACGGCCCGCAGCCGGACCTGCTCTTTGATGCCTGACGGCCCCGCTCCAGCTTCCGCCGCCGCCGTCAGGATTCAGCTTGCATCCGGCTCTTGTCCAGGCTCAGCGCAGCGTCCTTCTCGAGGTCTCCGGCGATCGTCTCAACCCATCGTTCATGCGTTCTGAGTTCACCAGGTTGTAGAGAGGTCTTTCCCCGAGTCAATCTTGAACAAGTGGTTCGCGAAGGCTGAGGCCCGATCTCTCGCAAGGACACAAATCTCGCCAAGACAGACCCCTCTTCTGGGTTTGTACGCATAAGTTCGGCTAACAGCAAGCCGGTTACTTGTTCGCTGCCACTCCAGCGCTGAGCA
This sequence comes from Bryobacterales bacterium, assembly GCA_026713545.1. GTDB lineage: Bacteria > Acidobacteriota > Terriglobia > Bryobacterales > UBA6623 > JAPPLB01. Next base: position 18,704 of record JAPOOG010000122.1, read on the forward strand.
GGTTCGCGAAGATGCGATAAGCCCCCGGCACGCCCGCCGGCAGCTGCCGGAACCACGAATAGCCGGTGTAGATGTAAACGCCCTTGCCGTAGCGCATGTACAGCAAGCCGCCCCGACGCAGCGGTTCGCCCGGATCGTTCGATGCCAGAAGGGCGTCATACCGCGCGTCCCACTTCGTCATGAAATAGAGCCCGCGCTCTTGTACCCAATCCTTGAAGTCCTTCCCGGTAATGGCATTGGGCTGCTGCAACAGAATATGCCGCGGATGTAACAGACGCACCGGCGCCCGTTCGTCGCTGACCCGTTCGCGCGAGGGCGTGAGCGGAAACGGAGCCAGCAGTAGCGGCGGTCCGCGCCGGGACAGCGTTTCGTACTGCACGATGAGCGTCCCGCCGTTCTCGACGTAGCCCAGAAGTCGTTCCTTCGCCGCCAATACTCCCGGACGCGTACGCAACGCTCTGATGCCCAGAACAATCGTGTCGAAGGAACTCAGCTCCCCGGACGTAACGTCTTCATCGGACAACAACGTCACTTCCGCTTCAAGTTGCTCGAGCGCTTCGGGGATCCGGTCGCCCGATCCCATCACGTACCCGATGTTCTTCACAAGCAGTTTGACGTCGACTCGTTCGACGCGCATCTCTGCACGCGGAAAGACGACCTGCAGCGGAATATGCGGATACTCGATCTCGCGAACACCGTGGTTGATGGTTCGATCTCCTAGCTTCACGTTCGCGACTAAGGTGCCTCCCGTGGACTTCTTCGGAGGATGCAAGTCAAACACGAGAGTCGTCCGCATGCCACGCCGCTCGAGTCGATAGGGCAGCGACGCCGGCGTGGTCATCCAACCTGCGGGAACGGACAGCGAGACGGAGCCCTTTGCGTTGTCTGTATGGCTATCCAAATCGACTGCGACAGTACGGGGTTGCGCGTCGGGGAAAATTCGACTGCTGTTGTCAAGGCTTACGGCGACAGCCGGCACTACTTCAACGCGGCGGGTGCGCTCACCCTCCGTCGGGTCGATCCAACGAAAAATGACGGCTCGCCTGACAGTGAACTTCACACCGTCCGGCCCCTTGAGATGAAACAAAACGCTCAACGGGGGCGGCGACTCGGCCTGGCCGATCATGCCGGGATCGTCTATCTGGTAAGAGTTGCCGGTGACCGGCCGACGCAGCCAGGACGGCTGAGAATACTCCGCTTCTTCCGGAATCGAGATGCGGACCATTTGCTGCACGACCTCGTTGGAACGGAGATGGTGCGCCTCAATGGACACATTTCTCGTGACCGTCCCTGCAACCTCGGCGGCTTCCCAGTACAGCCATGCACTCGATCGATTCATGGCCGAAAGAGTCAACTCGACTTCTGAGCCGGGCGTGACATCCCAGCGCTCTGCCGCAGCATCGATCCAAAGGCCGCTCGCAAGTTCGATCGCACGAACCATCTCCTGCTCTTTGCGACGCGCCCACGGGCCGTCCAAAGCCTTGACGGCTTGGTGCGTCCGGAAAAGACCCTCGATCACGGCATCCCGGTTTCCGGTCTTGTTGGATGCGAGCACATTCGTCAGAAGAATCTTCACGCGCTCCGCGCCCGGCACCCGATCCCAAGTCGTGTTGATCTGCTCGAAGAGATCGCGTTCGGCCCTCTCGCCTGCCACATATCCGAAGAACGCCGGTGCGTCCCCCTTGCGCTGCCGGGTCCCCATACCCTGGCTGCGATGCATGCTCCGGGCGACGCCACCGATCTCTGCGTACGAGGCTCCCAACTCCGGGTCGTACTCGCCCGTATTGATTCGAATACGGTCCGCCCGCATGGCCTGCATTTCCTCCTGGGCGCGTGTGAAAAGTGGCGGGCTCCAATAGAGGCGCGTCGCCTGCCAGGGTTGCAAACCCTGGTCGATCTGCTCCGGAAAGCGTTCCGGGGCAGCCGAGGCATCGTACGCCTCGCGGGCCAAGTGGCCGATCGCCGTGTGGTGGCCGTGCCCGCTGCTCGCGTTGGGCGAGAACCGCGACAGAATGACATCCGGGCGAAACCGGCGAATCACCCGGACCATGTCGCCGAGAACCTGCTCCTTACCCCAAAACGAGAGCGCTTCCTGGGGTGATTTGCTGTAGCCGAAGTCAATCGCTCTCGTAAAGAACTGCTCACCTCCATCGAGCCGGCGGGCGGCAAGCAGTTCCTGCGTTCGGATGATCCCCAGCAACTCGGCTTGTTCCGGGCCAATCAGGTTCTGCCCTCCTTCGCCGCGGGTGGCCGAGAGGTACGCCGTCCGCAAGTTCCGTCCGCGGGCGAAGTAGGCGATCATCGTTTCGCGCTCGTCGTCGGGGTGTGCGCCGAGGATGAGAATGCTGCCGAGTGTGTTCAGTCGATCGAGAAGCTCCTGCAGTTCCGAAGCACCCTGCCAGGGTCGTGACGGGCCGGCCAGGGCCGGAAGGACCAATATGCAGACAAAGAACGCGGCCAGGATCGTGCGCACGCAGGAGCAAGCCAGCAAACGGTAGCGGCGGAGCAAGCTGCATTGTAGCGTCCAAGGAATTTGTCTAGACATGCTCAATGAACTGCTGGGCAACCCCGGAAACCGGCAGTGTGGACCGCCTCCCGCCGCCGGGTTCATTCTCGATCCAGTCCTCGACCTGTTGGGAAAATCACTCCTTCGACAGTGAGACCCAGTTTCCCATGGGCTACTGCTTGTTCATCGGAATACATCGAGACCCATCTCTCGACATCCGGCGGCGGAGCTTCCTGCCGTGTGCGAACATCAAGGGCGGAGTCTGGTTCTTTCAGGGAACATCCCGCCCGCCATCGCTCAAGCTCCCCGATGCGCATCATCACCTGGAACGTCAACGGCCTTCGCTCCGTTGCCCGCAAAGGTCTGCTCGCGTGGCTCGAAGCCGAGAAGCCCGACATCTTATGTACGCAAGAGACGAAAGCGCACCCGCAGCAGCTCCCGCCCGAACTCGAAGACCCCGACGGCTACGACGCCTACTTCCACTCGGCCAGGAAAAAAGGATATAGCGGCGTCGCCACCTGGATCCGCGACGATAGCCCGGTCACGCTCAAAGCCGAACCTGTTGCTAGGCTGGGCATCGACCGCTTCGACGAAGAGGGCCGCGTGCTCATCACCGAGTTCGAGCCCTTCACGCTTGTCAACTGCTACTTCCCCAACAGCCAGCGCGGTCTCGAGCGGCTCGGATACAAGCTCGACTTCTACGATACTTTCCTGCACTATTGCAACCGGTTGCGGCGTCAAGGGAGACGGCTGATTATCACCGGCGATTACAACACCGCCCACAAGGAAATCGACCTCGCCCGCCCCCGGGAGAATCGCAACAACTCCGGCTTCCTGCCGGTAGAACGTGAGTATCTCGATCAGTTCGTAGCCCACGGCTACGTCGACGCCTTCCGCCTCTTTCACGGCGGTGCGGGCCACTACACCTGGTGGAGCTACCTGTTCAACGCTCGCGCCGCGAATATCGGCTGGCGCATCGACTATTTCTTCGTAAGCGATGACCTCGTCGATGAGGTTCGGGACTGCACGATCCTCAGCGAGGTCGAGGGGTCTGACCACTGCCCCGTTTCGCTCGAACTACGCGGATGAAGCTGTCCCGGCGGCAGGCCGAAGGATCAGATAAGCAACCATGCTCAGCACCATTCCCGGGATGATCTCATAGAAATCTCCTCCATATCCCAGTACGCCGCCCCAGACGATCCCCCCCGCCAGCCCGGCCGCCATCATACCTGTGGCAGCCGAAGTATTGATCCGCCACTGCATGGCGCGCACCACGACCAGCGGGCCGAGCGAAGCGCCCAACGCCGACCAGGACAGCGTGACCAGCGCAAATACGTTTTGGCTGGCAAACAGAGCTATGGACAGCACGACCGTCGCCACCAGCAGCGTCGCGAACTTCGATTTGACGTACGAGTCACGCCACGAAGAGAACAGGTCCTGAGTCAGCGCCGCCGAACAAGACAGCACCTGCGAATCCGCTGTCGACATCGTCGCCGAGAACAAACCCGCAAGAACCAGCCCTACCAACACTCCGGGCAGGTATGCAGCGGCCAGCGTCGGCAGCGCCAATTCCGCATCGAAAGCACCCACGTCGGGGATCAGGATGCGGCAGGCGAACGCGACGCCGTAACACGCAAACGAAAACAGCAAGTACCAAACCAGATAGATATCCCGCGCCTTCGCGATGTCCCGCCCCGAACGGATCGACATCATGCGGACCATAATGTGCGGCTGCCCGACGACCCCGATACCCGCACCGAACCAACCAAAGATGAAGAGCGCGAAACCAAAGCGCGGATCGGGCGGACTCAGGCTGATCAGTTGCGGGTCGATCGCTTCCAGTTTCGACCACAGCCCGCCTAATCCGCCGACTTCCACCAGGGCCAGAATGAACAGCAGCCAGATCGCGATGATCATGTTGATCGATTGCGCGACGTCCGTCCAAATGGAAGCGCGAATGCCGCCGGCAAAGCAGTAGATCACCACGATCACCGCGCCCACGATCGCACCCACAGCGTACGGCCAACCGAAGAGTACATGCAGCGCCTTGCTGCCGGCATTGAGTTGGGCCGCCGCATACGTTCCCAGGAAGGTGATCGTAACCACAGCTGCAGTGGCTCGAACCAAGCTCCTGCGGCCCGGCAATGCCGCTCCGAGAAACGAGGGAATCGTGCGGAAATGATCTGCTTCGCTTTTCTCACGCAGACGCCGATGGATCCAAAACCACATCAGGTAGTCGCCGAAGATCCACCCGAATATGATCCAGATCGCAGACAGCCCCATCGTGTAGCTCGTTCCGATCAGGCCGATGAACATGAAACCGCTGTTGTTGGTGGATACGGCGGACATCGCCGTGAACCAGGGACCGATGCTGCGGCTTGCCAGCAGGTAATCGTCGGTAGTGCTTGTCTTGCGGCGGGAAGCGTATGCCCCGATCAGAGTGAATCCAATCAGGAAGGCAAGGAAGCTGAGGATTACAGGATTGACCATGCGCGGGGAAAAAACTGGCTCGCCTTCGGGGATCGACTATTGTAGCTGCCGGTTGCCCGACGGCTTGGTGCTTATGCATATGAAGGCAATCCCGATTCTTGAGGGATGTGTCAACAGAAAGCGATTTCGAGCGCCTCTTCGGATGGCGGTTCCTCTTCATCGTGACATGAGTACAACCGATTGCCGGGGTCGGGCCAATCTGTTTACTCCTTGCTCGAATTGAACGATTACCAATGTGTAAACCTTTAGCCCCGCGGCATGGGGAGGCGTCCAAAGCGCGTAGCAACCTGCTTTGACCCGCCACCGGCCTCGTCTCATATAATCAACTCGTAGTTCCCTTCCAGCCGCGGAAGTCCCCGGAGGGCGCTGTTTGTGTCCCAGGATTACCTTGAAATCCGAGGCGCCCGTGTCCATAGCCTCAAGAACATCGATCTGCGCCTGCCGCACAACAAGCTGATCGTCGTCACGGGTGTTTCCGGCTCCGGCAAGTCGTCGCTGGTCTTCGACACCATCTATGCGGAAGGCCAACGACGCTACGTAGAATCCCTCTCGGCCTACGCGCGGCAGTTCCTGGAGCGCATCGAAAAACCTGATGTCGACGAGATCCACGGCATCGCGCCGGCCGTGGCGATCCGGCAGAAGAACAGCACCCGTAACCCGCGCTCGACGGTAGCCACGGCCACGGAGATCTACGACTTTCTGCGTCTGCTGTTCGCACGCGCAGGGCGAACTTACTGTTCCAACTGTAGAAACGAAGTCCGCAAAGATACCGTCGATGAAGTCGCGAGCCGCATCTTGGAACTGCCGGAAGGGTCGCGGTGGTATGTTCTTTTCCCTGTCCATGGGTGGGTCAAGGACGACCCAGAGGACCTCAAGGACCGTCTGGCGGACCTTCGGAGTAAAGGTTTCAACCGCCTCTATCAGGATGGCGGGTTCTTCGAGTTCTCAACGCCGGAGTCGCTTCTCGATATCGATTTCGAGAAGCCTTTCTATGCCCTCGTCGATCGCCTCTCCATCCGCGGCGACCTTCGCCAGCGGATCACAGACGCCGTCGAGACCTGCTATCGCGAATCGAAGGAAGTGATCTTCGAGCACGCCACGGATAATGTGCAGCAACTCTGGTTCAGCGAGCGTTTCGAGTGCCGCCCATGCGGCATCGAATACCTGGAGCCCGAGCCGCGCCTGTTCAGCTTCAACAGTCCCTATGGCGCATGTCCGCGGTGTCAGGGTTTCGGCAACACCATCGGCATCGACATGGAACGTGTCGTCCCCGATCGTTTCAAGTCGCTCGAGGAAGGCGCAGTTGCACCTTGGAGCAAGCCGCGCTATGCCAAGTGGCAGCGGGCGATGCTCGATGCGGCGCGAGGAGCAGGCGTCCGTACAACGGTTCCGTATCACGAGTTGACGGCGAAAGAAAGGGACTTCATCTTCCACGGGGGCAACGGCTTCAAGGGGCTCGATGGATTCTGGGCATATCTGGAGCGCAAGAAATACAAGATGCATGTCCGCATTTTCATGAGCCGATACCGAGGTTATGCCCTGTGTCCCGACTGCAAGGGCGGCCGGTTACGCGCCGAGGCGTTGAACGTCCGAGTCGGGGGAAAGAACATTCGAGAGGTGGTGAACCTGACTCTCGAGATGTCCAAGGACTTCTTCAAAACACTCAAACTGGCGGGACAGCAGGCGCAAATCGCGGAGGAATTGGTCCGCGACATCATTCACCGGCTTACCTTTCTCAACAGTGTCGGCCTGGAGTACCTCACGCTCGACCGACTGGCTTCGACTCTTTCCGGTGGCGAGTCGCAGCGGATTCAGTTAGCGACGTCACTCGGCTCACGGCTCGTCGGCGCATGCTATGTGCTCGATGAGCCGTCGATCGGACTGCACTGCCGTGACACCGGACGGTTGATCGGCATCCTCAAAAGCCTTCGCGACATTGGAAACACGATCCTCGTTGTCGAGCACGACGCCGACGTGATGCGAGCCGCGGATCATATCGTCGATCTCGGCCCCGGCGCCGGCGAGCTCGGGGGTGAGGTCGTTTTTTCCGGAACGGCGTGCAAGCTGCTCTCGAATGGTGGACTCTCTCTCACAGGCCACTACCTGCGCGGCGAAAGGACGATTCCCGTTCCCAAGACCCGTCGCAAGATTCGCCCCCGGAGGCAAATCAAGTTCCAGGCAGCTTACGTTCACAACTTGAAGAACATCGACGTCGCTATCCCTCGTAACCTGCTGACGGTTGTCACCGGCGTTTCCGGGTCCGGCAAATCCACCCTTGTCCGCAATGTTGTTTTTGATGGCCTGCGTGGCCTCACCAAGGGCGCCGGCAGAGCTGACTCCGACGGCGAGTTCCAGCGCCTGCCTTGCCGCAAGATCACCGGACACACTCAAATCGAGGACGTCGTCTTCGTGGACCAGTCGCCCATTGGCCGCTCGCCGCGTTCGAACCCCGTCACCTACGTCAAGGCTTTCGATGCAGTCCGGGCGCTCTTTGCCTCGACTCCACAAGCCAAGCGCAAGGGCCTCACGCCGGGCCATTTCTCCTTCAATATCCCAGGCGGGCGTTGCGAAACCTGCCAAGGCGACGGGACAGTCACGGTGGAGATGCAGTTTCTGGCCGATGTCCCGCTTCTTTGCGAAGACTGCGACGGCAAGCGATACAAGCAGGAAATCCTCGACATCCGTTACCAGGACAAGAACATCGACAACGTCCTTCGGATGACGATCGACGAAGCTCTCAAGTTCTTTATTCGTTCGCCTAAGATTACTCACAAGCTATCGCAGCTTTCCGAAGTCGGCCTCGGCTATCTTCGCCTCGGCCAGTCGGCGACCACACTTTCGGGAGGCGAGGCGCAACGAGTGAAGTTGGCCGGCCATGTGGCGCAATCGAAGTCCGACGGGACGCTCTATCTCTTCGACGAGCCGACGACCGGTCTCCACTTCGACGATATCCGCAAGCTACTTGCCGCCTTCGACAAGCTGCTCGATCACGGTGCAACCCTGCTGGTCATCGAGCACAATCTCGACATTATCAAGTCGGCGGATTGGGTGATTGATCTCGGCCCGGAAGGCGGCGATCATGGCGGAGAGATCGTTGTCCAGGGAACACCCGAGCAGGTAGCCAAGACCAAAGACTCTCATACGGGCCAACACCTTGCCCGCGTTCTCAGAGTGGCTGAGACGGCGGGACGAGGGAAAAGTTCCCCTTGATGGGACGTAAGCTCTCTCCAGTCGGCGGCAGCCGTCGGCGGAGCGCCACGGTGCCATGGTGCGGGCGCACGAATCCGGTTGGAGAAGCGGCGATGGTAATCTGAGGGAAGAGTCTTCCACGACGGGACGGTAGCTCAGTTGGTAGAGCAACGGCCTTTTAAGCCGTGGGTCCTGGGTTCGAGTCCCAGCCGTCTCACCATCTGACTCTCCTGTTTCCAACAATCCCGGGATCCGCGTTGATCCGGGTTGTGCAACCCGTCCGTCAGCGCCATTCTTCGGCACGCTCGGCGAAGATCGTGCCGCCGCTATCGAACCATTCTGCGAATCCGATGGTTCTGTTCGCTGTCAGGCAAGTGATCGCCGTGTTCATGGCTTCTCGCAGCGCGTCGCCGGCGGGCGTGTCGGGATAGCTGAATGCACCGTGTTCGTTGCCCCCGGTGTCGATAGCTGTCAGCCGCAGTCCCGGCATGTCGCGAGCGGCAATTCGGTTGCTGATCTCCCCCCGCGCCACGACATCCACCGTGCCCTCCAGCAATGCGCTGAGTAGTTCGTCGTCACGCTCGAAATAGAGCACCTCGGGCTGGTCATCCCCTGGCGGCGTCAGGCGGATACGGGTGGCTATGGCGGCGGACCCTGTTCCTGCGGCGATGCGCAACGCCGACTCGCTGTTTGGCGGCCCGGCGGTCAGAAGCATGCCGCCGGCCAACAAAACCTTGGTTCCCGCTCGGAGGAGACCCGCAGAGTCGATGATGGCGGTCAACTCCAACAACCGCTTCTCACCGGTGGTGGCCCGATAAGTTCCCACGCGGTGTTCGGATGTCAGATCTTCGTGACGCTCGATGGCGCTTCCCTCATGCACCAGCAACGATTGGGAAAAGCTGATATGACCCACGCCGAACCGGATCACCGGCCGGCCCTCTGAGTCCCTGGTGCGTTCGGGCAATGCGGTGATGCCGCCACCCACCATGTCATGTGGCTCTTGCGCCGCCTTGAGCCAGATTCCGGAGAAAGGATTGCCGATGGCCAACGTGTTGAAGCTCAGCCTGCCCCCCGACAAGGCCTCGACGGCTGCGACCAGGTCCGGCTCGTAGCCCATCGGTCGCTGCGACTCGGACTCCTGCGCTACGGAATAACTCACCGGATTGTAATCGGTGTAGAAACCGTACTGAACTTGCATGGCCGGGAAGTCAGCCAACGTTTGCCGGGCCGCTACGCAAGCCGTCGCGTCCGCGCTGCCGCATCCGCCCGGCGGGCAGTCGATGTAGATTCCGGCGCCGATCAGGACCGGTACCCCCTGCCCCGTTAGCCGCTTGATGAAGGCGGCCTTGCGCTGCCATCTCCCCGTCTCGGGATGGATCGCATGATAGTAGGCTTGGCTTTCCCCGAACGCCTCCGCCACGGCTATCACATCCCGACCGTCAAAAAACGTCCGGGGATCTCGCCCCCACTCCGGAAAATGCTCGCCGTTCCACATCCCCGAAAACAACTGGTTTCCTATCAGATCCGTCCCGAACAAGTAGATCGATCCGGCCTGCCAGCGCGGATCGCTCTCCAGCAACGGTAAGGCGAAGTATCCCTTCGACTCGACTTCCATAGCTGCGCAGCGGACGAACTCTTCCAGCCTTTCCATGGACGGATCGACCGACAGCAGGGTGGCGTTGACTTGAGCGGCATGGCAGGCGCCGGGGATGTCGCGGCGGTAGATCCCCGCACCGAGCACGGCGTCCTCCCCTTGCCAATCGATTCGTACAAGGTAGGCAGCTTTCGGCTCGATCAGGCCGCTCTCCGGGTTCAGAAACTCGTAATAGCTCCAGCCGCGGTTTCGCTGTTGCAAGACACGGAAGAATTCTCCAATCACGTCCGTTCCGAAGCCGTCGATGAGGGGGCCCAAAGGTATCCTCTCACTGCTTGGATCCGTAGGCTGGACGATGCGCTCCGACAGCTCCGAGCGGGGAGCCAGCATTCTGACGAACACGTAGAATTGACCGCTATTCCAGTGCTCATCCTCGTGAAAGGCACGGTACGCTTCTTCGAAGCCCATTTCCTGCACGTATTCATAAGCGCACTGCACAAAGGCCTCGACATCCTCTGTGGAGCGGATGCCGGCGGCCGTAACTGAATTTTCCGCGCAGGGAACCGCCGCCTCTCCGGAGACCTTGACAATCGTAACCGTAAGCAACAGCGCCGCAATCTGCGCCATGACCCTGGATTTGTTCACGGGCTGAGCGTATCACAAGCCTTTCGAGCTTTATAAACACTGCTTATTCGATATCAACGCAAAAGAGAAAGTTTTTCGCGTGCGAATAATAGGACGTTGCCATTTCTGAGCATCGGAGCAGGCGGAGTTCAGCAGAGCCCCGGTCACCTCCGGGCTTCTTCCCACAGGCCATTACGCCATAAGGTTGGTCGGACCATGGATGTATCGCAAATCGGCAGACGGCTTGGAGCTATGCTGGCGTCTGCGGGACCGCGGCTGTCCTGGTTCTGGTTGTGGCCCTGCAATTGGTTGTCAAATCGCTCCCAACCGAGGAAACAGAGGGTGTCAGACACACCGATCGACCTCTCCTGAGGCAATACGAAACCGGGGCGGGATGCTTTCGATCTTTGGACCTTCCACTCCCCAAGGCGAAACCACTCAGGTGTCAACGAGGTTCGTGTACGGCTCGCTTATGATAATGGCGGCCATCGCACTGCCCTTCTTTAGTGCAATGGGACTCGGGAACCAGCCAATGAAGTTCGCCAATCAATTCAAGAGGATCGTGCTGTGCACAATCGCTTTCCTGTCGTTCATCAGGGTCGCAGATGCCGCAGTCGACGTGCTCGGCGTAATGGCGGCGGAACTTGATCGCTCGATAGAGGTCCTTTCCGAAGAGAGCTCTCCGCTCTACTTCCTCAGCTACGAGATTACCCAGCAGGACCGAGCCTCGGTAGTTGCTTCGTTCGGGGCGGTCTCTCAGAATTCGCGAAGTGAGGACCGTGTCCTCGACATTGATCTGCGGGTGGGCGACAAGGACCTAGACAACACGCATCCAACCGGCAGGGGATTCGACTTCCGGGTACGGTCGCGGACACAGGTACCGGTATCCGACCCCGAAGCGCTCCGAACCGTCCTCTGGCTTGCGACGGACAGAAAGTACCGGCAAGCAACCGAGCGGCTTTCCCGAGTCAGGGCAAGCGTCCGGATCAAGGTGGATGAAGAGGACCGGGCTGCCGACTTTTCCCCGCAGCAGGCCGTGGAATTCAGGGAGCCGCCACGGTCCATCACGATAGACACCTCCGGGTGGGCCGAAAAGCTCAAGCGGTACTCAGCGCCGTTCGCTGAGGCCGATCACATTTACACCGGTTCAGTGAGCTTCTCGACCGTTGCTGAGACGCGATGGTACGTCAATAGCGAGGGGACCAGGATCAGAACCTCGCGCACGTCGTACCGGTTGGGCGTTTTTGGTTCGACGAAGGCCGAAGACGGGATGAACCTGCCCCGCTATGAGCAGTTCTTTGCTTTCGACGAGGACGGCATGCCCGACGAAGAGACAGTTATGGAAACCGTCAGGCAGGTTATCGTCGATCTCCAGGCCCTGAGAGTCGCACCGGTTGCGGAGCCGTACAGCGGGCCCGCCATTCTTTCCGGGCGTGCCAGCGGTGTCTTCTTCCATGAAATCCTGGGTCACCGTGTCGAGGGTCACCGGCAGCGCGAGGCCGACGATGCCCAGACCTTCAAGGACATGACTGGCGAGTCGGTGCTGCCAGAGACTTTCTCGGTCGTGTTCGATCCGACCATCCGCCACGCCGGAGGGACCGATCTCGCCGGCTCCTTCAGGTTTGACAACGAGGGAGTCAAAGGCCAGCGGGTGGTGGTTATCGACCAGGGCCTATTGCAGGGGTTTCTCATGTCTCGCAAGCCGATCGAGGGGTTCTCCGGTTCCAACGGCCACGGGAGGAAACAACCCGGGTTCGCCGCTGTTGCCAGGCAGTCGAACCTGTTCGTCGAAGTGGAGAAGCCGCTGTCGGAAAGCGAACTCAAGGCAATGCTCCTCAAGCGGTTGCGGGACGAGGGCAAGGAGTACGGATTGCTCTTTGACGCCATCCAAGGGGGCTTCACGTTCACGGGCCGGCGCCTGCCGAATTCATTCAATGTCCTCCCGACCATGGTGTACCGCATCTACCTGGACGGCCGTGAGGAACTCGTGCGCGGAGTCGACCTGATCGGCACACCGCTCACAACATTCAGCAAGATCGCAGCAGGCGGAATGGAACGCACAACGTTCAACGGGGTTTGCGGTGCGGAATCCGGAGGCGTTCCGGTCAGTGCGATCTCGCCTCCGATACTGGTCTCCCAGATTGAAGTGCAACGAAAAGAGAAATCCCAGCAACGCCCGCCTATTCTGCCAGCACCCTCGGGCCTGGCGCAGAGTGGGCGCCTGCTCGCTCCGGGAGGCCTCCAATGAACCGCACGCGGATCTACACCCTTTTCTTGTCGCTGTGCATCGCCTGGCTCCCGGCCGTCGCGCAGCCCAGCGTGGTGATGCAGGCGATGAAGGACGAATTGTCTCGCAGCATGAACGAACTGCGGCTGGGCGAACTGGAACAGCCGTACTTCGTCTCATACACCGTTCAAGAGGTCACGGTGATTAGCGCCACAGCATCCTTGGGCGGTCTCTCCGGAAGTGGAGAGAGTGCAAGACGAACCCTGCATGTCGAGGTCAGGGTCGGGGACCGTGATCTCGACAACACCAACTTCTTCTCCCGACCGGACTTCACCTCGTTGGTGGATATTTCTTTCGGTCCTACTTTGCTGCCCCTGGAAGACGACTATGAAGAGCTCCGTCGCGCGATCTGGCTGGCGACGGACCGCGCATACAAGGACGCTCTCGAGCGGATCGCGAAGAAGCGCGCTGTGCTCCAGAACGAAACTGTCGTCGAGGAAACGCCGGACTTCAGCATCGAGGATCGGTACAAGCACGAAGGCGGCCCGGCTTTTCCCGTAGCGGAGGAGGACACTGTCGGCGCTTTGACAATCGGCTTGTCGGCTCTGTTCAAGGAGCACACGGATATCCACGTCTCTTCGGTCGATGCACGAGCGCGTCATGTGCGCGTCCAGTACGTGAACAGCGAGGGATCGTCATTCATCCGCGATGATCCCACTGCCATGGTGACCGTAAGGGCAGGGACACGAGCTGACGACGGAACGGAGATTTCCGATTCGTTCACAGCATTTGGCCGAATTTGGGACGACCTCCCTGGCCTTGATGAGCTGGCCGAGCAAGGCCATGCGCTGGCCGGTCGACTCGAGGACCTTCGGCAAGCACAGATATTCGAACGCTACGCAGGGCCCGTGCTGTTCGAGGGGCAGGCAGCGGCGGAACTGGTGCGCCAAGTTCTGGTTCCACGGCTGCTCGTCCAGAAGGCTCCCATCACGGACGACCAGCGGACGCGTCGGGTAGGGGACCGCTTGACCAATCCGTTCCAGGACAAGCTTGGCAGTCGAGTCCTGCCACGATTCCTGGCAATAGTGGACAACCCGGACCTCAGGCAAAACGAGCAGGGCACGCTTTGGGGAGGCTACGCGGTAGATGACGAAGGTGTACCCGCCCGCGAGACGGTGCTCGTCCAGCGCGGCATACTCAAGACACTGCTGTCGACGCGCAATCCGATAGAGGGGATTCCTCAGAGCAACGGCCATATGCGGGCTGGTGGACCGGCCCCGTCCAACCTCCTCCTGATGTCGAGCAGTGGGCTGACGGCAGCGGAGATGACCGAAGAATTCCTCGCCTTGCTGGAGGAGAGGGAGCTGGAGTACGGTATTGTCGTGAGACGGCTCCAGGAACCAGGTGCGGGCCGGTTCCAGGCAAGGCGGGGCGGCCGCTCAAGCGGAGGCCGGTTGATCAGGGCGGTGGTCGCGGTCAAGGTCTTTCCAGACGGCCGCGAGGAACTCATTCGCGAGGCTGTGCTGACTGGGCTGTCGGAGAGCAGCTTCCGAGATATCGTCGCGGCGTCCGAAGCTCTTACCAACCACACCATCCTGTTCCGGCATAGCAGTCCGTCGTTCGACCCATTCGGTTTCGTGATGCCTTCCCGCCGGTCGGGGATCATGGCATCCCTGGTCGTCCCGTCGCTCTTGTTCGAAGACGTGTCGGTACGCCGCCCGCCGGGTAATATTCCGCGTCCACCCGTCGTTGCGAGACCTGTGTCCGGGAAATAGTTGACAGGGACAACGAGCCTCAGCCTGCCTCGCAGGCGGGCATTCCAATCTGGACGACACCGGGCCTATCGATTGCTGAAAAGCCGACATGCTTGGAGCGTGAGTTCTCCGTTGCATGTTCGGGAAAATATTGACTCTCTTGGGTTTCGCATTAGCCAATAGAGCGTCGAGCGGCACTTTCTGCGCGGCGGGGGCCTCGGGGTCCGACGGATGCACGAAACTCGCTCCTCTCCGCCGAGCCGCTGGACGATGTGAGAACAAGGAGCAGGGGTGTGACAAGGGCGCGCGTGATCGCCGACATCGTTGTTCGGTACGCACCTCTGACAAGATTCGATTCAGCTCATTGGTGGCATTCGCTACATTGACGAGCTGCGCCACCGCGTGGCCGTTATTCAAATTCGGCGAGCCCGATTCCTTCCTTCGTCTCGTCAGCCGCGAGCTTTACGACCGAACGCAACGCCTCGGCTTCGGTATCCCCTTCCAGCCGGCGCAGCCTGAAATGGTCGACCTGCCGGTCCGCTCCAGTGCCTTCTCGAACGATTTCTTTGGCATGGCGCAGCTCGGCGTGGCATCCGAGGGCTTGGGCGTCGTCTGCGAGTTCTTCGATCAGCAGGGCCGTGTAATCATCGATGTCCATTCGCCCGCCTTGCTCGGGATCGCCGAGGAAGGCCATCACGCCGTACCTCTGTGCCAGCCAGCGGTTCTCGGCGATGATCTCGATGGGCGGGTCCTGTGGCAGAGCACCCTCCTCGTCCCGGCGAAGCAGGTACCGGACAAGCGATGCGAAGAGGGCAACGATGCACATTGCGTCTTCGACGCGCGTGCAAATGTCGCAGATACGCAATTCCACCGTTGGAAAGGAGCGTGACGGCCGGATGTCCCACCACAACTCACTGCCGTCCCTAATGAAGCGCATTCGAAGGTAGTCGTTCACCAAGTCATCGAATTCGTCCCACGAGGCCAACGCATTCGGCAGACCCGTTCGCGGCAAGTTGCCTACCAGGTTCAGCCTGTACGATTTGAAACCTGTCAAGCGACCCTCGTTGAACGGAGAAGAGCCGGAGAGGGCATGGAGCAGCGGCAGGGAACGCCGGAGGGCCGTCATGATGCGCACTCGGGAATCCCTGTTGCCGAACCCGGCATGAATGTGCATTCCGCCAACGAGGAACCGACGCAAGGATTCCTGAAACGCGATCACGAAATCGCGGTATCGTTGGCCGGGAGTGACCACCTGCGTCTCCCAAGAAGCGAACGGATGCGTGGAGGTTGCCAGCACTGACGCGCCGTGCTCTTCGGCTGTCTGGACCAAGATCCGGCGTGATTCGCAAATGGCCGATCTTAATTCCTCGACCGACGTGCAGACGCAAGTGTTCGTTTCGATCTGTGAGCGCAGGAACTCGCGAACGAACTTGTGCCGTCCGGTCCTTTCCTGGCAGACCTCGTAGATGCCCTCATCGGGTTCGCGGAGCAAATCGCCGGTTTCCGGATCGATAAGGAAGAACTCCTCCTCGACTCCAAGGGTAATCGCAAGTCTGTCGCTATTTCGCCGGTGGGTCACTTTCTCTCCCTCAAGCATCTCCCGGTGAGAACCGCAGGCCGGAGCCAGAAGCCGTTCAAGCGATAGCTGAATCTGCTGGCTGGCCGGCCGGAGGAGTCATCGCCCGGGCGAGACGGGAGGCGATCCTCTTGCAATCGCATTCCCCTCTCCTTGCACCATCCATTGTTGGCACATTTTCGCAGAGGAACTTGGCCGGTTTCCGAATTAGTAGACGCTCCCAGTATGGATCGATCACAGTGCAACAGTTCCGACAGCCCGAAAACGATGATCGTTTTGCGTATGACCGTGCGACTAGCTGGCCGGAATCGCGACCTCTCCGAAGTTGCCCACAAAGAACGGAACTGCAACTGCCAGAGTAACTTGCAGACTGAGAGAGGGAGATCAGGAGCTGGAAGTTTGGTTGTAGAACGAAGTGATGGCGGTGAGGGTGGGATTCGAACCCACGGAGGCCGCAAGACCTCAACGGTTTTCGAGACCGCCCGATTCAACCACTCTCGCACCTCACCGCGAGTAGAAGGGCTACGGTCATTATAGGCAGAGACCTCAATAGCTCTTTGCCGGCAGGCTCAGAGGGAGTTTCTTGGGCTGCGCTTGGGAGTTGACGTTGATCGAGGCCTCCTCGATGCCGAACCCGTGCATCGATCCCATCGCCGCAAGAGATTACCCCACCAGCAGGTCGCTACTGCGGAAGGCCGCGGCGGATTTATTCCGGATCGGTGTGGGCCGAGAAGAGCGATGGGAGCAGGCGTTGGGCAAAGGAGAAGAGGCCGGAGCCGCCCCAGAAGCGAAACTCCTCGTTGATGATGTTGTGGTCGCGGCCGAGTTCAATGGTGCAGAGGAAGCCGGCGGCCTCGCCGCGGCGAAAGCGGAAGTCGCTGAACTGGATGCGATGGCCGGTGGGGAGGGGCGTAACCTCGGCGCGGGCATAGGCGGCGAAGTCGAGATACCGTTTCGCGACGGGCCCGGAGCGCGCTTTTTGCAGGATGGCGGTCTCTTCCGCCTTGTCGATGCATCGCCACTCCCGAGACGCCGAGGAGCGGCGAGCGTCGGAGATCCTGGTCAGAAAAAACCGCTCGGTCTCAACGAAGGCGCTCCATCGGAAGAGCTCCAGCGGCAGAGGGAAGGCGGCTACGCGGACCGGCGGTCCGCCAGCGTACATTCCTTCGTTGAGGTCCGCGATGATGCGGTCGTGCAGAACCGCTCGGAATCCGATATAGGCGACGAGGATCGCCAGCCCGGCCCAGGCGAGTTTCGGAGCATACCCCGGACCCGCTCTGCTGCGGATGACCCGCTGGGCAAACAAGATCAACAGTGGGGCCAAAAGAATCGCCCAGACCCAGAGATCGACAATAAAAAGGAGATTCCAGCTTGACCAGCGACCATCGAACGGGAGCCAGAGGCGCGTTCCGTAAGCGTTCGTCATATCAAGCGCAGCATGAGAGAGCGTTGCGATCAGGGAGACAGCGAAAGCGGGTCTCCAGCGGATTCGGCCGCCGCCGCGTCGAACAACGCGGTGAACACCCTCGACGATCAGCACCGTCAAGGCAGCCATCACGGGCACAGCCGGGAGCGAGTGCGTGATGTGCCGGTGGTATGTGAGGTAATTGATGGACGATCCGGCCGTGACGATGTCGATGTCGGGCAGGTTGGCCGCGACGATACAGAGGGCCGTGGCGCGGGGTGTCCAGCGATCGAGACCGGCTCGTGCGAGGAGAACTCCGACCAGAGTATGAGTCAGGTTCTCCATCGGCTACAGCCGGGAGACGCTCGACACGGCTTGTGAACGAAGCGGAACCGACGGCCGGCGTTCTACGTATTCACGGGGAAGCAACAGCGTCAGCGCGTCGGGAACGGTTTCGACGGTCGCAGGGAGACGACCGGCATATTCCCCGTCGACTTCGATATGAACCTGCCCGCCAGAGCGGGGGAGGAGCTCGACGCAATCGGTGCGATGGAAGGTCACGCCTTCGAATTGATCGAGCGTACCGGTGGCGACTTGGGCCAGATAACCGACATAGCGCAGAGGCGTCTCGCCGTGGAAGAGGACGACCTGAAAATACCGGGCAAGCAAGTGTGCTCCGGAAGCGATGATCAGCTTTCCGGCGTAGCGGCGGCTTTTGCTGATGAGCGCGAAGGTGCAGCCGTGGATTTCGCCGTTGATGCGGACATCGAAGTGCTGGAACTTGCGTTGTTGGAACTGCTCCAGTGAGCCGAGCACATAGGCACCCTTGCCGAGATATTTCTTGAGGCGAGTGTTCAGGCGATAAACGATATCCGCGTCGACGCCGACGCCGCACATGAGCAAGAAAACACGCGAACTCTCATCCACACTCCGCTTCCGGACGCGGCCGAGCGGCACTTTCACGGCGACAAGCGAAGGAAGCAAGGCCGCCGTCTTGGCGGGATCGACGGGAAACGAGACCTCTTCGGCCAGGACGTTTGCGGTTCCCGCCGGGAGAGCGAGCAGGGGTACGTCGGAGCCTGCCATGCCGCGGATAGCTTCGTTGATGGTGCCATCGCCGCCGCAAGACGCAACCAAGTCACAGCCGTCGGCGACGGCCTTTGCGGCAAGGCGCGTGGCTTCGCCCTGGCTGGAAGTCCGCGCCAAGTGCACCTTCTCGACCGACGGCTTCATAGCGTCGCAAGCTCGGAGGACGGTCCTTTCCCGCTTGTTACGCTTTCGCCCGGAAGTCGGGTTATATATGAGAACCGCTCTCCGAAAGTGCATGAAAGATAAATTTCTATAATAGTAACGTCCATGGGCCCAGGCGATGTCCCGGCCGACGTCGAGCAGCGTGCGGCCACCCTCCGGGAAACCATCCGACACCACGACAAACAGTACTACGTGCTCGACCAACCGGAGATTTCCGACGCCGAGTACGACGCACTGATGCGCGAGCTGCAGGGGTTGGAGAAGGAGTATCCGCGGCTCGTTGCGGCTGATTCGCCGACGCAGCGGGTAGGCGCTCCACCGCGCGACGGCTTCGTGAAGATGGCCCATCTGTCGCCGATGCTCAGTCTTGACAATGCCTTCAGCGACGGTGACCTGCTCGAGTTCGACCGGCGCGTGCGGGAGCGGGCGGACTTGGAAACGATGGATTACGTCGCCGAGTTGAAGCTGGACGGGATTTCGATGGCCGTGCAATTCGTCGACGGGCTGATGACACGTGCGCTGACCCGAGGAGACGGATACACCGGGGAAGAAATCACCGAGAACGCACGGACGATTCGTTCCCTGCCGTTGCGGCTCGATTCGATTTCGGGCACGAAGATCGATTGGACCGGAGAGGTGGAAGTACGCGGCGAGGTCGTGATGACGCGGCGGTCGTTCGAGAAGCTGAATGCGGAGCGTTTGCGGGAAGAGCAGCCAACGTTCGCGAATCCGCGAAACGCCGCAGCGGGAGCGCTCCGCGTACTCGATCCGCAGATTACGGCATCGCGGCGGTTGGACTTTTATGCCTACGCACTATTACGAAACGGCTCGTCGATGTTCGACCGGCACTGGCATACTCTTGATGCGCTGGAGACCTACGGGTTCAAGGTGAACACGAATCGAGCGCTGTTTCAGGGAGTGGAGCCCATACTTACTTTCGCCGCCGAGTGGGGAGTAGCTCGGGAGTCGCTGCCTTATGAAATCGACGGGCTCGTCATAAAAGTGGACTCCACGACGCTCCAGAGCGAGCTGGGCGCGCGATCACGAGCGCCTCGCTGGGCCGTGGCCTACAAATGGGCGGCGGAGCAGGCGGAGACGGTGGTCGAGGACATCGAGGTAAATGTAGGGCGCACCGGAGCGCTCACGCCGAGGGCGCGGCTCAAGCCGGTAGCCGTCGGCGGCGTAACCGTGTCGCGGGCGACCCTGCATAACGAAGACGAAATCGAACGGCTGGAACTGCAGATCGGCGATACGGTGCTGATCGAGCGCAGCGGCGATGTGATTCCCAAGGTCGTGCGGGTGGTGGCGCCGGGCGAAGACCGAAAACCGTTCTCGTTACCGGAATCATGTCCCGTGTGCGAAACACGGGTCGTGCGTGAAGAAGGAGAAGCCATCAAACGTTGCATCAACACGAATTGTCCGGCGCGGCTGAAGGAGTCGATTCTGCATTTCGCGTCGCGCCGGGCGATGAACATCGATGGTCTGGGCGAGGCCCTGGTCGAGCAGTTCGTCGGCAAGGGATTGATCGAGAGTCTGGCAGGCCTATATGAACTGAACAAGGATCAGAATAAGCATCAGATCGAGTCGCTGGAGCGGATGGGCAAGAAGTCGACGGAAAACCTGCTGAACAACATCGAGGATTCCCGCTCACGCTCGGTGGCGCGGCTCGTGTATGGGCTGGGGATTCGCTACGTCGGTGAGAGAACGGCGCAGATACTCATGGACAGCTATGGTGGGATCGATGCGCTAGGCGCCGCGTCGCTGGAAGAGTTGCAGGAAGTCGAGGACGTCGGACCTCGGGTAGCGCAGGCAGTCGTCGATTTCTTCCAGGAGCCGGAGAATCAACGCTTGCTCGCTGCGTTACGCGATGCTGGTCTGCGATTCGAAGGCGAGAAGAAGGTCGAGCGGCGAGAAACGCCGCTGACCGGCAATACTTTCGTGCTGACCGGGACCTTGCCGTCTCTGACAAGGGACGAGGCCGGGCGGCTGATCGAACAGGCCGGAGGAAAGGTCATCGGATCGGTCAGCAAGAGGACGACCTATGTCGTTGCCGGCGAAAAGGCCGGATCCAAGCTCGATAAGGCCCAGGCTTTGGGCATTCCCGTTCTGGACGAGGCGCAACTACGCGAGCTTCTCGGCGACCTGTCGTAACCGCCGCAATCGGCTGATCGACTCACGCGAAGTTTCAGTCAGGGATCAGGGTTGCGAGGTTACGGCTACTGGTGAAGTCCCGCTACCATCGGCATTCCGGCCGAGCTGTCGAGAAGGAAGCCACGGGGGAAACCGAAAACGTTCAGTGGCCCACGGACAGCGATTCACCCTCATCGGGGTAGCGCCATCTTCTGAGGGACCGGTGGTGGAGAGACGTGAAGAGAATACGTCCGTCCATATAGACTTTCATCGCGCGGGGCAGCCAAAAGCCTTCCTCGTTCCGGATCGTCTCCACGAGTCCGTCGGCGACGGTCACGTTCCCGAGGATCCCGTACCATAGACGCACGGGCTCCATCAAGTGGAACTCGACGCGCGCGACGCCATAGTCTTCGGAGTCGATCCATACGCGGCCATTCGACTTGTTCAGCGCATAATCCATCCGCCTTCTTACGGGTAGTTTCCCGTGCCTGGGTTCGAACTCGATCACATAGGCTTCTCGGCCGTGAACGGTTTCCCGACCTGCCAGCTTCGCCTGATAGCGCTCGACCAATTCGCGATTGAACTCGACTCGATCGTTCTTCGGTTTGTAGGACTTGTTCCCTCGGTTGCGCTCGATTTCCCTCAGGAACTTCTCCTTGCGGGCTTTCTCGTCATTTGCTTCTTTTTCCGTCAACTTGCGGCCGTTGACGAGAATCTTC
The DNA here is from genome assembly GCA_026713545.1 of Bryobacterales bacterium. GTDB lineage: Bacteria > Acidobacteriota > Terriglobia > Bryobacterales > UBA6623 > JAPPLB01. The sequence continues at coordinate 40,169 of JAPOOG010000122.1, forward strand.
TCATGGAAATAATGACCGTCGTGCAGGCTTTCTCGAAAGACGATTTCTTCCCTGGATTCTGTTGAGCCCTCATCGTCAAGACGCTCAGTCACCTTGATCAGCTCAGCCAAGGAGATGCGGCTGATCTCCAACTTCTTCTGCCACTCGGCCCTTGCGAGGGCCTTTTGGATGATTGTTTCGATAGGCGGAAGCGCATCCTCGGCGCCGTTCTGGGCATTCGCAAAAGGAAACGTCGTCAGAAAGACGAACAGGAGCCTACCTGGGAGCTTCTCGGGCAAGATCATGGCGATCGCGAAACCAGACCTCCCTGTACCCTTTCTGAACGGTTAATCATCCTTGCGCTGGACAGCGAGCGGCGAAACGCCTCTGCCAATGGGGTCCGTGCCGCTCGAGACCGCTCCGACTTGACGAGGGCCGGGCGCACCGTTCGACTCGAGCAGCGATGTCCCGGATACGGACGGAGAGTCTGTACCGGCTGCCATCGAAGGCTCCGGCAGAGGACGATAGATCCACACCAGCCCTCGCATCACCCAACGCCCCGACTGCTTGATGTCCTCGATAATCAGATACAACGACGGCACCAGCACAAGCGAAATCACGGTCGCGAACAACACACCGAAAGCGAGGGCCACGGCCATCGGGATCAAGAACTTCGCTTGCACGCTCTCTTCCAGCATCAGCGGCGTAATGCCTGCCGCTGTCGTGAGAGACGTCAACAGAATCGGCCGGAAACGCACCAGCCCCGCGGTGCGCACTGCATCGTACAGACCCTTTCCTTCGTTGCGCTGACTATTGACGTAGTGGACCAACACGAGACTGTCGTTGACGACTACGCCCGTCAACGCGACGAGGCCCAGCATCGACATGATGCTCAACTCGTACCCCATAACCGCATGTCCCCAAACCGCGCCGACGATCCCGAACGGCACGGCGATCATCACGATCAACGGCTGGGAATATGACTTGAACGGGATCGCCATCAATGCATAGATCACGAATAGCGCTACGGCGAAACCCATCGCCAACTCGTTCAGCAACTCCATCTGCTCGCGCTGCTGCCCTTCCAGCGAGAAGCTGACATTCGAGTACTGCGTCGCGATCAGCGGCTCCAGGAACGTGCGGCTTACGTCTTCAATGACCGTGTTCTCATTCGTCTGTGAAGCATCGACATCCGCCGTCACGTTGATGACGCGCTGCCGGTCGACCCGCCGGATTTTCGCGAACCCGCGGCCCAATGAAGCGTCCGCAACCGTTGAGAACGGCACCTCGTTCCCGCTTGGCGTCCGGATCCGCATCGACTCGAGATCGCCCAGAGAGTTTCGCTCCTCCCTCGGATAACGCACCATCACCCGGATGTCATCGCGTCCCCGCTGAATCCTCTGCGCCTCTTCGCCATAGAATCCCTGCCGCACTTGATTCGCGAGATCCTGAAGCGTCAACCCCAGCGCCTCTCCTTCCGAGTTCAGAGCCAGCTTGACCTCCGGTTTGCCGCCCCGGAAGGAGTCCGTAATGTCATAGACACCCGGATACTCCGCCAATTTGGCCTTGAGTTTCTCCGCCACCTGGCGCAACGCCTTCGTGTCGCGTCCGCGGAGCTGAAAGTCAATGTCGGAGCCCCCCGCCAGCAAGTCCGCCGTGAACTTCAACTCGACGGCGCCCGGAATCGGCCCTGTCAAGACTCGCCAGCGGTTGGCCAATTCACCGCTCGGGATCGTACGGCTTTCCGACGGAGTCAGCTCGATTCCGATTTCACCGATGTTGGAACCGCCGTCGCCGGCTGTTCTCTCACCGGTGTTTTGACGGTTCTCCGTCGTCACGGGCTGATTTCCCACCGACGCCAGCAGGTGACGAAACACCTTCTCTCCCGATTCGGCATCAATCTGTCGCTGCAGACGCTCCGCCGACGCCTGCATTTTCTTTACCGCCCGCTCGGTTACGGTTGCCGGAGTTTCCAGGGGAAACGTGACCGTTCCGATGACATAGTCCGCCTCGACTTGCGGGAAGAACGTGAACTCCAGGAAGCCGCCGCCGACCAACCCCAGGGTCAACATGAGCGTCGCAGCCGCCACCGCCATCGTCACATAGCGCCAGTTCAGCATGCGTCTGAGCGCCGGCCCATAGATGTTCCGGATGAACCACTGCAGCGACGCGTCGAAGAAGCCGAAAAACGCGATCCACATTCTCGCCAGCAGATTCCGACGCCGGCCCTGATCGCTGTGCGCCCGTGTCCACGACAGGTGATGCGGCAGCACAAGCTGCGATTCAATCAACGAGAACAGCAAAGCCGGAATCACGGCTAGCGGAATCATCCGCCAGATCTTGCCCATGTACCCCGGCAGGAACAACATCGGCGAGAACGCGGCTACGGTTGTCAGCACACCGAAAATCACCGGCACACCGACGGTCCGCGTCCCCCGAATCGACCCTTCCACGCCTTTATTCCCGCGTCGTTGCTCGGTAAAGATACTCTCGCCCACGACGATGGCGTCGTCCACAACGATGCCCAGCACCAGAATCATCGCGAACAGCGAAATCATGTTGATCGAACCGCCGTACAGCGGCATCAGAGCCAACGCCCCCAGGAACGAAATCGGAATCCCGATCGTCACCCAAAACGCGAGCTGCATCCGCAGGAACAGCGCCAGCACGATGAACACAAGGACCAGCCCGTTCGCGGCATTCCGCAGCAGCAAATCGATACGGCCTCGCAGGAAAGACGCATTGTCTTTCCAGACCTCGATGGCAATGCCTTCCGGCAAATGGGCACGCGCCTGCTCAACGTAGTCGTGAATGGTCGCCGACACCGTGATGGCGTTCTGATCCCCTACTCGATACACGGACACCATCATCGACGGCTTGCCATTGAAAAATGCCCACTCATCCGTATCCGTGAAGCCGTCCACCACAGTGGCAACATCTTCGAGATACAGCTTCGTGCCGTCCGGTTTCGTCAACAGCGGGAGCTTTTCGAAGTCCTGACCGACATAGGCCTGCCCCTTTGTCCGCAGCAGAATATCGCCCGTCTCGGTCTTCAGCGACCCCCCCGGCAAGTCCAGCGAAAAACGCCGCACCCTCTGCGCCACGAAATCGAAAGTCAGGTTGTGACGCCGCAGCGCCTCCTCCGAAACTTCGATGGATATCTCGTAGTCCCGCGCATTGACCAGTTCGGCGTGCGTGATCCCCGGGAGGTCCATGATCTCGTCACGCACCTGTTCGCCCAGCCGCTTCAGCGTCTTCTCATTCGTGTTGCCGGAGATCGAAACGTTGATCACCTGCCGCCGGTTCAGAATTTCCCGCACCACCGGCTTCTCCGTTTCGTCGGGGAACGTGTCGATCGAATCCACCCGCGACTTGACGTCGTCGAGCAGCCGGCGGGAATCATATCCCGGCGCCACTTCCACACTTACCGTCCCATTGCCTTCCGCCGCCGTCGAGGTGATCTTCTTGATGCCGTCCAGATCCTGAATTTCTTCCTCGATCCGGATGCAGACGGTCTCCTCGATCTCCTCCGGCGTGCCGCCGCGGAAATCCACCGACACGGTCACCATATCGATTGCGTACTCGGGAAAGACTTCCTTCTTCAACCTCGGGATCGTCATCGCTCCCATCACGATGATGACGATCATCAACAGGTTGGCGGCAACCCCGTTACGGGCAAACCAAGAGATCAATCCGTGCATGGACAGCTCCGCTTCCCCACTACGACCCAGGAACGGCTTCCCCTTCTGTAGCGATGACTTCCACCTTCATTCCCTCGATGGCCGTCTCGATGTTCGAAATACAAACCCGTTCGCCCTGTTGCAAGCCGGAACGGACGAGCACGCGCTCCCGCTCGGCCCGCAGCACATCGACGGCGCGGAACTCCAAGCGGCCGTCATCATCGATGACGTACACCGTGTCCCCGTCACGCAGCGCTACGCGAGGCAGCACCACCGACGAAGTCCACCTGCCCTCGATCTCGGCCTCGACGAACATTCCCACAGCCAACGGGGGCCGGCCGGGTCGTCCCCCCTGACCATACGGGTCCGCGACGCGAGCCACCGCTTGCACCATGCGGCTCTGCGGATCAATCTCAGCTTCGGTGCGAACGATGCGCGCTTGCCAGGTATGCTCGCGGCCGGCGAACTGCGCGCGCAGCGTCACTTTCGGTCCGTTCACATCGCCCAGCTGCCCACGAAACGCCAAAGGCAAGTCCACGTACGCCAGTTCCGCATCCGGGATCGGGAGCCGCACTTCGGCATAGTCCACCGCATAGACGCGCGCCACCGGCGCGCCGCGGCTTACGAACTGCCCGACGTCCACGCTCTTCGACCGAATCCGACCTGCGTAGGGCGCCTTCACGACGGTGCGCTCGAGGTCATACTCGGCCTGCGCCAACGCCGCCCTTGCCGAAGCGAGAGCAGCTTGGGCCTGGGCGACCTGGGGCTCGCGGAACGTCAACGCGGTCGGTTCGCCCTTGCCCAGACTCTCCCACTCTCGCCGCGCCAGGTCCGCCTCTTCCTGCTCCGTGGCCAGCATCAACTCCGCTTGCGCCACCGCGGAATGAGCCCGCACGACCGCCAACTCATACTCGCGCCGGTCCAGCTTCAACAGTTCCTCATCCTTTTCGAAGAAACCGCCCGAAGCGAGCGAAGGCGACACCCAAACAACACGCCCCGAAATCTCCGGCACCAACTCCGTCTGCGTACGCGGAACCACCGTCCCTTCCGCTGTCACCGTCAGCCGCTGGCCCGTCGGCTTGACCTCGAGCACCTGCACCAGCGGCAGCGGTATTTCGATCGGCTCCGTTTCAGGCTCCTCCCGAGCCTCGACCAACGTCACCGCCACATACCAGCCGATGCCGAGAATCGCCAGCGGCAACAGAATCTGAAGCACGATTCTTACGACTTTCATAAGTCCTCCGCCGCTGACAACTGCGAAACCTCGATTGCAGACTCCGGCACAGGTGGTTCAAAACCGCCTCCCAGCGCAAGATGCAAATCGACTCGGTTGTCGAGCCGCTGCCGGCGCAACGCGAGCAGTTGGCTTTCGGAATCGAGCGCCGTCCGTTGCGATGAAAGCACCGTAATGATGTCCGCCAAGCCGCGCCGATAGCGGTCTTCCGCCAAGTCGCGCGCGGCCAGAGACTTCTCGGTCGCCGCCACGAGTGCGTCTTCCTGCCGCGCCAGAATGTCCTCCGCGGCGAGCGCGATTTCGACTTCGCCGTATGCCCGCAGAAGAGAACTCTCGTAGCGCGCCATCGTCTCCGTCACGAGCGCTTCGTCACGGGCGATTCCCGCTTTCAAACGTCCGCGGTTGTAGATCGGGTGGAGCAACCCGCCAATCAGATTCCACGCCATCAGATTGCCGTTGATCAAGTCATGCAACTGATTGCTGGCGGTTCCGAACTGCGACGTCAAGTTGAAACGCGGACGCAAGTTGGCCCGCGACTGCGCCACTCGCGCATCCGACGCCAACAACTCCTGTTCGGCCGTCTTCAGGTCCGGGCGGCGATGAACGAGCTCCGACGGCAAGCCACCGGGAACGCGTACCGGCAGATCGGGAAGATCCTCAGCGAGTGCGTATGCGCCGGACGGATACCGCCCCAACAGAATCTCGATCTGTCGAATCAAGGAGGCGCCTTGCGCCTGCCGCTGCGCGACGAGCGCCTTGGCCCTGTCCACTTCGGTCAACGCCAGCCGCAGGTCAAGAGAAGGCCGCAAGCCGCGTTCAAAACGCTCCCGCACGCGCGCGACCGAGGTGTCGTAGCTCTCCAGCGTTGCCCGAGCCAACCCCACTTGCCGCCGCGCCTCGACGGCGGCGAACCAGGCCTTCGCCACCTGCCCGGAAAGCGACAAGCGAGAAGCCGACAGGTCCTCTGCACGAACTCCCACCGCGGCTATCGCCGCCGCTTCACCGCTCTTGATCCGACCCCAAAAATCGGGCTCCCAACTCAGCGCCAGGTTCACGCCGGCGCTGGAGTAGGTCGTCGAGAGCACGCTGCCTTCCCGCCCCGGAATCGGCAACCCGACGAAGTTCTGCCGCTGCCGTCCACGCGCCAGGTTCAGGTCGATCGTGGGCCGCAGATCCGCTCCCGCTGCCCGCGCCTCGGCCAGCGCCGCTTCCACCCGCGCCGCCGCCGTCCGCAGGTCATAGTTGTGCTTCAGGGCCGCATTGATCGCGGTGTCGAGTCCGTCGTCACCCAGGTAGCTCCACCAACGAGCGTCCGATATGCCCGTGATGGCCCTGCCGCCCGTCCACTCCTGGGGCGCCTGGATGCTGAGCGGATGCGGCGGCGCCTGAAACTTGTTGCCGCAGCCGGATGCCATCAAGCTCGCGCTGACGATGACCACCCAGAGAGCCTGTTTCATGAACCAACCCCCACTTCGATGCCCTCCGGTTCCAGCGCAGCCCGTGTCTTGCGCGGCAGCGTCGCCGGGGGTGATTTCATCCCCGCCGCCGCGAAGTTCACCATGTGCTCCACGACCGCCTCGACGTCGCTCGGGTCGCAAGCGCCACACGAAATTCGTCGAAGCTTCTCGCTGTCAAGCAGCGTATGCACCATGACTCCGACCGTAAAGTGAATCCGCCAAAGCAGCTCCGCCGGCGGCAGGTCGGGGCAAGCTTTCCGGAAGGCCGCCACATAGCGCTCGATGATCTTGCGGAACAAACGGTCGAAAATCGGCTGCAGGTGGTCCCCCGCCTCGGTATAGAAGCGGCCGCATGTCTTCATGAACGTCCGTCCGCGCTCCGAATCCAACGCAAGCTGAATCGCCGGGGTCACGAACGCCCGCAGCACTTCCTCCACCGGCGGTGCTCCGTCCCATTCGGCCTCCAACCTGTCCAGCCACGCCAATCGCGCCTCGTTCACCGGCCCCACACGGCGTTCGAAGACCGCCTCGACCAAAGCGTCCTTCGACCCGAAGTGATAGTGAACCGCCGCCAGATTCACCTCCGCCTCCGCAATAATCGTCCGCAACGACACCGCGTGGATGCCGTTTTCGGCAAACATCCGCTCGGCGGCATCCAAAATCTGCTCTTTCGTATCCGCTGCCATTTCGCTACGACCTTGACGCACCGGACAGCTTGGCCGGCACAAGAATTCAAACGACCGTTTTAATCATACGTCCAATTGAATTTGTTGTCAACCAGAACGTGACCCTGTCAACGCAATCCAGAACGTTTCCCTTTCCCGGCATGGCTTCATTTTGCGTTCGCGGCAACGGAAGAAGCCCGGAGGCTGCGGGAGCTGCGGCCAACGGCGCGCGGACACCAGCTCGGGGGGGGCCGACGAATTCCGACGAATTGTGGGGAATTGTGGGGAATTGTGGGAAATAGCGAGTTTTTGACTCGTTATGATTCGGTAAAAAGTCGTTATCAGGCGGCAAAAACCCGTTCTCACGCGGTAAAAACCCCGGAATGTCGAGGAATGGCCCCGTCAACATTCGCAGCGAAGTCATCAAGGGGCGGCGGGCGCGACGGTCCGGTCGGCGGTTTCTGGTTGCGGGACACTTGCGCACCCCCGGGGAACCGATCGGCCATAAAGGCCGTGTTACGTGTCTCGTGAGCCGCAGGCACTTCGCCTCGCCACCTGGCGAGACAGGCAGGCCATGATTCCCGTCTCCCAGCGTGGACACTGCTTGCGGGGCAATATTTTTAGCCGAACAATGGCGAACAT
>JAPOOG010000040.1 GCA_026713545.1 Bryobacterales bacterium
CACAGCCGGCCACACCCCGTTGTCACGCGGCAAGGCCCCGTTCTCCTGCGGCAAGAAACCCGGAATATCGAGGAATGGCCTCCGCCAGATTCGCAGCGAAGTCGTCAAGGGGCGGCGGGGACGGCGGTCCGGACGGAGGCAAAGTCCGTGATTCGTGTCTCGTGATTCGTGAAAAACCCGTTGGCCGGGCTTGGGGTTGCTCTCCTTGGAGTCCCCGGAGGGCAGGGGAAAAATATGTTGCGTGTCTCGTGTTTCATGAAAAACCTTACCGGCCGTGTTGCTGATGCGGACGGAGCGCGGACAGCAGCTCGGGGCGCCTCCACTAAAAAAATACTGAACAATGACGAACAATGACGAACAATGGCGAACAATAGTGAACAATAGTGAACAGGGCAGCAATGACCGGGCAATAAGATTGCCAGGCGACCGGACGCAGGGAAACAGTGACCGGGCGGTGGTTTTTCGTGATGCGACCCATTCGTTCCCATGGCGAGCCGAACGGCCGTAAAGGCCGTGTTTCGTGACTCGTGATTCGTGAAGAGCATAAAAGCCATGTTGCCTTCGTGGGGGTCAGCCTTTTCAGCGAGCGCCGCGCCGAGGGCAAGTCGATCCGGATGATTCCCGACATCCTGACCTCATGCTATGCCGGCCGGGGCGGAAAAAAAAGACTGAAGGGCTTCAGTACCCGAATGTACTGTTTCGACACTCGTGACTCGTGATTCGCGAAAAAGCTTGCAGGCCGAGTTGCCGGCGCGGGCGGCTCGTGGCTCGCAGGGCTTCAGTCCCTCGATCTGCAGGGGGACGTTCTCCTTGACTGACGGGGGGGAACTTCTCCCATTGCGCCGAAAGCCAACAACCGGGCAATGGAGGTTGCAGACGGAATGCTCCAGCCCGGCTGCCCGGCTGCTCTTACGACCCACAGCTCTACTCCTCGAGACGCGGCGCTTCAATCACCTCCGCATCCATCACGCTGTGCTCTACATCGACCACATCGCCGGCCGGCCGGCGCATCGACTGCCGTCTCAACCTGCGCATGCGCCACCACAAGCGCACACCGAAATAAATCAGCAACAGCGCTCCGACAACGAGAAAAACCGTGAAGAACAGAAGCAGCCCGGCAAGCGCCAACACGCCCAACAGAACGGCCAATACCCGGCCCGGCCCGCTTCGCATCCACGCCGGCGAGTTCACTGCCGCTGAACCCAGATGCACTTTGAACGGCACGGTCCTTGTCCCCGGAGCCGGCGCCCCGTTATTCCACCCTCCTCAGCACGACGTTACCGACAGCGCTGTTGTCCGTCATGATCGCCCGGCCGCTTCCCGGCGCCTGCGCCCATACCTCCAACTCCGCGTCTCCCGAAGGCAGGTCGAAGAACGCATGATCCGAACCCGGCGCCAGATCCTTCGCTTGCACGACACCGTTCCGACTCAAGTAGATCGTCGCCGGCCCTGCCCACCAAGCCTCTTCCTCTCGTTTCACACGGACTTCATAACGCCCTGCCCGCTCGATCGTCGTCTTCCATGTCGTCGGACGGCCGCCGACATACGTGGAATCCTGATACCGCGAAAGGACGGACACGGTCTCGACCGGGGACCCGATGTGAATGACCCCCGGCTCGAACGAGCGCGTGCTTCGCACATCCTCGAACCAGGCTTCGTAGCGGGCTCGCAGATCCTCGACGATGTCCGGACGTTCCCCGGCGATGTCCTTCTCTTCCCCCGGGTCCGTGCTCAGATCGTAGAGCTCCGTCGGCGCCGCCCCGGTGAAGCTCCAGGTTTCGTCGGAGAACGCACCGGGACCCAAAACCAGTTTGTACGCCCCAGTCCGCACCGCCGCATTCCGATACTTCTTCGGCGTGAGGCCGCGATGGCACTGGAAGAAGAGGCTACGGTCATCCGGCCCGGCTGGTTCTCCGCGAAGCAGCGGCAGCAGACTGAGCCCGTCCATTTCGCCGTCCGGATCGACGCCAGCGGCTTGCATCAGAGTCGGAGTCACGTCGATGTGCGCCGCGATCGAACCCAACTTCGCCGGCGCCGCCAGAACCGCGGGCCATTGCCACAAACTGATTGCCCGGATGCCGCCCTCATACATGGACGCCTTCCTGCCCCTCAGCCCCGCGGTGTAGCGGCGCTGCTGCGGGCCGTTGTCCGTCAGGAACACCACCAAGGTGTTTTCACGCAGCCCCAGCTCGACCAGCCTGTCCATCAAGCGACCGAAGTTGTCATCGATGTTCTCGACCATCCCGTAGACCTTGGCGGTGTCCTCGTCGAGACCCGCGTCGAGATAGGGCCGCGCGTACTCGTCCGGGACGATCAGCGGCGTGTGCGGCGCGTTCGTTGGAATATAGGCGAAGAACGGCTCATTCCTGTTGTTTTCGATGAACGCGAGAGCAGCGTCGAAGAAGACATCGGTGCAGTACCCCTTCGCTTCGAAACGATGCCCGTTCTTCCAGAGCAGCGGATCGAAATAGTCGTTCGGACGATCCGGCGTCTGATTGATGCCGCCCGATTTGTGGATCAGAGACTCCTCGAACCCCTGGTCCATCGGTCGCATCGGATAGTTGTCTCCGAGGTGCCATTTACCGAAGATCCCCGTCCGATACCCCGCCGCTTGCAGTCTCTCGGCGAGGGTAACCTCATCGGAATGCATCTTCGCTCCACCCCGTGAAGTGTGAATGATGCCGGTCCGATAGTAGTAACGCCCCGTAAGCAGGCTCGCACGGGTCGGCGCGCATACGGGACTCACGTAGAAATTGGTGAACTCGACCCCTTGCGCCGCAAAACGGTCCAGATGGGGCGTCCTGATCCTGTCGTTGCCATGGGCTCCGAGATCTCCGTAACCCTGATCGTCGGTCAAGACGACGATTACGTTGGGGCGTCGTTCCGGGCCGACTTCCCGGCCGCAAGAAGCAAGCGCAACGGCGATCCCCACCGCCGCGCTGACGATCCGAACCTTTTTCGCTGTAACGTTCACCGCGGATTCACCGACCGAACGGCCGACGGAAGACCCCATTCTAGTTTTTTCTCCGACCGCGTGCGGATCTATGGTGGAGGCAGTCAGTTTTTCGTTTTTAGTTTTTCGTTTTTGGTTTTTCGTTTTTTTCTCCGCCCGCGTGCGGATCACTCCACGGGCAAGTTCCGGAGCGGCGTCCACGCTGCTGGATCAGCGATTCGTTTCACATCAGAGGGCTCACGTCAACCCGTCCTCTACAATGACGAGGCATGGTCCAACGCGCCGCCGGGACTGCGACCGGGAAATGCTACGACATCGCCCGGTCTTACGACTGGAACTACGAAAACGTTCCTTCCCCGCCTGAGATCGAAGTTCCCGAGGCGCGCGGAGAGTGGCATTTCTGCGGCCTGCCCGTCGCCTCACCGCTCGGCATCCCGGCCGGCCCTCTCCTCAACAGCAAGTGGATTCTCTACTACGCTCGGTTGGGCTTCGACGTGCTGACCTACAAGACGGTGCGATCGAGCTATCGCGCCTGCTACGAGCCGCCCAACCTCCTGCCCGTCGCCGTTCAGAGCATGTCGGGCGACGGCTCGGAGATCCCAGCCGCTCCGGCCAACAGCCCTCATGACACCTGGGCGATCTCCTTCGGGATGCCCTCGAAAGACCCCGCCACCTGGCGGGCTGACATCGAGAAGGCCCGCGCCGGGCTCGGTCTCCGGCAAGTCCTCTCGGTATCCGTAGTCGCTTCGCCGGAAGCAGGCTGGAGCCTCGGCAAACTGGCCGCCGACTTCGCGCAATGCGCGAAGTGGGCCGTCGATTCCGGCGCGCATGTCGTCGAAGCGAACCTGTCGTGCCCCAACGTCTGCACGAAGGAAGCGGACCTCTATCTCGACGCCGAAGCCGCCGCCGAGATCTCCGCCGAGATTCGCGCGGGTATTCCGGCAACGCCCCTGGTCCTCAAGATCGGGCTCTTCCACAACCCGGACCAGGCGGAAGACGTCGTGAAAGCCGTCGCTCCCCACGTCGACGCCCTCAGCTCCACCAACTCCCTCACCGCCCCGGTTCGCGGTCTTTCGGGTGAATCGCTCTTCGGAGGCCTCCGGCGCGGGGTCGGCGGCGGCGCGATCACCGAACGCTGCAACGAAGAATTGAAGATGCTGTCGGAGATCATCAATACAACGAAGTCTCCGCTCCTTCTTGTCGGGGTGGGAGGCGTGATGAACGCCAGCGACGTTCGAGACCGGCTCGCCGCCGGCGCTCACAACGTGCACCTCGCCACGGCGCCGATGCTCAACCAGTTCGCCGGCATCGACATCCGGCGGGCCCTGGCGTCATAAGGCGATCAGAGATGTTCCTTTGAATGCCGGTCGATGGAAACGGTTCAGAAGGCCCGGTCCCACCCCCAGGACATCAACTCCGCTTATTCGCGCACTGCCCACATCGTCTATTCCTGCTTGCCCGGCGGGCAGCCGTGTTTGCGGAGGCGGAGTCTGCCGAGACGGTCGTCTTGCGATGGATCGTCCGGGCGCATGTCCGGGCGCCTCGATGAGCGTCCCGGTCACCGGGTTGACATGTGCGCTCTCACTGAAAGCCAAAGAAGGAGGCTCTGATCTTGGGTTCATGCAGACTGAACGAGAAGCAAAGGGCGGCGATTCCGGAAAGCCTCATCACACTCATGGACCGCCTCTACTTGGTGGGATAATCGATGTCCGCTTCGCGCCACGCGGTTCCGGCGCGGCCGTTGTAGTCGAAGACGATCCGTCCGGCGCGCAACGTCATCTCGCAGCCGATGCGCCGATCGCCGGTGATGCGCCCTCCGCGAACGTCGACGTATCCAAAGTCACCGCGGTCGACACGCAGGACAGCCACGTCCGCTTCCGCCCCGACGGCGATTTGTCCCAACTCGGGCCTCTTGACCTGCGTCGCCGGGTTTGTGGTTGATTGACGGATCACCTCGGTCAGCGGAACGCCCATCACGAGGAACTTCGACATCACCGTGACCATGTCGATCATCGCACCGTTGTGGGAATTGAGATGCAGATCCGTCGAGATCGAATCCGGCCAAAAGCCTTGCTTGACCAGGGGTTCCGCCTGGCGGAAGTAGAAACTGCCGGCTCCATGGCCGACATCGAACTTGACGCCGCGCTCGCGCGCCACATCGAGATACGGAAGTTTCTTCTCGTTCTCGTCCATCAGCGGCGCAGGCCAACGGTAGAAGTGCGTGCTCATGTCACCGGGCCGCAGTTTGTCGAGAACCATCGTCTGATAGGGCCGTTCAGGGAGGAAGGAACCGAAATCGACCATGACAGGGATGTCCGCAAGATTGCCCGCCTCAACGGCTCGCTCTACTGAAATAAAGTCCGGTTGACGCCAGTGAGCCGACTTGATGCCTACGATCACGTCGGCGTGTTTCTTCGCCATCTCGGCGGTCTTCTGCGGCTCCATATCGACCGGGTTCTGCTCAACCTCGTTGTTGATCATGCCGATTCCAACGATGTTGAGCATCGCGAGCACACGCGTTTTCCTGGATGTCTCGACGATACGGCGCCGGAAATCGGGAAACGCCCGCCAGCCGACCGTTCCCACATCGACTCCCGTGGTCACGCAAGTACGCGGACAAGTCGTGTCAGGATGCACATTCGTATCGCCGTCATATACGGTTCCGGGCTGAGGGTAGATGTAGAAGTGGGAATGAATATCGACGAGGCCCGGCGTGACGTACAGCCCGCTCACATCGATCACTTTCGTGGCCAGGTTCTCGGAGATACCGGATTCCAGGGCGGCGATGCGGTCCCCTCGGATGGCTACATCCAAGACCGCATCCACATCGTTTCCCGGATCGATGACGTGGCCGCCCTTCAGCAATAGATCGTACGTTTGCGCATACACGGGAACACCCGCGGCGAGAGCGAACATAACCAACAAACCCACTAGCCTCATAAGTATCTTCCCTTTATTTTCGGTGACCCAATAGATCCCCAAGGCCGCCTAAATTATAAACAATACTTCATATGAAAACGAGTGCTACCCTGTTGTTCATACGTCCCGCCAAGTTCGACACAACAGCACTGAGACAACGTATGACAAGACTAACAAGTCATTGGATCAAGACCACTTCCATTTTGATCTTGATGGGAGTATTTTTCTCCCCTCTTCCCGCGCAGAGCCCCCCGGGGCCTGACGGGTGGGAACCCCTCTTCAACGGCAAAGACCTGACCGGCTGGGAAATCCGGGGTACGGAAAAATGGACGGTGGACAACGGCACGATCCTCGGCGAGAGCGGCCCGGACAACGACGACGGTTTTCTGATGACCAAGAAAACCTACAAGAACTTCCACGCCTTTCTGCGATTCAAGTGCGAGACCAACACGAACAGCGGCCTCTTCTACCACACGACCATCCCCGAGGACATCTCCAAGATCACGTTCATCCAAGTCGAGATCGACAACCGGCCGGGCCGGCATACCGCCGGGCTTCACGGCAACGGACGGAGCTGGATCGTCTGGCCCGCGCAGGAGAAAGAGTTTTACCTGCGGCCGTTCGAGTGGAACGACTTGCTCGTCAAGGTCGAAGGGAAGCGAACCCGCACCTACCTGAACGGGATCGAGATGGTTGACTTCACGTACCCCAGGCCGCACGTCACCGACGGCGTGCTGGCGCTGCAGATTCACTCCGGCGGCCACACGCGAATACGGTTCAAGGATGTCTGGGTGCGCGATCTGGGCGGCCGATAGGCCACGTTTTACTCAGACGTGAGTGAGGCAGACAACCCACTGTTGCCTTACGGTCGCCGCGGCGAGGGCGCCGTTGCACCAGCCGACAGTGTCTGAAAGCAATTCTTCAGAGAACCACCAGCCTGCATTTTTGCCTCGCCGCGTGGTGAAAAATGCAGGTCAGATGGAAACACCGAGCTCGTCCCACGTCACCATGCGCCGTTGGTAAATCGACTCGCGGCCCATGATGCCGGTCAGAGCGGCGATGGCAGCGGTTTCGATATCGGCGACCGGCTTGCGACCTTCACGAATCGCCCTCAGGAAGTCGTTGTGTGCGGCCTCGGTGAGGTCGATGTCTTCGGCCGCATGTTCGACGGGCTCGGCATCCCCGTACATGTCGTAAAACGTCCACGAACCATAGGTCAGCTCGATTCCACCCTTCTCGCCGTACACAACGAACCACATGCCGTTCGGCAACTTCTTGAGCTTGCGAGGGTGCAAGTAGAGCTGGCTGTAGTCGAGATGCATGTCATTCCGATAGATGTACTCGACACTGAACCCATCCATCATCACCTTGCCGGCCGGCATCGGCTCGGGCAGGTACCTTTTGCCATGTCCATAGGAGCTTACCGGACGGCTGCCGGCAAGCCAATTGCACACGTCGAGGTTGTGAACCGCATTCTCGACGATGAGATCACCCGAAAGTCTGACGTCGTTGTACCATCCCGGGAAACGCCGCCGCCGGCCGCTGCCGCCTTCGCGCCGCGTACCGGGCTTCGAGGGCGTGCTGTGGCGTTGGGCCTTGATGACGAGCGGCTTGCCGATCAAGCCGGCTTGATGGATCTGCGCCACGACCTCCTGCATGTGAGGCGCGTTGCGGGATTGCAGTCCGATCTGAAACACCGCCTTCGACTTGCGCGCCGCGTTCAGCACCAGATTGACCTGGTCCGCCGAAATGGCCAGCGGCTTCTCGCAGAACACATGCTTGCCCGCTTCCAGAGCGGCCGCGGACATCTCCGCGTGCAGATAGCACGGAGTCGAGATCAACACCGCATCGATGCCGCTCTGATCAAGCAACTCCTTGTAGTCGCTATAAGAGCGCGGGTTGTCAGCCCGCGCCGTGCTTTGCGCAGCGTCGCGCGCGGAGGGGTCGATATCGCAGACCGCCTTGACCGCGACATCGGAGCGCTTGACGAAGCGCCGCAGATGCGCATTGCCTCGTTTGCCCACTCCGATCATCCCGAAGCGCAAAGGATCTTCTTGCGCAGTCGCTGATGACGCCACGGCCGTTGTAGCTACCGTTTGCAAAAAGCGGCGTCGCAACACTTTGCTTTTATTCATAGCGGCCTCCAATAAATAAAAGTTACGACTTGCCTTCGGAAGCTGTTCATCCTACCATTATGCTGCTTCCCGGAAGAGCGGCGCAGTCGGGACAAAGCGCTGCGACCACCCGGCAGGTCGAATAGGAGTAACTGTAATAACAGCAACGCACCTTACAGCCCGTGTCAAAAGGCCCCGCTGCATTCAAGCGGCGATGCATCCCGGCTGAACTGCGTTGCTTCTCGGTCGAATATGTCCAATATGCTCCATGGCCGCGCCTTGTCAGCCGGGCGCAACGCTGTTCACAGTGCTACGCGGGCCGTTCACGGTGCTACGCGGGCTTTCAACACGGGCTGTAAACCTGCTTGTATCGTCTTGTTCCTGGTCTTCGGATTCCCTTTGCCCGCCTCGGGACAGTCGGAAGGCTTTGTTTCATTGTCTCCCCGATCCCACCTTGGCGAGCATTGGACCGTAGAAGGTTCCGCATCCGACACCTGGTCCGTCAAGGACGGCGTGATTGCTTGCAGCGGCCGCCCCAACGGGTTTCTCCGCAGCAGGAGATCGTACCGCGATTTCATCTTCCGGGCCGAGTGGCGTTTCCAAAAAGAGGGTTGGACGGAGCCGCCGCCCACCTACCCGAATGCGGGTTACTTCATTCATGCCGGGGCGGTGGAGCGCGGTTGGCCGCGGTCGCTCGAGATCCAGGGCCACTACGGCGAAGCCGGCAGCCTGTTCGGCGTGCGGGGCGGCAGGGTGAGCGGCGCCCGGCGGGGACCGATTCCAGAGAACCGCAAGCCATTCGGCGAGTGGGAGAGCATCGAGATCCAGTCGCTCAACGGCATCGTCACCGTGGCCCTGAACGGCAGGAAGATGAATGAAGGCCGCGACATCTACCCAACCGAGGGAAACATCTGTTTGCAGGCAGAGGGTTGGCCGGTCTTCTACCGCAACTTGAAGATCAAGGAACTCGACTGACCGGCTCACTTGCGGACCGATATCCGCTTTTTCACAAGATATAGACCATGAAACTTCGTTCCGCCGTTCTCGTATTCCTTGCGGTCACACTCGTCTTCAGCCGGGCTTCCGCCCAACAAGAGCTGGATTTCCTCGCGGGCTTGACGGAGTTCCACGATCTTCACCAGATGCTGCCGAAGTATCTCAAGGCCCGCGCCAACCGGATGCTGGCCGAACGCCGCGAGAAAGTGGCGAGCTGGAGCGGTGCGGATGATGTTGCACGCCGCAAGACTTACGTACGCAAGACGATCCTCGAGGCAATCGGAGCCCTGCCCGAGCGCACGCCGTTGAACGCGAAGTTGGTCGGCCTGCTGGACCGCGAAGATTACAAGATCGAGAAGCTGATCTTCGAGAGCCAGCCGAATTTCTTCGTTACCGCCAATCTGTATCTGCCCAAGAAGGGCACCGGGCCTTACCCCGCGGTGCTGTACCCGCTTGGCCACGAGCGCGGCGGGAAGTCGAACCCGACCTGGCAACGCAATCTGATCGGTTTCGCCAGAAAGGGCTATGCGGCATTGACCTGGGACCCGATCGGGCAAGGCGAACGTTACCAAATCTACGATGAGGATTTCGAGAGGCGCAAGGTGATTCGTTCCACCACCGAGCACTCGATATTGGGCGTCCAGTGCATCCTGGCCGGAGACAACGCGGCGCGATACACGATCTGGGACGGCATTCGAGCTCTGGACTACCTGTTGTCGCGCCCGGAGGTCGACACTACGCGCATCGCCTGCACCGGCAATTCCGGCGGTGGAACTCATACCGCTTATCTATCGGCTCTCGAGGATCGCATTCACGTAGCCATGCCTTCGTGCTATCTGACCTCATGGAGCCAGCTACTCGATACATTGGGGCCGCAAGACGCCGAGCAGAACCTTCTTCCATGGATCGGCGCGGGGCTCGATCACGCCGATTTCATCCATGCCTTCGCACCCCGGCCCTATCTGATGTTGTCGGCGATTCGAGATTTCTTTTCGATCAGCGGCTCCCGGTCCACGTATGGGGAAGCCCAAAACGTCTACCGCAAGCTGGACGCCGGGGAAAAGATCCAGATGTTCGAGGCCGATGACCGCCATGGATATTCCAAGCCGCGCCGGCTCGCGGGCTACGACTGGCTCAGTCGTTGGTTCAAGGGCGTCGAGGACCGACAACCTGAGCCGGAGGGCCCTATCGCCAGTTTCGAGGAACTCCAGGCGACGGAAACGGGTCAGGTCGCGACTTCACTGGGCGGCGAGACCGTGTTTACGCTGAATCAGAAACGGGCGCGCCAGTTGGACAAGGGCCTTCCCCCTTTCACGAACGGGAGCGATGCGGAAACTTTTCGGGCCTCAATCCGGGAGCGGGCCCGAACGGTTGCTTCGGTTCGGATTCCGACGGCAGAGCCAGCGGTTCGCCGCTACGGGAAGATCGAGCGAGACGGTTACCACATCCGGAAATTCATCTACGAAAGCGAGCCCGGGATCCTCATACCGTCGCTGCTGTTCGTGCCCGAAGGTTCCGGCAGACGTCCGGCGATCGTATACGCGCACGGCCGGGGGAAAGCCTTCGAGGCGGGCGCCGGACAAGAGATCGAAAAGCTCACGAAGGCAGGCCATGCGGTGCTCGCCGTCGATCTGCGCGGAATGGGCGAAACGTACAGCTTGCAGGACGACAATGGCTCGGACTTTCCCCGTTACTTCGGACAGTGGGACAGCACGATGACAGCCCTGTTGATGGGCGAGAGCCTGGTCGGCATGCGGGCATACGACATCCTGCAAGGTTTGAACGTCCTGGCGGCGATGCCCGAAGTGGACATCGAGCGTGTTTCGGCTATCGGCAAGGAGGCGGGCGGTGTGCCTCTGCTGTATGCGGCAGCGCTGGATGACCGGATCGGCGGGTTGTTGCTGGAGAACGTGCTGGTTTCCTACGCTGCCGTGGTGAATCAGCGGCTTCATCAAGGAGTCTTCGAGCACGCCGCATGGGGTGTGCTGAAGTCGTTCGATCTGCCCGACCTGGTAGCGGCGCTCACGCCTCGCCCTGTCTGGATCACCGACGCGGTGAACCCCCTGGGCAACAAGATTCCGCTCGAGGACGTCAACCACGTCTACTCGGAGGCCGGACGCGTCTATCGCACCAGCGGCGCGGCCGATTCATTGCGCATTACGCGCCGAAACGAGAACGACGATTCCACTACCGGGGCCTACCTGGAATGGTTTCAGCGAGTTGCAGGCTCAGGTTAGACTCTTTCGGTTTTTAGTTTTTGGTTTTCAGTTTTCAGTTTTTCGCCGCCGGTGCGCGGATCGTTCAAGCGGGGAACATCCGAACAGGTGTCTACCTCGCCTGGACAGGAGGATGTTTCAGGTCAGTTTTTCCTCTTTCGGTTTTTAGTTTTTGGTTTTCAGTTCTTGGTTTTTCGCCGCCGGTGCGCGGATCGTTCAAGCGGGAAACATCCGAACAGATGTCTACCTCGCCTGGACAGGAGGATATTTCAGGTCTGGGAACCATCGCTTCAGATGACCGGTGTCCGGGCCTCTCGGTCATTGCCGAGGCTTCCGTACCCAGACATCGACTTATCCGCCGTCCGAATGCGGAGAAGCTGCGGAGAAAAAGCCGCGGGGCGAGCATTCAACGAAGACGCATCTGCTCCGAATTCCCTGCCCGCGTAAATCCGGCGGCAGTCGTGATCGGAAACAGTTTCAGGCGGCCAAGGCCCAGTCGGCGGACAGCACTTCCGCCTGTTCGAGCACCGTACGCGTCGCCTTCTCCTGCTTGTCCGGCGGATAGCCGTGCTCGCGGAGGATGCGCTTGACCAGCCGCCGCAGATTCGCGCGAACGTTCTCGCGCAGCGTCCAGTCGATGGTGACGTTGCCCCGCACGGTCTCGACTAGCTCGCACGCGATGGCTCGCAGCGTCTCGTCGCCCAGCACCCGGACCGCGCTGTCGTTGGTCTCCAGCGCGTCGTAGAAGGCAAGTTCGTCCTCCGACAGTCCCAGCTTCTCGCCGCGGGCGTTGGCCTCCCGCATGTCCTTCGCCAGCCCGATCAACTCCTCGATCACCTGCGCGGCCTCGATGGCGCGGTTCTGATAGCGCCGCAACGTCCGCTCCAGCATCTCGGCGAAAGAGCGCGCCTGGACGACATTCTTCCGCCGGCGGTCGGCAAGCTCGCCTTTCAACAGCTTCTGCAACAGCTCGACGGCGAGGTTGCGCTGCGGCAAGCCCCGCACTTCGGCAAGGAACTCATCCGACAGGATCGAGAGGTCGGGCTTTTCCAGACCGGCGGCGGAAAAGATGTCGATCATGCCCTCGGGCACCACCGACTGCGAGACGATCTGACGCACGGCATGGTCCAGATCCTCTTCGGACTTCTCATCGGCCGGCGCGCGCTTGGCCAGCGATCCCTGTACGTGCTGAAAGAAGGCCACGTCGTCGCGAATACGCAATGCCTCCTCGTGCGGCACGGCCAAGGCGAAGGCCTGGGATAGTTCTCGCACCGAGCGCAGGTAACGGTCCTTGCCGTTCTCCCGGGCCAGGACGTGTTCCTGCGCGGCGGGCAACAGGCCCAGCCGTTCCTGCGGCGAGCCGGTGATCCATCGGGACCAGTCGAAGCCGTGCATCAGACCGCAACAGACCTCGTATCTCTCGAGCATCACGGCAACGGCTTCGTCCTGGTCGAGCGCCGTCCGCCCCTTGCCGCCGCTCTCGGTGTAGGTCGCCAGCGCGCGCTTGAGTTCATGGTCCAGGCCCAGGTAGTCCACCACCAGGCCGCCCGGCTTGTCGCGAAACACGCGGTTGACACGGGCGATGGCCTGCATCAGCCCGTGGCCGCGCATCGGCTTGTCCACGTACAGGGTATGCAGGCTCGGCGCGTCGAAGCCGGTCAACCACATGTCGCGCACGAGAACTATTCGGAGAGGGTCGGCCGCGTCCCGGAAGCGGCGGGCCAGCACTTCGCGCCGCGGCTTGTTGCGGATATGCGGTTGCCAATCGAGCGGATCGGATGCGGAACCGGTCATGACGACCTTGATCCGACCCTGGCCGTCTTTGTCGTCGTGCCAACCGGGCAGCAGCGGGACGAGCTCGCGGTAGAGATCGACGCAGATGCGGCGGCTCATGCAGACGATCATCGCCTTGCCGTCCAGGGCCTCGAGACGGTTTTCAAAGTGATTGACGATATCCCGGGCCACGAGCTTCAGCCGCTTCTCGGCGCCGACAATCGCTTCGAGCTGCGCCCACTTGGTCTTGAGCTTCTCCTTGCGCTCGACTTCTTCGCCCTCGGTCGCCTCCTCGAAGCCGGGGTCGATCTTCGGCTTCTCGCGCTCGTCGATGGCGAGCCTGGCGAGACGGCTCTCGTAATAGATCGGGACCGTGGCCTGGTCTTCGACCGCGCGCTGGATGTCGTAGATGCTGATGTAGTCCCCGAAGACGGCGCGGGTGTTGGCGTCCTGCAACTCGATCGGCGTTCCGGTGAACCCAATGAACGAGGCCCTCGGCAAGGCGTCGCGCATATGGCGCGCGAATCCGTCGATGAAGTCGTATTGGCTGCGGTGCGCCTCGTTGGCGATCACGACGATATTGCGGCGTTGGGATAGCTCCGGGTGGGTGTCGCCCTTCGCCTCGGGGAAGAATTTCTGGATCGTGGTGAAGACGACGCCTCCCGCTTCGACGGAGAGTTTCTTCCTCAGATCGGCGCGGTTCTCCGCCTGCACCGGCGGCTGCCGCAAGAGGTCCCGGCAGAGGGAGAAGGTGCCGAAGAGCTGGTCGTCGAGGTCGTTGCGGTCGGTCAGCACGACCACGGTGGGGTTGGCCATGGCCGGCTCGCGGATGATGCGCCCGGCGTAGAAGGCCATGGTCAGGCTCTTGCCCGAGCCCTGGGTGTGCCAGACGACGCCGACCCGCCGGTCGCCCGGCGCGCCGCCCGGCTTGCCGCGGCCGGTCGCCTCGCCGGAGCGATGCGGCATGAGGGAGAGTTCCGCCGCGCGCAGAGTCTCGTCAACCGCGGCCTGCACGGCGTGGAACTGGTGATAACCCGCCATCTTCTTGACGAGCGCACCGCCGCCGTCATCCTCGAACACGATGAAGCCGCGGACCAGCGCGAGGAATCGCCGCGGGGCGCAGACGCCTTCCAGCATCACCTGCAGTTGGGGCATGTGCGGATCGGCGAGAGTCTCCCCGGCAATGGTGCGCCAGGGCTTGAACCATTCCCAACCAGCGGTCAGCGTGCCGACCCGCGCCTCCACCCCGTCCGAGACCATCAGGACCGCGTTCATGGCGAACAGCGCCGGCAGCTCGGCCTTGTAGGTCTGAAGCTGGTTCCAGGCGGCTCGGGTCGTCGCGTCTTCGTCCGCCGGGTTCTTCAGCTCGATCACTCCAAGCGGCAGGCCGTTGACGAACAACATCACGTCGGGGCGGCGCTGGTGCTTGTTCTCGACGACCGTGAACTGGTTGACCGCGAGCCAGTCGTTGTTGGCGGGATCGTCGAAGTCGATGCTCCGCACTTGCGTCCCCCGTATGTCGCCGCCGTCCGCGCGGTATTCGACCGTCACGCCGTCCACCAACATGCGGTGGAAGGCGCGGTTGCGGGCTTCCAGCGTCGGCCCTTGCGGGCGGGTCAGCTTGCGGAAGGCGTCATCCCAGGCCGTCGAGGGAAGCTCGGGATTCAATCGAGCCAGCGCATCGAGGAGCCGCCGTTCCAGCACGACCTCGCTGTAGTCGGCTCGCTCTGCTCCCAACGTATCGGGGGCGATGTCCGGACCGTGGGCGGCTTGCCAGCCAAGGCTCTCCAGCCAAGCGAGAGAAGCCTGCTCGACTACCGACTCAGATACTCCCCGCTCGCTCACCAAACTAGGCTCTCCAATTCAGATAAGTACGAATAGTAACTCTCAGGTTCCATCTGATACAAAATCTCACTTGGTCGAAATTCAGCATCAAAAATACGAACTACACTATAGTTTTCATCCACATAATCGTTGAATTCTGGATTGGCTTCGTACTTTGGAAATGACGAATCTGGTACTAACAGGTCTTGTTGATGGATTCGATAAAGGAAGCCGACAATTGTATCCGCTGCTTCAGCCGCCAGAAATGCTTGTGCTGGTCCCATCTGCGGTTGTGGGCCGCCATACCCATGGGAGGCAAAACCACATCTGTTGCGCAGTTCGCAGATACCTTGAACAGCAGTTCGTAGACCATCAAGTGTTTGAGTAAGGCTTTTTCGGACTTCTACCGCCTGACTCGCCTTGGGTGGCAACAACGGTAAATGTTGTCTAACTTTGCGGAACAGCTTCGGAAGGTCATCGATTTGACTAAAGTCAATTTTTCTCTCCTTCAAAATTGTCCGACAAGTACTCTCGACCAACGTTTTGGCAAGATCAATTGCAAGGCTCGGCCTTTCGATTACTGCCTGCTCGATTCCATCAACTTGCGCCTAGATATGTGTTAAACCGAGAGAAATGGCATCCCGTGAGCCATGCATCACGAAGGCGCTACCCTGAGGTTCAGTCATTTGGCTCTATTTTTTTGGAAAACCTTTTCACATCGTCCATTCTCAACTCTCCTGACACTAACTTCGGCAACATGACGTCTCGCAAGCCGGCAAGGGTGCGGGATGCTTTGGCCATTCTGACTTGCTGGTCGTCGCAAGCTGCCATTAATCGAGAATATGCTCCAGCAATCGTAGATCTTGGGACAATGAGTCGATGCGATTTAAGGACCTGCTGGTTGATGTTCTGCTGGGCTGCTCCAACTGCAATAGACTTCAAAGTGCCTCTCGCCTCTATAAGCATGCGTCTGAGAAAAGGCACACCATATTCCGACTTTACGATAAGGCCAGCAGTTGCTTGGTTTGCTGTTCCTGGCTTTTCTAGCACTCCCAGCCTCCCCACTGTTGGCGATGCATACAGAGCAAACAGGATTGTTCCAGCAGGCCATAGCTTGGCGGACGAGTTGCTGATCGCTGCCTCAGTGATATATTCCTCAGAGTCAATGAGCGGACCATCAAGGAGTTCTCCTGTTTTGTACCAAGGAATCGTACTGTGCTCCCAAAAGGCTGAATCCTTTCGAGATGGTGTCCCCCCGCTTGTAATTGAGACACAGAGGCTCTCGACATCGGCCACCCCCCACCCCTCCGGGATCTTGCCGAGTTCAGAATCAACGAGGCGGCCGGGGAAAAGGTCGGCGAGGGGTTGGGGGAGGCCGGGGTCGCGGCCGGCCATCTTGGCGCGGACGGGGTCGAATTCGACGAACCAGGACTTGAACAGCGCCCGCGCCATCGCCTCCAGCGTCTCGTTCATCCGCCGGTTCAACTCGATCTTGTCGTCCAGCGTCCCCAGGATGTGGGCTATGGCGCGTTGTTCGGGGAGGGGAGGGACCATTACTGGTATCGAAGAAAGAATGGTCTGATTAAGTAGGGGTTGACCGGAACCCGCTCTCCAATCATTCAATCGAAGTGTCTGGAGGAGATAAAACAGGAACTTCGCATCATTCCCTTTGGCGGCGTTTGCGCGGATAGCATTGTCTGTCACCCAACAATTTTTATCGCTGTAGTGCAGAGACCCACAGTAGCTGCCAACACGCCCGATGACAGTGGTGTTAGGTGGGGCATTCGTTTCATCAGAAAAGCCAATAATCCCATTTGAGCCGTAGACGGGATAGGGAAAACCGTCAGTCCGTTCGGGACTTGTCTTCCCATTAGAGAACAATAGCAAATTGCCAAGCTTGCTCTTGAGCCACTCGTCTGCCGCACCCGCCCTCTTCCCTTCCAGCCTTCCGCTGTCTCCCGCTACCAGCACCACATGATGCCGCTCGATCTCACGGTGGAATCGTTTCGGCAGGCGCGTCCAGTCGCGCGCCTCGACCAGGAAGGGAATGGTTGACTCCCGCACGGCTTCCTCGAAATCCCCCAAACGGCCGATGGGGATTTCCTTCAGGTCCGGCCCGCGCAGCACGAGGTCGAGATCGCTGCCGTCGTGGCTCCGCCCGCTCACGCGGCTGCCGCAGGCCCAGACCTCGACGCCGGGCAGGTGTTCCTGCAACAGCGCTTCCAGCACTTGCCGGTGCTTCGGGCGTAGATGGAGGCGATCAGCCATTGCGCTGGAATCCGTCGTTGTATACATTCCGGCTCTGGCCCAGCAGATAAGGCCCTTTCTTCAGGTATACGTCCTTGCCGCCACATGGCGTCGCTCCGCTACCGATCTTGGCGCATACATCACCGAGCGCAACCTCGCGCCAGCCGTCCGCTGCCGCTTTTCCCCGTATCGTCATGCGCCGGCCTGCCCTCAGCAGCCCGTATCCGGCGGGCCGAAGGGGTTGACGACGGGAACGCCCGCCGGTTCGAAATGGCGGGTGTTGCGGGTGACCACGGTCAGGCCGTGCTCCAAGGCCGCCGCGGCGATGAGGAGGTCGTAGCTGTTGTGGCCCAAGCCGGCGCAGAGCCGCCCCCAGCGCCGCGCCGTGGGCACATCGACGGGGAGAACGCGGTCTCCGTACCATGTCAGGATGCCGGCCAGCCATGCGGCCAGGTCCTGGGCGAAAGACAGGTTTCGGCGAGTCTGCCGGCCAATTCCCCGCTCGATTTCTCCAACGGTTACCACGCTCAAGAAGAGGTCGGAGGCCCGTTGCGCGGACAACCAGCGAGCAGCCTCGCGATGCCGGTCCCCTCTCCGCAATACCGAGATCGCATCGGTGTCCAAGAGGTACATCACAAGTCCAACGGACGGAGTTCCGACGGCATGCGCTCGAATTCCTGACCGTCCTGCGGGATGGCCAAGAGGTGTTCGACAAAGCTGGGCGCGCCGGCCTTCTCCGCGAGGCGAAGGCGCTGGTAGTCCTCGACCGCCAACACGACGACGGCGGGAGCGCCGCGGCGGGTGACGGTCTGGGGTTCTCCGCCGAGGGCGGCATTCACCAGGGCGCTGAAACGGTTCTTGGCGTCTTGCAGGGCCCACTCGGCCATAGTCCACCATCCTTGCAAGCTGTTCTGGCTAGATTATTACGCTAGCCGGCAGTGCTGTCAACGGAGCGCTTCCTGACCTCGGGCTCCAAGGTGTCGGCATGTTCCCCTATCCGGCGACAGCGGCCACGTCGACTACGGTTGCGCTGCACTGCGGTTCCGGCACCGGCTCGCCGTGTTCGCGCAAGCTCTCGATGTGAAACTCGATCGCCTGGCGCATCTGCGTGACCGCCTCCTCCCTGGTAGCTCCGGTTGCGACGCAGCCGGGCAGATCGGGAACGTAGGCCGCATAGTTGCCCGGCGCCTTTTCGATCACGATGGTGTATTGCATCCTTCGTTCACTCCTTCCGTCCGGATTGCTTCATGATGCTGTTCCATGTCCCCGGTGGAAGATCGTCGCTTGGCTTCCCGGCGATGGTCACGGTTCCCGGCTTGTCGGGGTGCCGATACTGGCGATGGCTTCCCCTGGTCCGCACCAATCGCCACCCATTCCGCTCCACCTGCCGAATGGCCTCCCGCACTTTGGGCATGGCTCGGTAACTTCAGTCCTCAATGGCACGCACGCTGGAGGGCCAATGCATCAACGATCTCGGTGTTACCCGGCAGCACTTCCGCGATAGAATGACGCCCGACGGTTGCAGCCGAGCCAAACTGGTCGAGCCGTTGGACGCTGTAACGGAGATAGATACTCTTGGTCATCGAAACACTCGGAGACGCCAGAAATCATCGTGCGCTCTCCTGATCAACAATAAACCCCAGGCTCTTCAGGTTCGCCTCGATGGCGGCGTCCAGCTTCGCGGACTCGTCCTGTTGCTGTCGCCACTGGGCGGTAAGCCGGGCCATCTTCTCCTCGAGCGGCTCGCCGTCGTCCTCCTGCACTTCCGCGCCGACATAGCGGCCGGGAGTCAGCACGTGGCCGTGCTTGCGGACCTCTTCCAGCGCCGCGCTCTTGCAGAAGCCCGGAACGTCGCCGTAGGCGTCCGCGCCTTCGCGCCAGGCGTGATAAGCGCCCGCGATGCGGCCGATGTCATCGCCGGTCAGCTCTCGGTGGGTGCGGTCCACCATGCGGCCCATCTTGCGGGCATCGATGAACAGGATTTCGCCCCTTCGGTCGCGCAGTTTGCCGCCCTTGCGGTCGCGAGCGAGAAACCAGAGACAGGCGGGGATCTGAGTGGAGTAGAACAGTTGCCCCGGCAGGGCGACCATGCAGTCCACCAGGCCTGCCTCGATGAGGCTTTTTCTGATCTGGCCCTCGCCGGACTGGCTGGACGACATCGAGCCGTTGGCGAGCACGAAGCCGGCGGCGCCGGCGGGCGCCAAGTGGTGCACCATGTGCTGCACCCAGGCGAAGTTGGCGTTGCCCCTGGGCGGGGCGCCGTACTGCCAGCGCTTGTCGTCGGCGAGGCGTTCGCCGCCCCAGGAGGAGACGTTGAAGGGCGGATTGGCGAGGATGAAGTCGGCCTTGAGGTCGGGGTGGCGGTCGTTGTGGAAGCTATCGCCGTGGGCGATCTGGCCCTCGATGCCGCGGATGGCGAGGTTCATCTTCGCGAGCCGCCAGGTCGTGTAGTTGGACTCCTGGCCGTAGATCGAGATGTCGCCCCGCGCGCTTTTGGGCAACTTACCGCCATTGCCGTTGCCGGTGGCGTGGGCGTTGATGAACTCGATCGATTGCACGAACATGCCCGAAGAACCGCAGCAGGGGTCGTAGACGCGGCCCCGGTAGGGCTCCAGCATCTCGACCAGAAGCTTGACGACGCAGCGCGGGGTGTAGAACTCGCCGCCCTTCTTGCCCTCGGCGCTCGCGAACTGCGACAGGAAGTACTCGTAGACGCGGCCGAGCACGTCGCGGGAGCGGGCGTCCGCGTCGCCCACCTTGATGTTGCTGACGAGGTCGATGAGTTGGCCGAGCCGCTGCGTGTCGAGCGCGGGGCGGGCGTAGTCCTTGGGCAGCACGTCCTTGAGCACCCGGTTGTCGCGCTCGATCCCGCCCATGGCGTCGTCGACGAGCCGGCCGATGGCGGGCTGCCTCGCCTGATCCTTCAGATGCGCCCAGCGGGCCTCGGGCGGCACCCAGAAGATGTTCTCGGCGATGTATTCGTCGCGGTCCTCGGCGGCCTCCTGGCCCCATTCGGCGAGAACCGCCGCGCGGCGCTCCTCGAAGGCATCGGAGATGTACTTCAGAAAAATGAGGCCGAGAACGACGTGCTTGTATTCGGCGGCGTCCATCGAGCCGCGCAGGGTGTCGGCCATGCGCCACAGTTCGGCTTCATAGCCGGTCACCGCGCCCTGGGCGTCCGTTTTCACGTCGGGATCGGATTTCGCCTTCTTCTTGCGTCCTCGCGCCATGTATTGGCGCGGTTCACCACGCCACCCTCACTATATCGCGGTAAACCGCGATACCCTCACCCCGGCCCTCTCCCAGCGGGAGAGGGGAACGGTGGGTCGTTTTCATCATGGGATCGACTTACCTGCCGCCTGAACGCGGAGAAGCGGCGAGGAAAAGGCGGGGCCGTTATCCAACGGTGCCGTATCCGCTCCGATTCCCTGCCCACAGCCATCGCAAAGCGACCGGCCGGCGGGCGAGCCGGAACTCGGCTCTCTTCCGTTCAACTGCGGATCGCCTTACGACCGGCCCAAAACCACGCCGATCACGCCGCCGGTGAGACCCATTCGGACCGCGTTGACCAACGTGTCCAGCGGGATTGTCGCCGGTCCGGACAAGTTCATCGTTCCGTACATTTCGAGGTTCAAGCCCAAACCAAGCAGCAGGCCGAGCAGCGCTCCGGCCTTGGCCCCCGCGCCAAAGCTCGTTATCCCGGACCATCGACTCAGGATCAGGGTGAGAAACGCGGCCAAGACAAGCTCTCCGAGAATCAGAGGAACCATGTCCGGCATCTCCTTGACCACACCCGGCGCGGCGTTGGCCTCCATGAACTCGCTCAACAGCACTCCGTAAAACACGAATCCCAGGAGAAACAACATGACTCCCCCGGCCACCGAGGCCATCGCAAACTTCTTCGCATCCATTCTTACCAACTCCTTTCGCGCCCGCGAGACCCTGCTCGAGCGCCCCCCAGAGTGTAGGCCCATCACCGAGCGCATCGCAATGTGAGTTCTTTGGAAGCCTTGAGGCGGAGCGATCCGCCGGCAGGGTCTACCGAGATCGGACCTTCGACCCCTGCGGCGCCATCAGGATGCCGAGGAAAGCCCCTGCATCTTGCTGCTTGACGCGGCTTTGCCGATGACGGAAGACGAGCCGACAAGCCGGTCGGGGGGAAGCGAACGTTTTTTTTCGTCCATCTGGACAAACAGCGTGCCGAACCTGCTTCAGCCGGGCTACGATGAGTAGTTGCGGGCCGCCGCGGGTCCGCCTTGCGGCCATGACCGGCTTCCCTGCATCCGATCGGATTCTCGATCGCAACCGCCAGTACATTCCGGGCGGCATCTCTTCCATCAATCGCCTCACGGACCCGAACATCGCCTTCGTGCGCGCCGAAGGTTCGCACCTCTGGGATGCCGAAGGGCGTGAATACATCGACTATCACGGGGCCTTCGCACCGCAATTCCTCGGCTACCGGCACCCGGATGTGCATGCGGCGGTCCAACGCGTGTTGGAGGACGGCCTGGACCTGTGGGGATCCGGTCCGACGGAACTCGAAGGGCGGCTGGCGTATCTGATCTGCGAGAAGATCCCCTGGATCGAGCGGGTCGCGGTGCTCAACAGCGGCAGCGAAGCGACGGCCCAGGCGATCCGCCTGGCGCGGGCGGTAACGGCCAAGGATCACGTCATCGTGATGCAGGGCGGCTATAACGGCTGGCACAACGACGTCGCGGTCAACCTGATGACGCCGCTCGATCAACTGGGCCCCCGCCGCTCGCCCGGAGAATACGAGCTGGCCCCTCTCAGCGCCGGCATTCCCTCCGCCCATCAGGCGCTGCTGCACGCCGTCAACTTCAACGACCTCGAATCGGTGCGGCATGTCTGCGAGCGATACCCCGTTGGGGCGTTGATCACCGAGCCGATCTTGCAGAACATCGGCCTGATCAAGCCGCAGCCGGGCTATTTGCAAGGCCTTCGCGACCTTGCCGACGAGTTTGGCTTTCTGTTGATCTTCGACGAGATCAAGACCGGCTTTCGGCATGCATTCGGGGGCTATGCGGAAGTGAGCGGGGTGTTGCCGGATCTGGCCGTTTACGGGAAGGCGATCGCGAGCGGCTATCCGCTGGCTGCCATTGCCGGCCCGGCCCGCTGGATGGAGCACTACGCACACGACGATCCGTCCCGGCGCGTTCTGCTCGCCGGAACGTACAACGCCCATCCGGTGCCGACAGCCGCCGCGGTGGCGACCATCGAGTTCCTGCTCCGAGACGGCGGCGCACTCTACGAAAGGCTCGAACGACTCGGGTCCCGAATCGAGCAGGGAATGACGGAGCGGCTCGCCGCGCACGACATGCAAGGCTTCGTCGTTCGCCAGGGCAGCGCGTTCGTCGTTTTCTTCATGGATCACGAGCCGGTCGATTGGCACGACCTGGCGGGGAATCATGACTACGAGCTCGACAGAACCTTCCGGTTGGCGCTGATTGACGACGGCATCTTCTTCTTCCCCATCGCCACCAAGCAGTGTTCGATTTCGGCCGCCCACACCGAAGCCGACATCGACCGGACGATAGCGGTCGTGGACCGCGCCCTGACGGCTGTGCTGGCCACCCGCTAGTTTTTTTCTTTGCTGCCAAGGTTCACGTTCGAGTCAAGTTGACGCGACGATCCGTTGTCCTGCTTGTCGGTCTGAGGACTTCCTCGCCAGTTTTCTCCGCCGGCTACGGCGCCGGGCTCTCTGCGCCTTTTTCTTCGTAGGCCGGGAGCGGCGCATCAAGGCCGTGATTCGTGTCTCGTGATGGGAAAGGCGGAAAGGACGTGATGCGTGATGCGTAAAACCTTCGGGCGACGGACGTTTTCGTTCCGACACCACGAATGGACACGAATGGAGAGCCACTTTCGTTGCGCCGGCGGTGATGCGGGCAGGATGCCCGCGCTCCCAGGATGCTGAGCCGCGCCCGGATTGAAACTGCACGGCCACGCGGGGATAATGGCTTGCCATGACGAGCAAATACGAATCGGCGCTTACGCGAAGACTTTTTCTGAAGGCCGCGTCGGCATCGGCGTTGGCCGCCGCCGCGCCCGGTGGCGCGCCGCCGATCTATCTGGCGGACATGAGCAAGTGCCTGCCCGCGTCGGCCTTGACGAATAAACCGCAGCGCGGGCATTGGCGGCTGCTGCCCTACGAGACGGAGACCTTCTCCGGCTCGATGCTGGTGGCGGGCCGGAATACCGGGGCTCCGGAGATTCGCTATCCGCTGCCGCAGAAGGGATGGCACCGCGTTTCGCTGGGCTTGCGGTCATACCAGGGCGACGAGTCGGCGACGCTCGTCGAAGTGCGGCTCGGCCGGGATTCCAACTCCGTCATGGTGCGGCATTCGCACGGCGAGGAGGACCGCATCGACGACTACTACTGGCGGACCGTCGAGTTGACCGGCAGTGACGAGCTGGTGTTCAGGCAGTGGTGCCGGCGGCTCGTGCCGGACGATGCGGACTCGGTGGGCAACTCGTGCAGCGCGGTATGGTTGGCCTACATCAAACTGGAACCGCTCGATCAGGCTGAGGCGGCTCGGCTTCGAGAGGAGCGGCGCTCGGGAAGAACGCGCGTGCTCTTCTGCCATAACGATGCCTGGAGTTACACCTATCGATACCGTCCGACGAGCGAAGCCGAAATCCGGCGGGAGATCGAGCCGTTCCGGGACACGGACTTCTCGCGCATCTATTGGGAAGCGGGCATGGGCGACCGCATGTACTACCCGACGAAGATCGGGCGCATCACGGCGGCGGACGATTGGATCGACGACCCCTACCGGGTGGGGGACCGGCTCGCCAAGGAGACCTGGCGGACATGGCGCGAAAAGGGGATCGATCCGCTGAAGGTGGCTGGAGACCACGCGCGATCAATCGGGTTGGAGTTTCACGCGACCTACCGGCCGAGCGGCTTCCACTTCCCGGTACCGCAGGATGAATGGAACGAGGGAGGGGCCTACGACCGGCACCCGGAATGGCGCGGGCGGGACAAGATGGGCCGGCCGACGCCCCGCCTGTCCTATGCGTTCCAGGGAGTGCGTGACCTTGTCGCCGGTTTCATGAAGGAGATCAGCGGCTACGAGATCGACGGGGTCTGCATGGCCTACAACCGGCGTCCTCCGTATCTGGAATATGAGCCGCCTCTGCTCAACGGGTTTCGGAAGACGCACGGCAAGGACGCGCGAGCGGTCGATGACCGGGACCGTGAGTGGCTGAAATACCGGGCAACGTTCATGACTTCGTTCATGAAGCAGGTTCGGCAAGTGGTGGAGTCCGCGCGCCGGCAAAAAGGCCGGACCAGGCCACTGGAGGTGTCGGCGATCGTTCTGAGCAGCGAGCAGGAGAACCTCTATTACGGATTGGATCTCGAAGAATGGGTGAAGCAGGGCCTGGTCGACACGATCATGCCGTACTCGTCGGTTCGGGGAATCAACAGCTCCAAGGACTCATGGACCGACCCGGCGGAGGCGGAGTTCTTCTATCGGATCACCGAAAGCAGCTCGTGCAAGCTGGCGCTGAACTTGATGCCGCGCCGGTTGCGCCCGGATCAGTATCGCGAGCGGGCCCATGCCTTGTACGAGGCGGGTTCCGACCACTTCTTCTTCTGGGACACGAACGCCCGCAACGATTTCAGCCCGTCGTGGGAAGTCTTGCGCCGCCTTGGCCACCGGGACGAGTTGGCGCGTTGGGCCGGCGATGGGAAGCCTCCGTACGAGGCGCCGGGATCGCATTTGCGGAAGCTGGGGAATTGGAACCTGGGGTATGAGACACCGGGATAGGCTGGATAGTTCCTCGCATCACCAGAGATCTTCGGGGCAGGGCCGAAGCAGCTGAGCCGCTGATTGTTCAGCGACAGTCCGGGGCTGATATAGGTCCTGCCGATGTCGTAGGCCATGCCCGCCTCCCCGAACAGCTCTGCCTTTACAGGTTGTCGAGGGGCGGATCAGGAGCGTTGTCGTCAGCCAGAAGCCCTTTGCACGGCGCCACTGCGCGACGATCACACAACCTGTGAAGACCAAAGCGTTTGCGGGAGGATTACCGACCCAGGCCAGATGCGAAAACATTGCCATGTAAAAAACACCACATTGCGGTGGTGAATCTACCAGGCTGGGAGCGCCCGCAGGGCTACAATGGGAATTCGGGGCCATGATGTTTGGTAAAGTTTCGGGGACCAGATTGGATCAGGTCAGGAGGTGTGAAGTGCTTCGCAAAGCAACTCGACAGCTAACTGTCTCGTTTTTCCAAAGAGTCATTACCGTAACGGGAATCCTGATTGCCTTGGCCGTTCCCGCGGCCGGGCAGGTTCTCACGTCCCGAGTGGATGGGACGGTGCAGGATCAAAGCGGCGCCGTCATACCGGGGGCTTCGGTGACGTTGACGAACGTCGAAACGAACATATCGCTGGAGGCCGAGACGAACGAAGTCGGTCTCTACGTGTTTCCGCAGGCGCCCGCGGGGCACTACTCCATCACCACGAAGCTGTCGGGTTTCAAATCGACCGTGCTCGAAGGCATCCAGATCGAAGTGGACACGCCCGCCACCATCGACATCGTCCTCGATGTGGGCGTGGTGGATGAGACGGTCGTGGTGACCGCGTCTCAACCGGCGATGAACACGGTCAACGCGGAAATCAACACCAACATCAACCGGGAGCAAGTCAAGGAGCTTCCCTTGAACGGACGAAGCGTGACCCAGTTGGCTCTCACGCAAGCCGGCGTGACCAGCCGCAGCGGCGCTCGTTCGGCTTCCATCAATGGAACCCGAGGCACCTTCAACAACTTCACTCTCGACGGCATCAACAACCAGGACACGTTCATTCGAACGGATGCTCTTTTCGGAGTCATTCCTCTCCAGGAAAGCTTCATCGAGGAGATCAACATCACGACCGCCAACTCGGAGGTCGATGCGGGCTTGGGAGCATCGCAGACCCAGTTCGTCACCCGTTCCGGAAGCAACACATTTCGCGGGGAGGCCTTCTACTACAACAGAAACGACGCGCTCAATGCCAACACCTTCTTCAACAACGCCGCCGGGATCAGGAAAGAGAAGGTCCTGATCCACCAGTTCGGCTTCAACGTAGGCGGTCCCATTTTGAAGGACAAGCTGTTCTTCTTCTTCGACTATGAGGAAGAACGCAGCCCCGGTACGGCCTCCGTGGTGCGGAGCGTCCTGACCAATTCCGCGCGCGCCGGCAATTTCAGCTACGTCCGGCAGGACAACGGCGAACTGGTCACGCTGGACCTGTTGGGACTCACCGGTATCGCCATCGACCCGGCCATCCGATCGCTGATCGATTCGACGCCGCAGCCCAACGACACCAGCGTGGGTGACGGCCGGAACGTCTCCGGTTTCCGCTTCAACAGCCCCGACAAGTCCAATTCCGACTGGATTATTTTTCGAGGAGATTACCAGATCAACCGCAAGAATTCCTTCACTGGAACCTTTCACCAGTTCGGCTTCGATTACCCGAACGCCACCGGCAACGGCATCGGTTCCGTGTTTCCGGGTCTCCCCGGCGCGGGGCAGGACTCCACCCGCAGACTGGGTTCCTTTTCCCTGAGAAGCACGTTCAGTCCGGCCATCACGAACGAAGCGAGATTCGGGTTTCAGGCCGCGAATCCGAGGTTCTACACGAACGAGACCTTTGACCAGGGCTATCGTCTGGACGTCGCGGTGTTCAGCAATCCGGTTCAGGATTTTCTGCCCCAGGGGCGCGACACCCGCAATCTGGACCTGATGGACAACCTGACTTGGGTCCAGGGCAACCACACGATCAAAATAGGCGGGAGTACCCGCTGGACCCGAGTCGACTCGTTCAATGACGGGGGTACGGTACCGACCTACATCCTCGATTTCGGCACGGGGAACCCCGACCCGCTGGTTCCCGATATCTTTCCCGGCGGCATTTCCGCCGGTGAACTGAGCACCGCTTCCGGGCTGTTGAGCACTCTAGGAGGGTTCGTTGACGAGGCGCAACAGGTGTTCAACGTCACCTCGCCGACTTCGGGATTCGTCGACGGGGCCTCTCAAACGAGTCTTCTCACCCAGAACTTCGTCAACTTTTACCTGGCGGACACGTGGCGCGCCACTTCTAAACTCAGCCTCACTTTCGGAGTCAGGTGGGAGTTTCACTCCGTCCCGGACGAGACGAACGGCTTGGCCCTGTTGCCCGTAGGAGGCGTCGAAGCGGTGCTGAACCCCGACGCCGTCGTCGATCTCGCCGGCGCGACCAACGGAAGGCCTTTCTTCAAAAACGACGGGAACAACTTCGCTCCCAACGTGGGTTTGGCCTGGCAGATTACCGACAAGACCGTTCTGCGCGCCGGATACGGCCTGAACTACGTGGTCGACAACAACCTGACAACGGTGCTCAACGCCCTGCGGGGCAACGACGGTCTGAGCCAGACCGTCTCCCTCCCGGGACTCAGCGGCACGGTCAGCGGCGGCGGGCGGGTTCCCATTCCGAAGCCCGAGTTCAGGATTCCGCGGACCGCGCGCGACGGCATCCTGGCGGATTCCACCGCGGCCCTCTTCACGATCGATCCCGGAATGCGCACACCCTACGTGCAGCAATGGAACATCGGGTTGCAGCATCAGATCATGCCGGATACCGCCGTCGAGCTGCGCTACGTGGGAAACCACGGCATCAAACTCGGCCGTGCGGTTGATCTGAACCAGGTCCTCCTGCCCCCGGATTTCGTCGATGACTTCCGGCGGGCCCAACGGAACCTTGCCGCCAACGGGCACCCCGCCGCCGGCGAGCCTCTGCAGATCTTCCCGCAACTGGGTTTCGGGGGATTCCTGCAATCGGGAGGAGTCCAGAACTGGATTCGGAACGGTGAGATCGGGCAGTATGCCGGCGGTTTTCTGGCGCCCAACCGGGTCTTCTTCTTTGCCGGTGAAGGCGGAGAGAGATTCGGCGCCACCCTGCCGATCAGCTATTTCCTGCGCAATCCCAATGCCTTCGTCGGCGATTTTGTCGGCAACAACGCGTTCTCCAGGTACAATGCCCTGCAGTTCGAGATCAGGAGGCGTTTCCGCTCGGGCTTGACCGGCCAGTTCAACTATACGTTCGGCAAGGTGCTGACGAACTTTTCCGGCTCACAGTCCAATTTCCGCGGGCTCTTCGACAACGCCCAACCGCATCTCGAGATCATGCGTCCCGATTTCGACATCACCCACACCTTCAACGGCAACTGGGTGTGGGAGATCCCCTTCGGTCAAGGGCGCAAATGGATGAACACCGGCAGCTTCCTGAACGCGATCGCCGGCGGGTGGGACCTCAGCGGATTTCTCCGGATCCGTTCCGGTGAGACGGTCAACATCGTTTCCGGAAGAGGAACCATCAATCGAGGCGGTTCCCGAGCCCTGACGAATACCGTTCATCTGATCGGCATGGATATCAAGGAGCTTCAGAGCAGGACCGGATTATTCCGCCACTCGGAGGGACGCATCAATCTTTTCGATTCCAGCCTCATCGCACCCAGTGGACAGGGCAATCCCGGCATCTTCCAGAACCCGGGGCTGCTGGAGGCGGGATCGCTGGGCATGTCCCCCGTCAGCGGGCCCTGGTACGCGTCGCTGGACGTGGGGCTCCGCAAGAGCTTTCCCCTGCCCATCACGGAACAATCGCGTTTTCAGTTCCGCTTCGATTTCTTCAACATTCTCAACCGCAGCAATTTCAACGTGGCCAGTACGACGGCGGGAAGCCTGGATGACCTGGGTGTTTATAACCGCCAAAATCCCAACAGCACCCAGTTCGGCCGGATCAGCGGCACCTTTGATGCCCGCGAGATCCAGGTCGGGATGAAGCTCACCTTCTGAGGGACTCGATAGTCAGCTAAGACGAGCTACTGTGGGTTGAACAGCGGGGCATTGGCGGCGTTCGGAACGCGAATCGTGACCGGCGATCTGTGATCTGCCAAGCCCCTGCTACAATAGCCACCGAGGCGACCCCATGTCCGCTACAACCACTCCAGCGCGCGGTGTTCGACTGACGCAAGCAGCGGAACTCTACCACAGCGACGGCTACACCTGGGCCATCGAGCAAGCCGATGCCCTGCGCCGCCGCGACTTCGCCGCCATCGATTGGGACAATGTCATCGAGGAAATCGAGGACGTGGGACGCAGAGAGAAAAATCACTGGCGCGGTTGCTGCGCGAGGATCCTCGAGCACCTGCTCAAAATCGAACACTACCGCGAAGCCACCCATGAAGTGCTGCGGCACTGGGTGAGTGAAATCAAAGACTTTCGTGAAGAAATGGCCGATGACATCATCAATAACCCTGGACTGCAAGGGGAATACGAAACGATGTTGAAGAGCGCCTGGCAAAAGGGAAGAAACTACGCACGCCGCAGGCTGGCTGAATATGACGAGTCCAACGGCATATCGACGTTCAAGCAGGCTCGCCTTGAGCGTGACCAGACTCTGCCTGAACAATGCCCCTATCGCCTGGAAGACGTGACGGCCTTCGATCTACAGCGAGACAGAGATCCTGACGAAGATGTTTGGCCCTCTGGCGTAGCCCGCGTCCTGAACGACCGGCTCGGCGCCGACTATCCCGTGCTCCCCGACCGCGACCGGGGCCGCAGCACGGGTTGGAGCCGGTAACCACTGCATCTTGTGTGTTAAGTCGTTCGGCCTTGGGGCCAAACCCACCGATTGATCTACGCGCCGCGATTGCGGCACTACTTGGTAACAGCAAGCCGGACGTTCAGCGTGTCGAGCACTTTGAACAGCGTGTCGATGCGCGGATTGCCGTTGCTGGAGAGCGAACGGTACAGGGCTTGTCTGCCCAATCCGCTTGCCTGGGCGACGGAGGTCATGCCCTTCGCACGGGCAACATCGCCAAGCGCCTTGATGAAGAAGTGCGGATCACGTTCTTCGAGCGCAATGTTAAGGTACATCACCAAATCATCATCGCTCTTCAAAAAATCAAGCACATCAAATTTTTTGAGTTTCATAATGCCCCCTGGAATTTGCTCGCCATCTGCTGGGCCAGTTGCTTGTCTTTCTGCTGGCTCGACTTATCACCGCCGCACAACAGGATCACAACGACGTTGCTCCGGATCGTGGAATAGACTCGATAACCTTTGCCAACACCGATCCGAAGCTCGCTGACACCACCGCCGACCGATTTGTGATCGCCGAAATTGCCGTCCTCAATACGTCTGATTCGAGCGGCGATCGTGACCCTGGCACGCTGATCGCGCAGCTTCCCGAGCCACTTCTCGAATGCTGCGGTGCAGACGATCTTCGTAACCGCAGTGTCTCATAAAAGGGACATGCTGTCGCGTTCTTTCTCGCTATTTGCGGAGCCGCCAGCCAAGTAGAAGCCCCTTTGTGTCGTCAGATGTGATGGTTCGCCTCCATCGCCGCAATCATGCTGTCCACTGATCCGGTCCTGAAAGGCATGAACCGTGGACGCCCAGCCGTGCTCCAGGTGACGAAGTCGAGATCGCCTTCGGCGGTCTTTGACCGACTTTCCAACATCGAGCCGGAACCGACCCCATCCTTCTCGATCAACTCCCCCACCCCGGATCCCGGTAGGCGAATAATACAGTTGGGTGTGGAGTTCCCCCAAGTGTGGATTCTTTCGGGGCTGAAGCTCGCCAGGATTCGGGTCTTCCAGCGGGGAAGGTCGGGGAAACCCTGTATGGACGCGGGAAACTCATATTCCCGGCGTCGCTGCCTATTGGCGGCGTTCCACCATGAACTGGTTCCGGCCCTTCTGGAGGACCCGGCCATCCTGGTTGCTGAGCTCGATCTCGAGAGAAACGACTCCGCGGTCGGGTTTGGTGCGGGAAGGCTTCTTGCCGGCGACCCGAACGACGGCCTTGACGGTGTCGCCGATGAAGATCGGACCGACGAAGTCCCAGGACCAGTGCAGCGAGGCGATGGCGTGGACCTGGAAGCCGGAGCGGTTCTTGAGGCCGTCGGTGATGGCCAGCCCCAGCAGGCCATGAGCTACGCGGCGGCCGAACTGGGTTTCCCTGGCGAACTCCTCGTTCGTGTGCAGCTCGAAAAAGTCCATCGAGAGGCCCGCGAATTGCATCACGTGCCAGTCGGTGATGGTCACGCCGGGAGTTTCGTGCTGCTCGCCGATTTCGATTTCGTCGAAGTAGCGCTTGGGCATGGTGGGGTTATGGTAGCGCAGCGTGGTCTCCCGAGCGGGTGACCGGGCGCCCCGGCATCTGCCGCTAAAAAGAGGGCTTGCCTCTCCGGCTGATCCAGGTCCGCGGGCATTCCCGGGTATGTTCCCGCGGGCCGCGCCGGGACGAGTGGCGGGCCTTCGCCGGGTGATAAGATTTGGTCTCGCCGATGACCACCGGACTGGAAAAGGCATTCCTGAGCGCGGATGAGGCGGTCGCTCGGATCGGCGACGGCCGCACGATAGCCATTGGCGGTTCCGGATCGGGGCACTGTATTCCCGACATCCTGCTGGAGGCCCTGGGGAGGCGGTTCGCGGCGACGGGGCGCCCGAACCGCCTGACGCTGGTGCATGCGTTCGGCGTCGGCGATCAGAAGAGCCGCGGACTGCAGCACCTGGCTCACCCGGGCCTGTTCCGGCGGGTGATCGGCGGGCATTGGTCGATGGCGCCGAAGATGGGCAAGCTGGCGGCGGCGAACGGGTTCGAGGCGTACAACATACCCGCGGGCGTGATCGTGCAGTTGTTTCATGCCGCCGCCGCGGGCAGTCCGGGCTGGATGACCGAGGTCGGCCTCGGCACGTTCATCGACCCGCGTCTCGAAGGCGGGAAGCTGAATGCGAAAGCGCAGGAGGACATCGTCGAGTTGATCGAACGGTACGGGCGCGAGTACCTGTTCTATCCGGCGATTCCGATTGACGCGGCCTTGATTCAGGGAAGCGCGGCGGACGAGCACGGCAATATCGGCATGAACCGCGAGGCGGGCTTCTGGCACAACTGCGCCATGGCGCAGGCGGCGCGGACGGCGGGAGGAATCACGATCGCCGTCGTGAAAGAGCGGGTTGCAGCGGGTGGGATTCACGCGCGGGACGTGCGCGTCCCCGGCTGCTTCGTGGACTTCGTGGTCGTGGACCCCCAGGCCGGTCAGACCTTCCAGACGCATTTCGAGCCGGCCTACTCGGGAGACTCGCGGAAGCCGGACAGCGAGTTCGGCGGCTTCCCGCTGGATGCGCGCAAGGTGATTGCGCGGCGGGCGGCCTTGGAGCTTGCGCCGGGGACGGTGCTCAACGTCGGGTTCGGGGTTCCCGACGGGGTAATGAAGGTGGCCCGGGAACAGGGCATTGCCGGCACCCTGGTCCCGACCATCGAGCATGGTCAGTTCGGCGGCATACCGGCGGAAGGCCTCGATTTCGGCGCCACGTACAACAGCGAGGCGATTCTCGAGACCGGACACATGTTCGATTTCTATCAGGGCAGAGGGGTGGATCAGGCATACCTGGGTTTCCTCGAAATCGACCGTGAAGGAAACGTCAACGTGAGCAAGCTGGCGGACACGATCATCGGGACGGGCGGTTTTATCGATATCGCCCAGAAGGCGCGGAAGGTGGTTTTCTGCGGGACGCTGGCCGTGCGGGCGAAGACGGAGTTGGCGAACGGTACCGTGCGCTTCGTGAGCCGCGGGAAGCCCAAGTTCAGCGAGACGGTGAATCAGGTCACGTTCAGCGGACGGTATGCGCGGACCCATGGGCAAGAGGTGCTTTACGTGACGGAAGCGGCGGTCTTTCGACTGACCGGACAGGGCGTGCGCCTCGAGGAGGTCGCGCCGGGAATCGATATCGAACGGGACCTGATGCCTCAGTTGGGCTTCAGACCCTTGATGGCCGAGCCGATGGGCGCAATGGCGTCGGAGCTGTTCCGCGAGGATGCGCTGCCGCGGCGGCTGTTTCGTTTCTACGGCTGACTATGGCTATTTCTGTCGATTCTGCGGCCAGGGCAGAGCGAACAAGTGCTTTACCACTCCTTCCGCCACGGGCTGCGAAGCTCACTGGACGGTTGCGGATGTTATCGTTTAGCATGCTCGGCGTAAATCTCTGGCAAGACAAGATGACAAGACTCGTCATGGCGCTGTGTGTGTTCGCCGCTGCGGCTCCCGCCGTGGAGGTGCGGGGGATCACCCCGACCGGCGGACAGAAGCCGGCTGGCCCCTATACGTTGGGGGTGATGGCGGGTGATTACCTCTATGTCTCAAGCCAGGGCCCGCGGCGGCGAGACGGAACGATTCCCGGAACGATCGAAGAGCAGGTCGATCAAGCGGTGGCCAACGTAGAAGCGATCGTGCGGGCCGCGGGGCTCACACTCGACCACATTGTCTATACGCACGTCTACCTCGACGACATCTCGCTCTACGACGGCATGAACCGCGCCTATGCCAGGCATTTCGGCGCCAATCCGCCCGCGCGCGCCGTCGTGGGAATCCATAAGCGCGCCAACGGGATGCACGTCACGATCAACGCCGTTGCAGTTCGTGATTTGTCGATGAAGACGGTGGTCGCACTGCCCGGGATCGACGTGAAGGAACCCTACTCCCCCGGAATCCTGACTCACGATCGACTGTATGTCTCGGGCATGCTGGGCCGGGACTTGAAGACCGGACGGATCCCGGATGGCATCGACAATCAGGTCGCGCTGGCGCTCGACAACGTCGGCGAGGTGCTCAAGGCCGCCGGGCTCGACCACCGCCACATGGTGTTCGTCAATCCCTACGTTGGGCCGAACATCGCCTACGGCGAAATGAACAGGGTCTACGCGACGTACTTCGAGTTCGGCAACACCCCGGCGCGGGCGACGATCTTCGTGACTTCCCTGCCCCACAACGCGCGTATCGAATTCACCGGCGTCGCTGTGCGCGACCTGTCGAAACGTCTCGCGGTGCGTCCGAAGAACATGAAACCCAGCCCGACCGCCAGCCCTTGCGTCTTCGCCGGCGACACGTTCTTCTGTTCGGCGAAAAGCGGCTTCATTCCAGGCGTCAACGGCGGGATCTGGGCATCAACCGTCGAGAACCAGCTTCGGCAGACGATGCGAAACCTGCTCGATAACCTCGAGGAGGCGGGGATGGACTTCAGCGACGTGGTGGCGACGAATCTCTATCTGGACGACCGGGCCGATTACGACAAGGCGAACGCCGTCTACAAGCTGTATTTCGCGGACCTGCTACCCGCGCGAACCACGGTGCAGCAACTCGCTCCCGCCGAACGCCGGCCCCGCCCCAACGGACGCTGGCCGACCCTGGAGCAAATCTCACTGATTGCCGTGAAGCGGTAATAGCAAAAACGTCAGTCTCAATATCCCGAAAGAGAACCGTTTCGCTTCAGAGGGGCGCGCCATCGATTCCGGCTGCTGCCAATGAGGCAAACAGAATTCAAACAAGACTGATAACCGTATATGTTTAAGCTACTTGCCATCTATCTCTCGGGTAACACACGATTTATCAGGCCTCACGTACAGACACGTCGTGCGGCAACTCGACCTGCTCTGCTCTCACATCGGTGAGCCGGGAAAAGAGACAAATACCAGTCCCGACGGCCATCGGCATTTCACTGATCAAAGAGCAAGTTCGTCTACCCCACCGGGAAAGAAGGCCTCAGGCCGTCTGTACTCGAACTCATACCCTGAGCGATTGGAGTGCGATGGAGAAACCGCCTTCTCCGTCAAATGCCGGGAAGACAGTTGCGCGGTCTTTCTGCAAGGAGTAGAGTTCAGACAGCAGGAGAATGGAGCCTGCTCATCTCATCATTCCGTAGAGGGAACCTCACATATGCTCAAGCGAATCAGTGGCGTAATCCTCATCGTGATGGCGGTTGCAGTCGCCGTCCACACCATCGTTGAACCGCTCTATTACAGATCCAGCGAAGGTCAACCATACAGCCCGCTGTGGGCCATCCTGGGCTGGCTGATGATACTGCCCATCGTGCTGGGCGTGATATACGGTTATCTCCGCAAGAAAGACGTCGACAGCGAAGGGGGCAACGGCGCGGTCACGCGCGAGTTCCTTGCCGCCAACACGCAGTTCTACGGCTTCCTCTTCGTAGGCATCATGTTCCTCTGGAACTGGTTCAACCAAATCAGTCCCGGATTCAGCGCAATAGGCGCCGATACGGTCTCCCTGGTGTGGATACTCGTCGATGCCGCACTGCCGCTGCTTTCGGGAGCGATGGGAATGTTCCTTCTGCGGGCAGACAGCAACGGATAGGGCGGCAACTTCAGCGCACCGTCCTGGAGCGATGACAAGTCATCGCGCAAGCGTCTGTGCGGGGCGCTTGCGGCCTATGATGACTTCCTTGTATCGCGTGATTACTACATGGCCTTCGGTCCGCGGGACGGAGCCACTGCGATCTACAGCAGGCAACCGTTTCCCTTCCCCGAACCGGCGCTTTCGAGGCCCTTTGTTAAAATGACCAGTAGCGTTGTCAGACATGCTTGAGAGCCCATCCAACGACAAGAATCCGGCGGCGGCCGGGGCCGAACCGACGACTGCGCGCGATGCAGACGAGTCCGCGGCAACCGCTTCGAAGAACGGGAAGCAAATCGGAACGGACGGCCAGGAAAGCGAGTCTCTCGACGAAGTCGCACCAGAGCCCGACCCGATCGAAAAGCTCGAAGCCGAGAAGGCGGAACTGCTGGACCGCTTCCAGCGAGCCCAGGCGGAGTTCGAGAACTTCCGCAAGAGACTACTGCGCGAGAAGGACGAGGTGCGGGAGTATGCCGCCATGGATACCATCCGCTCCCTGCTGCCGGTTGCGGACGATTTCCAGCGCGCGCTCGACGCCGAGGGCCTCGATACGGAAGTCCGCAAGGGCCTCGATCTGGTGTTGAAGTCGATGTTCGACGTGTTCACCCGGGCCGGCCTCAAGCCGCT
This sequence comes from Bryobacterales bacterium, assembly GCA_026713545.1. Taxonomy (GTDB): domain Bacteria; phylum Acidobacteriota; class Terriglobia; order Bryobacterales; family UBA6623; genus JAPPLB01. The sequence goes on from JAPOOG010000040.1 coordinate 35,902, forward strand.
CGAAGACGGCGGCTTCTTCGACCCGAACATCCATGAAGCCGTGGATCGGGGCCCCGCCGAATCCGACGAAGACGACCAGAAGATTCTCGAGGTGTACCAACGCGGTTACCACTTCAAGGACCGCTTGCTGCGTCCTGCGATGGTCAAAGTAGCCGTCAAGGACTGAGCCCGCACCGCGATCCATACCCGCCAGGGATACTTCAACGTGGCCAAGCCTGATTATTACGAGGTTCTCGGTGTAGATCGAGGAGCTTCCGAGCAGGACGTCAAGAGCGCCTACCGCAAGATGGCTCTGAAGTATCATCCCGATCGCAACCCTGGCAACCCCGAGGCGGAAGAGCAGTTCAAGCTCGCCTCCGAGGCCTACAGCGTCCTCAGCGATTCCGACAAACGCGGCCGGTACGATCGCTTCGGTCACGACGGGCTGGCCGGAAGCACGGCCGGTTTTGATCCGTCCCAGTTCACCGACTTCTCCGATATCTTGGGCGACCTCTTCGGAATGGGCGACTTCTTCGGCGGTGCGGGCCGACGGACGCGGGCCCGGCGGGGCGCCGACTTGCAGTACGACCTGGAAATAGATTTCGAAGACGCCATCTTCGGCTTCAATACCGAGATTCAGTTTCCTCGCTCACAGCCTTGCGACGACTGCCACGGCACCGGCGTGGCGGGAGGTGCTCAACGGCGGACCTGCAGTCAGTGCGGCGGTCGAGGCCAAGTTCATTACCAGCAGGGATTCTTCTCCGTCGGCAGGACCTGCCCTCGGTGCCGCGGCGAGGGTAGCGTCGTTGACAATCCCTGTGGGGCTTGCGGCGGGAGGAGCCAGGTTCGCAAGCAGCGGAAGCTCAAGGTGAACATTCCGCCGGGCGTCGACGGCGGCCCCCGCCTGCGGCTCAGCGGCGAAGGGGAAGTCGGAGCAAATGGCGGCCCTCCCGGTGATTTGTACGTTCTGCTCCAAGTCAAGGACCACACAATCTTCGAGCGCGACGGCACGGACCTCTACTGTGATGTGCCGGTCAACGTGGCTCAGGCGGCGCTGGGCGACGAGATCGAAGTCCCGACCTTGGAAGGCGCCGAGAAGGTCAAGATCCGTCCCGGCATGCAGAGTGGTTCACGTCTACGGCTGAGAGGCAAAGGCGTGCCGTTCGTCAACAGCGGCCGCCGCGGCGACCTCATTGTTCAGGTCGTCGTTACGACGCCGACGAAGCTCACTCAGGAGCAACGCCGGATGTTCGAAAAACTGAGGGACATCCTTCCCATCGACAATCAGCCCTCGGAAAAAGGCATTTTCGACAAGGTCAAGGACTACCTCACCCAATGACCTGAAATGTCCTCCTGATCAAGCGGCGTTGACATCGGCCCGGATGTTTCCCGCTTGTATGATCCGCACACGGGCACGGGCGGAGGGGAAAATAGCCGGATAGCAGCCCCGCGAACAGTTAGGCGGGGTCCGTCCAAGGCGACTCTCTGTCCCAGCCCTCGAGGTGTTCCCTCCAGATTCGCAGGCGCTCGCGCATGGCTTCGAGTTCCCTGTCGCCACTGCGGACCAGATTCACAAGCTCGTCAGGATCGCCTTCGAGGTCGTACAGTTCTTCGAATGCGGGGTCGGTCTCAAGATAGCGCGTGTACTTCCAACGGGCGCCCCGAACAGCCTCGGTTTTCGGGATCGTCCGGTGCTCGAACAAATGCTCGTAGAACCACTCCGTCCGCCACTCGGGAGAATGCCCTTGGAGTAGCGGCGCGAGACTCCGGCCCTGCATCGAGACCGGAACGTCGACGCCCGCCATCTCCAGGATTGTCGGCGCAATGTCGATATTGAGCGCCGTCTCCGCGCGGCGGGCGCCGGAGGTGTGCTTACGCCTCGGATCCCGGATGATCAACGGCGTCCGGATCGACTCTTCATGCGTCAGCCACTTGCCGGCCCAGCCCCATTCACCGAGAAAGAAGCCGTTGTCGGCCGTGTAGATCACGACAGTGTTGTCGTCCCAGCCGCGCTCACGCAACTTGTCCATGATCCGCCCCACCTGGGCATCGACGCCGCTGATCAGCCGATAGTAGCGCTTGACGGACTCCTGGTATCTCTCCTCCGTCCCGAACCGGCGCTCCCAACGAATGCGCCCCTCGTAGTCACCGCGAAGGAATCCCGGGAGTGCCGCGTGAATATCGGGGTCCGACTTCGCAGCCGGAGGGATCGTCACGTCTTCATACAAGTGATCGTAGGCAGGATCATTGAGGAAGTACGGCGGCTCGCGATCCTGGACATGAGGGGACTTGAAACTGACCGAAAGGCAGAACGGCGTCTCATCAGTGCACCCGTCGAGAAAATCGAGCGCCTGGACGCCCATGACCTTGGTGAGATGTACCCGCCGGCCCTCGATCTCTCGGAAGTACCGGCCTTGCCCGGAAAACCCCTCGAAGAAATCAAAACTCTCTTTAGGAAGCGTACGGCCGACTCCGTATTTCCCGATGAATCCCGTGCGGTATCCTGCCGCACGAGCGAGCGAAGGATACGACGCAGAGTGCTGCTCGGCCGTCAGCGGCGTGCGAAACCCATGAATGCCGTGGGTTCGAGCGTATTGTCCGGTGAAAAACGAAGCCCGCGAAACGGCGCAGATCGACGTCGTGACAAAGCTGTTCTCGAACAGCACGCCCTGTTCCGCGAGCCGGTCGACATTGGGTGTCTGGACGATCGGGTTGCCGGCGCAGCCAAGAGCATCGGCGCGCTGGTCGTCGGTCAAGAGAAACAGGATGTTCGGCGGACGTTCCGTCTCAACCGAGCAGCCCGGCGCGGCGAGAGCCGCCGCGGACATGCCGCGAATAAAGTCCCGCCGCGAAGGAGCCGATGCATTGTGTGCTGTATTCAAGTCAAGTCCTCGGCCGCGGCATGGGCAACGAACCGCATGACATCCTGCCCTGCGCGACCAAACAACGGAAGCGGCCGGGCAAGGGTTGTGTGCGAACCTTCGGCGACGCTCTTCATCGTCGAATGTTTGTCTTCGGCCCTCGCAAGTGACAAGATCCGCCGCATGCTCAAGATAGCAGCCGGCAACAAGTTCACGAGAGAGCACGACCGAGATTCCAGGCGGACGGTCGCGGCAATCCGTGCTCGATCTTCGATCAGGTCCGGAGTTCGGTTACCACTCGTTGTACGGCGTGCCGTCGATAGCGGTCTGGTCCGAGCCGCTTCTTACGTCAAACAAGCCGGACGCACCGCTGGGACCGGTGTCGGTAATTTCCTCCCAGGTGTCGTTCGCCTGAGTAAACGGGTCGTGCGGGATGGCGCGGATATAGCCTTCAGCGACCAACTCTTCAAGCGATTGCGGCGGCGTTTCTTTGTCGTACGTGTACTGGTCGATCAGGTGACGCATCGTCGACAGATTGTGCTTCAGCACCGCCTCCTTCGAACGAGTGAGGGCGGTGTGGTACATCGGGATCGCGATCGAAATGATCGTCAACAGGATGGCCAATACGACCATCAGTTCGACCAGGGTGAAGCCACGCCTCGGAGATCGGCTGTTACCAGTCACGATAGTAGGTACCGTCGAGAGCTTGATCCATGCTCTTCGAAAACACGTCGAACACGTTGTCGCCGCTCCAACTGAATGACTGTGGATCGTCGCCCACCGAACGAATCCCCCAATCAGCCTGGCCGGTCATGGGGTCAACGGGAATCTTGCGGAGAAAACGGATGGTTTGCTCGCCTTCTTCGCTGTCACCCAACCTGCCGATACCACCGGCACCGCTGCCCGGGCGGTCCATGAAGCCGCCGCGCGAACTGTCAGATCTTCTCGATGAACTTCCGAAGGCTCCGCCGCGTCGTTGGCTTCCAAACGCGCCCTCCCGCCTTTGGCCACCGAATGCGCCGCCCGATGGGCCGCCCAGACTGCCTCTCATGCCCAGGCCCAGGCTTGGCTCCGTTCCCATGCCGCCTTGGACCGCTATGCCTTCCACCAGCATTTCCAGGCTTTCCGGATAGCCGTGGTTGTCGGGATCAAGCCGGCCGAGCCCGGCCGCATCGGCGGCGTCCTTGAAACGGTCAACGGCCTTGCGGATCTCGCTCAACCGATCGCGCAGCAGGCGTTCCTTCTCTCGCTGTACCTTGACACGCGCCAAAGGCAGCGCCATCGTGGAGAGAATCATCAAGATCGCGAAGGCTACGATCAACTCCACCAAAGTGAGACCTGACCGGCTCCGGATCGAGAAGGCCATGACTCTTATCTTATGGACCGCTGTCCCTTCCGGCCTACTGAACCGTGACTCGGGTTTCAGCAGACTCGATCTGAAGAGGTCTCAATTCCCCATTGCGCGCTCCCGTCGGAATCACTCGGAGTCGCGCATCGCCGGCGGATACGCCTTCCACAATCAAGGTAATGATCAGACCTTCGCCGTCAACGCCGCCCGTGCCCGGGAATCGTGAAATGTTGACGGCGGCCTGCCCCACTTCGTTGCGGATGTTCTTCGAAAAGATCAGATCACTTTCATCGCCTTCGAGGAACGTGCCCTTTGTGATGTCCGCCAGACGCATGACCCGGCCGTCAAATCGGATCCGAAGCGGAACCCCGAACAGTTGCTTCACGTTCCGGATAATGACCTCGACCTCGGTTTTCCCTCCGACCGTGACCGTGGGCGCCGCGGGGCGCAGAACGAACCTGGCGCCGTCGCCGACCTGTGGTTCCGCCTGAACGGATGGCGCTGAAGCCGGCTGCGGCTCGGGTTGCGGCGCAGCCTCCGGTTGGGCGCTGGACGGGGCCTCCGCGGGTTGCTGCGGCGGCTCGGTCGGAGCGGGTGCGGGCGTCGTGATCGAGGGGGTGGCGTGCGCCTTCTCGTCCGGTCGGGCTTCCGAGACTGCAATCGGTTGGTCCGCAGACTCCGGATCGTGGCCAACGCTCCTCAGAGGAGATTCGCGATTCTCTTCCTCTTGGTAGCGGACCCGGAAAATCTGGTCCGTCCCGGAGGCCACCGAACGCAAGTTGGCTCTTTGCACATCCGGCATTCTCACGATGTGAGGCACCAGGACGATCAGGATCTCGGTTTCATTCACCTGGACTTGTTCGGTGCTGAACAACCGGCCCACGATCGGGATGTCCGACAACAGTGGCACTCCGGCGCGCGTAGTGAACGTCTGGGTCTGCATCAATCCGCCAAGCACGCTTGAGTGCCCCTGCTCGATGCGGACGTCGTGCGAGACAGTCCGCTGCCCGATGACCGGCTGCGAGATGCCGCCGATTTCGAGGAAATCGGCCACGTTCGAGACCTCGACTTCGATGTGCAGCGACACCTCACGGTCGTTGTGAATCCTCGGTTGAAGATCGAGGTTCACACCAACATCCACATACTGAAACTGTGTGTTGACGAGCGGATTGATTCCGACGCCTCCGATACCCGGCTGAAAACTGCCGGTGGCGATTGGAATGCGCTGACCGATGCGCAGTTCGGCTTGGAAATTGTCCGCGGCTCGCACTCGCGGCGACTGGAGCAGTCGTGTGTCCGATCGACTGAGCAGAGCCTCGATCGTGCCGCCGGGCAATGTCGTCGCCCAATCGCGGCTGCTTGCGCCCAGGTCGCTGAGTGGGACTGAGCCCCCTCCGCCCGCTCCGACACCTTCCCCGGTGTATGTCAGCGGGATGTTGATACCGGGTCTGCCGCCGGAGATGGGAGCGATCCCGAGATCCCGCGTGGAGGACTCGCTCGTTTCGATCACCAGGACGTCGATGATCACCTCCGGCCGCGCCTTGTCGACATCCGTGATGATCTTCTCGGCCAGAGCAATCCTGTCCGGCGAGCCGCGGACGACGATTGCATTCTGCGAATTCACCGGGAAGAGCCGCCGCAGTTCCGTAAGGCCGCGGATCGCCTGGACGACCTCCTGCAGTTCCTGGGGCGTGCCGACATTCGACAAATAGAAGGTCTTGACGATCTCGTCGTCGAATTCCCTTCGTTTGTTCGGGCTGTCGTTGGTTACGAAGATCGCGTTCCTGGTGAGCGGCTTCCAGAAGGCCTTGGCGAGCAGACTCGTATAGTCCAAAGCTTCGTACAGAGTGACGTTCTTCAAATCGAATGTGATCTTTTCGTCATCGTAGTCGGAATCGAAGAGGACGTTGATGCCCGCCAGCTTGCCGATCGTCTCGAATACGACTTTGCTCTCCTGGTCACGGAACGTTAACTCGCCCAACGGACGTGTCGAGATCGGTTCGAGTTCCGGGAGTTCTTTGAGCCGTTCCATCCTGCGTTTGCGCTCGGCTCGGTCTCTTTCCAGCGGGGTCTCGATATCGATCTCACCGCTTTCGCTCTTGCTCTGGCGCTCAATCAGATCGAGGGTCCGTTTCCGCTCCTGATTGGCGATGGTCGATGCCGGATCGATCTCGAGGGCGCGCAGAAATTCATGGGCGGCTTCCTCGAAATGCCCCTGATCGCGCTGTATTCGGCCGAGCATGACGTGCCTCTGCGCGGCAACGAAACGCATCCGGCGCGAAGCCAATTGGTGACGCGGATCCTCGGGATCCTCGGCAAGCGCTTGGTCATAGAGGTCCAGGGCCTGGTCAAAATCCTTGGCCAACTCGGCCCGGCGGGCCTGATTGAAGAGTTTCTTGGCCTTTCGCGAACCCGCCAAACCGGGTTCGGCAACAGCGAGGAACAGGCAAACCGACAGCAGCGCAACGATCCACCGAACGGAGCCCGCGCCGCCGCGTCGAGGGCGGGAGCTGCCATCCGTAACTTCCTGAAAACAAGTTGCTGAGGAGATGATCTGGCCAGGAGAGGTCGGCATCACGCAATCCATCCTGTTAACTTGACGAGTGGGCGCCGTCGAACGTGGAGCCAAATGAGCGAGCCGAACGACATAAAGATCCTCACGAACAACCGCCGGGCCAGGTATCTGTACCACCTTTCCGACTACCTGGAAACCGGCATGGTGCTGACGGGCAGTGAGGTGAAGTCCGCGCGTGAGGGTAAGATTCAGCTTTCTGACGCCTATGGGACACTCCGCGGCCGGGAACTATGGCTCGTCAACGCCCATATCAGCCCGTACGGGCCGGCCAATCGCGAGAATCACGATCCCGTCCGTCCGAGGAAGCTCCTCGCCCACCGCCCGGAGATCGACAGGCTCGGGGCCAAGACACGCGAGAAAGGATTGACCCTGATTCCCACGAGAATCTATCTCAAGAAAGGTCGAGTAAAGTGTGAACTTGCCCTTGCCAAGGGAAAGAAACTACACGACAAGCGCGATGCAGAACGTAAGCGCGAGTCGGAGAAAGAGGCTCGTTCGGCGATCCGTGGCCACCTCGGCTAGCAAATCTTCCGACAAGTCCCTGGTATGCGGGTACGAAGGAAAAATCCTGCCCGCATACAGTCCATGGTGAACCTCTATCGCCCGCTGCTTATTGCAGGAACTTGATGCTGAAGGGATAACGATAGTGTTCGCCCCGGCTCGCGGCCGAGCAAGCCATGATGATGAGGATCAAGTCCACGATCCCCAGGATGGCCAGCAGAAACAGGCCGATGTAAACCAGCACCAGGAACACCGATGCCATCAGGGCTATGGTGAATGTGATCTGAAAGTTCAGGGCTTCCCGACCCTGATCCTCGATGAACGGATGCTCCTCCTTCTTGAACAGCCAGATCAAGAGCGGTCCGACGACGTTGCCGGGTGGAACAATCAAGCCCAACAATCCGAACAGATGGCAAAGCACCGCCAGGTTGCGAGCATTTTTGTCATGATCGGCCTGCGAGGCCGCAGTTGGGTCGGTGGCTTTCGGTTCGACTTCCAATTCCCGCTCCAGGATGCTGCTCCCATGATTCAGACAGCTACGGCGAAGCATCTACATCATCGCACAGCGCCGGAAAGCCGCCCGGCGCTGAAGTGGCAGGGTCGTGATTGACGATTCGAGACAGCCTGCTGCGCCGTTTACTCGGCTGGCCTGTCTTGCGTTACTCGCAAAGGGGCGAAACACGGCACAACTTGCCAAAAAATCCGGATTAGGTCTCTAGGAACGTACAACGTAGTTGCTAATTCACCCGGTTCCAGGGAAAAGCCAGGTCCGGCTGATGAGTGAACCGGCGCATCCCGATCCGCATCTCCACACCGGAGCCGGCCTTGAGTTGAACCGTGAAGTCGCGGCCGTCCACGGTCTCCGCTTTGCCGGCTATTTCGACAGTCTCGAAATGATGCTCTCCATAAGCGCCTGCCTGGACGGTGATCGACCGCGCTTCTATCGGGTTGGTATTGACGAGTGTCAACGTGATGCCGTCCGTATCGATTCTGCTGACCAGCGCGCCGACGTCCTCGGTGAGTCCTGCGCGGCGTTTGACCGGATCGAAGTAACGGACGCGGCTGTGCAGCACGTTGCCCGCGGTGCCGGGCGAGTTGCCCCCCAAGGTTAGATTGACGAGAGCTGACGTTGCCGCCGGGTTGTAGCGCTGCGACGAGTCGGACCCGCGTTGGTCAGGACTGGTGGGATCCTCGCGCAGACCCTTGACCTTGCGGCGCACCGTCTGCAGTTCCGCCTGCAGCGCCTTGAGCGGGTAACCGGGGTTTCTGCCATCGATGTAGGCGATCCAGGGGTCGTCTTTGATGCGCTCCTTGTCCTTGGGATCCATCGACCACAGATAGATATCCCGTTGGACGTTGAAATGCTGATTGGGAGTGTAGCCGTACCAGCCGTCGTCGCCGTGCTTGTTCGGCAGCAGGATGCGGCCGTTCTCAACCTTTTTGACGGCGTACAGGTTGTTGACTTGCTGCCGCAGCGGTTCGACGAAACTCTGGTCGGCGGTGAGCATCAACGCCTCGCCGAGCGCGATGCGCGGTCCGCGAATATAGTAGTTGCGGCTAGCGGTTTGCGGCCAGAAGTTCCAGCCGAAGGTCCCGCCGTACCACTTGCCGTCCCACTCCCCACCGATCTTGCCATTGAGTCCGATGTTGGTCGGGATATTACCGTCGTTCTCGAGAATGCGGTCGCGCCAGGCTGAAACATACTCCAGAAGCCACTTCTTGTATTTCTCTTCGCCGGTCAACATGTAGGCGTTCATGCCGAGCGTCGCCGCGCAGAGATTCAGCGGATGGTCGCCGCGAATGTTGGCCGCGGTCGCGTAATTGTCCATACGCTCGGGCTGACCTTCAACCGGCAGACCGCCCCAGTCCATCTGGCTCGCATCGCTGATCTTCGAACCACGGCTGCCGTTGTGCAGGCTGCGAATGATCTTGTGCTCCGGATCGTAGTTGTTCGCGAAATCATCTTCACCGTTGTAGAAACCGGCGAAGCGCTTCAGGCGCTTCAAATAGAGCGGATCGTCCGGCTTGCCCAGTGCGTACAAATAGAAGGCCGCCAGTCCTTCGCCGTTGTGCTCCCAATCGAAGGCCGTGATGAACTCGCGCCAGTACATGCCGTGCTCGGCCATCTCGATGCCGGGCGCTTTCGCTTCGGTGTATTGCAGGATGTGCCCTTCCCAAGCTCGCTTGTAGAGCTTGAGCACCGACTCGGGCGCACCCAAGGCATAGAGCAAGGTCCAGTTGTTGAAGTTCTCCATGGCGTCGTCGGGGCCGTCGAGTCCACCCCACCGCTCGACACATTGCAAGTATCCGCGATCGTCGAGATAGCGATCGAAGAACTCCTTTACGCCATCGGCGCCTTCTTTGAGCAACTTGTGTTCGGCCAGCGCCCATGCGGGCGGCGCCATGGGTGTATCGACGACGACCGTCTTGGCGCCGGCTGGTTCGGAAAACGATGCGAGCGAAAGAGATAGCAAAAGAGACAGCGAAAAAAGTTTCATTCCGATACGAAGGCCTGACATTTCGTTCAAACTCCTGCGTAGGTCATCACAACGATGTCTGAGTCGACGCCCCAGTCGAAGGGCCGTCCGGCGTGGTCAAGTCCGCGGGACAGGCCCCCTTGAAATACGGGCAGCGGAAACAGTGCGTGCCGATCTTGAGAGGAAATGCCACGCTTGACTGTGCCGCAAAAAACTCCTCCGTGAGTTGAAAGGCGCGATCCATCGCCTGCGCCTCCAAGTCGATGTCGACAGTCACATCCGGGCGCAAAAAGTGTAGCACCGCCCGGTCCGGTTTGCGTCCGCGCCACTTCTCGATGCCAACGCTATAGAGTTGGAGTTGGATTGCATAGGTCTTGGCCGTCTGCTCGACTTCGGCTCGCTCGAGACGATCGGTCTTATAGTCAACTAGCACTTGTTCCCGGCCGTCGTCGAACCATAGATCGATCTGTCCGCGAATCAGGCGGCCGTCGACAGCGAAGAGCAGACTCTCCTCACGGATCGAATGTGAAGCTTCCCGGGAGCGGCGTCCGAGATCGCTTTGCTCGAATCGCCGCACGAGGTCCAGAACTTCCTGATTCTCGTACTCTTTCGGCGGCTTGCCGGCCAGAATCTCGTGGACCCGTTGACCAAGATCGGTGGCGGTGATCTCGGTTGTCGTTTCGAGATCGTAATCTTCGACTGCAAACGCCTCCGCCGATTGCTGACCGTCAGGAAAACCGAGATACCTCGACAGGTAGTAGCGGCGCGGGCAGTCGGCGAACAGTGCGATCGAGGTAGCCGCCGCGGCCGAATCGGCCTGATCTCCAGGTTCGGCTGGTTCAACGGAAATCACTGGCCTGGGCGCGGCCGTCGATCGACCATCCGGCTCGGGCACGGCAAACGAGGGGCATTGGTCCGTTACGAGGCTGCGAATTTGCAATCCCTTCCGTGAGTAGATCTTTGGAGCGTTCGTGACCTCCTTGAAATCGACGCCCAGTTGATTACGCAGGTGCTTCGACCAGCCGCGCGCGGCCACCTTTCCCCTGAACGAGGCGCTAAGAACCAGGTGCTCTTCCGCACGAGTCATTGCGACGTAAAGCAGGCGGTCGGCTTCATCTTTCTCACGTTGGTCGTATTTCTGCTTGATCATGCCGTAGGCGGGGTCCTCCTCGGCTTGATCGGAACCAGGCAGCACCCACCGCGCTCCGACTCCGTGTTCGGGGTGGTACAGCGAACTCGTCTTCCTTCTACTCCCTTGCCGCTGCAACGATGGCAGGATGACCACGGGAAACTCGAGCCCCTTCGCGGCGTGCATCGTCATTACCTTGACGGCGTCGAGGTCCTCTTGAGCGAGAGCGGCCTCAGGTTCATCGAGCGCCGATTGCTGTAATTCGTCAAGCCGTGAGACCAGCTCGTCGAAACCGAGCCGGCGACGCTCGGACAACCGCCGTATGACGCCGAGCAACTTGCGAACATTCGCGGCCTTCAGGTCGCCGTCTGCCGATTGCTCGAGATAGGCCGTGAAACCCGACTCGCTGAGAAGCCTCGAAACGAGCACATGGGAAGAGACATGGTCACGTTGCTCGCGGAACGTGGTGAGGCGTTCACGGGCGCATGCCAACCGCGATGAGTCGGGCAAACCGTCCATGTCAGCAGCGAGCAGGCTATCCGCCAGGTTGCGGTATCCGCTGCGGCGCTTCAACTCGAACAGAGTGTCGGCGGAGACCCCGGCCAGCGGCGAGCACAGGTAGGCTGCCAGTGCAATTTCGTTCCGCGGGTTTCGGGCCGAACGCAGGAAGTTGATCAGGTCGCGGATCTCCGGAGCGTCGAAGAAGCCACTGCCCGCCGCAAGCTGATAGGGTATGCCTGCCGTTCGTAAAGTCGGGAGGATATCCGCGATTACCGGACGCATCCGCGCCAGAATCGCGAAGTCCCTCCAGCGAGGAGACCGCTTGAGTTTGCCGATCGACAAGGTTCGTCGCAGCTCGAGAATGCGGTCTGAGATCAGCCGCGCTTCGAGTTCCCGTGCCTTCCCTCCACTCCCTGAGCGGGCGACGAGTACGTCAACGCATGGTGATTCTTTCGCGGGAAGTTCGCGCGCCGAGGAAAGCTCTCTGCGTTCCACTCCTGAATCGGACCGTTGGAAGATCAGCTCGACAGCTTGCAGAATTTCGGTGCGGCTGCGGAAGTTATCCCCCAAGTCGACGACGGTTCCCTGCTCTTTCCGAACCTTCGAACGCAGGTCGCGAAAGATCTCGGGATCTGCATGACGGAATCCATAGACCGCCTGGTTTACGTCGCCGACGGCGAACATGCGGCTCGAACCAGATCCGGCTCTCTCCTGGACCCGTTCGATCAACCGTTTCTGCAAATGATTCGTGTCCTGGAATTCATCGACGAGGATTGCCCGAAACGGGAAACGTACCTTGGGCGAGGACTCGATCAAGTCGATCGTTTCCTGCTGCAAATCTGAAAAGTCGAGCCAGCCATAGCGCCGTTTCGTTACGCGATAGTCTTCGTCGACCTGCTTAAGCGTTTCGACGAGCCAAGCCCTGCCTTCCTCCTGAAGCGGAGAGAACCCGGCGCTATCGCTGCCGGATTCAGGCTTGGTGCCCCACTCGCGAATCGTGTTGTAGAGCCCACCGATCTCCTGGTGCACACTCGACCGTTCGATGCCGTTCACGTGGGCCCCGGAACCGAAAAAGTGTTTGAGAAACGTTAGCGCGCTCTTTTGATCGGTCAAACAGCGGCGGTCAAGAACAGCGGCGATCGAGCGCCGAAGCTGAATCTCGGCCTCCCAGGCATCAATCACCTCGAACGTCGGATCCAGCCCTGCTTGAAGAGAATGCTCGCGCAATACACGGGCGCAAAAGCCATGGATGGTCGAGATTTGCGCCAGTTGATAGGCTTGCCGATTCTCCGGTTCACTGAGAGCCACAAGACGTTCCAGCATGTTCGCGGCCGCCTTCTCGGTAAAGGTGATCGCTGCTATTGCGTCCGGCGGAATACCTTTCGCCGAAACAAGCCAACGAATACGCTCGACGAGCACCGTGGTCTTGCCGGAGCCGGGTCCCGCGACGACGCACACGTCACCCTGTGTCGATGCTTCGATCGCTCTGGTTTGGCTGCGGGTCGGAGTCACGGGCGGATGCGGCAGACATCTCGAAATTCGCAGTTGCGGCGGCAGGGCTCGAGGTCGTAGGGATCGGCCTCCATGCGGCCGTTGCGGATTTCCTCGACGGCAAGGGTCGTGGTCTCACGGGCGCGCTCAAGCATCGCTCGGAGTTCTTCAGGTGGAACCATCCGCTCCCGGCCCTCGACCATCTCGCCCCCGAGTTCGTCGGAGATCCAACCAACCCGAGTGATGCCGCCCCGTAATCCCCAATAGCGGATGCCGGCCGGCTTGACGCCGATCACTTGCTCCAAGCCGATCAAGTAAAGCGCGCCTTGAACGAGTCGTCCTTCTTCATGGGCAGCGGCCAGCTTGTCCATGCCTGTCTTGCCGGTGTACTTATAGTCCACGACCAGCGCCAGGTTTTCTTCAAGAAGCTCATAGCGATCGATGCGCCCACGCACTTGAAACGGTTCCCCGTCCTCCGGTTCCTCGATGAACCCGACCGGGGTTTCAAAGAATCGCTCGCTCGCGCCCGATCCCAGACGCTTCTCTTCCTCGTGGGCAAACGCTTCCAGGTCAGCGCGCAGATTGTTGAACATTAGGGCTGTACGAAAGCTCCCTTGAATCGACTCCCGCTGGCAAGTGTCTTCGAAAACCTCGGCCAGGACATCGGCGATGGGTGTCTCGGGTGAGTGTCCCCAGCGCCGTAGCGTTTCGTGCACCATTGTGCCCGCCAACAGATTGTTGATCCGCCACTCCGGGTCTTCGGGAAAACCCTCAAGCTGCAACGAGTGTTGGCCGAAAAACAGGAACGGACACTTCAAGTACGTCTCGACTGCACTGGGTTGGAAGTGTCCATGCAGGGCCAGCATGCTTTCCTTGACACCCTCTACGCGGAGCCGTTCCTGGTGTGGCTCTTGGAAGTCGGCCAGTGTCTCTTTGACGCGCACGCCGGGCGCGTTTGTGTCCTCATCCTTCGGTGTCTCGATGAAGAACGACCGTATGTTGACCCGCCCTCCTTCGTCGGACTCGGGATACGTCAGGACAAGCGAGTCCGTTGCTCGGGTCGTTGCAATGTCGAACAGTAAGCGCTCCTCTTTTTCGCGGTCGGCAAGCGTGCGGACCGGGATGCCCTGCCCCTTCATCCGCCGGAAGTTGGCATCAGAGAAGAAGAGGTTTTGCGTGGGATGACGTGGAAATTGGTTTTCGATGAGTCCGCAGACGAACACGACCGGCAGTTCCCATTGCCGCGCCTCGTAGACGGACAATACATTGACGACGTTGCGTCGTCCATCCCCGACAGGCAGCGGCGCGTTGTCGAGACTCGTTGTCAGGCCTCGGAAGTAGTCGGCGAAATCGACTTGTTCGGATTCCGGACACAGCTCGGCAGCTTGCGCCGCGGCCTGCTCGAAGCCTTGTAGTGCGCGGGCCGCCATCCTCATATCGAGTACTCTCGGCATCGGGAGACCATCGGTGATCTGCGGTAGCCGCAGCAACCTCTGCCCTGATTCACAAACCCGCCGGGCCCAGACCGAAGCCGGCTGCCTCTCACGAGACCAACTTGAGAGAGCTTCAAGTCTTTTCAGGAAATCCTGTACCCTCGGGAATCGGTCCGCCTGTCGCAATAGAAAATCGAAACCGTCTCCGGTCAGTTTCTTGCGGACCTGAAAGTCGTACTCGTCCGCTTCTTTCGTCAGACCTGCCGGGCACCACTGCTGCCCGAGAAGGGCCAGCAAGTCCTTTTCATCGAAACCTCCCGCGATGCTTCGTAGCAGTTGACGGATGTAGGCAACGGCTCCGTGTTGTCCGAGAGAGGTTGCAGCCCTCATGCGAAACGGGATCCCGAAACGCTCGAAGACCGTCTCGATCAACGGTCGATAGACTTCCGGCGTACGTACGACAACGCCGCACTCGTGGAAAGGCCGCTTCGTTTCCAGGATGCGCCGCGCGATGTCCTCGACCTCATGCTCCGGATCGCGCGCCTTGACGACCTCTGGCGTGGGCCGCGGCCGATGCACCGTCTTCAGCCGCTTGACAGGCAGCTTCGTATACATCGCCTCCACGTCGGTCGGGACCGTCGCGACGAATCGTTCGGCGTTCTGCGCCAGCGAGCTGAACAATGCACTCTCGCCCACCGAGGGTTGAAAGAACCCGTCGAGATAGACTTCGCGCACCTCACCAAGACCTTCTGCCCTGATTCGCTCCGCCGCTTGCAGAAGCTTCTCTCCATGAACGGCGTAACCGTTCTCTTCGAGTAGTGCCTGGAAATTCTCGAATAGCGCAAGGAATGCGAATTGATGCGATCTTTTTGCGAATGGCTTCAGGTCCGCAGGGCGACAACCGGCCGCCATGAACTCTCGCATCGTGGCGAGTAGGTGTTCGCGAAAGCCATCCCGCGACAAGACCTCGCGGAAGGCCGGATGAGGGGCCTGTTGCAGCAGCCTGTCCACAAGCCACGACTCGACGGCCGGCTCGGCTTCGCGCAACTCGGGGGTGAGTTCCTCGACGTACGTCGTGATCGTGCGAATCACGTGCGTGGGTAAGGCTGCGTCGCGGCGGGCGAGCGTGTGAATGAGATGCTCGGCCATGCTGGCCGTGGGAACGACCAGAACGATCTCCCGGTCCCGCCCTTCAAGGACCGCGGACTCGACCGCCTCCAAAACGAAGTGTGTCTTCCCGGTTCCAGGTGGACCTGCGAGCAGCATGCTTTCAGTTGCCTTGGGATTCTAGCCTACCTTTCTCACCGCTTGACGGGCCGATTCTCTCACCCGACACCGCTGCTAAGATGTACACCAATGTCACGCCTGCTGACTCTGGTCTTGTTCCTTGGACTCACGGGGCTGTTATCCCCTGCTTCCGAAATCATCACGATCGCGGGCACGGGAACGGCGGGGCATTCCGGCGATGGCGGACCGGGAGTTGCAGCGAAAGTCGCCAATGTATACGGCCTAGAAATCGGACCCGACGGTGCTCTGTATTTCTGCGAAATCGACAACCACGTCATCCGGCGTCTCGATTTGAGCAAGGGCACGATCTCAACGGTTGCGGGCAACGGAACGAGGGGCTACTCAGGCGATGGAGGACCCGCCCCGGAAGCGTCCCTGAACGAGCCTTACGAGGTTCGCTTTGACCGCGCCGGCAATATGTTCTTCGTGGAGATGCGAAATCACATCGTGCGCCGCGTCGATGCCAAGACCAACATCATCTCGACAGTTGCCGGGAATGGAGCGGAAGGATTCGGCGGTGACGGCGGCAGCGCCACGCAAGCGCAGCTCTCTCGCCCCCACAGCATCGCTCTCGACCTCGAGGGGTCCCTCTATATCGCCGACATCGGCAACCATCGGATTCGCCGAGTCGATTTGAAGACCGGCAGGATTGAAACCTTCGGTGGAACCGGCGAGAGAGCCGCTACCCCCGACGGAGCACCCGTAGCCGGTACGCCGCTCGATGGTCCACGTACGATGGCCTTCGATAAGCGGGGCGACATGTTTCTTGCGTTGCGGGAAGGTAATGCGGTCTATCGCATCGACATAAAAAAGCGTACTCTGCACCACATTGCGGGGACGGGCGAGAGGGGCTACATCGGTGACGGTGGCAATGCGAAATCAGCCAAATTGTCGGGGCCGAAGGGCATTGCTGTCGGCGGCGGTGGTGTCTACATCGCCGATACCGAGAGTCACACGATACGCCGCATCGATTTGAAGCGTGGCATCATCGAAACGGTCGCCGGTGACGGAACACAGCATGACGGCCCTGATGGCGATCCCTTGAAATGCGGATTGGCTCGGCCCCATGGTGTTTTTGTAGGCAGCGATGCCGCAGTCTACATCGGAGACAGCGAAAATCACCGAGTACGCTTATTGAGGTGAGTTCGCAGCGGGCGAGCAAGCGAAACGGTCCGGCCGGAAGGCTTCCGCGGGCAGATCCGTCGTTCCCCGGACGATGATGTCAGCAAGCATTTTCCCCGTACCTGTGCTCTGCATGATGCCCTTGCGGAAGTGCCCGGCCGCCACGTACATGTTCGCTCTTCCCGGCACCGCGCCGATCACCGGCTTCATATCTTCGCAGTAGGGTCGGAATCCCGACCATGCGCACTCCGTAGGAAGCTCTCTGAGCGCGGGCAGCAACTGGTTCATTTCTTCGCGGATCTTTGCGGTGGCATCGGGATCAACGCCCCTCCGAAAACCAACGTCGTCGAGCGTACCTCCTCCCGCAACGTGGCCCGACGCAAGTTGCCAATAATAAAAGCTCTTCGCCGAGATCGTGTGATGCAAGGTCTTTTTTACCGGACCGATCGCCAGGAGCGTACCGCGAACGGGCCGTATCGGCGGCTCCCAGCCAAGTACGCGGGTGAGAAGGGGAGTCCAGGCTCCGGCGGCAATGATAATGATCTTCGCATCGATCGAACCGCGCGAGGTCACCAATTCACGCCGCACATCATCCACTTCGACGCTCGTACAGATCCGCACACCGCTTCCCTGCAAAGATCTGAGCAAGACGGAAGCGAGCTTGGCCGGATGCAGATGTCCCTCATCCGGGTAATAGAGTGCCCCGCTTGTCTTGATCACCAAGGACGGCTCGAACGAGCTGACCATGTTCGCATCAATGCTTTCTACACGGAACCCCGCGATCCGCAAGCGTTCGGCCCGCGCCGCGGCCTCTTCGACTTCTTCGTCGGAATCGAGTAGCTCCAGCATTCCCGAGCGCTCGAGGCCGAACGAACATTCCTCCGCAAGCTCTTCGTAAAGACGGCTGCTCTCCCGGTTCAACGCGGCGATCGCGCCCAGCTCGACGCTCTCATGCGCAAACCATAGTCCGCCTGCATTGGCTCCACTGGCCTCGCCGAGAACCCCCCCCCGCTCAACGACGCAAATGTCGCTCAGCCCGCAACGGACGAGATAGTAGGCTGTGGCGAGACCGACCATTCCGGCTCCGACGATCACGACTTCGGCCGTACGCGGCAGTTCGTCACAGCGTTCGAAGGGCTGCCGTTCTCCTTCATCGAGGGTTCGAAACCAGATTGAATCCTGCATGATTCGATTATCTTTGAGAAGGGGTACTTCGCGCACCAGCGGAGCAACCGGAACCGCTACGAAAGAGCTTCGGCCGCTGTGATGGCTATTGCTTCGGCGGCTATCGCCACGGATCAACGCATAATCAGGTCACTATCCCCAGTTTCGGGCTACCCGGTATTCGGACTATCATGAGCGTATGAGAACTCTTTTCTGCGGTCTCCTGCTGGTTGCTTTGGCAGGAGCCTTCGGTATGGCCTTCGCCCAAGGCGACGTAGAGAATCTGCTGAGACGAGCGATTGATTTATACCGGAATGGCGAGCTCGACGAGGCGTTTGCACTGGCGAATGAAGCGGTGTCCAAAGCGCCGATGGATCCCACGGCCTACTTTATTCGCGCTTCGGTCTACGAGTCGAAACAGGAATATGACTTGGCGCTCGCTGACTACAACCGGGTCGTGAAGGTCAGTCCGGAACAGCCCTTGGTTTACAACCGACGCGGCGCTCTCTATTTCAAGCTCCGCCGCTTCGATGACTCGATCGCCGATTTTGACAGGGAGGTCGAGTTGGACCCGCGCAGGAAACGGAACCATTGGCAACGCGGCCTCTCCTACTACTACGCGGGCCGCTATGAGGATGGCGCGAAGCAGTTCGAACTGGCGTTCAACACGGAGAACCCCAACGATTACGAGAACGGCATCTGGCATTTTCTATGCCGCGCACGCTTGGACGGAGTGGATAAGGCGCGGGAGTCGATATTGGACATCGAAGGGGACGAACGCATACCGATGCGTGAAATATATGCCCTCTATCGAGGACATGGGACTGCCGACGATGTAATGCAGGCTGCCGAACGAGGGTACCCGAATGCGGCGGAACTGAATAATCGGCTTTTCTATGCGCTGTTGTATGTCGCGTTATTCGATGATGTGAGCGGCAATACGGAAACAGCGTTGCGGCTCACCGAGAGAGCGGTCTCGAACTTCCAGATAACTCACTACATGTGGGATGTGGCGCGGATTCACCTGGAAACTCTCAAGACGAGGGTTGGGAAACAGCAATAACCCATCGCAGGGAACGCACCGCGGACGGGCAAGCTACGAAGCGCCTTGGGGGAATTGCAGGATCCGGCTAGGCACTACTGATTCCCATCGGCATTGCACGGGATATCAACGACCTCCTCTTCGAGGCGTTGAGCGCGAGAAGGAAGAACCATGCTGCGAAGGCCAGAATCTTCCGAGCTTTGCTGTCGAGAAGGCAGCGGCCCACAATTACATCTCGATGGCTGCGAAGCAATACCAGCAGCCACTCTATCCGCAAGAAGCCGCGTGGCTTCTTGCAGAGAAGGTTTGGCGCCTTTACGTGGCGGCTTTCCTCGACGCTAACGAAGGGGGAAGCGTCGAGCTTGTGCAAGTCTTCAGCGGTATTTATCGAGAGAGATCTCGAAATAGAAGAGATCGCGGCCTGTGTTGAGGTTTCGGATGCCGGAGATGTAGATGGCGGCTCCGGGAATGGGATTTGATTCCGTGCCCGTTTGGTAGTAGAAGAAGCCGCCGACGGAGCTGCGCGGCGGGACTACCGGCGCTTGAAAAGCGCGACTCGAGATCTCTGGTCTGGCAAGTGGGCCTTTCTTGACCTTGGGGCGGTTCAAGCCGGGAATACTGGGGATGTAGCGCGGGCGCTCCTTCGGACGGGTGTTGGGTTGATAGTAGACGAGGTCCTCGGCGGAAGTGGGCTCTATCCCGTCCCGATCGGATGTGATGAAGCGAACCATGAGGTCCTCGAGACCGAGCGCATCATCGCTGTTGTTGTTGATCACTACGAGGACTGGCAAGAAACCATGCTTCATAGGCTTGGCCTTCCCGAAGGTTCCCTTGATCTCTTTGTCGGTGTGAAAAGGCTTCACGGCAACAGTGACTTTGTCTTGCTTCTGGCGGGCCGGATATTTGTTGGCTGGCTTCAGCTTGAAAGTATCGTCGGCGGGGATCGCCACGGAGCTGAAAACCAGGGTCAGAACAAGGCCTGCGAGGCCGGAGAAACGGCTTCTTGTCATAATGGAATGGGTTACGGTTGACATATTCGGCGTACAATCTGCTGGCTGCTTTGGCGGCGATTGTTGCCGTTCCCTACGACCTGATCCGCGGCTTGAGGCGCGGTCGGCCATGGAGCAGCCTAGCACAGCGGCTGGGCTGGCTTCCTCACTCATTTCATCAGACTGCCTCCGACTCGATCTGGTTACATGCAGTGTCGGTCGGAGAGGTCGCCTCATGCGAGGGGTTGGTTCGGGGGTTGAAAGAACGGCACCCCGCTTTGCCCGTTTTTGTTTCGACCGGCACCGCTACAGGACAGTCTCTCGTACGGGATAAGCTCTCAGGCGTGACGGCAGGCGTGTTCTATGCGCCGTTAGATCTGCCGTTCGCGATCCGTCGCGTGCTGGATACCATCCGCCCACGATTGGTGGTGATTTTCGAGACGGAGATTTGGCCGAATCTCTATCGGCAGGTCAAGCAGGCAGGCGCGGGCTTGATGATTGTAAACGGTCGGGTTTCGGACCGGGCCTTTCCGAGCTATCGGCGTTTTCGGTTCCTGTTTCGGAGTGTGTTGCGTCATGTGGATCTGATCCTGGCGCAATCTGAAAAGGACCGCGAACGGATGATTGCCATCGGGTCGGATGCCGCGCGGGTCGAGGTCGGAGGCAACCTGAAGTATGACTTCCAGGCCTCTGACGCCGTGGTGCCTGATGCCGTGCGCCGGTTCCTTGCTCAGTGTCAACCCGGACCGTTGATCATCGCGGGCAGCACTCGCGATGAAGAGGAACGGCCCGTGGTCGAGGCCTTTCGGAAGGTGGCTGAGCGCTGTGAAAAAGCGCTGCTGATCGTAGCGCCTAGGCATCCGCGCCGGTTTGAAGAGGCGGAGGCGACATTGGTCGCATCGGGACTGCCAGTGGTGCGGCGGTCGGCGTTGAACTCGCTGTCAGCCGGAGTGGAGTTGCCGGCGGTCCTGCTGCTGGATTCACTTGGGGAGCTGTCGTCGCTGTACGCGTTGGCGGATGTGGTGTTCGTCGGTGGCTCGCTCAACGGATGGGGCGGGCACAACGTCTTGGAACCGGCGTCGTCGGGACGGCCTGTCGTGGTCGGGCCTACGATGCAGAACTTCGCCGAGATTGCTGAGACTTTGTTGTCTGAGCAGGGCATGGTCCGGATTGGAGGACAGGAAGAGCTGGGAGCGGCTTTGCTCGATCTGTTGAGGGACCGTGACGCTGCGCTGGCTATCGGCGAACGCGGACGCCGGGTGGCCGAGGCGCAGCGGGGCGCGACGGCACGCGCCATCGATGCGGGGGTGCGGCTCTACAGCCACGCGGTTCCGGTCTCTATGCCGAGTTGGGCGCGCCGGACTTTGCTGGGCGGGCCCGCAATGGCCTGGGGCGCCGTGGCCCGACGGCGGGCTGCTTCTTTTTCAGCAGGCAACGGCTCGGCCAGGCGCTTGAAGAGTTTCACTCTTTGCGTGGGGAATCTCTCAGCGGGAGGCGAGGGCAAGACACCCGTGGTCGCCTGGCTCGTGGAACGCCTTAGCGAGAGCGGTTATCGTCC
Source organism: Bryobacterales bacterium (assembly GCA_026713545.1). Lineage (GTDB taxonomy): Bacteria > Acidobacteriota > Terriglobia > Bryobacterales > UBA6623 > JAPPLB01. The sequence goes on from JAPOOG010000040.1 coordinate 57,359, forward strand.
AGCGGTATTGACGCGGGGATACCGGCGTGACTCGATGCAGCCTCAGATCATCGTGGGGCCTGAGTCGGAACCCACAGCCGAACAGATTGGAGATGAGGCTTATCTGTTGCGACGCAGGTTTCAGGATTTGGAGATTACGGTTCCAATGGGAGTGGGTGCGGATCGGTTTCAAATCGGCACGAAGTTGGAAGCCCGGTTTCCGATCGACGTGATCGTGATGGACGACGGATACCAGCATTTCGCCTTGGAGCGGGATTTCGATTTGCTCGTAGTTGATGCAAGCCGGCCCTTTGGCGGCGGGCGGATGTTGCCCCTCGGGCTTTTACGCGAGCCGATTTCGGGTGCATCTCGAGCTCGAGCGATCTTGTTGACGAAGACGCAGCCCGAAGTCCGATACAACGGAATCGAATCGGTGCTGCGGCGTGCAAACCCGGGGGCGCCGATCTTTCATGCTCAGACGCGTGCGGCGGCGATTGTTGACGCGATGTCGGCGGCAGAGAAACCGCTTGACAGTTTGGTGGGCGAGAGATGCGTCGGATTCTGCGGACTGGGAAGCCCGGATTCGTTTTGGCGCACTATCGAGGCAATGGGGATTCATCCGGTTGAGCGTTTGGCGTTTCCAGATCACCATCGGTACTCCGCGCGCGACATCGACAAGATCGCGGAGATGGCGCGACGGGCGGGCGCCGACGTGTTGTTGACGACGGAGAAAGATTTCGCGAACCTGCAGTCGGCGCTGGACTTGCCTCAAAAGAGCGGGCCTGCGCGGGTTTGCGCGGCTCTCGGTCCGTTGCGCTTGTTCTGTCTTCGCGTTGAGCAAGATGTGGAGCCCGGCTTGTTGGAGTTCATCTTGTCGGCGCTGCCGAGTTCCCAAATCCGCTCGAACCAGACATGGGGGCCTCCGGAGGTAGCGTCCTCAAGGGAGTCGTGACCGCTGGACGGACATCGCATGAAGCTTCTTGTTCGGGCCACGAACTGGTTGGGCGATGCGGTGATGTCGCTGCCTGCGCTACGAGAAATCCGGCGAGCACACCCCGCTTGGGAGATCGTGTTGCTGGCGCGGCCTTGGGCGGAGGATCTTTACGGCCGCGAGGGTGTGTGCGACCGGACGATTCCCTACCAGCACACGGGGCGGCATCGAGGGGCGTTGGGAAGGTGGAGGTTGTCGCGTGAGTTACGCGCGGAGAGGTTCGACCGTGTCATTCTGCTGCCGAACTCTTTCGATTCGGCGCTCGTGCCCTGGCTGGCCGGCGTACGGGAACGAATTGGCTATGCGCGAGACGGCCGCAGTCTGATGCTGACAAACGCAGTTCGACAACCGCTCGCTGGGGAGATCCCGCCGCACCAGCGCTACTATTACCTGGAAATGCTGCGCCGTGCCGGATTGCTTGCAGATATGCCTGAATGCCGGGAAATACGGCTGGCGTGCGCCGAAGAGGCCGCTGTGGCAGGACGGGAGTTCTGGTCGGCACGGGGCGAGAACGGAACGCGATGGATCGGAGTAAGCCCGGGGGCGGCAAACAGCGTCGCAAAGCAGTGGCCGCCGGAGCGGTTCGCCGAGGCGGCTTCCCGGCTGGCTCGCGAGATGGGCGCGAAAGTGGTGATCTTCGGATCCGGCGCGGACACGGAAAGCGGGCGTTCGATCGCCGAGCGAACCGCCCTGCCGGTATACAACCTGGTGAATCAGACGACGCTGCGCCGGTTCATTGACTTGACGGCCTGTTGCGAAGTGTTCCTGACGAACGACTCGGGGGGGATGCACGTGGCGGCGGCGCTGGGCGTGCCCACGGTAGTGATCTTCGGTCCGACGGATGAGGCTGCTACGGGACCGGCGCATTCCTGCGCACGAGTAGTGCGCGAACCGGTGGATTGCAGTCCGTGCCTGCTGAAGACCTGTCCGATTGACCATCGCTGCATGACACGCGTGACGCCGGATCGTGTGGCGGCGGAAGCGTTGCAGCTCGTCCGGAACAAGAATGCAGCCCTGTAGATCGGGGGTGCTAGACTGGCTCTCGGAGGTGGTCGGAATGCGGACTTTGTTCTTTCTTCTGGTGATCGGATCGTTGATGGCCGCGACGGGCGCGGACATGGTCTCGACTTCAGCCGGAGATGTGAAGATCACGCCGGTGCTGCACGGCACGGTGTTGCTCGAGATCGAGGGCAGTGCCTGGTATCTGGATCCCTGGAGCCGCGCGGATTACTCCTCGCTGCCGAAGGCGGACGTGATCTTGATTACCGACATCCACGGCGACCACATGGATCCGAAGGCGATCGCGGCGATTCGAAAAACGGACACTCGGATCGTGGCTCCGGCAGCGGTGGCGAAGACCGTTACGGAAGCCAAGGTTCTGGCGAACGGCGAGACCACCGAACTACACGGAGTCGAGATCGAGGCGATCGCGATGTACAACGTGCAGCGGGGCCCGGCGCCGGGCAAGCTCTTTCATGACAAGGGACGCGGCAATGGTTATGTCCTCACCGTCGGCGGGAAGCGATTCTACTTTTCCGGGGATACCGAGGGCGTTGCCGAGATGCGGAACCTGAAAAACATCGACGTGGCTTTCGTGTGCATGAATCTTCCCTATACGATGCCGCCGGAAGAGGCCGCTGACGCGGTAAAGGCTTTCAAGCCGAAGGTGGTCTACCCCTATCACTATCGAGGCTCTGACTTGAAGGTCTTCGCGGCGGGACTCGAGGGACAAGGGATCGAAATCCGCGAACGGAAGTGGTATTGAGCGGACGGCAAGCTTCAGGGAAAGGCTGGCTCCTCCCGGCGTCGGCCTGAATAAACTACGACTGATCTACCTGAAATGAATTCGTTCTCTACCTGGGACAAAAAACGGTTGCGGATTGACCACCACTAGTATTTGTGGTATTGAAGAGCAGCAGTTTCCCAAAGGGGGTTTCAGTGAACGGCAAGAGAACTACAATCACGCGAATGATTCAGGCTTTTGTTGCGCTGAGCCTGGTCCTTTTCATGACGGCGAGCGCTTCGGCGCAAGTCACCGCCGGCGGCGTGCGAGGAGTCGTTACCGATACGGCCGGCGCCGTCATACCTGGTGTATCCGTCAGGATCACAAACCTCGAAACGGACTTCACGGCCACTGCCGATAGCGGGGGCGCCGGAAACTACGTCATGGTGAACATTCCGGTGGGTCCGTACCGCCTCGAGGCGACGACGGACGGCTTCAAGACCTATGTGGCGGAAGACCTTCAGGTTCTCACCGCCACCACATCGACGTTGAACATCACCATGGAAGTCGGAGAGCTGGTCCAACAGATCACGGTTTCCGAGACGATTGCGCCCATCACGGTGGTGGAGACTTCCGAGGTCAGCACGAACGTGGAAGAACGCGTCGTGATGGACCTCCCACTCCAGGTGGCAGGACAACGACGGCAGGCCGAGAACTTCATTTTCCTGACGCCCGGCGTTGCTGGGGACACCTTCTCGAAGTCCTATAACGGCAGTCCCGACTTGGCGCAAGTAGCCATGGTAGACGGCATCGCCTTCTCGAACGCGGAGGTGCCAGGACGGTTCACCACGTTCGCTCCGCCGTTCGAGGCGGTCGAAGAGTTCAAGGTTTCGAGCACGCTGTACCCGGCGGAGCTGGGCCGCGGCTTCGGAGTCACGAACTACAAGATCAAGTCGGGGACGAACGATTTCCACGGGAATGCTTTCGAGTTCCTGCGCAATGAGAAACTGGACGCCAGCGGGTTCTTCGCCGGCTCGAGGGCGCCGACCCGGCAGAACGAGTTCGGCGCCACCATCGGCGGACCGATCATCAGGAACCGCACGTTCTTCTTCTTCAACTACACGGGTTTTCGGCGCCGCGGCTCGCGTCCGACCACGCTGCTGACGCTGCCGCCTACCGCCTTCCGTTCCGGCGACTTCTCGAGGCTCATACCAGAACTGAACATCATGGTGTTTGATCCCGCCACCACGCGCGATGACGGAATGGGTGGATTCGTTCGTGATGCGTTCCCCAACAACATGATCCCGGCGAGCCGCCATGATTCCCTGGCTGGGCAGGTGACCTCGCTCATGCCGACCCCGGACACCAGCGCGCTCTTCAACAACTTCCTCACTCGCGGGGAGTCTCCGACCAACGAAGACCATTTCGTGTACCGGATCGACGAGCAGATCAACGACAGCAACAAGTTCTCCTGGACGCACTGGCGGAACCTTGATCCTGTTGCAACGGCGATCGGCAGCTTCGGCAGGGATGCGCCGCTGGACAACGGTTTCCCGGGCGGAGGGTACTTCCAGGGCATGCGGGCGAACTGGGACAGCGTCATCAGTCCGACCCTGCTGAACCATTTTGCGTTCGGCTTCTCGGGCACTTTCGGGTTCGGCCGTGGGTTCGACTCGCGCAACGGCGCCGAAATCCTCTCCATACCGGGCTTGCCGTCGTCGTACGCCGGCACGACCAGTTTCCGGATCGGCCACTACACGGGATTCGGGAATGCCGGCGCGCAAGGGGATGCCCGTTGGGACCACACGTATAACTATTCGAACACCACGACGATTATCCGAGGCAAGCATCAGATCAAGGTCGGTGGCGAACACTGGGCGCAGTCGTTCCGGGACTTCAATGTCCTCAACGGAGGAGGGACAGCGGGCACCATGACTTTCAACCGTCTTTTTACGTCCCAGCCCAACGCCGACGACTTTGCCCGACAAGGCGAACCCTACGCCAGCTTCCTGCTGGGTCAGGTCAATTCGCTTCGGCGGCTGGTCGGAGGAGAGGAAAGAACGCTGAGAATTCCCTACGTAGGGTTCTTCTTCACCGACACCATTCAGATGGGTCCCAGATGGACACTGAGCCTCGGGGTCCGTTACGACATCGCGTTTCCCTGGCGAGGCAAGGATCCCGACCGGGCCTCCGCGATCGATCTCAACTTGTCCAATCCGGGCGCCGGCGGGCTGCCGGGAGCGCATGTCTTTGGCAACGACGCCATCGTCCCCGCTGCGGACAAGGGGGCATTCGGCCCTCGAGGCAGCATCGCCTATCAACTGGACGACAAGACCGTCGTTCGCCTGGGCTACGGGATCATCTACAGCATCTCGAATGCGTCGACCACAGGGTCGGTACAGTTCAACAACAATTTCGACAACGGTTTTCTGGGATTCCAGAACATCGTGAGCACCGACAACGGGGTCACGCCGGCCAGTCTGCTGAAAGACGGTTTTCCGTCATTCACGACTCCGCCGCGCGGTCCCGAGCTGGGCATCGGGTCAACAGTTGATTTCTACAACGGCTCCGCCGGCTTGCAGGCCTATCAGCAGACCTGGACGTTGAACATTCAGCGCCAGCTTCCCTACCTGATTCATCTGGATCTGGCCTACGTCGGCAACAAGGGACAGCGGCTTTCCGCAGGGTTGGAGAACCTCAACCAGGTGCCGTCCAGCTACCTGAGCCTCGGGCCCTTGCTCAACCAGCCGTTCGATTCGCCGGATGCCATTGCCGCCGGCATCACTGCGCCTTGGGACGGTTTCGGGGCGGCGCTTGGAGGAGCGGCCACCGTGGGCCAGGCGTTGCGGCCGTTCCCGCAATTCACCGGCATCAACAACCCCTGGCAGCCCATCGGCGCGTCGAACTACCACTCCTTCCAGATGAAGCTGCAGAAACGTTTCTCGGACGGCCTGTCATTCCTGACCAGCTACACGCTGAGCAAGAACCTCACGAACACCAGTCTCGCGGCGTTCGCGGCCTTTAACGGAGGCGCTCGCGATACGGCGAACCGGGGCATCGAGAAGGCCATAGCGCCCAAGGACCAGACGCATAGCCTCGTCTCGAGTTTCGTCTACGAGTTGCCTTTCGGCAAGAACGTCTCCGGGCCGGCCGCCGGGTTCCTGAAAGGCTGGCAAGTCAGCGCCATCGTCCGTTACGCCACCGGTCAGCCGCTCGGAATCAGCGGAGGTCCGCCGATTCCTCTGTTCGGAGGCGGCAATCGGCCGCACCGTGTCGCCGGCGTGAGCGGCCGCTCGAACGTGAGCGCGGGCAGTTTCGACCCCGGGCGAGGAGACCGATACCTAAATCCGGATGGTTGGGTGCAGCCGGCTCCTTTCACTTTCGGAACGGGCGCTCCGCGCGAGCCGAACTTGCGGAACTTCGCGTTCTTCAACGAAGACTTTTCGATCATCAAGCGCACCTATATTGGTGAGACGATGAATGTCGAGTTCCGGACGGAGTTCTTCAATCTGTTCAACCGAGTGCGATTCGGCAACCCGAATACGAGTTCCACCAGCGGCGCCTTTGGCCTTGTAGGGGGGCAAGGCAATCCGCCCCGCTCGATTCAGTTCGGGTTGAAGTTCAACTTCTAACGTAAACCGGCCCGGGGCAGGAATTTTTGCCTCGGGCTGGCGTCACCTGCAATACGTCAAAAGGGGTCGGCGGTGAAGACCGCGCCCTGTTTTCGTCCGAGGACAACAGATAAGGTGCAGGTGAAGATCCGTTGGATCGGGTTGTGCAGCACACAGGAGCAGGACACTCCGCCTTCACTTCCCCTTGGCGCGCTCAAATCCTGATGCTCCCTTTCCCGCGGTTAAGGTCTTGAAGGAAGCCGCGGTCTTGACGAGAGTCCAACCATGAACACCACCGGAAGCAGGTCGACCCGATGGCTGCATTCTTTCATTACCCCTCTCGGTTTCGCGATTGCCCTTGCGGCGGGCGCGGCCCAAGGCGGAGCGGAATCGGACTGGACCCGGCCTTTCACGCCGGACGAGCACACGGTCGTGCTCTACCATTTCGACGAAGGCCGGGGAAACGAGACCCTCGACGCCTGCGGCGATCCCGAGCTGACGCTGCGCGCCAGGGAAACGGCGCTATGGGGCAGCCGGCCCGGTTTCGGGGCTACGGCCCGATTCGACCGGCGAGACGCCGGCATCCGGATTGGCCCCGTGAACAATGACAAACTTCAGTTGCGCACCTGCCCGAAAGAATGGACCATCGAAATGTGGGTGCGATACTCGGGCCCCGGCGGGAAGGATCACTGGAAGGCGTTCACCGGGAGAGAGCCCATCGAAGGCTATACCTACGCCAACCTTTGTGGAACGGACGATGAAGGATTCAGCCTGCCTCACGGCTACCGGCACGGCTGGAGTTTCTCTCTCCACACTACGCGTTGGTCGACCCCTCGAGGCAAGGTCACGCTGAAGGACGGAATCCTGCCTGGGGCCAGATTCCTGGGGTACCACCGGGGCAGAGACCCGCGTAACGATGCCGGCGGATTTTTTCCGTGGACATCGTACGGATGGATCGACAGGGAGCGGGCGCACATCCGTGACACGGACTGGCATCACGTTGTCTGGCAGTTCCGCTTCCGGGATCAGACCGGTTTCCTCTATGTTGATGGCAGGATGGTCAGAAAGGTGTCGCTTCCCCCGCCTGACGAGCCTCACCGGTTCGGCATCATCAACGACGCCCCGACCAGCGGTATCCCTTTCATGGTAGGCGGCATTCCTCATTCCGACGACCCCCCGACGCACTTCAGTCCGGCGCTCGGCAACCTGGAAGGCGAGATTGATGAGCTCCGCATATCGAATATCATGCGCTACCCGGTGGCGGACAAACTGGCCATTATCCGCCAGAAGCTGCCTGACGCGGGACTGAAGATCCCTTACCAGGTCCAACTGGGAACGGACGCCCCCAACGGCAACGTAACCTGGAAGATCGTAAAGGGAGACCTGCCAGAGGGGTTGTCGCTCAATGAAAAAGCCGGAGCCATTCATGGCATTCCCCAGGAAACGGTGGCGGACCGCAAGGTGACACTCCGCGCCCGGGACGGGGCCGGGCAGACTGACTCGCACACTTTCACGATCACGGTCGAACGCGGCCGTTTTGTCACCGAATCGCTGCCGCCCGCGTTCGAATCGAGCATGTATTTCGCTCCGTTGAAAACGAAGCATATGACCCACCCGCTTCGTTGGGAGATCGCCTCGGGAACCCTGCCGCCCGGTCTCAAGCTCGAACCTCGGACCGGACTGCTGACCGGCGCTCCTGTCAAAGCACGGCGGTCACCGCTTTCTGTACGAGTGACTGACGCCAACGGCTTGAGCGATCGTGCGGAACTGTTGCTCAGGGTGCTCCCCGAAAAGCTTCGAGCCATAGGCGCCGACCAGAATACGGTGGTGCTCTACGACTGGCAAGGGCCTAGCGGCCGGTTATTCGAGGAACGCATCAGCCGTGACAAGGCGCTGACCCTGACATATACGAACATGGGTGGCGATCGTCGTTATAGCTGGCCCGGTCGAGAGGGACGATTCCCGCAGGAGACCGGACACGGCGAACACGGCTACGCAAACATCGGCAAGGACTGGGGTGTCTACCCGCAGGCCAGAGATCGCTTTGAAGCGGACCCTCGGCTTGACCTGAAGACATGCGACAAGGAGTGGACCGTAGAGGCATGGGTTCGCAGTGGCGGAGCTTATGAGGCTTTCGGCAGCGACAAGATCAAAAGGAAGTTCGAGTACGGCCATATCTGTGGTACCTATGACAACACCAAGAGTGGCGTATGGGAATTGTATCTCTCAAGCATCGATTCACCCGATGGGAGCATGGCCCCGGGAGTTCAGTTCCAGAGTGCAGACTATATCTGGAAGAATCTCGATCCATGGGCGCGCCCCGAGGGCATCGTGGCCGATCAGCCGGAAGTCGGCATAAACGACACCGAGTGGCACCACGTGGCCTGGCAGTACAACTACGAAGAAGATCTGCATCAGCTTTTCGTGGACGGCAAGCTGGTCTGGCGCATGAGGAGCCCTGACAACCGCAAGTTGGTCAACGATCGCAAGCACAAGTCCCAGTTCAGCGTCTTCACTCGGCTTGGCGGCTATTCCAAATACGGTGGGAAGTTCAACTTCCTTGGCTTTGGAAACTTTTTTGGTCAGATCGGGGAAATCCGCATCTCGAACGTTCGACGATACTGAACAACGGCCCATGCGGCCAAGTACATATACGGGAAGAGTCGTGAGACGTTTGACCCTTCTTAGCCGGGTGTTGGCTGCCTGCCTTGTGGTGATCAACGGCTTGCAGGCACAGGACCGTTCAGATGCTTATGCCGGGAGCGAGGCTTGCCAGGGCTGTCACACCCAGATCTACGCAACCTACTTCAAGACGCCAATGGGCCGAAGCAGCGGACGAGTCGGCTCTGACGTTTTTCCCGCAGGGTTTCGGTCAACCTCTTTCCAGCACGCATCCTCGGGCATTCTGTACCGGATTGATCGAGACAGCAAGGGACAGCATCTATCCTTCGAGAGCACGCGCCCAGCCACGGATCAGGAGGCGTTCCGCGGCAGCCGGCGACTCGAATACTACGTAGGGTCGGGCGCCGCTGCGCGGGGTTACATCTTCTCGATGGAGGGGTACTGGTTCCAATCACCCGTCTCCTACTACTCCCGCCGCCGGAAGTGGGACGTGGCGCCGGGTTATGAGCAGGACAAGAGCCTGGACATATCACGGCCTGTCGACCGACAGTGCCTGGAATGTCACTCCAGCCGGGTTCAACTTGTCGAGGGCACCCAGAACAAGTATCACAGGGAGCCTTTTCTCGAAGGCGCCGTCGGATGCGAACGATGCCACGGACCTGGAGCCGCGCACGTCAAGCGGATGAGCGCAGGAGCGGAGACCCGTTCAAAAGAGATCGTTAACCCGGCTCGACTCGAACCGGCTCAGCGCGACAGCGTATGTGCACGATGCCACCTGACGGGTGAGATCAACGTTGCTCGTTTGGGACGTTCGTTGTCGGCCTTTCGGCCAGGTGACGTGTTGAGCGACCACAGTGTTGCTTTCGTGTGGGCGCCCCCGGAAGAGGACAGCATCAAGGTCATCGGTCACTTCGAGAGGCTCTGGCAGAGCCGCTGCAAACAGGAGTCGGGCGACAGCTTGTGGTGCGGCACCTGCCACGACCCTCACTCCGTTCCTTCAGATGACGAGAGAGCCGAGTACTTCCGGGCGAAGTGCCTCTCCTGTCATGAATCGAAGCTCAACGCCGGCCATGCCAGGTTGGCTGAGCGCCGGGACAACGATTGCAAGGCGTGCCACATGCCGAATACGCGGGCTCGCGATGGCGGCCATAGCGCTTTCACCGATCATTCGATACCCCGCACGTCCCATCGGAAACGCCGGCCAGTCGAGGCGCGGCGCGAACTAGTCCCATTCTGGACTGGGTCGGGAGCCGATCGGGAACTGGGATTGGCCTATGCCAGGCTTGCCCTCCGCGAACGGGACCGATCCTATGCTATCCGTGCTTTCCAGCTTCTGGAGAAAGTCCCGGCAAGCAAGGACCCTCAAGTTGCGATGCAACTGGCGTTCCTCTACGACCGCCGAGGGGACCAGGCAAAGGCTATTGAACTCTACACACGCGCGGCGTCTTTGGACCCGAGCCTTCTAACCGCAACCGTCAATCTGGGTGGCAAACTGGCACTTCAGGGCCGCTATCAAGAGGCGACAAAGCTCTGGGAAGACGCCCTTCAGCGTAATGCAGGATTGGAGGCGGCTCGCATCAACTCGGCTATCGCTTACCGCCGGATGGGAAACGAAGCGGCAGCGCGCACGCAACTCCTGAAGGTCTTGCAGTTCAGCCCCGGCTCAGAAGCCGCCAGGAAGCTTCTGCAAAACCGTGAATAAGATAAACCCGCCCCTTCGATAGATCAACTTGAGACTCGATGGGGAAACGCGGTGCCCTGAATGCCCTACGGCAGTAAACCTGCCAGCAGAAGCGTGCATGCCAACCTGTGACACCGATCTCTCTCGGGCTTTGAACTTATTTTCTCGAGACAGCCGCGTTGTTTTCCAACGTGTCCTTGATCAGCACTAGTTGGGTGTCACTCGGGTCCAGCTCGATCGCTCGATTCACCGCCTCTAAGGCCTCTTTGAACCGGCCCAGATGTCCATAGGACAGTGCCAAGCCTCGGTAGGCGAGCGGACCCTCGGGATCAAGATCCCGCAGAGCCTCGTAGTGAGCCGACGCGGTTGCGAAGTCCATGTCATACATGGCTTCCTGCCCCAGATCAGGCAGCATGAGCTTCTGAAGCTCTTGCCGCAAGTTCGAGAACTGATTGGCGTCCAAGGCGGCGGCCACATCGGCGGCAGCCAAAGCTTTTTGCTGGTCCAGTCGCCCCGCATACGCGCGCGCCAGATTCGCTCGCAGAACGGCCAAATTGGAAAGCGACGTCACCAGAACCTCCAGACGATCGATTGCAGCCTGATAGTCCCCGGTTTCCAAGGCGCGTTTCGCCTCCTTGTTCAGTTGATCAAACTCCTTCTTCCTCAGCAAAACCTGCTTCAGGTCGGTCTCATCCTGTAGTTGAAGGGTTCTCTCCATTGAGACAAAGGTCTTGAGCTGCGCTTCGAACCGATATGAACCGGGGGCCAGATTGCGGAACTCGATCACACCCACTTCGTCGGACTCGCGGTATCTGGGGTCACCGGCGTTCTTGCCACTGACATCCAGACGGGTCAGCCGGGTCTCGACGTCCTTGAGCATGGCGCCGTCTTTGTCAACAAAGGTACAACGCAGCGTCTCGGCATCGGCAATGTATGGGATCAGAAACAGACCGACGGTCAAGCTTGCGATGACGACGGCTGCTCTGACAGGAGGTGAGCTCCGCATATCGTTCATGGGGTTCTCTCAATCGGGGTCACTAGACCCAAGAACCGACCAGCAGCCCTGAGCGGTTGACTTCTTCAATAAGTACGTTGCTCTCTTTCGTTTGCGGGAATGGATGTCGGGAACTTTCAAGCCGCCGAGTCAGACGATCCAGCATCATTCTAGCTTGCATCGTGCTGGTCATGGCTCCTCTCTGTACGTCCGTCCGGAGATTCTCCAAGCACGGAATTGGCATAATGGAGACGTACTGGCGATCAGTACGGAGCAAATGGTTGACCATGTTGTACGGCAGGGCAAACCCTGTGTTGCGACAGACGACAGGTCAGTTTTCGCGAGAATGATCCGGAAGCTCACCCGCCTCACGGGAGCCGTGACCTTGGCAAGCGTCATGTCGCTTGCTCAATCGCCGCAGGAGCTTGCGTCGCAGGCGGGCAGAGCGATGCAGAGCAAGGACTACTCCGCCGCAGAGCGGCTCTACCGTCAACTCATCCCGTACGCGCCCGAAATAGCGGAGCTCCACAGCAACCTCGGCTTGGCCTGTCATTTGCAGAACAAGGGGGATTGCGCGGAACAAGCATTTCTGAAGGCTCTTGAACTCAAGAAGGATCTGTTTCTCCCGAACTTCGTGATGGGGGAGAAGCGGTTCAAGCAGAACCGCTATCGGGAAGCCCTGCCTCTGCTCGAATCGGCCTTTCAATCTCAGCCGCGGCAACCGGAAGTACGGCAGTTCTATCTGGCGACGCTCGTCGGTCTGCAGAGATACCAAGCCGCCGTCAAGGAATACCGCACTTTGATCCAGGAAAATCCGTCTGACTTAGAGGCTCGTTACGGATTGGGAACCGTTTATATGAAGATGAGCCAACTCGCTATCGATGGACTGAACGGTCGAGAAGACAACGGCTATCCCCTTCTTCTTACCGCGCGGCACTACGCGCCGGAACGGCGCTGGCTTACGTTTTCGCTCAGCGCCTATGAGGATGCCTTCGAAAAGGGCATCGATCTTCCCGGGGCCCGAGTCGAGTACGCGAAGCTGCAGCTTTCACAAAAAGCTTGGCAGGCGGCCCGCTCGGCGCTCGAAACAGAACTCGAAGTGGACCCTTACAGCTATGAAGGTCGTTTCTATCTCGCCCAGCTCGCCCTTCTGGAAGGCGATGGAGAGGAAAGTGCGCGGCTGCTGGATGAGGCTGTCGAAATCCGTCCCGAGTTTTTTCATGTGACGCATCCCTGGCTCTTCGAGCCTGAAGGTGAGTCCCGTCGACAGCTCGCCAGCGCCCTGAAGGATACGGAGATCAGCTTCGGCTCCGCTTTTCTTCTGGCGCGCCTGAGCAGCTCCGTCGACTCACCCGCAGATGCGAAGACGTGGCTGGATCGCGTAGAGAAGGAACGGGCACGATACCTGCAGGCTGCCGGAGACTCTCAACCCCTGACGACACGCGACGAAAAGACGGGATTGGATCTGCTGCGACGCAAGCGTTATGAAGAGGGCTTGGAAATGCTCCGGTCACTGGCCAGCAGCAAGGAACTCCAGCCGAATACATTACGCGAGATGGCGAGAGGTCTCACTCGAGTGGGTAAGTACGAAGAACTGGCCGCGTTGGTCGGGCTCAAGAAAAGCGAGGATCCGGAAACGATCTACCTCACGGCCCTCAGCTACAGGGAGGCTGCTCTCTCCCATCTGAAAAAGATGGTCGAGCTGGACCCCGGCTCTGTAAGGGCGCACCAAATGCTGGGAGAATCCTACATGGTGCAGGAACGGTTCGGTGAAGCTCTTCAGGAATTCGAGAAGGCTGTTGACCTTGAAGCAGGAAACGCCGAGTTGCACTACTTGCTCGGTACCGCCTTCTACAAACAAATGGAGTTTCCCCGAGCTGCCGAGGTGTTCGGGCAAACGACTGTCTTGGACCCTCTCCACGCCGAAGCACACCTCATGCGCGGCGACGCCCTGGTGCAGATGGGTCGAGTCGAAGAGGCGATTTCCTCATTGCAGAAGAGCCTCGAGCTCAACTCCAAACTTACGGATGCCCACGTTCTGCTGGGCAAGGCATATCGAACGGTAGGTCAGGACGAACAGGCCTTGCACCACCTGGAGAAGGGCGCTTTCGTGGATACCGATGGATCGGTTCACTACCAACTTTTCATGCTCTACCGAAAAACGAAGCAGCTTGAGAAAGCCAGGGAGGCGCTAAAGATGTCTCAGAAGCTGCGCGCGAAGGACCGAAAGCCCACAATCTAGATCCAGAGTCGCAGGTGCAGGCAAGCGGTATACGAATTTGCGGATGCGCACCAGATACAAAGCCGGCAGCATACTCCCCATGAAGGTCGGGTTCGTTCTCTCGCTGGTTTTTCTCATCTGTCCAACAGACGGCTTCTCCCAGTCCGCTCGTGACATCAGGAAGAGAGGTCGGGAGGACTCGCCCCCCGAATACATCCTCGCCCGGCCCGGCGTCATCTTGGAAGACCCGGCGCCGGCTCTGCGGAATCTGAACAACGGGGCAGAAGAATTCCCTGATCTGCACGCCCTGGCCCGAGAGCGGAAATGGGCGGAGTTGGAGAACAAGGCACAGAGCCTTCTCGCCGTGTCAGATGAGCCCTTTCTGCACTATTGGTTGGGGATCGCTCATTTGCAACGTAACGACTTCGTACATGCGGCCATCGAACTACGCAAGGCCGAGCGGCTGGGCATGGATGCGGCGATACTTTCCAAGGCCCTCGGTATTGCCTATTATGGGCTGCGTCAGTACACGCTATTCCGTGATCAGATGGAGAAGGCGATCAAGGCCGACCCGCAGAACGGCGAGCCCTATCACTATCTGGGCCGCTACCACGAACTGGACCTCAACGACTTCAGCACGGCCCTTTCCTATTTCGATCAGGCATTGGCCCGTAACTCCGAAGACGTCAAGAGTTATCATTTTCGAGCCGTCTGCCTTGAGATGCTGGACCGGCGAGGTGAGGCGGAGCAGGCTTATCGCACAGCGATCGAAATGGTCGAGCGACAGGGCAAACCGTATAGCTGGCCCTTCGAAAGACTGGCCCTTCTTTTGCTCGGCAGGGACCCGGAACTGGCCTTGCCTCTCGCTCGGCAAGCAGTGGACCTTGAACCCTGGCGGGTAGAGAACCGGCTCGTGTTGGCGAAGACATATGAGAATCTTGACCGCCCTCAAGATGCCTTGCCGGTACTTCAGGAAGCCGTCCGGCAAAAGCCGAATCAACGCTCGATCCGCTATGTCTTGTTCCGGATCTACCGCAAGCTGGGCAGGCCGGAAGAGGCTGCCCGCGAACTCGCCATGCATGAAAAGTTGAAGGCCGTGTACGGAACTTCGCAGCAATAAGCTCGGTGTTCAGGCTGGAATGCCGCGCTCAGCGCGACTCGGGACAGCTAAGCCGTGTACTGCAACTGGGCGCATCACGAACGCTCCGGGCGAGAGATTCTTCCATTACAAGCTGGACTTGGGTCACGGTGACCAAGAAGTTTCTTATGTACGGAGCGGTCACCGGCGCAGTGGTCAGCTTTCTCCTGTTGCTGTTGTGGGGAGTCCTGTTCTACCTCCGTGGGGAAACCACAACACAGTCCCTCGGACTGGAGGCGGCAATCTTTCTTCTGAGTTCCCTGGTCAGCTTCCCTTTGTCGCTGGCTGTGATGGAAACCCTTGATGAAATCGACTACCCCGTCGTGCTCGTGCGACTCGCGATCATCTTGGGACCAGTCGTCAACTGGGCTTTGTATGGACTCGTATTCGGTGCGGTTTGGGACACTGCCCTGTGGATCAGAAACCGCTTGAAGAGAGTTCGGGTTTGATAGCGGGCATGGCTCAATGCATCTGTTGCGTGGGGGGCACGTACTCAGGCGGAAGCTGACTCCCTTCCCCGAAGAAGAAGTCTTCCATGTGCTTGATGATGATCTCTTGGGCTTCCAGGGTGGCAGGGTTGAGGCGGTATTCGTTGATGATCATCTTCAGATGCTCTGCCCACATCCGCCAAGCGTCCATCGATACGTTTTGGTAGATGCGCTCTCCCAACTCGCCATCGAACGGCGTCTCCTTCAGCCCCGGCAGTTCCTTGCCGAACTTCACACACTTGACCATGCGTTCCGCCATGCAGATTCCTCGCTTGGTCTCTATTCTATGAAGGATGAGACCGGTAGTGCAAAAAGCCAGGATTCAACGAGCGTCTGAGGAGAAAACCACCTTGAGCCGCCGCGACTTCACTTGCGGCTCGATGGCCTCGCTTGCCGCCGCTCTTTCTCGTCCCGCTTCGGCGCAGCAAGGGGAAGCCGTTGTCGATGACTTCGACCGGCCCGACTCGTTCTATCACGGTGACGGCTGGGAGTCGCTGAATCCCGGCTACTGGAAGCTCCAGGACCGAGCGCTTCGCCGCAGCCTGCGGACCCGCGGCCGCAAGGCTCGCGCCACCGGTTTCCCCTTCCATCGGTTCATGGAAACGGAGTACGAGACGCGGCCCCCTTATGGCATGATCTGGCGGCGTGACTGGCGGCTCACCGGAAACTACCGCATTGTGATGGACGCGACCGTCCGGACACTGCCGGAAAACGATCCGGAGCAGGGCTACTCCTTGATGGGTGTCTGCTTCGGCGGACGTACGCTCTACGAAAGCTGGAACGGCGCCGGCAAGCCGGAAGACGCCTGCTGGTACGCAGCTTGGCGCAGTGACGGCGCATTTGGGGTCTTCAGCCACACTTCGGACGAGACAGTCAAGGTTCAGCCCGACTCGGCTCGGCAAGCAGGCAAGCCTGAGAGAGGCGAGAGTGTACGAATCGAACTCGAAGTCACCGGCGAGCCTTCAGGGCCGGCCATCGCAACTGCCCGGCTCATCCGCGGCGTCGGCGAGACGACCGTCCACTGTGCCAATGTCGAACGAACAGCCTTTCTCGAAGGCTATTTCGGCATTGCGGCCCGCGGTGGTTTGGACTTCGAGGTCAACAAGGTCCGATTGGAACCGGGCGATAATCTTCCCGTCAACGACCTCGTCAACGAGCTCCAGGTCTGCTACCCGCTCGGCGACTCGCTCCGCATGGTCGACGGTCATTGGCGCTGCAAGTTCATCACGATTTTTCGTCAAGAAGGCCGCCGAGCCGAAATCCGAATCGCCGATTCCGAAAACCCTGGTTCCGGCTGGGCCGCTGCAATGGTCGCCGGGCGCGCCGACATCGTAACCAACGGCTTCCGCCGCGCTACCGCCGTTGTCGACTGCGTCCTGCCAGGCAACCCCGCTGAGACGACTTTTTTCTACACCGTGTGGAAAGACGGGACCGACGTTACGATCGACCCGCGATCCGGTGCGCGCCAATACGTAGGCCGGCTCCCGCAACTCGAGGCTCCCTACCGCCTCTGCGGCCTGAGTTGCCATGCCATCGTCGGCCGCAAACCCGGCATGGATCGCACCGGGAAGTTTCAGGAGAACTGGATTCACGACCAACCGCTCCGGGATGCCTACCAATACCTCGATGACTACGGCTTTCAAGTGATGGTCTGGGAAGACGACATCTGGTACCTCGAGCTTGTTCTCTATACCACCAGCACCGACGACGCCTATAAGATCATCACCACCACTTTGGCCGGCCCCACGACCCGCCGGCAGATGATGCGGTACTGGAATGTGCTCAATCCCGGGGATCACGACTATGGCATGGACGATGTGAAAGGGCCGGAGCAGATCGCCGTTCGAACCCGTCATGATCTCGGACAAGACCCCGAATACATGCAGCGCAACTTCGAGATTGTGCAGCATCTGATCACCGGTGACGACAGCCCCTCCGGCACTGCGAACCCCAAGCGCTGGCGGCGTTGGAAGATGCCCGGCGGCGACTTCGCTTTGCTGATTGTGGACGCGCGACTGTGGCGAAGTTCGCAGGACACTCATCTATGGGCCACTGAAGGCTGGGCCGGTCGCGGACACATCTACGACCGCAAGGATCCAACTCGCTCGTTGCTTGGCGAAGAGCAGTTCGCCTGGCTCCAAGAGACGGTCCGAACCGAAACCGCATCGTTGATTTGCATTACGGGCCTCAACGGTCTTCACACCGTCTGGCAGCCCTCTGCTGAAGCCGAGCAACGCAACCGCGTGGCGGCTGACTACGCCGGGTGGGTCAAGGCCGGTTCGGACCGCGTCATCGAACTGCTCAGCTCACGGGAAGGCATTGTTTCCGTGTATGGCGATGTTCACATCGGATCCATTCTGAAAAACCGTGAGGCGAGGCTCTATGAGTGCTCGTTCGGACCCATCGGGCGGACCGGCGGACGCCGCGTGAAAGATGGTTTCGGCCGCCTCATGAAGGATTACGACGGCCGCGAAATCGACTTCATCGCGCTGTTCCAACAAGACTACGAAAGCCCCGGCCTGAAGCCGCAAACAACGCCTGGGTATTGGAACTTTCTCGAGATGGTGTTCGATCCCGCACGCCGGGAGCCGCGCATCGCACTTCGCGTTCGGCGGCTCAACGACCCCGTAGGACACTCGCCGCGCGGCGGCGGCTCGGTGGATATCAGCGCATCGAGCACCGGACGTTCACACTCATGCCGCCTCCCTGAAATCCGCACCCTGCCTCTCGCCGATGTGCGCTTCGCCATGTTGGATGGCCGTCCCGTTCGCGGTGTGCGGAGTCAGGCTGACGGCACGGTGCCGGTGTCGGGCCTGGTCGACGTTCCGCCGGGAACCGAAGTCTTGATGACGGCCCACGCGTCCGGCAAGGTCGAGGCTCGGGCGATTCGGACCGCACCTCTTGGCTGAGACTCATGCCTCAAGCAGAATCTCGACTTTTCCGTATGAGCGAAAGCCTCGTTCGCCGCAGGTACATTCCATCTATGACAGTTCGCTGCCTTCCTGTCCTCACCCTGATATTGCTTTCCGGGTGCAGTTCGACACCGTCCAGCTACCCGGCCGGCTCGTTTGACGAAGCCCGTATCCGCGAAGCCGTAGACCGCGCGGTCGGCGCATTTGGAACCTCCGACATCGAAACGCTGATTTCCCTTCGCACCGAAGACTCCGTCGTTCTCAAACCGGGCGCCGAGCCCCTCCTCGGCAAAGAAGCTCGCCGCGCCTCACTGCTGGATGTCTTTGATCGGTTCGATGTCAATGAGACCCGAACCGTCGAAGAAATCGATGTGGTGGGTGACCGCGCCATCGTCTGGGGCACGTATACCGTCACGTTGACCCCCAAGGACGGCTCCGCGTCTACGAACGAATCCGGCAACTACATCGACATCCTTCACCGGCAGACCGACGGCTCCTGGCTCTTTGCTCGTACGATTTGGAACGCCGCATCGGTGAATGGACCCTGATGCTCCGTCTGGTAGAGTGGGTTAAGTTATACACAAGTCATCCCCAGCCTTTCTCACCAAGTGACGATCCGAAGTGATTGAAAGGACTGTCAGGACGAGGCATGAGCCGATCGTCGCGCCAAGGCGTACTTGAGTACTTGACAGTACATTGAGCACGGCAATCAAGCACGACGAAGTCATGGCGATCTTATCGCGTGCTTCTTCCATCTGGTGGTGAGAAAAGCAGGCTCGAAAGAACATGAGTGCCCCGAACGCCAGCGGTCCTCCCCCGCCCCACGCCCGCAACGCGCCCGTGCAGGTGCCCGCTGTGCCGTTGACTTTGGACGGGTCGAGCGTCCTTCATCAGATGTTCCGTATTCGCTGGAGCGCTTGGCGCTCCCTGACGCCGGAAAAGCGTCAGGGGATCACGGATGAAGCGGCAGCAGTTCTTGAGCCCCTCGAATTGCACCCTGAAGGAGGTACGGCGCTGTTCTCGCAACTAGGCCACAAGGGAGACCTGATGATCGTCCACTTCCGCCGCTCGTTCGAAGGCTTGAACGAAGTCGAGCTGGCTCTCTCCCAACTCAGGCTCAGCGACTATCTGGAAGCGACGACCTCCTATGTCTCTGTCGTGGAACTCGGCCTGTATGCCTCTTCTGTCCAACTCTACGATGAGTTGCAAAAAAGAGGGATCGAGCCTGACAGCGATGAATGGAAGCAGGCTGAGTCCGAGAAGCTCGAGGAGCAGCGCCAGGCAATGGCGCCTCGGCTCTGGCCCGGCATTCCTCCTCACAAGTATCTTTGCTTCTATCCGATGGACAAGAAACGAGGCGACGCCCACAACTGGTATTCGGAACCGATCGGCGACCGCGGACGCATGATGCGCGATCACGGCCTCATTGGACGCCGCTACGCCGGCAAGGTGAAGCAGATCATTTCCGGGTCCATCGGTTTTGACGATTGGGAATGGGGCGTCGATCTTTTCGCCAATGATCCGCTTGTTTTCAAGAAGCTCATCTACGAGATGCGTTTCGATGAGGCAAGCGCTCTATACGCCTTGTTTGGTAAGTTCTACATTGGATTGCGTCTGCCGGTCTCGCAAATGGAGCGGTTCCTGCACGGCATGGCGCCCGAATATGAAGCTCCCGCCGAAACCGCACATCCCAGAGGACGCCCACCTGCCTGAGCCCGGTGGTAATCGTGCCTGCGTGCATTTGAGAAGCCTCTTGAGGAGGTGAGTCCGTATGTCTGCGAATCAGAATACAGTCGATCGTCGCAGCACACGCGAACAAGCGCGGTCGCTCGCGCGGTCAGCCGGCATCAGTTTCTGGCTGGCGATGCTGTCGGTTCTTGTAGCCGTCGCGGTCGGTGGATACTCTTTGTACGCCGTTCACATGTCGTCCCGGCAGTTGGACGAAACGGAGCAGCAGCTACGAGTCGCCGGACGACGCGTTCAAGAGGCGGAGGAATCAGCCCGTCACGCACGCGAATTGGCTGACCTTGCGCAGCAGCATGCAGAAGCCGCTGCCGGAAAAGCCCGGGATGCGGGTGGCATGGCGATGCAGGCTCGCAATAAAGCCACCTCAGCCGAGCAATGGGCACATCGCTTGCGCGAACGCGCCGAAAGCGCCGACCGGGAAGCGATCGAAGCCGGTCGGCGCCTCAGTGACGGCCTTGCCCGCATGGTGCGTTTGGAAGAGGATCTCCGCGAGGCGGAGTCGCAACTCGCCCATGCCATGGATCGCCTCTCCGCTTCAGAACGTCAGGCCGAACAGGCGGCCGACGATGCACACTTCGCGCGCGAGGAATTGGCTACGGCCGAGGCGCGAGCCCAGGGAGTGGAGCAACGCTACAAGCAGTTGGAGACGCGTCTTGACGAGGCGCTGAATACAGCACGTTCAGCCGTACGCCACGCTCGGCAACAACAACAGCTATCCAACCGCAATCAAGCGAATGCCGAAGCGGCGTTGGGACACGCCTTTCGCCGCATCGGTGTCGTGCCGGAAAGAAACTCTTCATCGAATCAAACGACTCCCGACCTGCACGACTACCGTAACTTGGAAAAGCGCGCCCGAAGTGCACGCGCTGAGGCTGGGCGCGCTTTGGATCGCGCTCAGGCCGTTCTCGACGACTTGGCTCTCTCCACCGCGTCGCAATAGCAGACTCCCTGCTGCGATGGACTTTTCCCTCTGGATTGAAAGGATCACGGGTGGTGACCTGCGCCTTCTCGCACGGGCCTTGAGCGAAATCGAGAATCGCGGACCACGGGCAAACTCCTTGTTGGAGGCGCTGTTTCCGCACATGCGAAAGGCTTGTACCATCGGTGTCACTGGCGCGCCGGGGGCCGGCAAGAGCACCGTCGTAGACGCCCTGGCTGCGTGCTTTCGCAAACAGGACAAACGGGTCGCCATTCTGGCTATCGACCCCACGAGTCCGTTCACCGGAGGATCAATTCTCGGTGACCGCATTCGGATGCAATCCCATGAAGCGGATGACGGCGTCTTCATCCGTTCGATGGCCACCCGCGGTTCGCTCGGGGGACTCGCTCCTGCAGCGGCAGATGTGCTGGTCGCTCTCGATGCCGCAGGCTTCGAAGTCATTCTCATCGAGACCGTCGGAGTCGGCCAAGCGGAGGTCGACGTGGTTCAGCTCGCGTCGACAGTGGCGCTGCTCCTTAATCCGTCCAGCGGCAGCGATGTACAGACCATGAAAGCCGGCATCATGGAAATCGCTGACGTTTTCGTTATCAACAAAGCGGACCTTGCCGGTGCGGACCGTCTCGAGTCTGAATTACGCGCCATGCTTTCTCTCGGACCTGAAGCGAAGGAAAAAGAGCCGCCCATCGTTCGCACGGTAGCCACGCAAGGGACTGGCATTGAGGAACTGGCGGCTTTGCTCGCATCGGCGCCGTTGCCCGTTGAACGGCCCACGGACTACTGGGAGTGGCGTCTCATCGAGATGGTGCGCGAGCGCTTGATGGATACGGTTCTCGAGAAAGCCCTGCCTGCCGGGCGTTTGAGCGAAGCTGCGCAACAGATCATCACTCGCCGGCTCAACCCTTTCTCGTTCGCGGACGAATTGACCCGCGACCTGTTGTCCGATTCGTTGCTCAATCGGCCAAAGGCAGATTGACGGACGAGCCGCGCTCCGCTGACCGGAAAACGGCTTCCGTGAATTCCATGTATTTCACGCCGTCAGCGAATGTGGTCCAGGCGGGCGTGCCTGTCTTGATGAGATGGATGAAGTCTTGCTCGACAGTCCATTCCTTGACTTCGTCATCGGGAACTGGAATCTCGGCGAGGCCATCCGCACCCGCTTGCGCACCGAAGATCGTGTCGCTCTTGAGGTTGTAGATCAACGTTCCGTTGCTGCCGTAGGCCTCGATTTGCGGTTCGACTCCGAAGCGTGCGACTCCGGAAAACAGGAACGCGGCAAGAGCGCCGCTTTCCATCTCGCCGGTAACGTAGACGGTGTCAGGCCGCTCCACCGGCCCGCTTCCCTGCCCTGAGGCAAGCGGCCGATCCCGCGTGAAGGTCCGGGTTTGTGCCGAAACCGTCTTCATATAGCCATACCAGCGCTGAACGGTCTCGACGACAATGCCCATGGCCAGTGCGTTCAGGCCCGAATACCGTGCGACCTGCCGCCAGTGCAGGGGCCTCTCGGCATCAGCGGTATCGCCGCCGAGAAACCGAGCGTGGATGTTGCGGATCTCGCCGAGATAGCCGTCGTCGATGAGCCGCTTCATGACGTTGTGTCCTTTGAACCCGAACGGGGACGGACAGATCTGTGTCGCGAGACCCGTCTCCTGTGCTTTCGCGTACATCGCTTTCGCCTCGCGAAGGTTCATCGCCATGCGGGCTTGCACGAACGTGTGCTTGCCGCGATCGAGTGATTCCAGCACGAACGGACAGTGCTTGTAGGGCCAGGTGCCGATCATGACTGCATCGATATCGGCCCTCGCCATCAGGGCGTGCGAATCGGTCATGATGTCCGGATCAAGGCCGAATTCGTCCGCGATGGCAGCGGCGCTCTCTGCGGAGCGGTTGCAGATGGCAACGACCTTGGCGTCGTCTATCTTCGCCAACCCGGGGAAATGACGAAGGCGGAAGATGTCGCCGGCGCCGATGATGCCGATGCGGATGGGATTGCTCATGCGTTTCTTTCTCCGTTGGCAAGGGAGTGGCCGCCACGCCCTCGCCCATCCGATGAGTATAAGCGTGGTACGTTCCTATCCGCGAAGGACCACCGGGGCTGGGGTGCGATAATACCTGATTCCCATGGCCCGGAAGCGCTCACTGACGTATGCCGACGCCGGCGTTGATATCGACGAGGCGGAGCGTGCTACATCCAGGATCAAACAGTATGCTCGGAGAACATTCGATGACAATCTCTTGGCGGGCATCGGAGCTTTCGGAGCAGTCTACGACTTGAAAACTGCCGGATTCAAACACCCGGTGCTGGTGAGTTCGGCGGATGGCGTGGGTACCAAGCTGATGGTCGCCTTCGGCATGGACAAACATGACACCGTCGGCCAGGACCTCGTCAATCATTGTGTGAACGACATCGCCGTGCAGGGGGCGCGGCCGCTCTATTTTCTGGACTACTTCGCTACAGGTAAGTTGAAAGCGGAGGTCGCCGCTCAGGTCGTCAAGGGGTTGAGCAAAGCCTGCCGCGAAAACGGCTGCGCTCTAATCGGCGGCGAGACCGCCGAGATGCCCGGCATGTACCGCGAGGGCGAGTATGACCTGGCGGGGTTCATCGTCGGAGCGGCGGAGAAGAAGCACCTGATCAGTCCCCGGCATGTGCGTGAAGGCGACGTGCTGCTCGGCTTCCCCTCGACCGGGCTCCATACCAACGGCTATTCACTCGCGCGCAAGCTCTTCATCGAGGTCGCGGGATACGGCCTCGATCAGCCAGTCAAAGCGTTGCGTACCACGGCGGGACGTGAGTTGCTGAAGATCCACCGGAGTTATCTACGGCCTTTGCGGGCATTGATGGATCAACGGTTGCTCCACGGAGCCGCCCACATCACCGGAGGCGGCATCACTGACAATACTCCGCGCATGTTGCCGGATGGATTGGTTGCTCGTGTGAGGACCTGCGCTTGGCCGAAGCTGCCGGTATTCGACCATCTTTGCGAGATCGGCGGACTCGCGGATGAAGAGGCCTATCGGACTTTTAATATGGGTTTGGGCATGATCGTTGCCGTGCCGCGACAAGCCAAGGATCGAGTCGTTCGGTTGCTGGCCTCATTGAAAGAACGGGTCTACGAGGTCGGCGTCGTCGAGCGAGGGCTGAGGCGGGTAGTCTACGAATGAAGAAGCTCGGCATCCTCCTTTCGGGGCGCGGATCGAACTTTCAGGCAATCGCCAGGAGCGTGCAAGCAGGAAAAATCCCGGCGGAGATTGCGGTCGTCATCAGTAACAAGGCGGACGCGCAGGGACTCGAAACGGCTCGTGCGATGGGACTCGAAGCAGTTTGCATCCCGTCTAAAGGCCTCAAGCGAAAAGAGTTCGACCGCCGAGTAGTCGCTTTGCTCAAGGAGAAACAGGTTGACCTGGTCTGCCTGGCGGGTTTCATGCGTCTGCTCAGCGCCTGTTTCGTTGAGCAGTTTCCGGATCGCATCCTCAACATCCATCCGGCGCTGCTGCCTTCGTTTCCCGGACTTGACGGACAGCGGCAAGCCCTGGAGCATGGCGTCAAGTTCAGCGGCTGCACGGTTCATTTCGTAGACACCGGTCTGGACTCGGGGCCCATCGTCGCCCAAGCTGTCGTACCCGTAAACGACGATGACACTCTCGCGGCGCTCTCAGCGCGCATTCTTTCGGAGGAGCATCGACTTTATACCGAAGCGATTAACATTGTATTGAGCGGCAAGTTCCGTATCGAAGGCCGCCGGGTCATGAGGACCTGATAGCGGCCTCAACGGAACAATGCGCTCGGGGGGATTCCAGGGACGGGCCAATTTTGACACTAAAAGCACTTTAGTGAGGCTGAGCCGCTCCGCATGCCCGTTCAAACGCCTCCTCCCTATCCATGACCATCGACCAACAACTGGAATATCTGCGCAAGGGCTTCGTCGAGATCATCCCCGAAGACGAACTTGAGCAGCGCCTCATCGCCGCTCGGAAAGAAGGACGGCCGCTACGGGTAAAGGCCGGTTTTGACCCCACGGCGCCTGATATCCATCTCGGCCACACGGTTGTCATTCGAAAGCTCCGTCACTTTCAGGAATGTGGACATACCGTGATCTTCGTAGTCGGCGCAGCGACCGCGCTGATCGGCGACCCTTCCGGCCGCGGCGCTACACGGCCGCCCCTGACGCGCGAGGAAGTCGAAGCAAACGCCGAGACGTACAAACGGCAGGCCTTCAAGATCCTCGATCCCCAAAAAACCGAGCTGCGCTTCAACAACGAGTGGCTCATGCCGTTGCAGTACGAAGACCTGATGCGATTGGCTTCGCGCTACACCGTTGCCCGCATGCTTGAACGTGACGACTTCAGCAAGCGCTACCAAGCAGGCCGGCCCATCAGTATCCACGAACTCCTGTACCCGCTCGTACAGGCCTACGACTCCGTGGCGATCGAGGCGGATGTAGAGCTGGGCGGGACGGATCAGAAATTCAATCTTCTCGTCGGCCGCGAAATCCAACGCGACTATGGACAGGCTCCCCAGATCATCGCGACGACGCCGTTGCTCGAAGGTCTGGATGGCACTCAAAAGATGTCGAAGTCGCTGGACAATTACATCGGAGTCACCGAACCGCCCGAGGTGATGTACCGCAAGGTCATGCAGATCAGCGACGAGCTGATGTTCCGCTACTACGAGCTGTTGACCGGGATGAGCATGCTGCAAATCGACTCGCTCAAAGCGGACATTGCAGGCGGCTCGCTACACCCGATGCAGGCCAAGCACGATCTCGCCTTGCGCATCGTTTCCGACTATCATTCCCTTGAAGATGCCGAGCGGGCCGCTGCCGTGTTTCGCAAAGTCGTGCAAGAACGCCAAGCTCCCGACGACATGCCGGTTCACGACTTGCCGGAGACAATCCATGGTGGTTCCGTGATCCGCATCGACAAGCTTCTCCGCACGATCGGACTTTGCAATTCCGGCGCCGAGGCGAATCGTAAACTGAAGGAAGGCGCGGTGTCCATCAATGGAAAGAAGCACCGGGCAATGAGCTTCGAGGTCGCAGATGGTCTAAGCGAACTAACGATGCAAGTCGGCAAGAAGTGGGCTCGCATTAAGCTCTAGAAAGTCACTGATGGAACTCTTCTTCGTCTCACTTGCGGCGCTGTTTGTCGCCGCCCTCACCCTCTACTCCGGATTCGGACTGGGCACGCTGCTCATGCCTGTCTTTGCTCTGTTCTTCCCGCTGGAGATGGCCGTTGGCGTCACGGCGATTGTCCACCTGCTGAACAACCTGTTCAAGGTGGGGCTTGTGGGGCGCCATGCATCGTGGCCCGTGTTCTTGCGGTTCGGTCTGCCTGCAATCCCGGCTGCCTACCTGGGTGCGCTGCTGCTGACAAGCATGGCTGAGCGCCGCGTTTTAGTGGCTTACGCGCTCGCCGGCCGTGACTTCGAGGTCACCGTGATCGGCCTTGTCATGGGAATCCTCATTGGAGCGTTTTCGCTGCTCGATCTCCTTCCGGGTTTTGACCGACTCCGTTTCAGTCCGAAAATCCTGCCGCTCGGCGGTCTGTCGTCCGGTTTCTTCGGCGGTCTCTCAGGCCACCAGGGCGCTCTTCGCTCGGCGTTCCTTCTGAACACCGGACTCTCGAAGGAAGCTTTCATCGGCACCGGCGTACTTTGCGCCGTGGCGGTCGACATCACTCGGCTCGCCGTCTACAGCTCCGCGGCTTGGAGCGAACAAGCCGGCTCGCTGTTCACCGGAGACGGATTGAGATTGCTGCTTACGGCGACGATCGCCGCCTTCGTCGGCTCCTATTTCGGCGCAAAGCTCGTAAAGAAGGTCACCATGAGTCTGGTGCGCCGCCTGGTGGGCGTGATGCTTCTGCTCCTTGCCATCGCAATCGCTGCCGGCTGGATCTGATCAGAAACATCTCCCAGATCAAGCGGCATTGACGCCCATCCGGATGTTTCCCACTTGAGCGATCCGCACACGGGCAGCGAAAAACTAAAAGAGGAAAAACTGACCTGCATTGCTTACCACGCGGCGAGGCGAAGTGCGTGAGAAACCCGCCACGCCTTCCACGGGACTTGAGCTGCGCGCTGCTAAGCGATGATCTTCTTCGCCACTAAGCCCGCCACATCCGTCAGGCGGAAGTCACGCCCACTGTAGTGGTACGTCAGCTTCTCGTGGTCGAAGCCGAGCAGGTGGAGCACCGTCGCATGGAAGTCGTGGATGTGCATGCGGTCTTCGACGGCATGGTAGCCGATTTCGTCCGTCGCCCCATGCACGTACCCTGCTTTGAGACCACCCCCGGCCATCCAGATGGTGTACCCGTAGGGATTGTGGTCGCGTCCGTCCCCTCCCTGCGAAACGGGTAGTGCCTCAAAAGTGCGTGGTACTCTACAGTGATCATGAGTCACGAAGCCGGTCATGAACCCGCTCTACTGCCAGAAGAACTCTCGCGTGCAGGTATCGAATCTTCTCCTGAAGATCGGGAGATCCAGCAGTCTTTCCTCGAAGGGTGCGCTCTAGTTCGGCGTCAAGAAGGTACCGAAAATGATGCTTTTGTTCGCGTGATCGAGACGACGATAGCTCGTGCTTTGCCATCGCTGCTGCGAGACATTCGGCGTACATACTGCACGCCTCAACCCCCGCCAGTTCGTTCCTCGTCATGACGAGGACAGCCTAGCAAGCTCAGCGGCCCAGCGGAGAGAACCCATCTTCGATCTGGCCGAGGCGTTGCCGCAGGTGTTCTTCCGGGCTCATCTTGTCGAAGGCTTGCCCGCTACGTGAAGATTTTGCCGGCGTGAAAGGTGTCGCGACCGGGACTACGGGGACCGCCGAGATAGCGCCGCTGGCGCGATTGGCTCGCAGCCCCATCGGAATGGCGAGACCATCATTGCCTTTCGGGCCGAATTCATTGTCGGTCACGGCGACCACGAGGCGGCCTTGGAATCCTTCTGAGAAGCTCCAGCCGGGAAACCATTCGGGAAGCAGCCCGACAGAGTGGCTCCACTGATCTCCATATTCCGGGGCGTAGCATATCAGCGTGTGCCCTTCGGGGTCAGGGTAAGGCGACCCGTCGAGACCGGCCAGCGCCAGGCACGTTTCGTTGGCAGGGTCTTTCCACAGCGCCAGGCCCGTGGTGACGGCATCGGTTTCTTCGACAAAGACAGAGTAGGCTACTTCATCGTTGAAGAACGGAGGGGTCAGGGCGGCCACGGTGAGAGGGGGTACGGTGACCTCGATCCCTGTCGCGTCATTGCGGTAGGTCAGCACCGCGCTCGTCATCTGAGTGTCTCCCTCAAAAGCGGGGAACTTGGTGAGTTGCGCGACAAGAACCCCGCCGCGAACCACTTCATCGGCATCGACGTTGGGCCACTCGCTGTAGATCTTGGTCCCGCCGGGCGGGATCGTGAACAGCGGGACGCTGCCGGATTCGAACCCTTCCTGAAACGACACCGCTTGAGGGTGGTTCTTGTCCACTAGGACGACCGTAAATCCATTCACCGCAGTCGTGGGCGAGTTGTTGGTGACGGCAAGCTGGAAACTCCATCCGGAACCGATGACGAAGTCCGCGAAGATGACGAAATCCGTGGCTTCGGAAACAAGGCTGCCTTGGGGGAAGGCGGGCGCCGTAAACAGGACTGCGGCGATCAAGAACACAACTGCTGTTTTCATGAGGTCTCTCTGCTCCTTTCCGCAATGGCCGGGCGAAGGGCGCCGGGCCGTTGCAAACGCTGTAGAGAAGACAGAGATCTCGCCTGTTCGCTCTGGCCCGGGGAGCTACCCCGGACCTTCAGCGAGCTGTTGTATTCAGCGAGCGGCCCGGCTTAGCGGGAAGCTCTACAACGTTTGCGGGGGATAGGATATCACGGTGGGGCTACTGATTCCAGGAAGGAACCATTTGGGAGAGGCGCTCTTCGAGGACATCGATCAGGTTCTTGTTACGGCGAATGCCGGAGAATGCTGCTTCCACATCGGATTGTTTCGGGCAATCCACAACATCGACGTATTGCTCATCCTGCTCGCTTTCGAGAGCGGCGGCTGCCTTGCGCAATCGTTTTGCGATCTTTTCTGCCTTGGCACGGTAGCAGGCGAGTTCTTTTTTGGCTTGGCTGCGTTCGGAGAAGGCTGCGGCGATGGTGATGTCCTGTTCTTCCTGCGACACGATCCCATGGTAGCATCAGGCAAACCACAAATAGAAAGAGCCCCTACCTTGCCGCTCCTTAGAGCGAGGTAGGGGCTCCAGGGCCAGCGTAAGCCGGACCGACGAACCTAGACACTCGTCATTCTGGCGCATTGGCCCGGGAAGGTCAAGCCAGAAATGACGTGCCACAACTGCGCGGCATCCTGCCGTGCGCATGGCCGCAACCGCAACGGCACCCGGCGCTACCGCTGCCCCACCTGCCGCAAGACGTTCTCCGAGTCCCGCCGTACCATCGGCAACATGTATCTACCGATCGACAAGGCGCTCCTCGCCGTGCATCTGCTCGTCGAGGGCAATTCGATCCGGTCGACGTCGCGCATCGTGGGGATCGAGCAGAACACGATCAGCTCGCTGTTGCTTCATGCCGGCGAGGGCTGCGCCGAGCTGCTCCGCAACCGCATCCGCGCTGTGCCTGTCTCGCACCTCGAGCTCGACGAGATCTGGACCTTCGTCTTGAAGAAACAGAAGCGCGTGATGTACGGCGACCCCAAGACGGTGGGCGACGCTTATTGCTACATCGCGCTGGACCGCGGGAGCCGCCTGGTCGTCGCCTACCACCTGGGCAAGCGTGACGATCAGAACACCGTGCGTTTCATCCGGAAGGTGCGTGCGGCGACCGCCGGCACCTGTCAGATCTCGACGGACGCCTATGCGGCCTATCAGCCGGCCATCGGCTTGCTCCTCGAAGATCGGGCCAGCCACGCGAAGATCGTCAAAGCTGTCGGCCCTGGCCGGATCGAGGCCGGTATCGGGCAGCCGAACCTGGATGAAACCGAAACCACCTACGTCGAGCGGCTCAACGGGACGCTGCGGCAGCACTCGAAGCGCCTCACGCGCAAGACCTATGCATTCTCGAAACGCTGGAAGATGCTGGACGCCGCCCTGGCGCTGTTCTTCGCCCACTACAACTGGTGCTGGGTTCAGCGCACGCTGAAAACCACACCGGCGGTCGCGGCGGGGCTGGCCAGTGAGCCTTGGACGCTCGAAGAACTGCTTACCGAAAGTGCATGAGTGCAGGTGTGATAATCTGAAACGAAAGAAGCCGGCGCTTGGGGCGCCGGCTCTTTGAAAAACTGCTGGGGGTGCTTTGACGAGGCCCCAACAAGGAAGTGGACTTCCTTCCTTGTACCGCACACCGTGCGTCCTCGTCAAGCATTCCCTGGGGAGAGGGGGTGCCATCGTGAAAACCCAGCACGTAGATGCCTACGCAGCCCTGATTGGGTGTGAGTAAGGCGGGGGGACGCCGCCCTGAACAGGCGTTTCCAACGTTGCGGCGCCCCTGCCCCGTTTTCAGAACAGAAAGGAGAAACCGCCATGGCCAAATTCAGAATTGAGTTCAGAGGTACCTCGGAATCCGAAACCATCGAAGCAGAGTGGGTGGTGGCGTCAGTTGACAGCTACCAATTCCAGAAAAATGAAGGCCGCAAGACTGTGACGCTCGGCCTGGTCCCCATCGAGGCTGTTCGCTGCGTTATCAGAGAGTGAGCTAGTTTCCACGCACTTTTGAGGCACTACCGCGAAACGGGAGTGCGTCCGAACTCGCCGGCCCAAATGACGAGCGTATCGTCGAGCATGCCGCGGGACTTGAGATCCTTGATCAGGCCGGCGATGGGTTTGTCGACTTCAGCCGCATTCTGAGTGTGTTTGCGGAAGAGGTCGCTGTGCTGGTCCCACTTGTAGCTATGCGTGCATTGGATGTATCGCACGCCCCGCTCAGCCAGACGGCGCGCCAGCATGCATTGCCACGCGAAGTCCTTGGTGACCTCCTGGTCATAGCCGTAGAGCTTCTTCGTCGCGTCGGACTCCCGTTCGACCTCGAAGGCCTCCGGCGCCTTGACCTGCATCCGGAAGGCCAGCTCGAAAGCCTGAATGCGCGCTTCCAGTTCCGGATCGTGCTTGCGCAACTCCGCGTGGCGACGGTTGATGTTCTGCAGCATGTCGAGCTCATAGCGCTGCTGCTCTTGGGAGAAACCCTTGTGGGCGAGGTATTCGATCGGCTCGTCCTTGAACTCCTCGATCTTGAGGCCCGAGTGACCGATGGCGGTTCCCTGGAAAGCGCCTGGCAGAAACGCGGACGACCAGTTCTTCGCTCCGCCGTGCGAGAGCGCCGGCTTGATCGTGATGTATCCGGGAAGATCCTGGTTCTCCGTGCCCAGCCCGTAAACTGCCCATGAGCCCATACTTGGCCGAGTGAAGGTGCTCGACCCCGTAAACGTCTGCAACAGCGCCGCGCCGTGATCGACACCTTCGCCCACCATAGAGCGGATGACCGTCAGGTCGTCCACCACGGACCGCATGTGCGGGAACAAATCGCTGACGGGAATACCGCTGTCCCCACCTGGGCGGAACTTCCAAAGCGGCTTCATCAGCGGGCCGGGCGGCTGGTCGTCAAAAGCCAGCGGCCGCTTGATGGGGAGCGGCTTGCCGGCGTCCCTGAAGAGCCTTTCCTTCGGGTCGAAGGTATCGACGCTCGACGGCCCTCCGTGCATGAACAGGAAAATGACCTGCTTCGCCTTCGGGGTGAAGTGCGGCTCGCGGGGCGCCAGCGGGCGTGCGCCCATCCCATCGGCCGCCGCCCGCAACAGGCCTGCGTCAGCAAGAGCGCCCGCCAATCCGAGGTAGCCGAACCCGCAGGCAGCGTCGCGCAGCATCGCGCGCCGGGTGGTGACCCTCGGGTCGCTCGGGAGCTTCGGCCGCTTCGGTTCCATCTGGCCCTAGTCTACATAAATGAAATCGTTCGACGCCATGAGGACTCGGCACAGGCTCATCCAGGCATCGATGTCCGGCGTGGTATCGGGGAAGCGTTGTTTCAGCCGCGAGACATAGCTTAGTCCGGTGTCGATTTCATCCGGCGCGGGAACACGGTTCAGCGTCGCCAAGTAGGCTCGTTTCATCCGGCGCGGATCGTCTTCCGCGTCATCGCTCAGCAACTCGCTCGCCAAGTTGCGTGCGCGGGCGGCGACGAACTCGCTGTTCATCAGGAAGAGCGCCTGCGGCGCGACGTTCGTCACGGGGCGTTTGCCCAAGGGCGTCGTCGCGTCGCCGAAATCGAACAGGTTGAGCAAAGGCGCGAGGTTGGCGCGGCGAAGCGGGATGTAGATGAGCCGCCGATTGATCTCGTCGGGATTCATGCTCAAGCGCTTGTTGCTGTTTTCACGGTCCGTCCCGAAACCCGTTTGGAGTGTGCCGCCCATCGTCAAATCAATCGAGCCGTCAATCGCCAGCAGGCCGTCGCGCATCTCTTCGACCGCGAGCCGGCGTCTTTGAAAGTGCGACAGCAGCCGATTCTGGGGGTCGGCGGAGTTCTGCTTGTCGCTGACGGTACTGCTCATCCTGTAGGTGCTTGACAGCATGATCGTGCGATGCATCTGCTTGATCGACCAGCCGCTGTCAATGAAGCGAAGCGCCAGGTAGTCAAGCAACTCGGGATGTGTCGGGCGCTCTCCCATCTTGCCGAAATTGCTCGGAGTTCGAACGATCCCTTGTCCGAAGTGACCCTGCCAGATACGGTTCGCCATCACCCGGGCAGTGAGCGGATGGTCCGGCCTGGTCAACCAGTCGGCAAGCTCCAACCGGCCGCTGCCTGTGGCCACGGGTTCTTGATCGTGGCCTTCGAGGATCGCCGGAAAGACTTTGGGAGCGGCCATACCCGGCGATCCATAGTCGCCCCGGACAAAGACCTTCTGATCGACCGTCTCACCCTCCTGAACGGCGCACGCCATGTCGGGCGCCGGCGGCATCGTCTCCTTCAACATCTTCTCTTGCGCCTTCAACTCGGCCAGCTTGTCGCGGGCTTCCCGGCTGAACACCTTTTCGCGGTCTTCTTCGTCCAGGGCAAAGGGACCTCCCTTGACCAGCGAAACCTCATGGAAGAAACGATCCTCCCCTGGGACGAACTTGGGCTTCATCGGGGGCGGCATGTTCTTCGCCTTCAGACTCCGGGCCACGCTCGCGCGCCACTTCGCCAAGCGTGCGTGCCACTCATCGAGCCGTTCCCGGTAGCGCTTCTGATAGCCTTGCGCTATTTCCTCCAAATCGTCAGCCGACGCCTCTCGCCATTGCGTCAGGTGCGGCTGCGGCACTGACCCAGGCTTGAGGTAATCCACCCAGCGGCCAAGAATCTTCGCATCCAGAGCGTTGGTTTTCGCAACGTCGTCCACCGCTGCGCCGTCTTCAGCCTTTCGCGCGGCAAGCATGTAGTCCGCCAGCTTCGGACTCAAGCTGTTGCTGTACCCCTCGAGCTGCTCGTCAACCACATTGGTGATCGCGATCCTGTTGTCGTCGATCTTGTCCTGGTGAGCCGTGTAGGCAGCGTACTCCTCCTCGGGAACGAGCGGTGTGAATAACAGCTTCGCCACATGCGTTGTCGGGTCCTTGAAGCTGCGCGTGCTTGCGAACATGCCGATCAGCGAGTAGTAGTCCTTCGTGAGGATCGGGTCGAATTTGTGATCATGGCAACGGGCGCAAGTGATCGTCAGGCCCAGGAAGGCTTTGGAAACGACGTCGAGCTGCTCGTCGTAAACGTCGTAAAGCATCTTCTTCTTGTCCTGCTGCGCAATGGCTTTGGGCCCCAAGGCGAGAAAACCAGTTGCGATCGTCCCGCGCCGATTCACTTGACCGGGCTGGTCCGCCGGGAGCAAATCGCCAGCGATTTGCTCCCGAATGAACCCGTCGTACGGCATGTCGTCGTTAAAAGCCTGAATGACATAATCGCGATAGCGCCAAGCGTATGGATAGCGATGATCCTCGTCGTTGCCGGTCGAGTCGGCATACCGCGCCACATCAAGCCAGTGGCGTCCCCACTTTTCTCCGTAGCGTTTGGACGCAAGCAGCGAATCGACCACCTTGTCGAACGCACCCTCGGAATCGTCTTCGAGGAAGGCGGCGGTTTCCTCCCCGCTGGGTGGCAGGCCCGTCAGGTCATACGAAGCACGCCGCAGCAACGTAGCCTTGTCAGCGGGCGGCGCGGGCTCGAGCCCTTCTTCCTCCAGCCTGGCGAGAATGAAACGGTCGATCGGCGACCGGATCCAGGCTTCGTTTCTGACGCGCGGAAGTTCCGGCTCCTTCATGGGCTGGAAAGCCCAGAAATTCCTTTCCTCCCCAGTGAACTCTCGAGTGGCCGGCTCGGGTCGTTGCTCGGCCACCTGCCGTGCACCGGGCCATGGCGCGCCCAACTCCACCCAGGCCCGGAGCGCATCGAGAGCTTCCCGGCTGAGCTTGCCCGTCGGCGGCATCTTGATCCGCTCGTCGTAACTTGTGACCTTGAGAAGCCGGCTCTCGGTGGGGTTCGTCTTGTCGACAACAGGTCCGCTCGCGCCCCCGTGCATGAAGCCTTCAGCGGTCGAGAGATCAAGTCCGCCGGTCTTCATTTGCGGGTTATGGCAAGCTTGGCAGTTGTTCGCGAACAACGGCCGGATGTTCTTTTCGAAAAACTCGACCTGCGAGGCGGGTTGAGCGAAAAGCGGAGCTGAGAGAAGAACAACTGCCCGCGGGAAGAGGAAAGAAACGAGGCGCGTCATCCCTGTTGGAAGTATATCAAGCAGGCGCCCATGATCCGGCGCGAGTCGGCAGCCGCATGAGGGCGCTGGCGGCTCTTGTACATGGTTGTCTGTCAGCGCAATACGGAAAGTTCCCCTGTTTGTGCAATCGAGAAAGTTCCCCTTTCTCGGCATGGATTCATTTCCGGCCAACGGCGCTCTTCGTGAGGCCGGCCGTGAACGGTGGACGGAGCGGGGACACTGGCTCAGGGCAATATTTTTAGCCGAGCAATGGTGAACTGGGAAACAGCGGCTGGGTGACGGGCGTGGCGGGCCGTGCGGCGCTGTTTTGTTTGGTGACCCTTTCGCGCCAACGACGAACTGAACGGCCGTAAAGTCCGTGTTTCGTGATTCGTGTCTTCTGACCTCTGACCCGCACGCGGACTTCGCCTCGCCGCGTGGTGAGACGTTCAGGGCAGGATTCCGGCCTCTCTGTACTCAGGCTAAGCAGGCCGGGGCGGGAAAAAGGACTGAAGGGCTTCAGTACCAAAAGCCGAAGGGGAACGTTCTGCTTTGCTCATCAAGAAAACTTCCGACACTTCGCCGACAAGTCGGGATTGGGAAGCACAGGGATGAGTTAGAAGGAACTGCGGCGCAATGAGGTGCTGAGCCGAGCGCAACGAGGCGAGTGGAAGCTGAGCGGGGCGGCACCGTTTGTGACCCGGCATGCAAAACTGCCGGCAAGCGGGCACTCAGGTCAAGAATCACCAAACAGGCCTCCACACGCCCCCGGGAGTTCGCATATCTGGCTTTTTGCATCACGCAACACGAGACACGGATCACGAATCACGGCCCTTCCCGCCGTCTGACGGCGGAACAACGTACTGAAAAACGCAGCTCAGCGAAGGCGTTCGTACTGCTCGGGAAGGTCGATGTCGCAGAGAATGCCCGGATCATCTACGTCCACGAACAACGTCCGGTCGCGATGCGATCGAATCACGTCTTTCGCCGACGACTCCGGACCGAGTTCGAGGATCTCGTCAAGCACCGGACGCCCGGCAATCACCGGATGACCGCGACGGCCTCCATGGCGGGGAATGGCGATGAGCGGTCTTGCCTTCTCCCACTCTCCGATGAGGAGCTCGACGGTCTCCTCCGCCACGGCCGGGTGATCGACCAGCGTGAACAGCGCCGCCTCCGCCTCGCCGGGCAGCGCGCGGATGCCCGATTGAAGCGAAGTCAGCATCCCGGCCTGGTAGTTCGTGTTCACGACCACCCGCGGGCCGCTCGGAACCGCTTGCCGAATGGCGTCCGCGTGATGCCCGAGCACGACAACGAGAGGTTCCACTCGCGGCTCCAGCAGCGTGATGATGCGTCCGAGGAAGGTCGTCCGGCGGTACTCCAGCAAGGCCTTGTCATGGCCCATGCGTCGAGACTCGCCGGCGGAGAGGATGATGCCGGCGGGCTTGCGGCTCGACAGCCCGTGGTGAAATCCCGTGTTGCGCCGAGAGCGGCCCGCGTAGCACCGTGAACGGCGCTGCGCCCGGCTGACAAGGCGCGGCCATCGAGCATATGGAACATATTCGACCGAGGAGCAACGCAGCTCAGTCGGGATGCATCGCCGCTTGAATGTAGCGGGGCTTTTGCCACGGGCAGTCAAGGCTCAGCTTTTGCGCAGCGACGGGAGTTTCGCCGGCAGCGGCTCAGCGGATGCGGCCGGGTCAGTTGCGGGTTCCTGAGGCGCGTGGATTTGCAGCGCCTTCGGAATGCCTTCGGCGAAGATCGACTTCGAGTTGGGGTTCCACTCGTGGCCGGGATTGCGGCGGCGTTCGATCATTTCGCTCACCACGGCGACGGCGATCTCCTCCGGCGTGATCGCCCCGATGTCGAAGCCCATCGGCGCGTGCAGGCGGGCGAGCTGCTCGACGGGAATGCCTTCCTTGATGAGATGCTTGGCCACTTCGAGGGTCTTGCGCTTGCTGCCGATCATTCCGAAGTAACGGGCAGGCGTCGCCACCGCCCAGCGCAGCACGCGCATGTCATCGCGGTGACCTCGCGTGACGATGATGATGTAGCTCGCCTCGTTCACTTCCAGTTTCGGGAAGATGGTCTCGTAGTCGTCGGCATGCACTTCCGCCGCTTCGGGAAACCGCTCCCGGTTCGCGTAGGTTTCGCGGTCGTCGACGATCACCGTCCGGAAGCCGGCCAGCGTGGCGACTTTCGACAGGCTCTTCGAGATGTGGCCGGCGCCGCAGATGTAACAGGTGGGAATGGGGAGTATCGGTTCCACGTATACGTTCAATTGCCCCCCGCAGATGAGCCCCTGGTCGTAGGCGGCCTGCTGGCCGAGGTTGAAGTTCAGCATGCGAGGTTTCTCGGTCTCCATCACCTCGCGCGCGGCGTTCCACACTTCGGCTTCGGTGCATCCCCCGCCGATCGTGCCGACCATCGAGCCATCCTCGCGGACCAGCAGCTTCGCGCTCTGAAAACTGGGAATCGAGCCGGCTACCTCGACGATCGTCGCCATGGCGGCTTTCTTGCCCGATCGCCGCAGATGCACAAGCTCTTCGTAGACGTCTGTCGGACGGCCCATAACATTGTCGCTCGATGGCTCATTATAATACGGGGCTGTTTTTGCCCCGACAGCCGAGGTGAGTCCCATGAAGGCCGTTCGCATCCATGAGCACGGTGGTCCGGAAGTTCTCCGCTACGAGGACGCCCCGGAGCCCGCCTTGCGCGCCGATGAGGTGCTCATCAAGGTGGGGGCCTGCGGACTAAATCACCTCGACCTGTTCGTTCGAGGGGGCCTGCCCGGACTGAAGCTCGACATGCCCCACATCCTGGGCAGCGACGCCGCCGGCGAAATCGTCGAAGTCGGCGGCGCTTGCGATTCCGCCAAGGTAGGGGACCGCGTGCTCGTCGCGCCGGGC
Organism: Bryobacterales bacterium; assembly: GCA_026713545.1. Lineage (GTDB taxonomy): Bacteria > Acidobacteriota > Terriglobia > Bryobacterales > UBA6623 > JAPPLB01. Next base: position 94,996 of record JAPOOG010000040.1, read on the forward strand.
AAAAGCTCGCGCCGAGGAGCGATGGCGGCCGCCGGCCTCGACAACCTCAGCCGCGACTACGGGCTGTTCGGCTATCAGTACACCGGGCTGAACTCGGAATACATCGCCGTGCCCGAAGTGAACGCGCTTCCCGTTCCCGGCGGACTGAACTACGCGGAAGCGGCGTCAGTCCCTCTCGTCTTCCTCACCGCGTGGCACATGCTGGTCGGCATTGCGAAGATCAAGATGCTCGAAGACGTGATGGTCGTCGGCGCGAGCTCCGGTGTCGGAATCGCCGCCGTTCAGATCGCCAAGCTGTTCCACTGCCGTGTGATCGCGACGGCCGGCGGCGAAGGAAAAATGGCGAAAGCGCGAGAACTGGGCGCCGACCACGTCATCGACCACTATCGGCAGGACATCCGCGCGGAGGTGAGAGCGATCACTCGAAAACGCGGCGTCGATATCGTCTTCGAGCACGTCGGCCAGGCTACCTGGAAGCATTCCGCAGCGAGCCTGGCGCATAGCGGACGCCTGGTGACCTGCGGCGCCACCACCGGCGGTGAAGTCGGCCTGAGCGTGCACCATCTCTTTTTCCGCCAGTTGTCGCTGCACGGCTCGTTCATGGGCACTATGGGTGAGTTGTACGAAGTCCTTCGGTTTTTCGATCGGGGTTTGCTGAAGCCCGTCGTCGACAAGGTGTTCCCGCTCTCCGAACTACGCGCCGCCCACGAGCACCTCGAAAACAAGAGGCAGTTCGGAAAGGTAGTAGTGGCCCCCTCCGTCTGATCCGGCCTGCGCCTCTCATCAGGTGACGAGGCGAAGTGCCTGCCTGCTGCAGGCAGGCCTGCGGGTCACGTGACACGCATCACGGCCTTTATGCTGCGAAAGGCGGGCTATAGAGCCTGCTTTTGCGAGGCGAAGTGCGTGAGAGGACTGCCAGGACGAGGCGCGAGCCGCTTGGCGCGCGCAGGCGTACTTGAACAGTACGTTGAGCACGGCAAGCAAGCGTTGCGAAGGAAAAGCGAAGTCATGGCGGTCGTATCGCGTGCTTCGGCCGTCGGGTGGTGAGAAATGCAGGTCAGAACCCCGGCGGGTCGAGCGCGCCCTTGACGCGGGCGACGCCGATAATCAGCAACTCCAGGTCTTCCGAACCATGGTTTGCCAACGACTGCTCATCACGAAGCATCATCGGGATGGCGTCGCCCTTGCTAATCGTCGCGGTCTCCTGGTTCACGCGGACCGACCCCGAGCCGGCCATCACGTAGTACACCTCCTCGACCCCCTGATGAACCCGTTTCCCGGTCGACGAGCCCGGCGGGATCAACAAGTGGTCGATGTACGACCAGTCCGTTCTGAAAACTTCGGGCGGTATCGCCCTCCGGTAGTGGACCGTCCCCTTGCCGCCGTAGTAATTCTCGACCGGCCTGAGCAGGGCGCGGTCAAAACGCGTATTGACGAAGACCGGTTTGGGATCTTTCGGGACACCGACGCGATCATCGTCGGTGTCGAAGTTGTCGTACTTGCCCTTGACGCTGCTCACGGCGATGTTCATCCACTCGACGGGCTTGTCGCTCGCGTTGTAGATGGCGTGCGCCTGGCCCATCTTGCAAGGCGCGGCGGCCGGCCCCTTCAGCGTGGACGTGCGTCCGTCGATCGTGAACTCCGCCTCGCCGTTGAAGATGACGTACATCTCCTCGATCGTGTGATGGAAGTGATTGCCGATGCCGCCCCCCGGCTGAAGCTGGCCGCGGTGCAGGAACAGGAACTTCGTGTTCAGCGCGTTCGCATCGAGCAGCCCCATGTAATGCAACTCGCCGGCGCCCTTGTGCACGTTCTTGCCCTGGTTGTACTTCGCCGGATCGGTATGCGCGATGCGCTGGGCCAGCGGATCGCGGGCGAAGAGCGGAAGCGTGATCAGCAGAAGTGGAAAAAGGACTCGCATGGTTCACCTCTCAACGGGCAAGGTCACGGCAGGAAGGATCGCCGGACAGTTCGGCGACGGCGTCGAGATCGATCTCGACGCCCAGGCCGGGGCCGTCCGGAATCGGCAGCATGCCGTCGGCGTCCAGCTTCCACCCGCCGGCGGCGATCTCGTCGATGAACGGCGATCCGACGAGATATTCCACCAGGTCGGTATCGGCGAACGCCGAAGCGAGATGCAGATCGGCCGCCAGGCCCAGGGCGGTGTTCCAGCCATGCGGGATGAAACGGATGCCGTGATCCCTCGCCATCTGCGCGATCCGGCGTTCTTCGCTGATCCCGCCGACTTTCGTCACGTCGGGTTGCACGATGTCGAATGCTCCGGCGCGCAGCCAGGGCTCGAAGGATTGGCGGCGCGTGAGCACTTCGCCTCCACTGATGGGCACTTTCGAAGCCCGGCGCAGAGCAACGAAGTCGTCGAGCGCATCGGGATGCAACGGCTCTTCGAACCACGCTACCCCGTAATCCTGAAGCATGTCCGCCGTATTGAGAGCCCATTTATAGTTGCCGGACCAGAAGGGATCGCTGCCGCCGGCATCCACCATCAGCATCGATTCCGGGCCGACCGTCTCGCGAGCCTCGCGCACGATCGCCTCGTCGGTCTCCCGGTTGCGGCGTCCGAACGGCCCCCATCCGATCTTGAACGCGCGAAAGCCCTGCGCCTTGGCCGGCCGAATCTCGTCGGCCATTCGGTCCGGCTCTTGCATCAGCAGCGAAGCATAAGGCCGCACCCTCTCGCGGTAACGCCCGCCCAGAAATCGCCCCGCCGGCTGGCCGGTGGCCTTGCCGAGGATGTCCCACAGCGCGATGTCGATGCCGCTGATCGTGTGCGTGACCGATCCGCCGCGTCCGAACCAGAAAGTGCTCTGGTGGAGCTTCTCGCTGACGCGTTCCGGCTCGAGTGCGTTCTCGCCTTCGTACAACGGTTTCAGGACACTCAGCGAAGCCCGGACCAGCTCATCCGTCGTGAACACGCTGCCCCACCCGATGGGTCCGTCATCGGTTCGCACCGCGATCAGGGTGTGGACGCAGTCATCGGGCTGCAGTTCGTTCGACCAGCCTCCTTCCGGAGTGCGCCCGCGGAGTCCGAAAGCGCGGATTTCAACGATCTTCATGACCCTCTCTTTGATCCGTCACAGTGGATTATAAGCGCCGGACCGCCAGCCAAGGCGCCGCCATCGGCCTCCGGTCACGAATCACGAGACACGAATCACGGCCTTTCGGTCTTTCCGGAATCATGGCCTTTACGGTTCACCGGCCGTCAGACATTTCTTCTGGAGCGAACCAGGCCCCCGTCAACGGTTTTCACGAAACACGAGGTACGAAACACGAATCACGGCTTTTATCACCGAATGTACAGGCTACGTCCTCAGATACGGCTTCAGCAGCTCGAAGTCGTGCTCGATCTGGGCGACGGCTTCCTTCGAGAACGTGTACCCGCCGCGGCGGGAGACGGTGGTCTTGAAAACGCCGCGCCGCTGCATCAGGTAGTACTTGAGACCGGGGATGTGCCGTTCGAGGTTGGTCATGACCAGCAGCTTCGAGAACACGTCGCGAACCTCGTCGTGGTGGCCTGCAAGGTGCAGTTCCCAAATGTGGGCATAGACATCCGCGTACATCGGACCGCCGGTGAGCGTCCCGTCCATGCCGAGACGCATCTCGTACGACCAGCCGAGCGCCCGTTGCGCGCCGAGAATGCTCTTGATGGGGCCCGGGCGGTATTTCCGTAGCTCCTTCATCCGCGAAATCGCATCCTTGTACTCTTCTTTCAGGTAGCCGAAGTTGTCGAACTTGCGCCCCATTTCGACGATGAACTCGACCGTCGGCTCCACCTCGGGCGCCCCGCCGGCCGTCTGGCAGAAAACCGGGCGCCGAGCGAGGCGGCAAAGCGCCGAGTAGTATTCGCGGTAATCGTCGAGCGACTTCGCCTCGGTGGGTGGGATGGCGATGACGGCGTCGGGTTCGAGTTCCTCCGCGCGGCGAGCGTATTCCAGCATCTTTTCCGTGTTCTCGGCCTGCACGCCCAATACGAGGGTCGGCTTGGTTCCCCGGGCTGCCTCGGCGAGAACCTCCATGCCGCGCATGCGCTCTTCGTGAGTCAGGAACTTGAGGTCGCTCGCGTGCTGCGGCCACACCATGCCCTGCACCCCGCAGCGGTCGAGAAACTTGACCTCCTCGGCAAGGTCCTCGTAGTCAATGGCTTTGCTTTCGGTGTAGGGCGTGGCCACGATCATGAAAGCGCCGCGCATGGACTTGCGAGCAGCAGCGGAGGCGGACGCGGCGTACGGAACGAGGGCGGCTCCGAGCGTGGTGAGCCACTGGCGGCGGCTGTATCGGCTTCCTGTAGGCATGAGCGAGTCTCCTTTGATGCTGTGCGGGGATCACTGCCTCCCCGTCGAACCCGGTCCGGCGGTCATGCCGGCCTGGTTGCTAACCATGTTAGCGAGCCGTTAGGCGAGCCGCATCCCGTCAGTCAAGGAGAACGTTCCCCTTCAGCCCGAGGTACTGAAGCCCTGCGAGCCGCAAGCCGCCCGCCCCAGAAACGTCGAGAAACAGTGCATTGGGGTACTGAAGCCCTTCAGTCTTTTTTTTCCGCCCCGCCCGGCCTAGCATGAGGTCAGGATGTCGGGAATCATCCGGATCGACTTGCCCTTGGCGTGCCGCTCGCTGGGACGGCGGCCGTCCCCCAACCCGGCAACACGGCCTGTAAGGTTTTTCACGAATCACGAGTCACGAAACATGGTTTTTACGGCCGTTCAGGTAGCCGTGAGTGCGCAAGGGTCGCACCACCAGAAACCGCCCTCCCGGACCACTGAGCCCGTCGCCTCGTCACTGTTTCCCTGTTCACGATTGTTCACTATTGTTCGGCATTGTTCAGCTAAAAATATTGCCCCTGAGCCAGTGTCTCCTCTCCGTCCACACCGGCAACACGGCCTTTTATGTTCTTCACGAAACACGGTTTTTCCCTGTTCCTCCGGCGACTCCAAGGAGAGCAACCCCAAGCCCGACCAACGGGTTTTTCACGAATCACGAGACACGAATCACGAAACACGGCTTTTATGCTTTTCGCGAGTCACGAAACACGGAATTTTTGTTGCCCCGTCACGGCTTCCCTACCCACCATTTCCCGGCATTTCCCGGCATTTCCCTGACGCCCCGCTGCTCCCCCCGCCCACCCAGCAGCACCCCGCCCCCCATCCCCCCCCCCCCCCCCGCCCCCCGTCCCCTC
>JAPOOG010000024.1 GCA_026713545.1 Bryobacterales bacterium
ATCTGCGAACACGTCGCTCTCGCCGTCCAGTACGTCATCCACCTGCATCGTTCGCTCGACGGCCGCCGTGGAGTGCATCAGGTTCTCAAAGTCAACAGCTACAACCGCAACCAGCAGGACTACGACTGCTCGCTCGTTTGGGAAGCTCCACCAAGCAGTTCCAATGGGAACGGCGCCCATGCCGCCGACCACAACGCAAATCAATCGATGAATCCGACTTCTTCCACTCGACTTTGCTCCGAATGCTCTGCCGAACTCCCTTCCAACGGCAAAGGCAGCCAGTCCGACCTGTGCCGATCATGCCGGCGCAAGCAGCAGAATCACGCTGCCTACCTTCGTCGCAAAGCCAAGAAGCAGCAACAGACCACTTCAAGCAAACCGTCCGTCGAGGCCGTTCCTCGAGAACGCGCCAAGCCGCGTTCGCGAGTCCGCATATCCTGATTAGTGCGGAGAGGCCGGATCGGCAACGCTCTCCGGTTTCGTCGCGTTCGCCCGCGCCGAGTAATCTCAAGGCGTCATTCCATGCCGCCTTCCCCACACGGGGTTTGTGAGAGAGGGTGCTCAGCCGTGAAGCCCGCTTCGCTGGTCCCTCTCTTCGTTGCCGCGGACGGCGCACCGCGGCGGGTCGAGTTCCGGCTCGAACTGGCGCGCTACGCCGGTGATGAGGGGCGGAGCTTGCAGCAGATCGTGTTCGGAGGGGGATGATAATATCGCTGAGGGGACAGGCAAATGGAAGACATCCCGATCCTTGGCATCGTGTACGTGACTGTCCTCTTCTACGTCATGTTGTTCGTCGGCCGTGCGTTCTTCGGCCCCAGCGGAAGATATGAATTGATTCTAGCGGCGCTGATTTTATTTGGCTGTTGGTGGGCACCCGACGAGCTGTTCGCCGTCGCAGGGAAGGTCATTCTAGTTGCGCTGTTTGTCTTTGTCTGTTGGCTCATAAGTAATTCGTGACGACCTACCGGTCCGTCGACGGCGACGTGGTGGACGATGTCTGCCGGCGCCGGCGGTTCTACGGGCGCGAGGCGGGGGCCGTCGAGGGCGCCGCACTTGAAGCCAGCCGCAACCTTCTGACCGTCATCCGCTTGCTTGGAGAACTGCGGCAGCGGCGGCAGCCGGTCAAGCGCCCAGGCCAGTCGCTCGGGAGGCTCGCACATCCCCGGCCAGGTCGTCGCTCCCGGATGCGCTTCGAGGTAGCTGCGCCTCTCGATGCTGCGGCCGTACAGCATCCGTTCGAACCAGTCGTGCCGATTCGGAGCGTACTCTTCGAACTCGGCATGGGTCATGAATTGGAATGAAGGATGATCCTTGCGCCACTCAAGCGTAATGTGATCCGGCATGAAGTATGTATCCGCGAACCAGGCCAGCGTTTCGCTTCCTCGCTTACGCCCTGTCAGGTTGTATCCTTCCGCTTCACTCAACGACATGCCGAGCCGCTCCATCCAGGCGCGGTCGGCATCGTAGGCTTCGAGCCAGCTTTCCTGCAACACCCAGCCGTCCACGTCTCGATTCTCCCTCAGGCATTCACGGCGCAACCGCCGTTCGAACACGTGCATCAGTTCATGAATGAAGGTGCTGAACTCTAGGAACGGCTCCCAGCCATGCCTGCCGGTGAGCCACACCACTTCATCGTTAGCCGCACCTCCTGCACCTGGAGAGTTAGGGATTTCTCCTTCGCGCTTGACATAGAGCGCGTCCGCGACCGAAGGCATG